>JANMES010000161.1:0-62287 GCA_031377185.1 Phycisphaerae bacterium
CCGGGTTCCGGGTTCCGGGTTCCGGAAGATTCGGCATTCGTCTCTTCACCCGGAACCCGGGACCCGGAACCCGGAACCCGTGCGTAGCTCTCCAGCGACGGCGTCGCACTCCCTAAAATGATCGGAATCTCCTCAAGCTGCGCCCGCTTGATCGACACATCCCGCGCGTTGTACCGCGGGGCCGTGTCCTGCTTGTAGCTGGCTTCGTGTTCTTCGTCGACGACGATGAGCCCGAGGTTTGGCACGGGGGCGAAGATGGCCGATCTCGCACCGACCACCACCTGCGCCTGCCCCATCATGATCTGTTGCCAGAAGCGATGACGCTGCCCTTGGCTTAGCCCGCTGTGCAGCACGGCGACGTTCGCGAACCGCTGCGTGAACCGCCGGACCGTTTGCGGTGTAAGCGCGATCTCCGGCACCAGCACAATTGCCTGCCGGCCTTGCTCCACCACCTGCTTGATACAGCGGAGGTAAATCTCCGTCTTCCCGCTGCCGGTGACGCCCAGCAACAGATTGGTGCTAAAGGTCTTGCTCTTCATCCGCGGCGAGAGTTCGTCCATCACCTTCTGCTGATCGTCATTCAGCGGCGGCGCAGCAAACGCCACGATCGGATCGGCCACCTCAGCAGCCGTTTTCGGTGGCTCAACTTCGGACCTGATGTCGATCACCCCCGCCGCCGCGAGCTTGCGGATGGTGGCCGGTGTCGATCCCGCCTCGCCGGCCAGGTGCAGCAGATCGATCGCCTCGCCTTCAGGTACTTGCAGGACTCGGGCCAGGATCGCCCGGCGCTTGGGCGCCTTGGTCTTTTCCAACATCTCCTGCACCTGCTCGCGCGACATCAGCAACCGCACGCGGCTGACATACGCCCGCCCCACGCGCTTTTTAACCGCCGACGGGATCACGCTATCCAACACCGTGCCCAGCGGGGTAACGTAATACCGGCTGATCCACCGCGCCAGCGTCATCAGCTTCGGGCCGACTAGCACGCGCGGGTCGTCGATGGCGATCAGCGGCTTGATCTTGGGATATTCCGTCGTCGGCGAGATCGCGACCACATACCCTTTGGAGGGCTTGTTGTTCCGCCCGAGCGGCACGCGGACGCGCTGGCCGACCTGCAGGGTGGAGATCAGCGCCTTGGGGATCTGATAATCCAGCGTCTTATCAATGGAGGCTTCAAGCGCCACCGCAGCGAACGGGCCTACGGGCGGCGGCGCAGCCTCGGCCGATTCCGCTTCCTCGATTGCTTCGCCAAACAAATTCGATTCACTCATGCCTGCATCCGTTCAACGCTTCCCCGTACCACGGGCCTCCGGCCCGTGCGCGCGACGTGGAAAAAATGACGCCCGTCTTCCAACATTCAAACGCACCAAGCACGGGCCGGAGGCCCGTGGTACAGGTGACGTTCTCGACCTCACAAGACAAATTATAGTCATCCCGCTAAACTAAACGACATGGACGCCCCGACGACTTCTCCGGAATTGACCGATCCAAACCGCTCGTGGTTCATGCACGCCGTCGTGGCTCGCGTGGTGGTGTGGGGGTCGGCACTGCTGTCGCTGCTGATCTACTGCTACGTCGGCCGGCTGTTTTCGATCCCCAGCTTGCATGGGTACTCCGCTTCGCTGCTCGAAGGCTCGGCCGTCACCAACCTGCTGGTGATCGCAGTCGTCTACCTTGCGATCGTGGGTATCGCCAGCATCCTCGGCGGATCGTTCAAGCCCGGGCTCGGCGTGTTCGCCGCCTCCTTCGGCCTGGCGGCGATCTCCTGGCGCGGCGGGATCGTCTCCGATCTGCTCCGCGATAACGCCGGCAACGTCTACCCGATGCTGCTGGTCGAAACCGTGCTGCTGGCGGCGTTGGTTTCCTGCGCCGCTGCCGCTGCGGCGCTGCTTACACGTAAGCCGCCGATCGCGGAAGTTGTCGAGGAAGAGCACCGCCCGACGTTCGTCGCCAAGCTCACCAGCGTGGGCGTGCAGGCGGGCGTGACGGCCGTGCTCGTTTACTTCCTCGCCGCCAGCGATTCTAAAGGCCAGGCCCTGGCAGCGGTCGGCATCGCGTCGCTGATCGGCACGCTGGTGGCGGACAACGCCCTGCCCGTCGGCATGACCCCGCTGGCCGTCGTCGCCCCGTTCGTCGCGGCGATCCTCGGCTACGCCTGGGCGAGCCTCAACCCCGGCGGAACGGTCGCCGCCAACCCGCTCGTCAACGCCCTGCCGATGGACTACGCCTCCTTCGGCGTCGCCGGCACCATGCTCGGCCATTGGATGAGCCAGCAGTGGCGGGATGAATCAGAAGAACAATGAACTCTAAATGCTGAATTCTGAATGCTGAATTCTGAAAAGAGCATCCGAATCGCTGCCTTTCTTTCAGAATTTAGAATTCAGCATTCAGAATTTCCTTTCCACGAGTCCATGCTTACACTCCAACTATGATGACCCTCGCCCCCACCACGCTCCCCGACGCCAACGGCCATTTCGGCCCGTACGGCGGGATTTTCGTCCCTGAAACCCTGATGACCGCCCTCAAGCAACTCGACGCCGAGTACCGCAAGGCTATCGCCGACCCGGCGTTTATCAGGGAGTTCGAGTTCTACCTGCGCGAGTTCGTCGGCCGGCCCAGCCGGCTCTACTTCGCCAAACGCCTGACCGACCACTACGGCGGCGCCAAAATCTACCTCAAGCGCGAAGACCTCAACCACACCGGCGCCCACAAGATCAACAACACCATCGGCCAAGCCCTCTTGTGCAAGCGGATGGGCAAGAAGCGCATCATCGCCGAAACCGGCGCCGGCCAGCACGGCGTCGCCTCCGCTACCGCGGCGGCGCTGTTCAATCTCAAGTGCGATGTGTACATGGGTGCTGAAGACATCCGCCGGCAGAGCCTGAACGTCTTCCGCATGAAGCTGATGGGCAGCCGCGTGATCGAAGTGAACAGCGGCAGCAAAACCCTCAAGGACGCGCTGAACGAAGCCATGCGCGACTGGATGGGCAGCGTCGATCACACGCACTACATCATCGGCAGCGTGGCCGGGCCGCACCCGTTCCCGATGATGGTGCGCGATTTCCAATCCTGCATCGGCCGCGAGTCGCGGGCCCAGTGCCTGGAGATCGAAGGCAAGCTCCCCGACGTGGTGATCGCCTGCGTCGGCGGCGGCAGCAACGCCGCCGGCATCTTCCACCCGTTCGTGCAGGATAAGAGCGTCAAACTCATCGGCGTAGAACCCGGCGGCCGCGGCAGCGCCCTCGGCGAACACGCCGCCACCCTCACCTACGGCAAACCCGGCGTCCTCCACGGCTCGCTCAGCTACGTCCTCCAGGACGAAGACGGCCAAACCGCCAACGTGCATAGCGCCAGCGCCGGCCTAGACTACCCCGGCGTCGGCCCCGAACACGCCTACTGGAAAGACACCGGCCGAGTGCAATACACCGCCGCCGACGACAACGAAGCCTTGGACGCCTTCGAACAAATCGCCAAGCTTGAAGGCATCCTGCCGGCACTGGAAAGCGCCCACGCGCTGGTCGAAGCGTTCAAGATCGCGCCGACGCTGGGGAAGGATCAGGTGATCGTGGTTAACCTCTCGGGTCGAGGGGATAAGGATTGTCAGGAAGTGGCGAGATTGCTGGAAGCTCGGCGGCAATAGACCGTAATAAATGTACCTGCCACGTTTATGGTTTAATTGTCCGTCAACGGAGAGTGGAAATGAAGAGCTCGATAGTTTTTGGTCCTGGTTTGTGGCAGAAGCTCGGCAAGAATGATCGCCCAAAAATGACCAGCCTTATAGAGAAATCCGCGAAAATCCTCGCGAGTTACCAGCCCTCCCTTGGCAAAGAAAACAGCAAAGGCGAGCGAAAACTTTCCTTCACCGCCGCAGCTGATGATCCGGAGTACTGGCCGCGCATCAAAACTGTAAAGAAACTGGTGCGAGGCTCCACGATTCGGGTAGTCGCAGTCTATACGGACGAGCCTTCACCGGAGGAATTGAGGCGAGCTCGCGCCATCCACATCCGAATCAAAGGCGAGGGCATCGATGAGCACATCAAGGCCGGCGAATCTATTCCTTTGAACGATTTTGCTCCTCTCTGCAGCCAGTGCCGCCGCCCCGATCTTGAGCGTATCTCGAAGCCATACATCGTGAATATGGACCCGCGCCGCAAGACTAGTCAGGACATTTTTGAGTGCAACGCCGGCATGTTGATTGTGCGTCAGCGTCTCCATGATGCGTTGGTGAAAGCCTTGGGCGATGATGTTGAATGGGGACCGGCCCGTTGCGTAGATGATCGGGGCGATGAGGAGCCACTATGGTTTATGCGTCCGCGGAACCTCGTTCCGCCAGAGGAGTGTCAGCAGGTCAGGAAGCAATGCCCCAAATGCAAGGAGCCGACGGAGATTCGCTACGCGTTGAATTGGTATAACAATGGGAAAACTGCGCAGCTTCTGGGCGACAAAGGCCAATTGACGGCGTTTCCAAAGAAAGAAGCGCACATATACCGGGCCGAGTGGTTTTTTGGCGATCGAGCGGATCGAGGCTGGGGCGGGATGTATTCGATCTACATCTCCGGCCCGCTCTGGGCAGCGTTTCGTGACTTCAAGATCGAGGGGATCAAAAGTATTGCTATGCAAGGCACGCGGGCACGTGAGAATCCGTTCCGAGATGATGCCCGTCCGCTGGTGCTTGGACAATCCACGCGACCAGCAAAGACCCCTCCGGCACTTTCAGCCAAGGAACGCGCCGCGATCGCGCGACTCCCGTGGGATCAAAAAGATGGCTACGTCTATTTCGAACTGCGAAGCAAAAACCTCGCCTTCTTTGATCCCATGATGGGAGGCGAAGGGGCCACCTATTTTGAGGTTCCCAAGTTCGTCCCCGGCGTCTATCGCCTGCCCGTCTCGGCCATCCGCGGTACGGACGGAAACGGCGCTGATGTTGATAGCGCCTGTCTTGTATTTGTCGATGCGGCTTATCAGGGTTCCTTCGTTGACGCGTTTGACTTTGAGAGGTATCGCCCAAGTAAGCGTAGCGAGAAGATGCTAGTGACGGTGGCCGAGAAGATTGGCTGTCGCTTTGCCATATGTCCCGCGCTAGAAGAAGCTTCTGGATGCGATTTCCTCGGTGACGGTTGCTATACACTGGACTTGACGAAATTGGTGCGGTACTAGCATGTAGGGCGATTGAATCGGACATCCCGAATATTCCAACGTCGTCCCCACCAGTTAAATTCCGCAATTGGACAAACGACCGCCCCGCCACGGCGGGTGTTGTAAAGCGGAGTATCGGAATGTCGCCAAGTGTGTCTTGACGAGATTGGTTCTAACCACACTATTTGTTCATGTACTACCGATCTCGATTTGCCCTGGCCGCCCTCTTTGTTCTTGTCACCTTGGGTCTGTTCAATACCCGCGCATCTAGCGCTGCGGAACTGGCCACGAATTTTCCCAAGCCGCCGATCCCGCTGACGCTGGCACCGCGGATGGGTCGGCCGTTTAACGACAACGCGGTGCTCCAGCAGCAGATGCCGATCCGCGTTTGGGGCTGGACGCTGGCGGGGGCGGAGGTGTCGGTTTCGCTGGATCAGCACAAGCAAGCCGCCAAGGCCGGAGCCGACGGGCGGTTTGATGTGAACTTCGACCCGATGCCGGCGGACAAGCTGAAGTCGGCCGGCGATTCGCCGGCGGGGCATACGCTGACGGTCGTCACGAAATCGGGCGGCAAGGAGGAGACCAAGCAGTTTTCCAATATTCTGATCGGCGAGGTGTGGCTCTGCTCGGGGCAGTCGAACATGGCGGTTAAGTACAACTCGCGCGCGGCGGATCTCGACACCAATCGCCCGGCGTTGCGGTTTCTCGATGAGGCCTGGACCGTTAGTGCCGCCGACACGGCCGGGCGTTGCTATGGCGTGTCGTACCCGTTCGGGCACAAACTGCAAAGCGAGTTGCTCGTGCCGGTCGGATTGATGAACGCCGCCGTCGCGGGCACGGGCATTGAAGGCTGGTGGTACGTCAAGCCCGGCGACCCGCCGACGGCGACGAAGTATCAGTGCTACATGCCCAAGATCGAGCCGCTGGTGGGCTACGGCATGCGCGGCGCGCTGTGGTATCAGGGCGAGGCCAACGTCAAGCAGGGTAAAGATTATCTGCCGATGCTCAAGCGGCTGATCGACGGCTGGCGCGGCGCCTGGCAACAGGGGGATTTTGAGTTTTTGATCGTCCAGCTTTCGACGATCGGCCAATCCCCCGCCGACAAACCTCAGCAAGGCGACGGCCGGGCGGCGATCCGCAATGCACAGGTTGAAGCCCTGACGGCGATCCCCAAAACCGGCCTGGCGGTCACCATCGATATCGGCGAAGCCAAAGAACACCCGAAGAACAAGTTCGACGTCGGCATGAGGCTGGCGGCGTGGGCGCTGAACAAAACCTACGGCAAGGCCGACATCGTCCCCAGCGGGCCGCTTTACAAGAGTCATGTGGTCGAAGGTTCGACCATCCGCGTCAAATTCGACTACGCCGACCACGGCCTGATGCTCGCCAAGAAGGAAGGCTACGCCCCGCCCAAGCCCACGCCCGATGCCGCGATGCCGTGGCTGAGCATCCAAGCCAAGGACGGCACCTGGCACTGGGCCGAGGGGAAGATCGACGGCAAGGACCTGATCGTATCCAGCAAAGACGTGACCGAGCCGACGGCCGTCCGCTACGCGTACACCGAGCATCCGGTGGGCTGCAACCTGTACAACAAGGACGGCCTGCCGGCGTCGCCGTTTAGCACGTGTGGGTATTGAGGAGATGGAAGCGGTTTGGAAGGTTTTCGCGACTCGAACTGCATCGAATTCCGACATCCAATTTGCTTGACCTCGTTGATTACCTGCGTGCTGGCGTGAAGATGATTACAAATATGCGTGTACGCGTTGGCGGAATCTCAGAACGATTGAACCACGGAGACACAGAGACACGGAGGCGCGCTCGGTGTTTGAACGCCTGTTTGCAACCAACGGTTTTTCTTTCTTACTCTGAGCTTCAATTGGTCGAAATGCGTGAAAAATCGAGCGCGCCTCCGTGCCTCTGTGCCTCCGTGGTTACTTCTTCGCTTCGACCAGCACCGCATCAAACATCGCCGGCGTGAGCTTGCCCGTAAATGTGTTTTGCTGGCTGACATGGTACGAGCCGATCAGCTTCACCGGGCCGAGTTGGACGGTCGCGCCGTGGGCAAACACCGGTCGCGGTGAGGGGATGGCGATGCCCTGCCGGGCGATCGTGACCAGTGTGGCGTCCCAGGCGATTTTGCCGAGGGCGAGGATGGCTCGCTTCTGCTTGAGGGCTTTCCACTCCTGATCCATGAAGCCGCTGCACGCGGCCAGCTCGGCGGGCGTGGGTTTGTTGCCGGGCGGGGCGCATCTCGCGGCGGCGCTGATGTAGACGCCGGTGAGTTTCAAACCGTCGTCGCGCCAGACACAGGTGGGTTGGTTCGCGAGGCCCGCGCGGTGCAATGCGGCGTAGAGGAAATCGCCGCTGCGATCGCCGGTGAACACCCGGCCGGTGCGGTTGGCGCCGTGGGCACCGGGGGCGAGGCCCATGATCCACAACCACGCGGCCGGGTCGCCGAAACCGGGGACGGGCTTGCCCCAGTAATCGTGGTCGGCGTAGGCCTTTTTCTTCTCGATCGCGACTGCGGTGCAGTGTGCGCGCAGGCGATCGCACGTCTGGCAGGCGATGATCGCACGGTTGATTTGCGGGAGGGAGGGCATGGTGTGGTGCTTGTATGAAAACTCGACCGTACCACGGGCCTCTGGCCCGTGCGAGCGATGTGTGATTAAAAGATTCTATTAACCGCGAAGTCGCGAAGACGCGAAGAAGACAAGCCGAGAAAAGCAGAGGATTTTCATTCTTAATTCCTTCGCATCTTCGCGTCTTCGCGGTTCATTTTGTGGCTTTTAGATAAGTAGGAGTTTTACCACCTTTGTGCGCGGCCAGCACGGGCTGGAAGCCCGTGGTACGGTCGAGCGGATCGCCGATGCTTCAACATCAGGTCACCACCGCACGACGACAGCCGTCGCGTCGTCGGCCAAGCGGTCGGTGCCGGCGTGCTGGATGACAGAGGCGAACACGTCGGCCAGTTCGTCACTGTCTTTTGACGGATGCGAAAGCGCCGCAGTCACGCCGGCCATCTCGAACTGCTGTTGCTCTATTTTTCCGTCGTTGTTCACCAGCCCGAACTGCTCGATAATGCCGTCGCTCACCACGATCACTTTACCGCTAGCGGGGAGAGTGATCGTCTCGGCGATATAGACCTGCGTGTCGATCACGCCGATCGGCGGGCCGCCTCCCGAGTCGAGCATGGTGAACTGGCCGGTGTTCTGCAGCAGAGCGGCGTAGCTGTGGCCAGCGTCGACGTAGTGCAGAGAACGCATGATCGGGTCAAACACGCCGAGCCACATGGTAACGAACTTGCTGGCGTCGCGGCGCGGGCTGATGAAGAGGTTGAGCGCCGTCGCGGCGCGGGCCGGATCGCCATGGGCCAGCAAAGCTGAATGCAGGAAGCCTTGAGCCGCCGTCATCAGCACCGAGGCGGGAACGCCCTTCCCGCTGACATCGCCGACGGCGATCGCCAGCTTCCCGCCGGGCAGCGGGATGACGTCGAAGAAGTCGCCGCCGACGTATTGGCCGGGGCGGGATTCGCCAAGGCACAGGAACTGCTCGATCTGGTTGTGCCGCTTGGGCAGGATCCACTTCTGCGCGATGGCGGCGGCCTTGAGGTCGTTATCCATCGCGGCCTGGCGACGCTCGAACTCGATGCGCTTGAGGTTTGACAGCGCCAGCGACGCCATCTTGCCGAGGGCAATTCCGAACGCGCTGGCGTGGGCGTGCAGGGCTTTGGGCAACGCTCCGCGGGAATCGAGATACAAAAACTGCGCCGGTGCCGGCCCGAGCATAATCGGCACGCAGAGCGCGGCGTTGATCTTCATGCTCACGATGCTCTCGCTGATGTTCCCGCCGGCGGTGGCTTGCGAGATCTCGGCGACTTCGCCGCGCTCGGCGGCGGTGAGAAGCGATCGGCTGAAGGTGATACCGCCCTGATTGCCGGGCGCGAGTTGGCTGGCGACGACTTCCACCTTCCCGGCGGTATCGATCGGCCGAAGCACGATCGCGTTGCTCAGCCCCGTGCCGCGGATGGCGGCGTCCATGATCCGCTCGGCCAGTTGCTGCTCGCTGGCGGCTTCGTGGATGCTGCTGGCGGTGTCGAGCAGGAGCTTGAGGAGGTCTTCCTTGAGCGCGACGTTAGCGGTCGGCGCGATCGAGCGGACGATGGTATGCCCGGCGTCGTCACTGGTGGCCACGCCGCGGTATTTGGGGATTGAGGAGAACCGAAACGTCCACGGCGAGATGCGGATGAGGTCGTTCTCACGGATCACGCTGGGCTCGCCGGCGGGGAGTTTCACGCCGTTGACGTAGGTGCCCCAAGCGCTCTTGAGATCGGTCAGCCGCCAATCGCCGGTGGAGTCGGCGAGGATGCGGGCATGCGTGCGCGAGACTTTCTCCGCGTCGGCGGGCAGTTTGAGGTCGCAGTTTTCGTGTCGGCCGATCGACTGCCCGCCGGGCTTGGCCGTCAGCGTGATCGGCGCCAGCGGCGGGCCGGCGATCGGGACCAGGTACATGGCCGGGGTGGACATGCGGGTAAGAATACTCTGACTAGCAGTGAATGCCTATGCGTTCGGGAACGGGCTCACCCGTGCCGTGTGCTTCCGTACTTTGGGAGAATGTGATTTCCTGGAGTCTGAACCTTTTCATGCACGGTCCGGAGGACCGTGGTACGGGTGAGCCGTTTGGACTTAAAGGGCGATCATTCATCGCCGCCATCACGCCTACCACGAATACGCTTCCGGCGCCGCCTGCTTGGCCCATTCGCTGACGCCATCGTCCGTCGGTCCCTTCGGGCCGGGGAAGATCTTGTCCAGCGTCTTGAGAGCGGCGTCGTCAAGCTTGATCTCGAGCGCCCGCACGCAGGTGGTGAGTTGTTCCATCGTCCGCGGCCCGATAATCGGCGCTGTGATGGCCGGGTTGGCCAGCGTCCAAGCGAGTGCAACGTCGGCGGGGTTTTCGCCGAGTTCTTTGCAGTAGGCTTCCCACTTCTCCAGCTGCGGTCGGAGTTTTTCGATGCGTTTCTGTGCGTGTTCGGCACCGCGACGTGCCACTTCGGACTTTTGCTTCTCCAGCACCCCGCCGAGCATCCCGCCGGCCAGCGGGCTCCAGGGGATCACGCCCAAGCCGAATTTCTGGGCGGCTGGGAGGACTTCCAGTTCCGGCAGGCGACAAAGGAGGCTGTATTGCTGCTGTTCGCAGACGAGGCCCATGAAATGCCGCTTCCGCGCGTGATGAATCGCATCGGCGATGTGCCATCCCGCGAAGTTGCTGCTGCCGACGTACAAAATCTTACCCTGCTGAACCAGCGTCTCCATCGCCTGGTAGATTTCATCCCACGGCGTGTCGCGGCTGATGTGGTGCATTTGATAAAGATCGATGTAGTCGGTCTTCAGCCGCTTGAGCGAGTTCTCACAGCCGCGGCGGATCTTGATTGCGCTCAAACCGACTTTCATCGTCAGGTCGGCAGCATCCTGATCCATCCCGCCGTAAACCTTGGTGGCGAGGATCGTCTTTTCTCGCCGCATGCCGCCTTGTGCGAACCAGTTGCCGACGATCTGCTCGGTGATGCCCTGGCCCTTCTTCGCGCCGTACACGTCGGCGGTGTCGAAGAAGTTGATGCCCAATTCGATCGCCTTGTCCATTTGGGCGTGGCCGTCGGCTTCGGGGGCTTGTGGGCCGTAATTCATCGTGCCGAGACAGAGGCGGGAAACTTTCAGTCCGGTGCGCCCGAGATTGGTGTATTGCATGGCAGGACAATAGCTGCCTAGACGATCAAATCAAACATAACGATCGAGATTTATCGATTCAGATGCGATATTGGATCAGCTGAAACCGCGTTGAAAACAACGGAATTAAATTGACCAGCCTCGGCAGTAAATCTAGACTGCATCGCGTTCATATCTTTTCCGGCGGAGGCAACTCGATGGCGATCCATTGCCCGTATTGCCAGCAAACGATGGAATTGAAAGGCGCACATCCGGGCCGTTACACGCCCAAGTGCACTGCATGTCACGGTCAATTTCTGCTGATGATCCCCGAAGGGGTTGACGGTGCGCCGTTCGTCAAAGCCATCCCCGGCGGGGAACCGCAGGCCGACGCGATCGAGGATGCGCTGGGGTTGGAGCATCCGATGGCACGCAAGTCAACCGAGGTGCAGCAGCCACCGCCGCAGTATCGCAAACCTGAAACGCCCCGGAAACAAGCTGCCGCGACGTTGGCCTCGGTAAGTACCGCGCCGGCGTCGAACTCCGTAGATGACGAGATCGACCGACACAAGGCGATTGCGCCCGCAGGTGTCACCGCGCCGCCGGCTGCGGCTGCTTCGCAGCATGCGATTTCCGCGCCCCTGCCACCTGCCCCGCCGCCGGAGGATCCGATCGACGACATCCACCTTGCCGGTTCGCTGGGCGGGTATGAAATCAAGCATAAGCTCGGACAAGGCGGAATGGGCGCGGTGTTTTTGGCGAGGCAGGTGTCGCTGGATCGCAACGTGGCGATCAAGGTGCTCGCGCCGAAGCTGGCGGCCGACCCGCAGTTCATCAGCCGATTCACCCGCGAAGCGTACGCTGCCGCCCAACTAACTCACCACAACGTGGTGCAGATCCATGACATCGGCGTCGATAAGGACCTCAACTACTTCAGCATGGAGTTCGTCGAGGGCAATACGCTCGCCGGCCTGCTGAAAGAAACCGGCAAGCTCGATCCGCAGGTGGCGGCCGGCTACATCCTGCAGGCGGCGCGGGGGCTGAAGTTTGCGCACGATCACGGAATGGTTCACCGCGACGTGAAGCCCGACAACCTGCTGCTGAATGACGACGGCATCGTGAAAGTTGCCGACCTTGGGTTGGTGAAGCGGGCCGGTACCGCGGACGAAAAGCCGGCCGGCGGTAGTTCGTTGGATGGCGGCGCGAACGTCACGCAGCTCAACATCTCGATGGGCACGCCGGCGTTTATGCCTCCCGAACAAGCGTCCGACGCCGCCCACGTCGATCAGCGGGCGGATATTTATTCCCTCGGCTGTACGTTTTACGACCTGCTGACCGGGCATCCGCCTTTCAGCGGCAAAACGGCGATCGAAGTCATCACCAAGCACGCCCGCGAGGCCGTTACCCCGCCCGATCGACTGGCCAAGCATGTGCCGGCGATGCTGTCGACAGTCGTGATGAAGATGATGGCCAAGCGGCCGGAAGATCGGTACCAGAATATGGGCGCGGTTATCACCGCGATCGAGGAGTACCTTGGCGTTGATTCGGGCAAGCCGTTCAGCCCGAAGGAAGAACACGTGAAGGTGCTGGAGTTTGCTGCCCAACGGTTTAACGAAAGCAAATACGCCGGGATCGGCCGATGGATCATCAAGGGCTTTTTCGCGATCACTCTGCTCGCCGCGGTCGTTTGTGCCCTGCCAAAGATCGGTTATCCGCTTATCGCGGGCGGGCTGATCGGATTTGCCGTGTTGACGGCGGTTATCTACCAGATCACCAAAGGCATTACCCAGCGGACGTTTGTCTTTATGAAATTCCGGCAATTGATCTTTGGCGCGAACCTCATCGACTGGCTCAAGTACCTGATTCTGACGGCCGCGATCGTGAGCGTGTTGTATGCGTTTAATCTGCACCTGATGTGGTTGGGGTTTGGCGTTTTGGCGGTCGGGGCGGCGATGGCGTTTCATTTCACGATCGATCTGCTGACCAACAAGGAGCGGGCCACGCCCGTCCATCAAACCGAAACCATGCTCAAGCAGATGCGCCTGCGCGGGCTGGACGAAAACGCCCTGCGCCACTTCGTCTGTCGCTACGCCGGCGAGCAGTGGGAGGCGTTTTACGAAGCCCTCTTCGGCTACGAAGCCAAGATGCAGGCACGGCAAATGTGGGGCAAGTCGGATCGCGGCCGCGAGCGGAAGAAATACGCGGCCTGGAGGGATTCGTTCATCGCCTGGGTCGATCACAAGCAGCGACTCCGCAAGGAGTCGCGGGAGCGGAAAATTCTCGCCAAGCTGGAGGCCAAGGCACTACGGGCCAAGGGCATCGACGAGGTGCTGGCCGCCAGGCAGGCGAAAAAGTCGGCCGAGCGGTTTGTCGACAAGGCTGCGCATCTAAAAGAAACCTCAGTCCAGCGGTCGGCTGTCACCGCACTGCCTGGCAAGGCGATGGCGACGGCCTCGATGGCGGTCGTGCAGTCAGCGTATCTCTATGACGATGCTGACACGCATCACGACGAAAAACACCCACCCCACAAACGGGAGAGCTACTTGAAACGACGATTCGGCGGTCCGTTGGATTTTGTGTTCGGCAAGCAGGTTCGGTTCATCGCAACGGTGCTGATATTGGCCGGCTTTGCGATGTGGTGGAACAAGAACGGCGGCTGGGAAGTGAAAAAGAATCTGGCCGACATGCAGGGACAATCCGAAAACCCCGCCGACATCGCGGCGCGAAAAGTCATCACCACCGCCAAGGAGCAAGTGAAGGCCGGCGAGCTTCAAAGCAAGCGGTCGATGGAGCCGCTGCGCGTCACCGCCGTGCCCGATTGGGTTTGCAACGGTGTCGGCAGTTGGAACGGTGGGCTGGCGGGGACGATCTTGGCGATTTCGTTGATCTTCACCGGCAAGCTGCTGGGCTTAGGCGTGCTGGTGTCGGCCGTCATCGCGATGTTCGCCCACCGCCTGAACTTGCCGATCCTGCACGATCAAGCATGGCTTGCAGCAACGATTGCCGCGGCGCTGGCTGCGGTAAGTTTATTCTTCTTTCGTGAGACGGCTGGGGCGTAAAATCGACCACAGATAAACACAGATGCACACAGATAAGAATTCAATTCTTCTTATCTGTGTGCATCTGTGTTTATCTGTGGTCGATGATCCTATTTGGCTTTGAACAGATCAGCGAAAAACGCCTTCATCGCCTCAAACGATTCCTTGTCGGCCTTTTCGTTGTAAGCGACGTTCGGGATCTTGTGGCGGTCGGCGTCGGGGTTGGTGAAGGCGTGGACGGCGCCGTCGTAATTGATGATCTTGGCTTGGGCACCGGCGTCTTTCATTTCTTTTTCAAACGCCGCCACTTCCTCGGGCTTTACCCACGCGTCGGCAGCACCGTTGCAGACGAGCACTTTGGCTTTCAATTCGCCGGGCTTGGCGGGAGCGGGCGAGGCGAGGCCGCCGTGGAAGCTGACCACGCCGGCGATGTGTTCACCGCTGCGGGCCAGCTCGAGCACGGCCGATCCGCCGAAACAGTAGCCGATGGCGGCGAGCTTGCTCGCATCGAGTTTGCTTGTCTCGGCGGTGTTTTTGAACGCCTCAAGGGCGGCCTTGGTACGGGCACGGAACTTGTCGGGGTTGGGCTTGAGCGCACCGGCGAGCTTACCGGCTTCGGCAGGATCGTCGGTGGTTTTCGCGTCGCCGTACATATCGGCAACGAACGCGACGTAGCCGAGTTCGGCCAACTGCTTGGCGCGATCCTTCGGGTACTGCGTCAGCCCCCACCATTCCGGAATCACCAGCACTCCCGGCCGGGGTTCGGTGGCGGCGTCGTCGTAGGTGAGATGGCCTTTGCAGGTGACTTCGCCGTCCTTGTATTCGATGGTGGCGGTCTTAATGGCGGCCAGCGTCGCCAGTGGGGAAAGCAGTGAGAGAATCAGCGCAGCGAGAATAGGTTTCATAAGGTTCCTTCCGTTAGATGTGACAGTATAGGCACTACGTCGGTTGTTCGGCTATCGCGGTTACAACGGCGTTTCACGCAGACGCGATTGCACGTTGTCCAGCACGTTCATGAAGTTGATGTAGCTGTCGTACGGGCTTTCGTAAGGCGAGAAATACCGGTGAACATCGCCGTCGGCCCAGTACTTGGTACACATGTAGTAGAAATGGTCGCTGGTCGTCAGCCGACGCCAGTCTTCAAGTAACTGCGGATCGCCCTTTTCCTTGAGCGGGCCTTCCAGCTTGTAAAGCTCGTGCAAGGCGTTGGATTGCATCGCGTTCCCCAGCCACGCCGACAAATCGCGCTCGGTGTCGGCCCAGCTGGTCATGTGGGGCACGTCAATCTCGCCGACGGGTTCGTAGCGGTCGATCACCTGGCTGGGGGTGAGGAACTCATTATTGCCGTGCTTCATCACTTCTTCAGGCACGTGCTTGAGGAAATCGAAGATACCTGTCTCGGCCCACTGGTGTTCGCCGAAGGTTTCGTAGTCGAGGAAAATGTTGCACAGGAACCCGTTGCCGTTGATCTGGTTCACCCACTGCCCAAATTTCTCGGCCGTCAGCGGGTATTGCTCCCATTTGGGCTCACTGAAACGGAAGGCGATGTCATCGCTCAAACGGTAATTCTTGAGCAGAAGCTTGAGCTTGGGCGCGTGCGGCGGACGGTAGACGAAATTCGGGCTGCGGAAGCCCAGCACATGATCCGCCCCTTCGGCCAGGATCGCGTCGTATCCCATGTGGCTGACGAAATGGGCCAAGTCGTTGTTGTAGATCAGCTCCGTATTACGGAAAACCCGCGGCTCCTGGCCGAATAAGCTTTTGATCTTATTACGGTGCATTTCCACTTGGGCCCGGAATTCTTCACGCGAGTAGAGAAACGCCAGCGAGTGGCTGTAAGTCTCATCGAGAAACTCCACGCAGCCGGTGGCGTTGAGCTGGTGGAAGCTGTCCAGCACCTCAGGCGCTTCTTTCTCAAACTGCTCCAGTGCCGTACCGGTGATGGAATACGCGATGCGAAATCGACCTTCGTGCTTGCGGATCGCCTCCAGCAGCACTTGGTTTGCAGGCAAATAGCACTTGGCCGCGATTTTGCGGAAGAGTTCGGCGTTCTTCAATTCGTCGAAGTAATGTCGGTCGGTATCAAAGACGCTGTAGCGCCTGAGGCGAAAGGGTTGATGCACCTGAAAGTAAAAACAGACCGAAGCCATGGCACGCCATTGTACGCGCGAACCCTTGACGGTCTACGTCTAAGTGCAGATTTGAATGGGCCGATAATACCAAAGGATGAAGGGGGAAGGATGAAATGGAGAACATCGTTTGTCTTTTTTTCATCCTTCATCGTTGTCATTTCCCGTGTCGGCGTGCGACCAGGCGGATCGAGACATTCACGAAGAAAATGAGAAGGATGAGCATGAGAATGCCAGCCATCGCGACTTTCTTCTGCTCTTCGTACGGGCCGGTCGCGTAGTCGTACACCTGCTTGGTGAGGGACGGGAACGGTTCGTTCAGATCGCGCCATTTGCTGATTTCAAACCCTTTTTGCGGATTGGCGTAAAACGGAATCAGCCGGCTTCCGAGCGTCGTGAAGATCAGCGGAGCCGTTTCGCCGGCGATTCGGGCAATGGCGAGCATCACGCCTGTCACAATGCTTCCCGTGGCCGAAGGGAGGACGACTTTGAGGATCGTCGTGGCCTTGGTTGCGCCAAGCGCCATCGACGCTTCGCGATAGCTACCCGGCACAAGACGGAGCATTTCTTCGGTGGTCCTCGAGACGATCGGGATCATGATAAATGCCAACGCCAGCGCTCCCGCCCAGGCGTTGTAGTTGCCGATCGGCCGGACAAGCAACTCGTAGCCAAGGATTCCAACCACAATGCTCGGTACCCCGGCCAGCACATCGGCGATGAACCGGACCGGGCCGGCGATTTTCGAGCCGACTTCGTATTCCGACAGGTACATGCCAGCCAACATGCCCATCGGGATGCCGATCAAACTGGCCAACCCGATCAACGTGCAAGTGCCGATGATCGCGTGCAGCATCCCGCCGGGGTTGTGCGGATCGCCGGTGGGTTCAGTGGTGAAGAAACTCCAACTCAGCGAATCAAACCCACGGTAGACAAGAAACGACACGACGAGAATCAGTAAGAACAGCACTGACGCCGCGAAAGCGACGCACAGGCCGATCATGAAATTGCTTTTCAAGCGGTCGATGCGGTCGTGCAGGGTCGCCTTGGGCGAGACCTGGAAGCGAATGGGGTCGGGGACTGCGGACATCTCAACTCCGAAATCAAGATACATTAAATGAACGTCAAGAAGCCAAGAACGCCAAGATCAAACGCCAAGAAATCCATCAGGTCTTTTTCATCCCTCTTCCTTGGCGTTCATTCACTTCCTCTAATGCGCCGCCGATGTGCGGGCACCTTTACCTACAACCAGTTTCCTTGCGATCACGTTAAAAATCAGCGACATCACCAGCAGGATGAGCGCAACTTCGATCAGCGCCGACCGCTGCAGATCACCGGAAGCTTCGGCGAACTCATTCGCCAGCAGCGACGCCATCGACTGTGCCGGTGCGAACGGCGACGGCGAAATCTGGTTGTTGTTGCCGATCACCATCGTGATCGCCATCGTCTCACCTGCGGCCCGCGCAAGTCCGAGCATCACCGCACCGAACAGGCCGCTGCGACTGTACTTCAGCATTTCTTTGCTGCTCTGCCACCACGTCGCGCCCAAGGCGGTGGTGCCTTCGATCTGCGCCCGAGGCACGCCGTTCAGCACGTCGCGGCTGATGGCAGTGATGATCGGGATAATCATGATTCCCAGCAGCAATCCGCCGCACAGCATGTCTCGGCCGGTGGCCATGCCGCTGAAGTGCATAAAGCCCAAACCCGGCACGGTGTCAAATACACCGTTCAACCACGGCTCCAAGTACTTCTGCATGAAGGGTCCGAACACGAACAAGCCCCAGATGCCGTACGCGATGCTGGGGATGGCGGCCAGGAATTCGACCATGAAACTCACCGGCCCCACTGTCACGCGAGGGGCGATGCGGATCAGGAATAAAGCTGTCCCGAAACTCAGCGGGATCGCAAAGGTCAGCGCGATGACCGAAGTCATCGCCGTTCCCCAGATGACGGGCAATGCGCCGAAGACCGGTTCAATGGTGTCGACGATCTGCTCGCCGTCGGCGTCGAAGACGAGTTTTCCGTCAGGGCCGCGGCGCGGCTGTTCAAGCGCGTTCGATCGCCATTCGGTCCCGGTCAGAAACTTCAACCCGAACGAGCGGATCGTCGGCATGGCGGCGTGGGTCAGCACGATGAGCAGCGCCGCCAACATCAGGAGGATGGTGCAGGCACTACCCTGCGTCACCAGGCGCAACAACGTATCGCCGCTTATGCCGGCTCGTTGAGAGGTGAAATCAAACGTCACCGCCGGAAGGGTTTCTTCCGGCGGTGACGGGTTTGGAGTCATTTGGCTCATGGTTACCCAGAATGTATACCATTCGAGGCCACACTGACGCTACTTCAGCGGCTTACCGCCGAAGGTCAGGGCGTCGATGGCTGCGCCTGCTTTGGCCTTCACGCCGTCGGCCAGCGGGGCGTAGTCCATGGAGGTCGCCAATGCCTGGCCGTCCCCGGTGACCGACCACTTCAGGAACTTCACCAAAGCCGTCGCCTTCTCCGGGCTCTTCAGGTAGGCCAAATCCTTGTAGACGATGATATAGGTGAACGCCGAGATCGGATAGGCGGCTTCGCTGGTCTGATCCCAGATGTTGACCGCCAGCGATTCCTTCATCTGATCCACCGCGCCCGAACCGGCGGCAGAGACGGAGTCAGGACCGGCCTTGATGAACTTACCAGCCTTGTTCTTGAGCAAGGCGTACGGAATCTTGTTCGCCAATGCGTAGTTGACTTCGATGTAACCGACCGCGCCCGGGAAAGCCTGTACGATGGCGGTCACGCCTTCGTTACCTTTGCCGCCCTGCCCGACCGGCCACTTCACTTGCTTGCTCGCGCCGATCGTCGACTTGAAGTCTTCGCTCTGCGTCGCCAGATAGCTGGAGAAGACGAAGGTCGTCCCGCTGCCGTCGGTGCGGTAAGCGACGGTGATGTCCATGTCAGGCAGCGATGCGCCGGCGTTGGCTTCGGCGATTTTCGCGTCGTTCCACTTGGTGATCTTGCCGGAGAAGATGTCGACCACCAACGGGCCGGTGAGTTTCAACTCGCCATTGAAGCCGGGGAGGTTGTAAGCGGCCACGACTGCGCCGGCGACGGTCGGGATGTGAACCACTTCATCCTTGGCTGCGGCGATTTCCTTCTTGTTCATCGGAGCGTCGGACCCGGCGAAGTCGACGGTGTGCTCGGTAATGCCCTTGATTCCGCCGCCGGAACCAATCGACTGGTAGTCGATTTTCACTTCGGGGTTGGCTTTCTGGTATTCGATGACCCATTTCTGATAGATGGGATTGGGGAACGTCGCCCCAGCGCCCTGAAGACGCGTCTCGGCCATACAAGTGCCGGCGATCGCCAGGCTACCGACCAATGCGATACTCGCCCGCTTCATCATCTGCAACATAAACCTTCTCCTTGTAGAATGAGTTCCTCGTCTCGTATTCGAGGCGGACGATAAATCCGGATTATTAACAAACGGTTAGGACGACGTTATCGGCGTGAGAAATGTTAAGAAACGCGTGTAAGTGATTGTGAATCATATGGTTAATTTTTTGAATCGGATGGAATTGTGATCCCTGCTGAGCTGCGAAATCTGAGCGATGAGCAATTCCTCTCGGACTGTCAGGTCGAGACGTATCGCGGTCCCGGTCCAGGCGGGCAAAAGCGGAACAAAACCAGTTCGGCGGTGCGGATCACCCACAAACCCACCGGTTTGCAGGCGGTCGCCGGCGAATTACGGAGCCAGGCGCAGAACCGCGCGATGGCCCTCCGCCGCTTGCGGCTTCGCGTGGCGATCGAGCTACGCCAGCCGATCGAACTGGCGATGTTTAAAGTACCGGCGGGCTTTTCCTTGGCGGTTTCGGAAAAGAATCCGGCTTATCCGCTCGTCGTCGGACTTGTCTTGGATGTACTAGCGGCGTGCGAATGGGCGACGGGACCGGCTAGGGAAATGCTGGGAGTCGGGTCGAGCCAGTTCACGCGGTTTCTTCATGATGACCCTGCTTTGTGGACGGTGGTTCAGCGGGAACGAGCAGCGCGGGGCTTGCGGACGTTGACATCGTATTGATGTAGCTGCGACGCCTGCGTCGCCAATTCCGCACTGTTAAGGTGGCGACGCAGGCGTCGCAGCTACATAATGACGAGGATTGATTGGGCTTGCCACTTAAGTGGCAAGCTCCGAAATCACGAGCTTTCCCCATTCACAATCCAACAATCCCGCCCCTCCCCAGCTTGACCAAACCCAACTCCCCCACTAACTTATCCGCCTCTCGGGCGTGCAGACCGAGGGGATTGTGCTTTTTTGCACAATCCCGGAGTGGCGGAACCTCATGTCCAACAACGATGAACCCGGTGCGGGACGGTTCGTAGGAATCGGCTTGCAAATCGCGGTCGGCGTAGGACTTGGTGTTCTCGTCGGACGGTGGCTGGACAACCGATACGGATGGACGCCTTGGGGCTTACTCATCGGCGTGATGCTAGGGCTGGCTTCGGGCATGTATTTGCTGATTAAAGATGCCATCCGCATCAATAAGGATTGACCAAGGATTCAACCGTTCGATGCGCGCTCTTTGGCTGGTTCCAATCGCCTTACTCGTCGTCGCCGGTCTCGGCTGGTCGACGTGCAAGGTGATCGGAGTGGCACCGGGGAATCGTGAGTTGGTGTTAGCCGTGGCGATTTGTTTCTTCGCCTCTGGACTCGCAACGGTGCCGATGGTGTTGGTCCGGGGCTATTCGCAGTACGCCACGTCGCAGGCGGCCCTGGTCGGATCGATCCTGCACCTGATGACCGCCGCCGGTGCTGGCGGTTTGGCGCTGGTCAAACTGAAGCCCGGCCCCAGTTTCGTTTACTGGATCGGCGCGATGTACTGGACCAGCCTGATCGTGCTAGTCGTCTGTTACGTACAGTCCGTGAATTCGGCGCCTCCTGATGCGGCCAAGCCGCCGGCGACGCCGAAGAATTAAGGGAATCGCATGCTTCTGAACCTGCTCGCTGCTTCCGATCCGCTCGATCACGTGCTGCCTCACAAGCTTCACCTGCACATCGGGCCGTTCGATGTCACCAATCAGATGATGATGGCGGTCGTCGCAGCGGTGCTGATGCTGCTGATCTTCCCCGTCCTGTTCCGCAAGGCATCGCTGGAAGCGCCGACCGGCCCAAAGAACTTCTTCGAAAGCATCCTCGAGTTCCTCCGCGTTGAAGTCTTCCGCCCTGCTCTCAAAGAACACACCGACCGCTTCGTTCCGTTCCTTTGGACGCTGTTTTTCTTCATCCTGTTCTGCAACCTGCTTGGGCAGATTCCATTCGGCGATATCTTCGCTCTCGCGGTCGGCGAAAAAGGCGAACACTGGGGCGGCACGGCGACCGGCAACATCAACACGACGGCTGGCCTGGCGATTTGTGCGTTTCTGTTCATTCACCTGTCGGGCATCATCCAGGTCGCCAAGTCATTGATTGACGGCAGCTACGGCCATCACGGTCATCACGAAGAACATTCCGCCGATGGCGGGCATGGGCACGAAGCGGCGCAGGATTTGGAGCATGTCCGCGGCGAAGGTCTCGCCGCGGACGTTCCAGCAAACTTTAAAGCACTGACCAACCCCACCGCCCATTACGGCGATGACCAGCACCTTGGCCATCACCACCATAAGGCCGACGACGGCCATCTCCACGAACTCGGCCACGGAGCTGCCAAAGGCACAAACCCGATCGTCGCGATCGTGATGGCCGTCCCGTTGTACTTCTGGAACTTCGCCCCGCACCCGTTCAAGCCCAAGCACGGCGAAAGCCCGCTGATGTGGATCCCCGACATCCTGCTGTGGGGATTGCTCCTGGTGCTGGAACTGATCGGCGCGGTGATCAAACCCGTCAGCCTGAGCATCCGACTTTTCGCCAACATGATCGCCGGTCACATCGTGCTGGCGGTGCTGATTGGATTGGTCCCGATCGGTCTGTTTACGCTGCAGCAATTTGGTATCGCAGCTCCGATCACCTTGCTGAGTTTGTTGATCCGTTTCCTGGAACTGTTCGTCGCGTTCCTGCAGGCGTACATCTTCACGTTCCTGACAACGCTGTTCATCGCCTCGGCGGTGGCACCGGAACACTGATGAGAAATAAGTTGCCTGTGGTTAGTTGCCAGTTGCCAGAAAGACGCATTCACTGGCAACTGGCAACTAACAACTGGCAACTTATTCAAACGAAACAAAGTCCTTGATGAGCAGCCGACGCCTCAAGGCATTTGATTAAGTTCGGCAACAACATCATCCGCGTCGGTGTCAGGGTTTCCTGATCCAACGCCTGTTTTCCGGGTTTTCCCGGAAGGAGATTTCCATGGTTCCCATGCTCGCGCAAGCGGCTCAGTGGGTTTTGTTCTCTGATAAGGGTCTGGGCATCCTCGGCCTGGCCATCGGTACCGGCATCGTCGTATTCGGCGCCGCCAAGGGTATCGGCCACATCGCCGGTAGCGCGATGGAAGGCATCGCTCGTCAGCCGGAAGCTGGCGGCCGAATCGGCACGAACATGATCATCGCAGCCGCGCTGATCGAAGGTTTCACCTTCTTCGCGCTGGTGGTCTGCTTCCAGCTCGTCGGCAAGTTCTAATAGTCGATTGAACTTCGGCGGCTTACGTGCGAAAGCGCGTGAGTCGTCTTTGAAAGTAGCATGGGCGTCCCGCCCATGCCAAGGTGCTTGGACACGGCCGGGACGGCCGTGCTACGAGTGACGCGATTCGAAGCTCGAAGAGGAAAACATGATCAAGCGATTGTTGCTCACTGCGATGCTGGCCTTCCCGCTGGCGATGACGGTTCCCGCGTTCGCGCAGGAGCATGGCGAACATGCCCCGACGGTAGAGAAGAAGGCGACCGAAGCCGTCAGCGCTCACGGCGACTCGCACGCCGTTTCGCCTGAAAAGGGAGCCTCTGAAGCCGGCGGCCATGAAAAGCCCGAAGGCCTTCTCGACATCCACCCTGACCGCATGATCTGGACCATCGCGATCTTCGCGATCATGCTGATTATCCTCTACCCGACCGCCTGGAAGAACGTGCTGGCCGGCCTGAAGGCTCGTGAAGCCAAGATCCGCGGCGACATCGCCAGCGCCGAAGCCGCCCGCGCCAAGGCCGAAGCGACCCTCAAGGAATACACCGCCAAGCTGCAGCAGACCGAGGCAACCGTCCGCGAGATGATCGCCAAGGCCGTCACCGACGCCGAAACCACCGCCGCCGGCATCCGTGCCCGCGGTCAGGCCGAAGCCGAGGACGCCAAGGAAAAAGCCCTCAAGGACATCGAGTCGGCCAAGACCACCGCCCTCCGCGAGGTGTACGACCAGGCCGCGACCCTCGCCACCAGCGTGGCCGAGAAGATTCTGCGTCGCAGCCTGAACGCCGATGACCAGCGAGACCTGGTCGCCCGCAGCCTGGAGCAGTTGCAGACGGTGAATAAGAACTAAGGAAGTAGTTAGGTATTAGGTATTAGGCGTTAGGTATAAGGTATTAGGAAATGCAGTCGACTGTTTCCCTAATACCTAACGCCTAATACCTAACGCCTAGCTTCTAACGCCTAACGCACAAACCATGAAGACTAAACACCATTCCACCACCGCCGTCATCTACGCCCAGTCGCTGCTGGAGCTGGCTGAAGCGCAGGGACAGACCGACGCGATCGGCGCGGATCTGAGCAGCATCGCGACGGCCGTCAAAGACACGCCGGCGCTCAAGCTCTTCACGATCGACCCGAGCGTAAGCACTGCCCAGCGGGCCGCGCTTCTGAAGCGTGCGTTCGATGGTAAGGTCGCTCCCCTGCTGGTGAACTTCCTCGGCGTGCTGAACGCCAAGGGCCGGCTCAACACACTCAGCGAAGTGGCCGAGGCGTATCAGTACCTCGTCGACAAGATGCGGAACAAGATCGAAGTCGACGTGACCGTCGCCCATCAACTGACGATGGACCAGATGAACCTGATCCAGCAGAAAGTCAGCTCGGCTTTGGGCAAGACGGCCACCGTTAACGCCCGCGTCGATGAATCGATCATCGGCGGGCTGATGCTCCGCGTCGAAGACAAGCTCATCGACGCCAGCGTGAAGTACCAATTGGAAGCAATCAAACAGAACTTTTTAGCGGCAAGACCGAAATAAATAAGTTTCCAGTTGTCAGTTGCCAGTTGCCAGTGAAGGCAATTGCTTGAACTGACAACTGGCAACTGACAACTGGCAACTTATAAGAGGAACACATGGCCATCAACGTTGCGGAAATCACGAATATCCTGAAGGGCGAAATCGCCGGCTTTGACCAGAAGGTCCAGGTCAGCAATGTCGGCACCGTCATCGAAGTTGGTGACGGCATCGCCCGTATCTACGGTCTGTCGAACGCGATGGCCGGCGAACTGCTCGAGTTCCAGAACGGAACCATGGGCCAGGTCTTCAACCTTGAAGACGAGTCGATCGGCGCCGTCATCTTCGGCATCTACCTCGACATCAAAGAAGGCGATACCGTCAAGTCCACCGGCCGACTGCTTGAAGTCGCCGTGGGTGACGCGGTCATCGGCCGCGTGGTGAACCCGCTGGGTCAGCCGCTGGACGGCATGGGCCCCGTGGTGTCGACCGAAACCCGCAAGATGGACATCGTGGCCCCCGGCATCGCCGAGCGTAAGCCGGTGACCGAGCCGCTGCAGACCGGCATTAAGGCGATCGACGCCATGATCCCGATCGGTCGCGGCCAGCGCGAACTGATCATCGGCGACCGCAAGACCGGCAAGACCGCCATCGCCATCGACACGATCATCAACCAGAAGGGTAAGGGCGTTAAGTGCTTTTACGTCGCAGTCGGTTCGAAGGAATCGACCGTCGCGGGCATCGTTGAAATCCTGCGTCAGGCCGGCGCGATGGAATACACCACCGTCGTCGTCGCCACCGCCGCCGATCCCGCCCCGCTGCAGTACATCGCCCCGTACGCCGGCACGGCGATGGCCGAGTACTTCATGTGGAAGGGCGAGCACACGCTGTGCGTGTACGACGACCTTTCGAAGCAGGCTGCTGCCTACCGTCAGTTGTCGCTGCTGCTGCGTCGTCCGCCGGGCCGCGAAGCGTTCCCGGGCGACGTGTTCTATCTCCACAGCCGCTTGCTCGAGCGTTCGGTGAAACTGTCCGACGCCAATGGAGGCGGATCGCTCACCGCACTGCCGATCATCGAAACGCAGGACGGCGACGTGTCGGCGTACATCCCGACGAACGTCATCTCCATCACCGACGGCCAGATCTACCTGGAACCCGAACTATTCTTCGCCGGCGTTCGTCCGGCCGTGAACGTGGGTATCTCGGTGTCTCGCGTGGGTGGTAACGCCCAGACGAAGGCGATGAAGAAGATCGCTGGCTCGCTCAAGCTGGACCTGGCCGCCTACCGCGAACTGGAAGCGTTTGCCCAGCTCGGTACCGAACTGGATAAGGCCACCCAGAAGCAGCTCGACCGCGGTGCCCGCCTGGTCGAATTGCTCAAGCAGCCGCAGTACCGCCCGATGCCCGTGGAGCAGGAAATCGTCCTGATCTACGCCGGCACGAAGGGCTACCTGGACGAAATCGAAACCGGCCGGATCAACGAGTATCAGGAAAAGCTCCTGGCGTTCCTCAGCACCAGCGCTCCAGACGTCCTGAGCGACCTGAAAGCCAAGCCCGAACTGACCGAAGCCTACGAGACGAAGCTGAAGAAGGCCCTCGAAGACTTTAAGAAGGGCTGGACGAAATAGTCCGATAATTCATTGAAAATCAAAAGCGGTGCGGAATACTCATTTTCCGCACCGCTTTTTTTTGTGCGGAATGGCGTGAACGTCAAGCTGCTCACGCGCGTTCCCTCTCACGTGCGTAAATCCTGCACAGTGTAAGCAGGAAGTATGTGACCAGGTCGATGCGACAGGGTCTCAAGATCGTGTCGATGTGTTGTTTATCAGGGCCTGCACAACCAATGCGAGCTGATAAAACGCGATTTTTCTAGAATTTTGAACGCCTATTAACTGTTCGTCGTGAGTTGTTCGATATACTGCATATAATGGCAAGTCGTTCGACGAATCGTAACGTTCTGGTCAGCACGATCTTGGGCCACTGGAACGGACTCAAGCGGTTGCCACTTCTGTTGCATCAAGCTGGCTGCAAAGTAACCCTGTTTGCGCCCAAGGGATGTCCTGCGGCGAATTCTCGCTACATCACGACCAATGTCATTGCCAGTGAGCACCCGGTTGAACACATGACCGCGTTGCGTGCTTACGCGGAGGCTCATCCCGAGATCGACTGGCTCATCTACGGCGATGAACCGACGTTGGTGGCAGCGTACGAGTCGCGGGACGGGGAGGCGTGGCCGGGGCGGCATTTCCCGGTCGAGTTGAACGACACCAATTGGAACGCCATCATCAGTAAAGCTTCGTTCTGCAAAGCCGCGATGAAGCACGGGGTGCCGATCCCCGAGTCGCGAGTCTGTGACACCGCCGAAGCCGTTTGCGCTGCGGCGGAGGTGATCGGATATCCGGTCATGATCAAGACCGCCCGTGGTTTTGCCGGGAACGGGGTCCGCAAGGCGTCCGATCCACAACAGCTTTCAGTGATACTCGCGGAGTTTTCCCATCGCTATCCGATCGTGGTACAGGATTTCATCGCCGGACGGATCGGTTCAACGCAGTTGATGTTCGATCACGGCAGGCCGCTGTTCTGGATGGCGTCGAGCGAGCCGATGGTCCACCCCGAACCGTTCGGGCCGTCGTGCGTCCGCCGGATTGCGATTTACCCGGAAATGGAAGCGATCGTCACCGCCGTCGGGAAGATGACCGGATTCACCGGCTTGGCGGGAATGGATTGGATCTGCCGCGACGAGGACGGCGCGGTGAAGGTCCTGGAGTTCAACCCCAGGCCGACCCCCGTGACGCACCTGGTCAAAATGGCGGGGATCGATCCCGCCAAGTCTATCGCCGCGATGCTCGAGGGACGGCAAGTCATCCAGCCGCAGCAACCGACCATTTCACCCCGCGACAGTGAGATTTATATGTTCCCGCAGCACTTGCGCCGTTGCGTGGATCGTCGCGAGTGGCGCGGGCTACTCAAGTGGCTTCCATTCGTGTCGAAGCACGATATCCCCTGGAACGAGCCGTATCTGATTCTCCGTGAGTCGTTCAAGCTGATGCGAAAAGGGTTGAAGAAACTCATCTTCCGCGACGCCAAGCCCGCGATTGCGGTTCCCGTCACACCCGGAATCAAACAAGTAGCCCCCTTGCGGGCTGCCTTGATTGGTATCAGTTTGACGCTGGAGGCGTGCGCAATTGGACTGTTGTCTGCATTCTCGCCCTTGGCCTGATCGAGTTTCGCAACCCTTTTACGCAAAGTCCGAGGCGGTCGATTTTCTATCGGAAGCCACCTTGTTGTCTGATTGGGATGTTGATACCTCTGCTCAAATCACAAACGATCAATATCAACGATCGCCTTTATCAAACAACCCCGGCTGGGTGGGCGAATTGATGGTCGAGGCGATCTCGCCATCAAAGACGCGCGTGACGATCCCGTCTCCGGGCGACACATCCCCCACTCGCCGGACCACCTGACCACCTGCGGTAAGCGTGATGCTGTACCCGCGTGACAGCACCTGATCGGGCCCGACCGCGTGGAGGTGTTTGTCGATCGCGTCAATCGTGGCTCGTTGCCGGTCGATGCTCGCTCGCATATTGCGTTCGAGCCGATCGCTCTGGGAAGCCAATCTCTGACGAACCAATTTCAGAAGCATGGACGGATGGGACCGAGCTAGCCGGCCGGCGGCACGGGCGAGGCGTTCACCGAGCGATTTGATCCTTCGCTGTTCTGCCACGCGGAGCAGCGTCTCGCGCCGGCCGAGCTCGGCCCGCCAGCGGGCGACCATCGCCGACGGGCGCACGCGATCGAGCCGTTGCGACATCGCATCCAGCCGGCGACGCAGCAGCCGCAGCTTGGCGCTCTCGGCGTTCTGCAATGCCCGCTCGCGATCATCCAGCCGCTGCTGCAGCCGATAGATGCGATCCAACGGCCGGCGGAACAGCTCCTGCCGCTCCAGCGTCGCCAGACGCTGGCGATTGTGGGCGAGCTTGGTGCGCATCGCCTGATCCAGCCGCCCGCCGCTGGTGGCCAGGTCGTTCAGCACCTTCTCCCAGTTCGTCATCACCACGCGGGCGGCTTCGGTGGGCGTGTGGGCATGGTAATCAGCCACCAAGTCGGCGATCGAGACGTCCACCTCATGGCCGATGCCGCTGACGACGGGGATTTTGGTCGCGGCGATCGCACGGGCGACGGCTTCGTCGTTGAACGCCCACAGGTCTTCCAGCGATCCCCCGCCGCGGGCGACAATGATCGCGTCGGCCCCGCCGATGGTGTGGAGCGTGTTAGTGAGGTGCTCCAGCGCCGCCGCGATCGCGGGGGCCGCCGCCGCGCCCTGGACGGCGACGTGGTACAGGTACAACTTCACCCACGGATACCGGCGGAGGACTTTGAGCATGTCCTGCAGCGCCGCCGTCTCGCGGCTGGTGACGAGCACGAGCCGCGTCGGATACTTCGGCAGCCGGCGCTTGCGGACGGCGTCGAACAATCCTTCGGCCTCGAGCTTGGTCCGAAGCTGCTGAAACGCCAACTCCAGCGCTCCCGCGCCCAGCGGCTGAAGCGAAGAAACGATCAATTGATACTTACCCCGCTGCGCGTAAAGCCCGATCGTCGCCTTGGCCAACAGCTCCAACCCGTCACCCGGCTCAAACTGCAGCTTCTCGGCCGATCCGCGGAACATCACGCAGTCGATCGTCGCGCCGGCGTCTTTGAGCGTGAAATATAGGTGGCCGGACTGCCGCTGACGGGTGAAATTGGTGACTTCGCCGCGGACCAGCAGCGATCCGCCGACACCGGCTTTAAGGGCTTGGTCGATCTTGGCCGTCAGTTGTGTGACGGTGAGCGCCGCCGCTGGATCTTTCTCCGCAGTGAACGGTTTGGGCTTGGGTGTGACTTTCTCGCGAAAGTCGAAAAAATTATCGCCGGACAAGGGTCGCTCCTTCAGGATCGGTGATCAATTGCGGCCAATACTGCGTCCGAGGCCGCGCGGGCTCGTTGTACCACGGTCCTCCGGACCGTGCGCGCGACGTCCAGATTGGGAAAACCGGGATCTTGATCAATATCCGCACTATACGCACGGGCCGGAGGCCCGTGGTACGGTTGAGATTCCCGTCGCCGGGTATTGTAGCCAACTTGTCGCAATCGGGTAATCTATCGGCATCGCGTGATGGATCACGCACCACTTTGATCGAAGAACGGATGCTTCGATGCTCGAGCGATTGAAAACCTGCTTAACGATCGCGTCCTTCGCGCTGTTGATCGCTTTGTGCGGACTCTGGATCAGCGATCACGTGGTGATTCTTCGCACCGTACGGTTCGCTGACTCGCGGTCGCATCTGTACATCCATCACGGCGCGATTCAACTCGATTGCACGGGCTTGACGGATTCCCTTCGCGATTTCCGATACTGCCAATCGCTGGAGCTTTCGCTCGGCCAGCTCACCGACCTGCCAGCCCACGAACTGGCCACCACATCGGCCGACGACATGTGGACGTTCCGGGCGACCAGCCGGTACGTCATGCGCACGCCTCTGCAGGGGATGGTGGACGGCGAAGGCAAACAGATTTACACCGAACAATCCCTGCCGATGCAGTTGATCACCCTGCCGGCGTGGCTGGTGGCGGCGATGCTGGCCGTCATGCCGATCCGTGGCGCGATCAATTGGATTCGCCAGCCACGGGAGGAGTGGCGGCGATGGAATCCGATCGCGATCATCGCCCGGCGGTACGCATTATTGGCGGTCTTCTTGTCCGTAATGATCTGCATCGGATGGACCGCTGGCCAGATGAGACATATTCGCCTTCTAGTGCCTTCTTTGAACCCAACACAAGTACACCAAATAAGCTTCTCCCAAGGTGACATGTGTCACTCGATTGGGGACAGGCACCCAAAAGAAGATTTCGAGCAGGACGCATTTCGCAGTGCGTCGCTACTGGTTCTACCGCTTTACAGTAGAGTCTCGACTCGGAAGTTCCTAGGCGCGATGACGATCGGAGATAACTACCTATTCAGCATTCCTTACTGGCTATTACTCATCGGAACGTTGAGTGTCCCCCTGACAGCACTACTGATGCGGGTCTGGGGCAAGCGGCTTCGCCCAGGCCATTGCGTCGAATGTGATTACGATCTTCGCGCCAGCACCAGACGATGTCCGGAATGCGGGCGCGAGATCGACGCTGTCGTGCCGCGCATCCTCAAGCCCGTGCGCCGACAAATCGTGTTTTTCGGGCTGTCGACCATGTTGTTACTGGGGACGTGCGTACTGGGTATCGCGTGGTACCAGAGCATGAGCTGGCCGTGCATCTTGTTCGGGGTCCTGCACAAGGTCGGTTCAGGTGATCTGGCCATCGAATCCGGCAATGTCGTGATCACGGCGTCCGGCGCCCCCTCTGGTCCGATGAAATCGCTGCTTCCGATTTGGCCGTTTATTGTGGTACTCGCGGGTGCATCCGGCGGGCTACTCTGGGCTGGTCGGCGGATCGGGTGGCCTCACAAGAGAAATTAAACCGCGAAGCGACGAAGGAGCAAAAACAACAAATGAACGCAGAGACACGGAGGCGCAGAGAAGTCAAATGCTATCTTCTCTGCGCCTCCGTGTCTCTGCGTTCATTTCCTCTTCGTTCCTTCGTCGCTTCGTGGTTCAATCTTCTGCTTAACGCTCACGGCCTCAGCACGTCCATCACCAGCTTGAATTTCGTCTCCACATGCTCGGCCGGTACTTCGTGCTTGTGGAACGGGTAGACCTCGATCGATTTCTCGCACGTCATGTGATGAAACACACCATAAATCGTGCTCGGCGGGCAGATGTCGTCCCAGAGGCAATTGCTGATGACCGTTCGGCAGCGGATTTTGGATGCCAGGTTCAGGTTGTCGCAGTAACTCAGCGTGCGGAACGCCTGCTCGTACAAGTGCGGGAAGGATTTGAGGAAGCTGGGGATTTCCGTGTACGGCGGGATACCCGTAATCGCCACCGCCCGGCGGAAATCGCAGAGGAACGGCACGTCGGGCAGTGACAGGATCGGCCGATCGGACAACGCCGACGCCGCCAGCGAAATCCCGCCTCCTTGGCTGACACCGGTCACGGCGATCCGGCTCTCGTCGACTTCCTCCCGACCGGCCAGCAGTTCCAGCGCACGCACGGCGTCGGCGTAGACGTAGCGGTAGTAGTAGGTCTTGGGATCGCGAATGCCCTTGGTCATCCAGCCGGCGTGCTGGCCTTCTGGTGTGACCGAGTTGTCCTGCGATTGCCCGTTCTGCCCGCGGCAATCCATGCTCAGTACGCAGATGCCCTGGCTGGCGTAGCTGAGCAGATCCATCGGCCGGGCGCCGCGACCGCTGTAGCCGTGGTAGTTGACGACGCCGGGGAACTTCCCCCGCTGCGTCGGCCGCAGGTACCAACCCGCGATCCGCCCGCCGCCGAAGCCGTCAAACCGAACAGCGAAGCACTCGATATTTTTCGCGCCCAGATTGTAGGGCACCAATTCCGCATGAAGCGGCTGGCGGGACGACTCTTTCAGCGTCTCGTTCCAGAACGAGTCAAAATCCTCTTCCCGATAGAGCGAAGGCTTGTACTGCCGCAGTTGCTCCAATGGCATGTCAATGGATGGCATGGTTCAATTCTCCTTAGGGTAAAGGAAAAGATACCGCACGCAGCCGCCGCGTGGTAGTCGGCTTCCTGCGGTGCTACAATTGGTTCATTCTCATCAGGGAGACTGGCCATGGCGATCATTTCGGTATCCGAGCCGCCGTTTCAGAACGTGAACCGGCAGATGAATAAGCTCATCGATCAACTCACCAAGGGTTACTACAACTTTTACCCCAGCGATACATGGACGCCGAACGTCAATTTGTATGAAACCGAAGCCTATTATCTAGTGTGTGTCGATCTGGCCGGCGTGGAGAAGGACAAGATCGACATCGAAGTGCTGGACGGCCAATTGTCACTCAAAGGCCACCGCACCGTGCCCGTTCAGTCGCCGGCGGAGACGAGCGATCAACCTCGGGTGCGAGTTCATCTGATGGAGATCGACCACGGCTCATTCCGCAGGCACGTTGAGTTGCCGCAGGATGTTATAAATGACCAGATCACCGCGACGTACGAGAACGGGCTGTTGTGGATTCAATTACCGAAGAAGTGAGAGGGAGTCATTGGTCATTGGTCATTAATCGTTTGTGAACTCACCAACTCTTGATTCACAAATGACTAATGACCAATGACCAATGACTAAACATAATGGCAGACACCCAGATCATCGAACGAACGCCCGAGTCGACCACGATCAAGACCGGCAGCAACGGCCAGCAGTTGAAGATCCCGAACGTGCTGCCGATTTTGCCGATCCGCAATATCGTGGTCTTTCCCGGCACCGTCATGCCCTTGAATGTAGGGCGTAAGAAAAGCAAGTCGCTGCTCGACGAAGTCATGCCCGGGGAAAAAGTCATCGGCGTGATCACACAGAAAAACCCCGACGTGGAAGATCCGCAGTACGGCGATCTCCACACCGTCGGCGTGGCGTGCATGATTCTGAAGCTCTTTAAGCTGCCCGACGGCAACCAGAGCATCATCGTTCACGGGCTGACGCGGTTCCGGCTGCTGTCGCTGGAACAGACCGACCCGTTCGCGCTCGGCAAGATCGAACTGCTCGACGACGGCTCCCCGCCCACCGGCGCGGAGATGGACGCCCTGCTCGCCAGCGTGCGCCAGCAGGCCAACCGCGTGATCGAGCTGTCGCCCAACACGCCGGATGAGGCGGCCCAAGTCCTCAACAGCATCACCAGCCCGTCGGCATTGGCGGATTTCCTGGCGGCCAACCTGCAGGCGGATACCACCGACAAGCAGCAGATGCTCGAAGAGCTCGACGTTGAAAAACGCCTCCGGCTGATCGCCTCGCGCCTGGCCACGCAACTGGATGTGCTGGAACTGCAGAGCAAGATCCAGACGCAGGTGAAGGAAAACATCGACAAGAGCCAACGCCGCTACTACCTGCAGGAGCAGCTCAAGGCCATCCGCAAGGAACTCGGCGAATCCGACGGCGGGCCCGGCGGCGGGAGCGAGGTCGATCAGCTCCGCGAAAAGCTGGTGGCCGCCAAGCTGCCCGAGCCGATCATGAAAGAAGCCGAGCGCGAACTCGGCCGGCTGGAGGCGATCCCGTCGGCCTCTCCCGAGTACGGCGTGATCCGCACGTACCTGCAGATCCTGTCGGAACTGCCGTGGGCGGTGACGACCGACGACAAGCTCGATTTGATCGAGGCCCGCAAGATTCTCGATCGCGATCACCATGATCTGGACAAGGTTAAACGCCGGATCATTGAGTACCTCGCCGTCCGCAAGCTGAAGCCCGAAGGCGGCGGCGCGATCCTGTGCTTCCTCGGGCCTCCGGGCGTCGGCAAGACGTCGCTGGGCAAGTCGATCGCCGAGGCGATGAACCGCAAGTTCATCCGCGTGGCTTTGGGCGGCGTACGCGATGAGGCCGACATCCGCGGGCATCGTCGTACCTACATCGGTTCGATGCCTGGTCGCATCATCGCCGAGCTGCGCAAGGCCGGCACGCGCAATCCGGTCATGATGCTCGATGAGATCGACAAGCTCGGCAACGATTTCCGTGGCGATCCGGCCTCGGCGCTGCTCGAGGTGCTCGACCCGGCGCAAAATCACACGTTCACCGATCACTACCTCGACGTGCCGTTCGACCTGAGCAAGGTGCTCTTCATCGCCACCGCCAACACGATGGACACCGTCCCCGGCCCGCTGCGCGACCGCATGGAGACGATCGAAATCCCCGGCTACACGCAGGCCGACAAGCTGCACATCGCCAAGCGCTACTTGGTGCCGCGGCAGCTCGACGCCAATGGCGTCACGCTCAAGCACGTGAAGTTTTCCGACGCGGCGCTGAAGGAAGTCATCGAGAGCTACACCCGCGAAGCCGGCGTGCGATCGCTTGAGCGCAACATCGGCTCGATCGCCCGCGCGGTGGCCGCCGACGTGGCGACGGGGAAGACCGACAAGGTCACGATCGATCACAACGCCGTCGCTAAGATTCTCGGTCCTCAACGGTTTGAGCCCGAGCTCGCCAGCCGCACCAGCGTGCCGGGCGTGGCGACAGGCATGGCGTACACCCCGGTCGGCGGGGAGATTCTGTTCATCGAAGCCACCCGCTTCCCCGGCAAGGGCATGATCACCCTCACCGGCCAGATCGGCGACGTGATGAAGGAATCCGCGACGGCCGCGTTCAGCCTGGTGAAATCGCGCGCCGAGCAGCTCGGGATCGACCCGAAACTGCTGGCCGAGAGCGACATCCACATCCACGTCCCCGCCGGCGCCGTGCCGAAGGACGGCCCCAGTGCCGGCGTGGCAATGTTCACCGCGCTGGCGAGCCTGCTGCTCAACCGCCCGGTGCATCATGATGTCGCCATGACCGGCGAAATCACCCTGCGCGGCCTGGTCCTCCCCATCGGCGGCCTAAAGGAAAAAACCCTCGCCGCCCGTCGAGCGGGCATTAAGCAGGTCATCGTGCCCAAGCGCAACGAGAAGGACTTGCCCGACATCCCTGACGAAGTCCGCAAGTCGCTTAAGTTCCATTTCGTCAGCAACGTCGATGAGGTGATGGAAGTCGCATTGGGCGCCGCCGCCAAGCCGAAAAACACCAACGGCTCCAAGCCGGCTTCCAAGATCAAACAAACGACCGGCCGCTGATCGGGCAGTGAAGTGCGTTTGTCTATTGATGGTGGGAAAGACATTCCTGTCTGTCATGGGTCGCGGTACTCCGCGGCCCATCCGGTACGGCTGAATGATTACATTCAGCCGTGACAGACAAGAATGTCTGTCCCACCGATTTCAAACCAACCCACCATCGGCCTTGTAAGCATTTGGTAATTAGCGATCGCGTCGTGTGAGGTGGGCACTGATGGTCCCCGTCCCGTTTTATTTCCTCGTGAATTGGCGGGTTGTGCAGCTACTCGGTGAACGTGAACTTCACTTTTTTTCCGTCGGGAACATCCTTGATCTTCTCCGCGATTTCCCCCGCGAACGCGACCAACTCGCGCCTTGAGATCGTGCCGAAGTTCGTCGCGTCGTACTTCCCGCCTAGTACGGCGGGAATCTTCAAGCAGTAACAGCGGTCATCGGCGACAGGCCCTAGCGATGTTTGTGCGATCAGGACAAGGCGCGTCATCTGCCAGTCGATTTGGAAATCCTCACTCGCCATCAGGGCATCGAATTCGGCATCGTTGCCAGCGACGACTTCGCAATTCAGTTCCTCCGGGCAGATGCGCCAATACGCGCCATTCGCTGCGCGGACGAGGACGTTGCCAAAGGCGTTGGTCGCCGCCACGGCGGCGGGATCGAGGCCCGTCCAACCCCAAGAGTCGCGGATCGCCTGTAGCTGCATAACCATTAATTATATGGATCAACGCACCAGATAACATTCCAGCATCTTGGCCGTTTAACCGGTCGGCCGTTGGTCCGACAGATTAAGCCTCAATCATAGAATCCGCAATTCTGGTTCGCTGTGAATGGTTCAATCAACCTGATGCCGCGATTGTTCGTGTGGTCGGCGGACGGGGTTCAGCAGTGCCTCTTTGGTTGATTCGTATTGCCTCGTTTAGCCGCCCGCTTGCGGGCGGAGGTTCTTTGTAGGTGTGACCGCCGGCAAGCCGGCGGCTAAACGAGCGCTTTTTGATCGAATCAGGATTGGTGCGCTGGGGGCTTGCTGAAAATGAGGCACCTGATAAGGCAACTTTGTTCTTTCGATGCATGATTTTGCCCGAAATCTCAATCCTTTTCGCCGATTGCCGCGTCGGCGCCACGCCGCCGGCGCGGCAGCAGCGGTACTGGTGAGGGCGGCGGTTTGGTCGGATGCATCGGGCGATCCGGCGACCGCCGCACACCTTGGAGTACCTTGGCGTACCTAAGCCTCCTCACCACTCAATCGGCCAACTGCTTGGCCAGGAGATACTTATGTGGGATTCGTCGCGAATGAACCGGCACCAACTGACATTTTTGCGGAATCTGCGAGAGCATCCGCACGGCCTGCCGCTGGAGGAATGGCCGTCGACGACCGTGCTGCGGCGGTGGATGCGCCGGCCTCGGTTTCGGATGGCGGTCAAGTCGCTTGCGAAGACGTTTCAAACGCAGACCGACCTGCTGCTGTCGGGATCGGCCGCGCGGGCGGCGATGATGCTGCAGGTCATCCTTTCCGGCGAAGGGTGCTCGGGCGCGGGTGTCACGTCAGGCGCGATCCTGGCCAACGCGCAGCAACTAACGGTTCTGACGCGACTGGTTCGCGCCAGCCACCGCCGGCAGTATGAAAAACGGATCAAGCCGGTGAAACGACTCCTGCGGATCGCGGCGGAAACCAAGCCTGACGATGGAGCGATCACGCCGGTGGATGCTTCGCGGAACGGGTCGGATTAGTCTCTGCCTGAAAACTCCCTCGTACCACGGGCCTCCGGCCCGTGCGAGCGAAGTGTGATTTGGAAACCGGTGATTTTATCGCCTTCGTTCGCCGCCAGCACGGGCTGGAAGCCCGTGGTACAGTCGAGCCGATCATTTTCAAACAGAGCCTAGTGGCTTTCAGATTAACCGCGAAGACGCGAAGGAATGAAGAAACAGAATCCTCCGCTTTTCCCGGCTCTTTTTTTTTCGCGTCTTCGCGACTTCGCGGTTCAATCCGGGTGTTTAGACGCGTGGAATCAAATAGCACCGACCCTTGCACATCAACCCTTTTGCGGCGACATTGTGGAACCATGGCCCAGCCCCTTTACACCAAACCCTCAGATAATCCGCACTTTACCACGCAGGTGGTTGAGAAATACACCGTCGTCGAGTTTCGCACCGCCTCATTGATGGACCCGGTGGTGCTGGAAGAGATCGGGAAAAGTCTCTATTACCTGGTCGACGCAGAAGACCGCCGGATGATCGTGCTGGATTTTGAACAAGTGCAGTACTTGTCCTCGCAGGCGATCGGGATTGTGCTGACGTTGAACAAAAAGCTGTCGGCCCTGAAAAACAAGAGCTTCGTGCTTTGCGGTGTCGGGCCGAAATTGATGGAGCTGATCAAGATCACCCGGCTGGACAAGGTGCTGACGGTCAAACCGACGCAGAAAGAAGCGGTAAAAGTTCTGCCGAAGTAGGCTAAGTTGGCGTATACTCATGGCAACTCCCACGGAGACGGCACATGAAATTCGCATTCGGGCTGGGCGGGTTGTTGGTGGTTATCGGTGTGATTGTCTGGATCATGTCCGCGCCCGGCGGCGAGCTGGACCAGGCCAAGACCGCCATTGACGCCCGCAACAAGGTCGATCCACAGATCAAGCAGTTATCCGGCAAAGCCGCCGACGGCACATCGGCCAAAGACTCCGCCACACTCGAACCGCAGACCGATGGCTCAGGCAAACTGCGAGGCCTGCTGGTGACGAATGTCGTGCCCGGAGGGGCGTACGATCAGCATTTCGGGCTTAAGACATATGATTTGATCATCCAGGTCGGGCCGATGGATATCAAGACGCAGGACGCCTCGATGGCCGAGGCAATGATGGTCGAATCGTTCTCGAGGAAATACGAGATCGTCGTGATCCGCGGGAACAACAAGGTCACGCTCCCCCTGCCGGCCGGTGCGGCAGCCCCGCCCGCCCCGACGGCCGCAGCCGGTGAGCCGCAACCGGCTCCGTCCAATGCTCAGCCAAAGCCGCCGAAATCCAAGGGGTTGTCGGGGCAGTTGGAGCAGATTCAGCAGATTCCGATGCACTGATTCTTGTTGGACGCCAGGTGATTTTCTGGAGGGCGGATGTCCTCACCCGCCGTAGTCGCTCGATGATCGCGGCGGCTGGGGACAGCCGCCCTCCATTTGGCTGCTTGGCGTTTACTTCTACCTTCGTGCTCCCCTCAGATTCGTGGTAAAACAATCCACAGTGCTGGGCAATTCAACAATGCGGTGGCGGGCTTGGGTGGCGTTGGTGGTGGCCATCTTCGTCGGGCAGGTTCTGTGGATCGTGCTCCTGCGCGGGCCACGGATTCTGGAAAGCGATTTAACGCTGATTCTGGGGCAGTTGTTCCTTTGTATGGGCTTGATCGCCATCGCGGGGCTCATCAGCACCACCACCGTTGACGCGATCAAACTCCCCCGCTCGCAAAGTCGGTGGATCATTCTTGGCGGAACGGTGCTGTTTCAGGTGCTGGGCGTATTGCTGCTCTGGCCGGCGTTGTCGTCGGAGGTCGTGCGGTATCGGCTGGACGGGCTGAGCTGGATCGCCGGTCAGTCGCCATACGTTCATACGCCCGCCGAGATGCTGCAAACTGATTCGGTGGATGCGGTCGACCGAACCGTCTCCGGGCGCGATGCGCGGTCGATCCATCCGCCGGTTGCGCAGACGATTTTCGTCGCCACCCGCGCCGTTGAGATGGTTGCGTTCGGGCCGGCGAAGATCGAAGGCGCAAAATCTGACGCGCCGGTCAAACTCTGGCGTCAGGCGTTGCCCGGGCTGACGTTCTGGCATCGGGCGTTTCTTTTGCGAACGGTTTTCGCCCTGGCGGCGATAGGTTCGGTGCTCGTGCTTCTCAGCATTCTTGATCAGTGGCGTCAGACGCCCTGGTTGGCGGTGCTGTTCGCATGGAATCCCCTTTTAGTGCTTGAGACGGCTGGCAACGGTCATGTGGACATCGTGGGCATTCTGTTGCTGCTGACGATGCTTCGCATGATGCAGAAAAAGAACTTTGCGCTGGCGTCGATCGCACTTTGCCTCGCGTGCGGCGTTCGGCCGATGGCGATTGTGATCGCACCGGTGCTGATCCGGCAGGTATACGAGTACAAAAGCTGGCCTGTCGCGCGGCGGTGCGTGTGGATGTCGGTTGTCACACTGGCGGTCGTCTTTCTGCCGGTGTTATTGATCCAGCACGGCTATCGCGGCTGGCTGATGCAACTGGGCATTTATGCAAAATATGTTGAAAACAACAGCCTGCTGTTCACGATCGGGCGATCCTTTGTTGCCGGCGAAGGTTGGTTGAACCATCCGCTAAGATGGTTCCTGCTGTCTCTGCTGCCGCTGGGCGCGATCGCCACATTGCTGTGGGCCATCCGGCGTCCGCTGCTTACGCCCGATGCGGCGTACTGGCTGATGCTCGTACCGCTTTTGCTCGGGCCGGTTGCCAGCCCCTGGATGATCCTCTGGCCGTTGTGCTTCGTGCCGCTGATGCGTCAGAGTTATGGTTGGGCCGCCCTCACCTGGACCGCAACGGCCGGACTGGCGTACGCGGCATGGCGACAACCGGTTTATGTCGTGCCATCGAGGATCGTGATTGCAGAGTATTTGCCGGTATTGCTGGCGATGGCAATTCAGGCGCGGGAGTTGCTTGGATATCAGAAGTATCTGCGAGCCCGATAGGCTACGGCTTCCGCGTCAGCGTTGTGGCGGTCTTGGTGCCTTGGTCGGTCATCGTGGCACTGTTGTCGTTGGTAAATTCGATGAGGAACTTGCGGGGCGCTCCCTTGCTATTAGACCTTTCGATTATGAGGCCCTTGCTGCTGGACGAGACTGCTTTCCAAGTGCCTCCAGCCTTCATGGGTGTCCCGTTGACGGTGAGATCAACAGTCATGGTTCCGTTGCTGTTGTATGTAAAGACTACATTCGTACCGTTTTCAACCGCATCCCATTGGCCGTACAACCGCTTCTTCATCTGTTCGGGATCGGCAGCGGCTACGGTTTCCAGGACCTGCTTTTTACGCATCACTGCGACTTGATCCGACGGTGAAATCGCCTCGATATTTTTGCCCGCCAAGGGCACTCGACCAAAGCGTTTGGCTTCGACAAACAGGTCAGAATCACCGGGAATCTGCGCCGGAAGGGGCTTTAATTCGGGGATGACGGCGGCATCCACCATGAACAGGAAATCCACGGCCTTATCGGCGGGTACGAACAGGAAATCATCCGGCTTATTCACCATCAAAATCCGCCCGCCCTCGACGGTGCCCAGCGGAAAGTAGTTTCGATACGACTTCTTTCCGGTTTCGCTGGACGTCGATCCGACCAGGCGAACAGTTCCGCAGGAAACTCGCGTAAGCTTGTCAGAATCGGTGGCATCCAGATGAAAATGAACACGAACCACCACAAGCGCGGACTCGGGACCGGGCTTCAGAACCTTTTCGAGCTTCTCCTCACCCGCGCGATCGCGAATGGGATACGGTTCGGCATCCACCTGGGGGATCGACCCGATCGTATAGACGCCCTGCACTTGTACAACTTCCTGACCGGCAATCGGCTGGGCGGATCGCTTGGCACCCAGTTCGATTCCGATGCGATTACCGAACAGTTCCTGCAGCAGATCAGGATGAATCTTCGCCAGCGGCTGTTTGCCGGCCGTCGAGCCGCCGTTGCTGGTGTGGTAGATGAGCCCGAGAACCAAGTCGTCCATCGGCAGGAGGGTCATCGAATTGTGTGGGACTTCCTTGCCATCCGTGGTCGTGCTGATCGAATACCCTTTCAGTTCGTCGTAAACCTTACGATCTTCCTTCCGGCCGGTGGTTTGCACGGCAACGTCTCGAACATCGACGAGATCGAATCGCGTATACCCCGCGATGCTGGCTGGGAATGGCAGCATCTGTGCTGCCACGGCAACCGTACCGAGCGCCAGTACACCTGCGATCAACCCCATGATGCCCGCGCCGACTTTATCCAGCGTGACGGGCATGCGGACGTTGCCCTTGATCAGCAAGTCGAAGATGACTCGAAGGATGAGATATGTGATTGCAAACAGGCACAGCAGAATCATCCCGTGCGCGCTGTCGGCGAACTTGCCGGGCTTGATCAAATCCACCACCGGCTCGCAGTACGAAAACGCCACCAAGACGCTGCATGCGACAAGGATCGCACTGATCGTTGCGCTGAAAAAGCCCTGCAAGTAGTGGAAGAACGCCACCGCCAGGACCAACAAGATAAGAACCGTGCTGAAAATCATACTGTCGACTGCGGTTAGAGTTTATCGTGTCGCCGGACCGGCAGGCTTGGCGGGCGGTCGGCCTGCTTGCGGGGGCGCGTCACCTTCAGGTTTCAGGATGCGTAGCACTTCCTGCACGCTTGTGTCGCCCTTCTCTACGAGCAGTAAAGCCTGTTCCTGAAGATACTTGGCCCGCTGCTTGCGGAACGCCATCTTCATCTGCGTCGGCGATCCGCCGGACTGAATTGCCTGCTTGGCGTCGTCGTCGATGACGAAAATTTCATAAATCCCCGTGCGTCCCTTGAAGTGCAGTTCGTGACAGAATTCGCACGGGATCGGATTACCTTTGGGATCCGTGATCGGCTTGCTGCGGGCCTGATACAGCTTGCTCACGCGGTCGGAATCCATATTCAGCTTGCGAAGCGTCATCGGATCGGGCGTGTAGCCGACTTTGCACGCATTGCACAGCAGCCGCAACGTGCGGCCGGCGATTGCGAGAATCAGCACTTCCATGGCCAGGTTGTCGTCGCCTACCAGCTTACGCCATTGGTTGATCGCATCCTGCGTATTGCCCATTCGCATGCCGACATAGACCCGCTTGCCCTTCTTGGCAAACTTGATTAACTGTTGGGCGGATTTGGGGTCCACGATCGAACTGATGGCGATCGTGTCAGGTTCCTGGTCGATGACCCAGCTCACCAGCTTCGATTCTTCCGCTGCAGGTGCGGCTGGATCGAGCTTGTTCTGCGTGATTCCCTCCAAATCAGCCACCGCGTCGCGCTCGATGGTGTGGATGTGGGTAAGAAACGCATCATGCCCGCGCAGCAGTGCGTACATCATGGAGCTCAGCCCGGCCGTATTGGGGGCCGTCACCAGCACGATTCCAGCCGTGCCGGCCACGGTTTCTTTCAGTAGGTCCAGTTGTTCGGGGAACAGGCCCAGGTCGTCGAGCTTGAACTCGTGGCGAGTTTTGGGGTTGACGTCAATGGTCATGGTTTCGCCGGCCGTCGAGCCGCGGGTGTTGATGCGAAGATCAAGCCGCTTGCCGGCGCAAACCACTTTCATCGCCCCGGACTGTGGTTTTCGCTTGTCGTTCACATCCATGCCGGCCATCTGTTTGAAGAAGCCGATCACGTTCGATCCGACATCGCGCGGGGCGGTGTAGCCCCGGTAGCGGAACCCGTCGATGGTATATGCTGCGGTAGCGTCCTCGGCGGGGATCAACTCCAGTATTTCTGCGCCTTTCTTCAACGGATCGGCAAACAACTGCTGAATCGCAGAGTAAGTGACGGCCTCAGGAGTTTCCTCCGCGGGGGCAGGCAACAGGGCACCGGTCTTGTTCAGGAACTGCACTTCGCCGGCGACTTCCTTGACGGTCTTGTCGCCCTTCTTGATCCCCTTGCCGATGTTTTGGATTTCGCCCTTGAGGTCACCCAAGCCGACTTTCTGGTGACGGATGAACAGGTACACGCCGATCTCGATCAGCAACACACCAATCAGCGCGAGGAAAGCGATTGCAAAGCCCGGCAGAAGGAAAAACAGCGTATAGCCGATACCCAGCCCCGCGATCATGCCTGCATTGATCATCTCACGCGGAAGGTGCGCGATGGGCGCGTCCTTGTCGGCCCAGGTCAGCAGTTTGGCCCACAGGCCCAGGAGAATCAGAATTGCGAGGATTTTAACGGGGTTGGCATAATTGCCGCCGACGGGCGCTGCTGCCAACATCACGATCAGGGACATGTACACTCCAAAGTCTTGATCCAGTCAATCTTAGGCACGACTGGACCGGAGATTGTAATGCGTAAACCCCCGGGCCGCCAATTCGATCGGTAGTTTTAACCAATCACTCATCGAGCGGAATCGACTGATCGCCCGACGGTGCAGGTTTGCTCGCCGGGCCGGGGGGCGTGTCGATGTTGTACACCTTGCGTTCGCCTGGGGCGTCGGCGTCGGATTTTTTGCTCATTCCCAGGGGAATGATCACTTCCTTGGTTTCCTCACCCCGCCGAATGACTTCATAGCTGCGTGACATTTCGCCGGCTAATTCCTTGGCTCCCAATCCGCCGCTCGACATCACCGCCAGCGCGATGCCTGCGATCTGCAGCAGCCCGGTCAGCACGCCGGTAAACACGGTAAATCCGGTGGCCCGCACCATCAGTGCCAGTGCGTGAAAAAAGATGATCGCCATCACCACACCGACAATCGTGAAGAAGTGCTGGCGTCTTTTGATGATGTGCGGATAGACAAGCCCCACCAGCACAAACGCCGCCAACGCCGTCGTCACGCCGTCCAGCGTGGAAACGATAGCGGTTTTGTCCAAAGCGGCGACCACGGTCTCATTGGAGACGTCTGCAAGAATTGTCATGGCTTAGTTTTACCGAAGGATCGCCGTCGAGGGAAACAGATTCCATCAGAAGATTTGTTTCATCGACGATTGGGTGATTGGCGACTTCTGCGATCGTCAATTCGACATGGGCTCGATCATCGATTCCGGAACCCATGATTTCCATTCATCAAACAAATCCGCACAGAATATTTTTGACCTTTGCGAATACGAACATTAACCTAACAATCGTTCAGCTAGGGAAATACCATGCGATGGGTAACCACACACGCTCGGGAACTTCATTTTTACGAGAAATCCGCCGACAGCGAGCAGTCGCTGGCGTCGGGGTTTACGGATTCGATCTCGAAACGTGCGGTGCATGAGCTGCTGTTCAACCCCGCGCCCGGCGCGATGCTGCCGCTGCTGCCGGCGTTGATCGCCGCTTGTGCGGGCGCTGCATCGGCCGATCCGCTGGGATCGCCGGGGAAGCTGATTTGGATCGACGCGACCGACTCCTTCTACCCGCCGGCCGCCATCGCGATGGGGATTGCGCCGCAGCAGCTTCGCCTGATCCGCCCGAAGCCCGCCGACATCCTCTGGGCAACGGCCGAGTGCCTGCGTTGCCCCGGCGTGGGCGCGGTGGTGTCGACGATCACCCAGCCGATGACCCGCGTCCAGGCCCGTCGACTGCAACTGGCCGCCGAGCAGGGAGGCGGCGCGGGCATCCTCCTCCGCCCGAACCTGCGCAGCGCCCGCGCCGATATCTACGCCGCCGCCACCCGATGGCTCGTCAGCCCCACACCGGGCGAGCGCACCATCCAACGCTGGCGTCTGCAACTACTTCACGGCCACGGAAGGCAGATCGGCCAAACTTTCATACTGGAAAAACACCGTGGCTCAACTGAAACAAATCTTGTGCATTTATCTGCCCCACTGGTCGATCACGCGAAGGTTCAGGAGGCATCGTGAGGGCGCGTCTGCCCATGTAGAGCGGCATGCCAATTTAGGTGGCGGTTTCTCGTTCCCTCCACGTCATCCTGATCGCAGCGAAGGATCCTTGGAGACCCTTGAGCCTTCAGCATCTCAGCGATCCTTCGCTTCGCTCAGGATGACGACTGCCGGGTATTCAACACTCTTTAATCCTGCCCGCCAGCCCGTGGCGGTGATCCGCTCGATCGCGCAGCGGCGGGAGGTGATCGATTGCTCCCCGCCCGCCGAATCGCAGGGCGTGCGCGTCGGCCATACCGAAGCCGAAGCCCGATCACTCTGCCCCGGCATCGTGTTGCTGCCGGACGACCCCGCCGGCGATCGCAAATCGCTCGACACGCTGGGGCGCTGGATGACACGGTTCACGCCGGTCGTCTGTAGCGGATGGGACGACGACGAAACTTCTCCCGCCCCCGCGGCGCTGTTCCTCGATCTCACCGGCAGCGAGCGTTTGTTCGGCGGGATTGCGCCGCTGGTTGATCGTGTGCAATGGTCGATGACGCGATTGTCCATCCCCGCGAAAATCGCCCTCGCGTCAACGCTGGGCGCTGCGTGGGCACTGGCGATCACCAATCCCGCGAGGGCGAGAATCATCAATCCTGAAAAACTCCGCACCGCCCTGCTGCCGATGTCTGTCAGCACACTACGACTGGCCCCGCGCATCATCGCTGACTTGCACCACCTCGGCCTGCGCGCGATTGGCGATCTGCTCGCGCTCGATCGCAACGACCTCCCCGCCCGCTTCGGCCCGACGCTGCTGAAGCGTCTCGACCAGCTCACCGGCGATCTCCCCGAGCCGCTGGCCGGGCTGGTGTACGAGGTGCCGATCACCACGCGGCTGGAGTTCGACTCGCCCGTCGACGCGATGGAACATCTCTGGCTGATTTACGAAAAGCTGCTCGGCCAGGTGCTGTCCGATCTCACCCGCCGCAACCACGGTGCCCGGCAATTGCGTCTGATCCTCACGCCCGACCGTGGCTGGGGTTTGCCCACGATCACCCGGCTGATCGACCTCTCGCGCCCGCACCGCCGTCGGCCGACGCTGCTCAACCTGCTCCGAAACGAGATCGAACGCATCGACTGCACACACGGCTTCGTACGGTTCCAACTCGACGTGCCGCTGCACGAATCGGTGGCCGACGAACAGGTGCAGCTGTTCGACCAGCAGCAGGCCGAGAATGAGCGAGAGCTTGATCGCCTGATCGAGCGTCTCCGCAGCCGGCTGAGCGCCGACGCGGTTATCCAGCCGAAGCTCGTCGAATCGTACCTGCCCGAACGGGCATGGGCGGCAGATCTCGACGGCACGAAGCTCGCGGTTGTTCCAACTGGAGGGCGGGTGTCCTCACCCGCCGCGTCTCGCGATCATCGCAAGTTCCCGGCGGCTGAGGACAGCCGCCCTCCAGACGGCGTCGGTCGTTTCCCGGCCAACGCCAGCGAGGGCGTGATCACGCTCGTTCCCCCGCGGCCGCTGACGTTGCTGCCCACACCGGTGGAGGTTCGCGTGATCTGCGAACCCTCCGACGACCGCACCGGCCGGCCGAGGCAGTTTACCTGGCAGGGAATCGTGCACCGCTTAGCCCACGTCGTCGGCCCCGAGCGGATCGCCGGCGAATGGTGGCGCGGGCACAAGCACACGCGCGATTATTACGACGCCCAGGACGTCGACGGCGAACGGTTCTGGCTCTTCCGCGTACTGCACTTTCGCAGCGAAGACGACATCCCCGCGAGATGGTTCGTGCACGGAGGTTTTTAAACTCCACCCGTACCACGGGCCTCCGGCCCGTGCGGAATGCGTTCATATTTCAAAGATCGCGATTTCTCAAATCCAACCACCATCAGCACGGGCCGGAGGCCCGTGGTACGGGGCATGCTTATTGTCGCATGGGCAACCTTGCCCATGCCGCGTGTACTCACGCGGATGAGCCGTACTCGGCTCATGAGGCTATCGCGTAAGCGACTCCGTCGGCGTTCCGACGAAAAGATCGCTCCGCTCTTGCTGGATCGGTCGAGTACGACCGATGGTTCGTGCGTACACGAACCCATGGGCAGGTTGCCCATGTGACGAAAAACCTCACCCGTACCACGGGCTACTTGCTTTGCCTTTTGGTCGCATTTCTTTAAATGCCCGTCGGATCACGCCTTGCGATGAAGTCTATGACGACCGCTGCCCGATTCTACCTCGATCCTGTGGACAACGCATCCGAAAAGCCAGGCTAGAGGCCAGAGTGAGTTTCAGGCGCTTAGCGTTGCGCTTGAATGTATCGATGACGTTACTGCGGGCATGGGAAGAAGATCGGGCGGTGCCTGTGGGTGGGCCGCTTGCGCGAGTCATTTCGTGGTTAGATATTGATCCACGGGATGGCGACGTAGTACTTGGTTGATTATGCGGTTGGTCGAGCAGCCTCGGTATGATGGACAGGTTGCGCCAGACTGTCTAGTGAATTAGAGTTGTAGGTTCATGATTGGCACCGGGGGTGGGCGACACTCAGTTATCCCCGGCAGAGACTAACGATCGTATGAATGTGGTGCATTGGGCATAGGTCTACAGTCTTGCATTAAATACGCATATATGATTATATGGATATTGCTGCATTAATCATCTCTGGCAGATCGTTCTGTTCCACCTCACCGCGTTAATATCCCACCTGCGTTTTGCGTTCACTTTTCCAATTGAAAGGAGACACTTATGAACCAGAAGAAGTCTGCGCGCACCCGGCGACCGGCGTCGCCTGGCCCCGTCTTCGTATGCCGCCACCGACTGCTCAAAGCTGTCGTTTGGCAGAATCTAGCGGAGAAAAATACTCCGGAGTTCGTCGTCACAGTCACTCGCTCCCACAAAGAAGTAGGCATATGGAGAGAGACGACTGGCTTGGGTTTTGACGACGTACTCATCGTCGCGGAGTTACTTCGGGCCTGCTACGGCTTTATGTCCGCGGCGATGAGAAGTTCTGGCACCGATGGCGGTCCATCCTCTTGAGCTAGAACGAGTCTACCAGCCCCCTTCGGGCTGGTTTTTTCTTGACGCCCGGTTCATAATACAACGCTAGCATAATCTACATGTATGGGGATTTTAGAATTCCTCTACCTAACCTGTGGCCAGTGGTCGAAGTGACGATCTGCTGTGGGAGAATTTTGACGTGATTCTCACGGGTGCTGCGATAACTCAGCAACGGAAGCGTGGAGCGATCACTATCGCCCCGTTCGGCGGGCGCCACGTCAATCCCAACAGCTACAACTTCCATCTGCATCACGAAATCCTTGTCTGGAAGAAGTCTGCGCGTAAGTGGGAAGGTCACACGATTCTGCCGCAAGGCTTCATACTGCAGCCCAAACGCCTGTATTTGGCTGCAACGGCGGAGGTGATAGGCAGTACCACTTACGTCGTTACCTTACTCGGTAAATCATCCGTTGGTCGGCTGGGGATATTCCTCAACGTTACGGCTGATTTGGGACATATTGGTTGCTATTCTCGCTGGACCCTTGAAATCACTGCCGTGGAAGCGGTGCGGGTATATTCCGGGATGTGCATCGGTCAAGTTGCGTTTTGGTGCCCGACAACATCGGTAAATGCATACAGCGGTAGATATCTTGGTGATAATGGCCCGGTGCCAAATCGCGACCTCGCCATAGCTGGAAATGCTATATGATTCTGACAGCTCCACATATCCATGACGCTGTCATGAATGGCGATATCGTGATCGAGCCGTTTACCACGTCCCAACTCGGAGTCAATTCCTACGACTTCCGTCTCGGAAATCGCTGTCGGATGTATACGACTGGGCCTTTGGATGCCGCAAAGCCAAATCCTACGAGACTCATGATTATTCCCCAGAAGGGACTTTTATTGAGGCCTGACAAGGTTTACCTCGTCAACACTGTAGAACGGATGGGAAGCAAAAAATACGTGCCAATCATCCGTGGAAGGTCATCGGTTGGACGACTAGGGCTTTTCATTGACATAACTGCGGATCTGATCGATCTTGGATCGATCAACCAATGGACTCTGCAACTCCATTGCGTGGAACCGGTCCTAATCTATCCGGGCATGCTAATTGGGCAAGTCACCTTCTGGGTTCCGTTCGGACGAAAAGTTCTCTATAGCGGCAAGTATCATCGTCGCAAGAGCCCTGTTGCCTCTCTCTCTTATCGCGATCCGCGTTTACGGGTGAAATAATATGCATAAGAATGGCAAGCCGGTGGAAGATCTTGGATACTTCTACGACACGATCCACGGCCGTGTCGCATTCGGCGACCTGCCAAAAGAGTTTCAATCCGCGTTGCGTGTCGCGCTAACATCGCCTGCCCTTGACCGTCTAACGCGGATAAGCCAACTTGGCCACACCTCTTTAACATATTTCTCCGCGACGCAGACTCGGTTTTCGCATGCGGTTGGCACGCTCTTGATGATGAATCGGCTCTTGGCGCACCTTTGGCCGGACGGCAGCGTCCCTCCCACGATAATTAAGGATGTGAAAAAGAAGTACAATAATGTCTTCGATCTATGCAGGGACAAGTCAGTTTGTATCCGCTGCCATTTGCTCCTGGCCTCGCTTTATCAAGATTGTGGTGAGTTGCCGTTTCAAAAAGTAACCAGCCTCTACTTTCGTCCGCACAAGAACGATCTCAATTCACTGAAGGCATCGCTGTCGGGACGTGAGCCCCAGAACTGGAAAACGAAAGATGTTTTCACGCTCCGGGCGATAAGTGATTTACTAAAACTTTCGGAATTGAAAGCATACGACTTCGGATTCTTAGCGTTCCTGATCACGGGGGACGATCCTGAATGCCCTGCATCGCTCAAATCCCTTCGGCAAATGATGGACGGCACAATCGATGCTGACCGTCTAGACTATGTATATCGGGACGCACTATTGACAATCGGTAGCCTGAGTAGCGCGGATACGGTACTTCGAAGCATCTTGCGGTACGAGCCGGACCACGTGGTCGTGAGTGACCCACGACCGGCGATTGATTTTCTTGCGACGCGCGCTCGGCTTTGGACATTCGTGTACTCGTCACCAGATGTACGATTTCGGCAGACTCTCCTCAAATCTTTTCTTCAAGCCGGCTTCGCGACTAAGGAGGCGAGAAAGGTCTTCAGAGCAGGAGGCTTCATTAGCGAATTGACGTTCGACGCCTTCGTTGAGCTTGACGACCATAGCATGATGCATCGGATGCGGGAAATACGAAGCCATGCAGCTGGTCGGATCGCCAGGACTGGGCTCAATGCTTGCGATGCCCTGCTCAAAACAGTGACGGATTATGAGTGTCGGATATTCCGAAAGAAGGGTATGGGGGATGATTTCTCCCCCGATAAAGCGGCGTTGGTACCCGATGATGTTTTCTTTGATCTGCTGCTCGACCATGAAGAGGAGCATAAACTATATGTGCCACAATCAGTTCGAGTTGAACAGGCACTAACTACCGACCCAGCTGAAAAAACCGCATTGATGGCCCTCGAAGAGTGCTCGGGATCGCTGATACCGGTTTTTTCGGCGGACAACCGAGCGCCACTGGTGCGCGACTCATTCTTTCTGTTTCGGCCGAGAAGGAGCGGCGGGATCCAACGCGTCGTCGGCGAGCTTATTAACAGCGACTTTCTCTTCGAATCGCTCGCTTACGAAGATGCGCGTCGCGAGATTGAAGTGCTCGATGATACCTGGGCTGAGCCCCACGACTTTTCGGGAAAGAAAGTTGCAATATCATGTTCTTTTCAGGACCGTGTGACCATCATTCGAGTAGTGCGTGCACTGCAGTCGCGCAAGCAACGATATCGGATATTGTTGGATTCCTTGATCGGCATTGGGAATACTGCACCGGAGAACAGTGAACAGCTTATTCGAGAAGCAGAAGGTATTCTTGTTATTGGGTCCAAGACCTATATAAAAAGCGCAACAACCGATCGCGGCGGAAATATTGCGCTGGAGGTGAGAGAGATTTACTCTCGAAACACCGGTTCCACGCTGTGCCCCATTGTCGTATTAGCTATAGACCCTCATCGTGACCTGGAGGCAATTCCAGGCTGGAGTTGGGCAAACTTGTATCCAGGTAAAGTCCTTCCACCGATCCTAGAGCCTCTGCGAAATTCCAGTGATACCACTTTGATGAAGGCCGTGGATGCGGCGATCGACTTTTGGAACACAAAGTGATGGCGCGACCTGTGATGATTTCCGATGTCGGTGAGAAGTCACTTATTCATGACTTCATCAAACCCTTTTTTAATGCAGATGATGATCCGCATGGGGTCGGAGATGATTGCGCGATGCTCGTGGTGGGCGATACGGTGGTGTTGTTCTCCACCGATCGAGTTCCAGTCGACTTAACCGCATTTAAACTGGGCATACTCGACTACCGTGGACTTGGTGGTTATTTGGCCAGGCTGAATCTGAGCGATATTGCTGCGTGCGGTGGACGTCCTGCTGGATTGCTTCTGAATCTCGGTCTTCCCAACAGTACGCTGTATGATGATGTGAAAGCGTTATGTGAGGGGTTCGCTGAAGAAGCTAGCAAAGCTGGTTGCGGGGTTGGCCTGCTCCCCAAAAACCATTCCACCTGATATGAGAGTCTTTCGGCCCGGATCGGGCCAAGGAGATTTTCATGAAGGGCAAGAAGCACAAGCCGGATCAGATCATCGCCAAGTTGCGTGAAGCCGACGCGATGCTCAACGGCGGGCAGTCGATCGGCGAGGTCTGTCAGAAACTGGGGATCAGCGAGCAGACGTATCACCGTTGGCGTGCCCAGTTCGGCGGGATGAAGTCTGAGGCGGCCAAGAAGCTCAAAGAGCTTGAGATCGAGAACGCCCGCCTGAAGAAGGCGGTGGCGGACCTGACGCTCGACAAGCAGATCCTGAAGGAGGCGATCGACTTCCTGGGAAAAGAGTAGCCCCTTCGCGTCGCTGGCGGACGGTGGTGCATGTGCAGACGGAACTGGAAGTCTCGCAACGGCGTGCCTGCCGGGTGCTGGGCCAGAACCGCCAGAGCCAGCGTTACACGGCCAGGACGCCCGACGACGAAGGGAAGTTGATCGAGTCGATGCACGCGGTCGTGCGGGCCCACCCGCGGTACGGCTACCGGTTCGTATGGGCCAAGCTGCGTCAGGCCGGGTGGCGGGTGAACCGCAAGCGGGTCTACCGGCTGTGGAAGCGGGAAGGGCTGAAAGTGCCGCAGAAACGGGTTAAAAAGCGAAGGCTGGGCACGAGCGAGAACGGGATCAGCCGGCGGAAGGCGGCGGGGAAGAATGACGTGTGGGCGTTCGACTTCATCTTCGACCGCACGAGCAACGGGCGGAGCATCAAGTGGCTGAGCGTGGTGGACGAGTTCACGCGGGAGTGTTTGGCGTTGGAAGTGAGCCGGTCGATGTCCAGCGGGGATGTGATCGACGTGCTGTCGGAACTGATCGCGATCCGTGGCGTGCCGGGGCACGTGCGGTGTGATAACGGCCCGGAGTTCATCGCCGCAGCGTTGCGGGGCTGGCTGGAACTCAGCAGGGTGAAGACGCTGTACATCGAGCCGGGAAGCCCGTGGCAGAACGGGTACGCCGAGAGCTTTCATTCGCGATTGAGGGATGAGTTATTGGAGACGGAGGTGTTCGAGACGTTGAGAGAGGCGAAGGAACTGGCAACGGCCTGGCGGCTGGATTACAACCACCACCGTCCGCACAGCAGTTTGAAGTACATGACGCCCGCGACGTTCGCGGCGTCGCTGTCCCCGCCTCCGGCCGAGGCTGCGCCTCGTCCTGCGTCGGGGACAGCGAAGGAAGAAGAGTTGGTCAAACTCTCATAGCGGGTGGTATGGGAAATGGGGGCAGGTCAGGGTGCTAGGCGGAGATGTCACGGCGTCACAGGAATTGAGCGTAAGCGCGACATCGATTGGTCTTGCGAAAGCTGGCCAAGTCTTAACTCGGCGAGGCGCGAGGGCTGGTGATACGATTTTTCTAAGCAGGCCACTCGGAATGACACCGGCGGCTTTTATTTATTTCTGCAGTGGTCAAACGCTGCAGCTTAATGCTGATGAAGTTGAGTTGCTTCGGAATCAGTTCACGTCACTACCGCCAATGATTCAACTCGGTACCCATCTTGCTACCTCGGGTTTTTGCAGTTCCTGTATGGACAATACTGATGGCATTGGGCAGTCGTTGACGGAGTTAGCAGAAGCCAGTTCGACCTCGTTCATCATCGATGTTGACTTGCTTGAAATCCCCCAAGGTGTTGCGCGGATCGCAGAACTGTCTGGCCAATCTCCTCTTGATTTTGTGTTCAATGGAGGAGCCGATTTCTCGCTAGTAGGTACGTTGAAGGGATCTTGGAGCAATGAGGAAGTAAAAAAGCATTTGGGCACGTCAGCTAGCATATTGGGCAGGGTCGATGATGGAACAGGGTTGTGGTTGGAGGAGACGGGATCTTGTCAGAAACTCAAATTCAAAGGTTGGAATTACTTCGTAGATTAGGTTGAACGGCCCCACGTTCTTGCTCGATCATTCTAGAAAAACAAGTCGAGTACAAAGAAACGCTTCGCGGCGCGACCCTAAAAGAGTTCGGTCGACTAAATGCGGAATCCCGTTCAGCGTTTCTTGCTGATAATTTTACCAAGATCGCGATCAATTGACGCGAACTCATCCATGGCTTGTTGAAGGTCTGCCATGATCTGGTCCATCAATTCTTTCGACTTCGGGGCGCGGATAGTGGTCGGGGCTTTAACCGTCCACTGAACATCAAAGTTCGCCTTATCACGGCGCAGCAAATCCTCGTAAGTGAAGGAACGAAATCTCGCGGTCTCGACGCGGGATTTAGGATTTTCTGCTGAGTAGCAAGATACAAAGTCGTCAAGATGCTCGGACTCAATTGGATGGCGTCTCAAGGAAAAATCAAATCCATTGCGCAAGTCGTATACCCATAACGTCCGTTTGCGCGCGTCCTCATTGCTGGCTCGACGAAGTTTTTCAAAAAAGAGGACGTTCGCCTTTACCTCGTGAGAATACCAGATGCCTGTCGGTAATCGAAGTAGAGTGTGCAAGTCACAGTACTCAAGAAGCTTTCTGCGAATAACTTCTCCTGCGCCGCCCTCATATAGCACGTTATCCGGAACAACAACCGCAGCACGTCCGCCGGCTTTTAGCATGGAGATCACGTGCTGTAAAAAATTCAATTGCTTATTGCTGGTTGTGGCCCAGAAATCTGGTCGATCATATGACATTCGATCTGCGATGACTTTGCCATCTCTGCCGACAATAGTGACACTACTTCGCCGACCAAATGGTGGATTTGTTAGTACCATGTCAACTTTCTCGAAAGGCTTTTCGAGGCTGTCGCCTATTGAGATCGGCGGTTCCGCATTTGGCCGCCCAATGCCACGCAAAAAAAGATTCATCGCACATAATCTTGCGACATTTGGTACCAATTCTGCACCCAACAGCGATTTTGTTGCGAGATGATTCCGATCGGCAGCAGTCTTAAGCCGAGTTCGCAAATAGTCATGCGCTGCCAAAAGAAATCCGCCGGTTCCACATGCGGGATCGCAGATTCTGAGTTGCGGTGTTGGCCGCATTACTTCAACAATCGCGCGAATCACAGGCCGCGGAGTGAAGTACTGTCCAGCACCGCCGCGTACGTCATCCGCATTACGCGCCAGAAGGCCTTCGTATACCTCACCTTTTACATCTATGTCCAGGTCGCTCCACTGCTCTCCGTTTATAAGATGGATGAGATGGCGCAATTTGGCAGGATCGTTTATCTTGCTTTGCGGCTTCGTAAAAATTAAACCGATTAAGCCCGGCCGGTTGCTCAGATTCTTCAAAGCTTGATGGTACCGTTCAAGCAGTTTGTTATCTTCCGGGATCTCTAGCAGGGCCGACCATGTGTAGCGGCTCGGGATGTCGCTTGCAGTGTGCTCACGTTGCTCCCATGCCATTTTGAGGAAAAGCAGATAGGTGATCTGCTCGGTGTAGTCCATAAACGCTAAGCCGTCATCCTTGAGGACGCCGGCATAGCTCCATACTTTCTGAGTCAATGCTGTTGCACTAGTGGGCACATCTACCTCGCTTTCTTATCGTTAAGTTCTGCCGCAATTGCGAGGAAGAATGCACTATCGGCATGAGTCAGAAGAAATTCAAATAGAGCCCACTGCAGAAAACGCATATCTAGGAGTGGATCATTGGAAAGAGTGCTTACATAAAGGCGCATTTTGTATCGAACCGACGCCTCGTCCCAGTCTGTCGCCAGTTCCATGATCGCGAGAGCGTCAACAAAGTCCTGTCTCCATCGATCATAATGTTTGCCGAGCACGTCAAGTTGATACCGTCGCTTCAAGTCGAATACCTTGACCCAGGTATCGACTTCCTCGGAAGCCGGCGTGATCGAGACATTCCATCCGGCAACATCCCTATCCGTTTGGGGTAAGCGGCTTCCGGTCAAATCAACTGCGAGCACTGTTCCATGAGGGCGGAATGGGAAGAAAGCTCGGCGGCGTCGACCCTCTTCTGCGTTCCAGATGATGTCGGCTTCGTGCTTGAATATTCTGTTACAGTCCGCGCCGCACGGAACAAGATTCACTAGATTTACGGCAGTGAAGGGATAGCTGCTTTTGCATAGCAAATGATCGTAATCTTGAAGGGTTAGGCTCGCATCGTGTATTGGCTCAATACCGCAGAACGGACAGGTTTTGGTCGAAATCGTCTTATACAGCTTTCCCCAGTGATCGATACGAAGCGTGCGCCGGAGAGAGTTCTTATACATAAATGCGAAAAGTTCAGCCGCCGGTTGTATAATTGGCTCCGGGAGGGTGTCGATGGGGGCACGTACTAGAGTGCCGTCTAATTGTCGCTTCACAGAATTGCTAACGATAAACGCATGTTCTACAACGTCGCGCTGGGCAGCATCCAATTGGAACCATGCCAAATAGAACGCCTCAACTCGTTCCCGCAACCTCGGACTGGCGTTGACCCGAGCCAGTAGTTCGCCTGTGCAGCATGTGGCCGGATCAAATCTGACGGGGTCTAGGGCTCCATCGGCCAGGGCACGGATGAACCGGTGAACGGCGCGATGTAGGCCTTGGATTGGATGACTCAGATACCGGTAGGTGAAAAACATGCTTAGCTTCGCTTTTTCTGCTCCTCAAGCCGCTGATATAAGTAGAACTTGACGGAAGAATCTCCGAAATCAGCGAGCCGTTTCTCGATCTCGGCCGACGTGCCGGTTTCCTGAAGTGCTCTAAGCTCATCAAGTGCCTTACCTGAAATCGGAGGCCTGAGACCGAAGACATCTTCGATTAACCGGTCAAACGAAGCACCATATGTTTCAAAGTTGGGTGTTTCTGCCGTAATGTGACTGTCATCATCTCGACGGAAAATATAAACGTTTGCCGCTTTGCTGTCAGACACGACAAATGGAGCATGGCTCGTAAGGATCAGGCAGTGATGTTGATCCTTCAAAATCGAACTAATGAGCGATGCAAACTTTGTTCTCCAGTGTGGATTAAAATGCGATTCCGGTTCATCTAAGAGAAAGAGTACGTTAGGTTGGTCGAACATCAACAATGTACCGAAGATATGGATGAACTGATGCTCGCCATCAGAGATGCTGATGTAGTCAAGGGAGTTGTCTGAAGCTGATCTCTGAAGCCTGACGCTTTCAAACCGGAATACTTTGTCATCTTCGGCGGGTGACGGCGGCTTAATCGCAATTTTCTGATCTCTGCGAATACGATTGATTCGTTCCCGATGCTTGGTGGGCACCACAAGTTCATTGAGCATCGAAAGTCTCACGAATGCCTTGCATAGATCGTATGCCGTGCCAAATGCGCTTTTGAAGGATTCGCGTGTTGCCTCAAGAACGATGTAGTCGAGGGTCCATCGTTCTTCATCAGGTTCATATTGCCAGCATGTGGCGCACCGTTTCAGTTGATCAATGTACTCTTCGAGCTGGGGTACTAGCTGCACGCCAGTGCGGACCTCCTGTCTGATGCTACCGTCACGCTCTTCGATTTTAACCATAACCTCCTTCGCTACCGCTGGATGCTTCAGCTGGATGATCATGCGGAAAGAGTCGACACCGCTTGCGCGGATGAATCCTTCCACGAGTTTCAAGCGGTCTGGCGGTTGAAGGAGAAAGTTTGACACTAGAATTGATAGATTGGATTGGTAATCCATCATCATCAAACGCAAGTCAGGAATGTCTTGACGCTCTTGCTTGCGAAACAGTGCCCGTTCACGAACCTCTGCAGAGTACTCCGCTCTTACATCGAGAAATGGAACACTAAGTGTCTCGTTCTCACCAGAAGTATATCCAACGATGAAAAGAGGAAGTAAATCGCGGATTTGCGCGGACTCGTTTATTGCAGACTCGTCATCGTCTTCGTTTAACGTTGCGACATGACAATGCTGACGATCGTCCATGTTGCGGATTACGATGCGGCGCGGTCCGGTAGCGAAAAACATCTCATAAGTGATTTCAAAGCGAAATCCTATTTCTGCCTTGGGTTCATTGCGAAATATACGCGTGCGGGCGTCGACCCAACAGAAAATTTCGGCGATGCACTGCAGAAGTCGTGACTTACCTGTTCCGTTCTCGCCAACGAAGCACAGTGGTTCTGTCGCGCCGCCCGCTTGGGGAGCAAATTCTCGCTCAAATCCCTGTAAAATCCCTAAGAGATCGCCGTCAAGAAGATGTAGTCGCAAAAGCTTCATTGTGTTTTGACCTGAAATACGAGTGTCTGGGTGACATCATCAAATCGAAAGTCAAGGCGTAGCTGCGGAGCGGCTTCTACAGGCCGGAGCAATGAAAAGAGTTCTGATTTTAGCTTCTCATAGTCGATGTGGCTGGTATGCGTTTGAAGTTGCTCAAACGTAAAGGCTTCATTTCCGAATTTGCTGCTAATGATTTGTTGAAGCGTCGCGAGTCTTTGAACAGGTTTCTTTGTGGAGGTCATGTTTGCCTTCCTATTCGTTGATTTTAATGACTTAGCGCGTTCGCGTGAAACTCGAAGCTGCTCAAGTAACTCTGATGCGTCATCGTCGCCAGACTCGGCATCCGTCAATCGTCCGCTGAACGCGTCGTCCAGCATCGTCTGCCAAGTTGTGGCTGCTTGTCTAGATTGGCCTTCTATTGTGAGTTTTAGTTGGTCTGCAGATTTGAGTCGCAGTTCTATGAGTCGGACTATTTCTTTTTGCTCCGGGGCGGGAGGCAATGGAATTGCGAGGGCCTGTAATTTAGTGCCGTTGACATTCGCTTGACCTACTTGCTGTGTGGCGACGCTATCGATCCAAACATGACCGAAACTAGAGTTAACAAAGTATGCGATTAACTCTGGCACGATCCCTGCCATCGCTCGAACTCGAATGAGATAACTGGCGAACGAGCACGGGGAGGGAGTACCGCGATAGACGGCAGTTTTTCCGACAAGCTCGCGACTATTTGTTCGATTGAACAAGACGTCGCCATCCTGCAAAAGCAAATCTGGATGAGTGTTCGGCAAAAATTTGAGATTTGTCGGCACTATTTTCCCGTCAACAATATTGCCCATCCTTAGAACGGGCACACCCTCGTTGTCTGCGGTCGTTTTTACAGAGGTACCGTAATCCACTAACTCCGATAGTTGCTCAACACTTGCCCAGGTCCAAGACGAAGGCAGTTCCAAAGCATGGGTTACCTGCGGTGTCGCCGGTTCGCGATATCCTTTTCGGGTTCCAGATTGAGTACGGGCAGCGTTGGTTTTAAGCCAAGCCGAACGCCGCTGTTCAAGAATTTGCAACAGAAGGGAATTTGCGTCACCGATTTCAGTGGCAGTAGATCGCCACTCCTCGGTTAAATCGCCTGATACTGCCGCGTCAAGTAGAGCCGTCTTGTAACGGGCAAGACGTTGAAGTGCATTTTTGCTCGAAATCGCGGCGCGATCCATTTTCTGCCGTATCGCATGTAAATGCTGCGTAATGCGTTTCTGCTGGGAAAATGGGGGTAGTGAAATATGGAAGCGTGAGATTTCGCTGCTGTTCACGCGAGGTCGCTCGCCACGCGCGGCACCATTCGCAAATGCGACGAAATCGTTGGCGTTAAGCCGAAGAGCTAGAAATCCCGGATCAATTCGGTCGAGGTGCTCAAAGACAATGAATTCTGTTGAGCAGAGTCCATCAAATTCGGCCTTCCAAACCTTATTCAGATACGGTCGCATCCGCCCATACAGCACATCATCCTTGTGAAACACTGTCGCCGCACTGCGCATGTCGGCGGTACGAGCGCGGCCCAAAAGCCGCATTGTTTGAGCCTCTATGTGTTCCAGCCCGATGTACGGCAAGTCGCCGGCCGTACGAGGGTGCGCACGTTTGCTTGATATTCGCGTGATCTGGTCGAGTGTAGTTCGAGCCCATCGGTTTGGGAGCATGGTTTCTCTGCCGTCGAATAAAGCCTAGGCCGCAGTGCTGCGATAGCGTGGCAGGATTAGCCATAAACGGGGCAAGGTGGCGATTCCACGTTTATCTGAGCGTTTGCCACTAGCCGCCGCGATCCAAAATAGGGCTCGCAACACATTTCGACAATAAGAAACGGCTCCACAAACGGGACTTTCGCATACCTTCGAAAGGGGAGTCAGCCCGCCCTGAGCATCCGAGTATAAATCATCCATCCTTATTCGCCAATGAAGAGTATTTGTACGAAATCTCCGTGTCGCCTCCACGGATGAAGCCAGCGAAAAAGCTGACGGGTGCCAGTGGTTGATGCGAGGTAAGTTAAGGATGCTTGTGCTATTTCGCAAAGTTTGTTTTTCTGAAGGCATATTATTTTAGCCATTCCTTTTCAAAGCCATTTACGTATAGCAGCCCCAATCGGTTTGGGCATGATGACGGAACTCTGAATCGTCACGGCAGTCCATCATCTAGCCTTCGAATCCCTTGCAAAGGCGAGACATTGCACGCACGACACCAGCGGCAGAATTCGGCCACGTCCACCCGGCGGTTGGCGGTCTCGCAGTTGTAGACCCACGACTGCGGCCGGCGCAGCCGCTCACCCAGTTGCCGCTGCGTGAGACCCGCCTCCTCGCGCAACTGCCTCAGGAGTTCGGGAACTTTGGCATATTGCTGGTGATGTTGGGCCTTTGTCGCCACACGTCTATTGTTGCGCAGATTCTGCTTGACACTGTTTCGGTGTCAGGCGAGAATGACGGGGTAATTTATGCGGCCCTCGCGTTGAAGTCGGAGGGCCGAACCACAACCATGAAAGATTTGTCCGGCAGCAGGAGCTTTGGGGTGTTAGTGGCGTATGTGCTGCCGGGCTTTTTGGCCTTGCTCGGGATGACGCCTGTATTCCCAGCGATCGCCCGCTGGCTGCAGCCGATCGGTCAGGGGGATTGGGAATTGGGCCCGCCGCTATACGCCATCCTGGCCGCCACGATGATCGGCATGGTGTTGAGCTGCTTCCGATGGGTGTTACTGGAACCGCTGCACGGAATCTTGGGCCTCCACCGCCCGCAGTGGGACGACCGGCGGCTCGACCGGGTACTGGAAGGGTTCGATTACTTGGTGCTGAACCACTACCGCTACTACGAGTTCTGCAGCAACACGTTATTGGCGGCCGCGGCTGGATATCTGCTGAACCGTGCCGCGGGCACGGCCGACTGGCTCGGCTGGATGACCGACATTGCTATCGCGACTGTTTGCGGCGTGCTGTTCGCGGCATCGCACAACGCGCTCAAGAACTATTACGCCCGAACCGGGAATCTGGTCGGGATTTCTATATCAGGAACTTCAGGAGACGCCATCATGTACAACGGCAACGATCACGGTGGGACGACAACGGGCACGCCGGATAAGAACGTCAATAAGAAGCACCACGATCCCAAGTCAAACTCGGTGAGCAAGGCTACTCCGGGCTCCCCAACGCTACCAAATGTGATTCCGGTACGCGACAATGAGGGGCCGAACGCCAAGTAAAGCGGCAAGCCAACGTGCTCAGCCTCATACTAAACCGAATCAGCCGGACCTTCATCATGCCGGATTTTGTATTCATGCTGCTTCCTACGAAAAAGCCGAACCCCATTCGGGATTCGGCGATAAACTTCAGGACGCCTTCGGTTCGTCCTGCGTGACACGGAGGCTGGACGGCAGCCAGGCGTTTACCTTCTGGGCCAAGGACTTATCTTCCAACCGCCCCTCGGCGGCGGCGAAGAGCTGGGCCAACTGCTCCACCAGTTCGGATTTCTTCCGGTCTGGTGCCGGTGCGTGGGCCGATCCCTTCAACTCGGTGATGAGGTGGGCCAACTGGATCTTCTGGAAACCGGACAGCCACGCGGCGTCCGGCCGCCAGTCTGCTCGAACATCCACTTTGAGCTCCTTGGTCAACTGATTCACCAGCTCCGTCCGCCGCTGCAGGTGGGCGGTGAGGCAATCAACGATCAGCATGTCAATCAAATCGTCGAGCTTGCCCGGCTTCAACTTGCTCAACTGCTGATAGGCCACCTGCTCATCAACATTGATTTGATCAATGAACGGATCGAGTTTGGCCCGCTGCTCCTTCAGCTGGTCGAAGGCCGGAGAGGTGAATCCCTCGCCCTTCTCGGCGTGGATCGTCGTGCCATTCGCCTCGTGACGGACGGCCAACGCCTCGGATCGAACCTTGTCGTGCAGGATCATCGCCAGCACCCGCTTGCGGGCGGTGGCGTTCTTGAGCAATGCCTCGCGGACAACCAACGCCTGGTGGGTGAACGTGACCGCCAGTTGCCGATCGGCCAAGTCGTCCGACGTGGGCGGAGCCGACGGTGCGGCCTCGCCTGATTCACCGGACGACTGGCTGTCGCCATTCTCGGGCAGATGCTTACGGTTTCGCGGAACCCGGTACTCCCGCTGCACTTGCCCGTTGGGCAGAAGCATCAGGAAGACCGTGGCGAGGGACTTGGTGGATTCGGAGTAGAAGACGGGTGCGGCACTGATGATCTCCTGCTCCTCGGCCTCCAGCGTCTGAAACTTTTGCTCGATCGCGTCCAACGACTTTTCATCGTCTTCGTCGATCGTTTCCAGCCTGGCTTCCAACTTCTGCCTTCGCTCGGCGAGCTTTTCCAGCTTCTTGCGGGTCGGCTCGTCGAACTCTCGTTCCGGGATGTCCAACGATCTCGTTTGATCGTGAATATCCTCGTACCGGCCAACGATGGCGGCCTTCCAACCCTCCTCGACGAGCTTCGTTCGCTCGGCGGCTAGGGCCTCGGCCTGGGCGGCCATGAACGCCTGCCGCTCGATCAGGACGCGATCGGAGAACAGGTCTCCGCTCACGGCTGCCGCCGGCAGGGTTGATAAATCGAACAAGGCGTGCGATGCGTCGATCCAGTCGTTGGCGATCACGTTGCGGACGTGATCCGCGTGACGGGGATGGCCGGCGGTTTCCTGCCACACCTGCGCCTGCTTGTCCGGCGGAACCGAGGCGAACGCCTCGGCGACGGCGGTGGCGATCTGGCCGTCGCGGTAGGCGGCCTTCACTTCATCCGCTAATCCCGCGAGCTTCATCCGCTGGCGGACGTACTTCTCACCGACGCCGAACTCGGCGGCGATGGCCTGCGCGTCCTTGCCGTCCTGGCTTGCCAGCTTGTCGAAGGCTTCGGCCTCGTCGAGCGGGTGCATCGGCTCGCGGCCGAAGTTCTCGCCTAGCGACATGGCATCGGCGGTCTCGGCATCCACGTCGCGGAGCATGCAGGGGATTTTAGGGTCGCCATCGCTGCGATGGATCTCCTTCAATGCCCGTAACCGCCGATGACCGGCGATCACTTCGAAGTGCCTGGGTTTGCCTTCCACCGGTCGAATGACCAGCGGTTGGAGCAGACCTTGGGCGCGAATCATCGCTACCAGCGACTGGTGGGACTGCGGACTGGGCTTGACCTTGCGGGGATTCCGCCGGCTGGGCGACAAACGAGAAAGGGGAACGCTCAATGGCGTCAGATCTGACTTCATGACACACCTCCCGGTGTATAGGGGAACGGTTGCACCGGACGTGGTCAGGCCACATGGC
>JANMES010000088.1:0-37213 GCA_031377185.1 Phycisphaerae bacterium
CCCATGCCCATGAAGACGATCGTCTTGAGCTGCTTCCCCCCGGCGTGGGCGGCCCGCTTGAGGTGGATGAACTGCTCGACGATTTCGCCGGCCGACAGGTTGCGTTCCAGCCCGTTGCGGGTGCTGGCGCAGAAGTCGCACCCCATCGCACAGCCGATCTGCGACGACAGGCAACCGGCCACCGTGCCCGGTTTGGTTGAAGGCATGAGCACCGCCTCCACCGCCCCACCGGCCGGGTAACTGAGGAGCAGTTTCCGCGTCCCATCGGCCGAGACCGCTTCGGTGGTCACCGTCGATCGGACCGGCGCAATTTCTGCGCTCAGTCGATCGAGCAATCGCTGACCGAACCGCCGGGCATCGTTGGGGACTTCCCCGAGCGCGTAAAACTGCCGCAGCAGCGGTTTCGCGTGCGAAGGGGTAACGCCCCAGCGGCGAAGCTCGCTCTCCAGATGCTCACGGGTTAAGGAACTCCAATCTGTCATTCTGACCCATGTTGTATCAGAGGTGTGGGACAATCCCAAAACTCGGGAATCGGGTGAGGATTGATCTGAAATCACCACTCTTTTGCCGTTTGCGGCTTCTCATGTCATCAAACTTCACCACTCGCGAAGCCGCAAGCGGCGTGAAAAGCTCCCCCAAGCTCCGCATCCAAAGTCCCCGCCAAGCTTGATTCGGACGTTTTTTATCGGACGAACCCCAAAATCCCTCACGAAACCCCTCCGGCGGTTCCGATAACTGATTAGCAGAACAAGGAGTAACCATGCGAGACATTGCAGAGACCGCTCAAACCCTTCGAGCCACCAAGCGCGCCTGTCGTCAGTTTCTCTCATTATGGGCGCTGGACTGCATGAGTCATCGCAAAGCCAGTGAGCGCGAAGGCGCCGACCGATTCCAAACACCAGTCGATTATCTAGCCCCCGGCGAGCACGCCTGGGCCGAATTATATCTTGGAAGCGTTTTAGACGATTAACACTACATAGCGCACGGCCGGACTGGTCGCTTCAGCGACCAGTGGCCCGTTCAAGGTGCGCTCGAACAAAAAATGGGACAGATCACCAGCGGAATTGGCCTCGTTAGCGGGATCAATTCCAAGGACATCATCGATCAGCTCATCGCACTGGAAGGTCGCCAGAAGAACATTCTGAAGACCCGCCAGGCCACCATTACTGCGCAACAAACCGCCTATAACGATCTGATCACGCAGATCGGTACGCTGCAGGCCTCGGGAAAAACGCTCAACCGCCCCACCACGTTTAACGGCTCGATCGCCACCAGCAGCGATGAAAACGTATTGACGGCCACCACCACGTCCGGCGCTCCGGTCGGTACGTTTCAATTCCAGGTGGCGAGGCTCGTGACGTCGCAGCAGAGCATTTCCAAGGGATTTGCCAACTACGATTCAGCCCCCGTGGGCGCGGGCACCATCACCTTTGAAATGGGTGGCGGCGAAGCCAGCTCGCAAACACTGCTGTCGGAGCTCAACGGCGGAGCGGGCATCAGCCGGGGAAAATTCAGAATCACCGATCGGTCGGGCAACAGCGCCATCATCGATACCACCAACGCCGTCAGCCTTGATGACGTGATCAAGAAGATCAACACCTCGCTGGACATCTCCGTCCGTGCGTCGATCTCCGGCGACAAACTGGTGTTGACCGACAAGAGCGGATCGACATCGCAGCAGATGATCGTCTCAGACCTGGCCGACGGAACGGCCGCCGCCAGTCTGGGGATCGCGGGTACCGGTTCGGGCAACACGCTGACGGGCACGGACATCAACTCGGTGACGATCGACACGCTGCTCAGCAGCCTGAACGACGGCCGCGGGGTACGGACCAGTTCCAGCGGCAACGACATCACCATCGCGACGGCCGACGGTAGCTCGTTCGATATCGATTTGGGCACCGCTCGAACGGTCGGTGACGTCATTACCGCCATCACCACCGCCGGCGCGGGAAAGCTCACCGCGGCGGTGGATACCGCCACGAACGCCATTAAAGTCACCGACACCACCAGCGGCGGCGGGACGTCCGCCGTGACGGCGGTCGTTGGGTCCAACGCGGCCAAAGATCTCGGCCTGCTCGGACGAACCGCTTCCGGCGGAACCATCACAGGGAAAGCCGTCCTCGCCTCGCTGGATTCCGTATTGCTTAGCTCGCTCAACGGCGGCAGCGGATTGACCCTGGGCAATATCAATGTCACCGACCGCAGCGGTTCCAGCGCAACCATCAACCTAGCGACGGCCGTCAGCGTGCAGGACGTCATCGACAAGATCAGTGCCGCTTCAGGCGTGCAGGTGACGGCCAAGCTCAACCAGTCCGGCAACGGAATCGCCATCGTCGATGACAGCGGCGGGACGGGGAACCTGACGATCGCCGACAATGTTGATGGCACGACGTCGGCCACCCTGCTGGGGTTGAATCAGTCGATCGGCACGACGCAGACGCAGATGAACGGCAAAAATCTGCAGCGTCAGTGGATCAACGAAAACACGCTGCTGAGCAAGTACAACGGCGGCAAAGGCGTCACGCCGGGCAGCTTCCGGATTACCAGTTCGACCGGAACGACCAAGGAATTCAACATCGGTACGGGCACGTTTACCAAGTTGTCGGAAGTCATCAGTGCGATCAACACCGCTGCCATCGGCGTGACCGCCTCGATCAACACCAACGGCGACGGACTGCTGCTGACCGACACTGCCGGCGGGGCGAATAAGCTCAAGGTCGAAAACCTCTCCGGCACGACGGCGAGCGACCTGCAAATCGCCGGTACCGCGACGGGCACCACCCTCGACGGCACGTTCGAGAAAACCCTCGACATCACCGCAACGGACACGCTGGCCACCGTGCAGACCAAGGTTCAGACGCTGGGATTTGGCGTCAAGGCAAGCATCATTAACGACGGCTCGAGCTCGTCTCCCTACCGACTGTCACTGAACTCAATCAACAGCGGCCGGGCCGGGCGGGTCGTGATCGATTCCGGCGCGACCAACCTGGGCGTGCAAAATCTCGTCAGTTCGCAAGATGCAGCGGTTTTCGTGGGCGGCGGAGAGTCGGACCAACCGCTTCTGGTCACCGGAAGCGGCAACACGCTGGCAGGCATCCTGCCAGGTGTGACACTCAACCTGGTGTCGGCCAGCAACAACCCGGTGACCCTGTCGATCAGCCGCGATGTGGACAAGGTGGTAACCGAAGTCAAAAAGTTCACCGACACCTTTAACACGATCGTCGGAAAGATTTCTGAATTGACGAAGTGGGACGCGAACAAAAAGCAAGGCGGCCTGCTCCTGGGCGATTACACCGCCCAGAGCGCACAGGCCCAGCTCTACACCGCCCTTCAAACCGTCGTTACGGGAGCGGGCCGATACCGCATCTTTGCGGATGTCGGCGTGACGCTTGATGACAAGTCCAACGCCACGTTCGATGAACAGAAATTCCGTTCCGCGTACGCCACCGATCCCGAGGCCGTGAAAAACCTCTTTACGCTGGGAACCGCCGGTTTGGGTGCACAGATCGATGCCCAGATGAAAAAGCTGGTCGACCCGGTCGATGGCACAGTCGTTCGCCAGAACAAGACATTGGATTCGCGAAGTCAGGAATTCGATGACCGGATCAAAAAGCTCGACAGTCAGCTGACTGTTAAGCGGACCCGACTGGAAAAGCAGTTTGCGGACATGGAATCGGTGCTTTCCAAGCTGCAATCACAGCAAACGTCCATCGCGAACATCAAGTCGATAACAGCCTGACCGGCAATTTTTGCGCCTGGTTTCGCGAAGTTCTACTTACCTGAACATGCCCATTTAGCCGATGTAAGGAAGGTTTGAGCAACTCTCGGGCTTAAGTATGAACGCCAACGTCGCGCAACAGAATTACCTCCGAACCCGTGTGCTGACCGCAACGCCGGAACAGTTGCAGTTGATGCTATACGACGGAGCCATCCGCTTCGGCGAGCAGGCGCGCATGGCACTGGAGAAGAAGAACTTTGAAGAAAGCTTCAACAACATCTCCCGAGTGCAGAAGATCCTGACGGAGCTTCAATGCTCCTTGAAACACGACATCGCTCCCGACTTGTGCGACAAACTGTCTGCGCTTTACACGTTTGCGTATAAGAAACTGATCGACGCCAACACTACTCATAACGTTACTTCACTCAATGAAGCAATGGATGTCCTCCGCTTTCAGCGCGACACCTGGGCCATGCTGCTCGACCAACTGGGCAAGAAAAAAGCCGCCGCCGCCGCGACGACGATCGACATGCCCTCGCCGGACAGCCGGATGGAATCGTCGATCCGGATGACCGGCTGATACCCAAGAAAGTGAAAAGCGATGAGAAACGAGCGATGAGTAGGGAATAATACTCATCGCTCCGCGCTATCCACTTTCCACTCATTTACCAGCCGAACAATCGAAGGGCATTGGTCGTCGTCAGTTCATCGAACTCGTCGCGGTGGATTCCCATCACATTCGCGCACACCGCTGCGGTATGCACCACCAACGCCGGTTCGTTGGTTTTCTGCTTCCGCATCGGCTCGGGCGTGAGATAGGGCGCGTCGGTTTCCACGAGGATCCGGTCCGGCGGGGTGAGGCTGACCGCGAGGCGAAGATCTTCGGACTTTTTGAACGTCACCACGCCGGTGTAACCCAGATAGTAGCCCGCCGCGATGATCCGCTTCGCCTCTGCCGACGTGCCGGTAAAGCAGTGTACGACGGCCCGCACCTTGGGGAACGCCTTCATCACCGCCAACGTATCATCGACAGCCTCACGGCAATGAATGACGACGGACTTGTCCAGTTCCGTGGCTAGTTGCAATTGGGCCTCGAAGATCCGTCGCTGGTGATTCCGCGGGGAATTGTCGTGGTTGTAGTCGAGCCCCATTTCACCGAGCGCCAACACCACCGGATCGGCCGCCAAGGCCCGCAGCTTCTGTACGTCATCGACGATAGCATCGGCAGAGTGGTTCGGGTGAATGCCGATGGCACAACGCACATTCGGCAACTTCCGGCAAAGGGCGATGGTCTTTTCATCGTCCGGAAGATCGGTCCCGATCGTGATTATTCGGTCCACACCGGCGGCTTTCGCACGGGCAAGGACTTCTGGAAGCTGCGAGAGCAATCGGGGGTCGGTGAGATGGCAATGGGAGTCGATCACGTATTGCCGAATGATGAATGCAGAATGATGAATTGCATTTCATTCATCATTCTGCATTCATCATTCGTCCTTATTCAAAACGTCGCCTCGAACGCATCGGGCGTATGCCTGATAATCGGGTCGCGACCCTGTGGCCAGACGATCGCCACTACATCAAACCGCGCCGGCGGTTGTGGCGTGCCGTAGCGACTGAGGTAAAACTTGGCGGCCTTGGTGATCTGGTGCTGCTTGGTCTGGTTCACCTGCTCCTCAGGCGTCGGGTCGTCGTACGCGCGGGTTTTGACCTCGACAAATACCAGCACTTTGCCTTGCTTGGCGACGATGTCGATCTCCCCCATCTCGCAGCGAAAATTGCGGACGATGATCGAGTAGCCGTTATTGCGGAGAAACCTCGCCGCCACGTTCTCGCCGCGATCGCCGAGGGCGTCGCGTTTGGAGTTTTGCTTGAAGAAGAGGCTTTTGAGACGATCCCACATCTGGCGCGATTATCGCGGAGGGACGCGGGAAGTAAACCCAAGGCGCTAAATCCGAATGACGAATGACGAATAACTCGATCCCCACGATTTCGTCATTCGGGTTTCGTCATTCGGATTTCAAAGAAAAAGACCCGCGCCACTCGGCACGGGTCTTTTGAATTCAGATTGAACACCAACCTTAGGTGGCCGACCCGGCGAGTTCCGGAGTGGCCGACTGAAGCACCTTGCCGGCTTCGGCTTCGGTCGCACCGGCGGTGTCTTTGCCAGCCTTGCGCTTCTCGACCAGGCGAACGGCCTTGCCAACGCGATCGCGCAGGTAGAACAGCTTGGCGCGGCGGTTTTCGCCCGAACGCTTCACGGTCACCTTGCTGATCAGCGGGCTATGCAGCGGGAAAATACGCTCGACGCCTTCGTTGTTCACGATGCGGCGGACGGTGAAGGTCTCGTTGATTCCCGAGCCTTTCTTCATGATCACCGTGCCGGCGAAGATCTGGATGCGTTCCTTGTCGCCTTCAACGATACGGGTGGCCACGTCAACAGTATCGCCGACGGCGAATACGGGAGGTACTTCTTTGAGGCTGGGCTTTTCGACGAGGGCGAGAATTTTGTTGGTCATGGCTGACTCCGATTTCATTCGCCCGGTTTACTCGCGATGAGCACCCGGGCGATGGGAGTCATCGGTTCAGTCGGTTGGACGATCGCCAGCTTGCTGGCGGTTGCCGTCGCGTTGTAGATACGTTTCCCACAAGTCGGGGCGACGCTCCTGAGTACGCAATTTTCGCTGCTCCAGACGCCACCGGGCGATTTTGCTGTGATCGCCGCTGAGCAGAATGTCTGGCACACTCATCCCGCGATACTCTCGCGGGCGGGTGTACTGCGGGTGCTCCAGCAGTCCGTCGGCAAAGCTTTCATCGACCGCCCCTTGCTCGGCGCCTAATACGCCGGGGATCAGTCGAACGACGGCGTCGATGATGACCATCGCCGCCAGCTCACCACCGCTGAGCACGTAATCACCGATGGACACTTCCATCGGCGCAAGGCCGTCGATGATACGCTCATCAAAGCCTTCGTACCGACCTGAAATCAGGAGCAGGCGGGGTTTATTCGCCAAATCCTTAGCCAGGTCTTCATCAAATCTTCGTCCCTGCGGCGTTAAGATGATCCGCGTCGCAGGGCGGCTGTCTTGTTTTTCGACCGATTCGACGGCGTCGAACATGGTCTGGCACATCATCACCATGCCAGGACCACCGCCGAACGGCTTATCATCGACCGACTGGTGGGCGTCGGTCGCAAAATTTCGGATATTCGTCAGTTGATACTCAACCAGGCCTTTATCGGCCGCCCGCTTGGGGATGCTGGTTCCGATAAACGGGCCAAACATCTCCGGGAACAGGGTCAGGATATCAACGCGAAGGGGCATTCTCCATTTGCGCGAACGCCGCGATTATAACATCATCGCGGTCGTTAGCGTCAATTTTATCAGTTTAGGCGGTCGCCGCTTCCTTCTTTTCAGCAGGCGGTGCCTTGGGCTTACCGGGCTTCGGCAGGCGAAGACCCTTGTGCTCAACGCCGGCTTTTTTCAGCAGCGAGGAAACGGTTTCGCTCGGAACCGCACCGACGCCCAGCCAGTACTGGCAACGGTCGATCTTGGCGACGAACTGCTTGGCCGTATCCTTGAGAAGCGGGTCATAGTGACCGAGCTCTTCAATGACTCGCCCGTCACGCGGCGAACGCGAATCAATCGCGCTCAACCGGTAAAACGGATGATTCTTTCGACCCATTCTTTTCAAACGCAAGGCTACGGCCATGTCTGTTCTCCAATCGTCCTGACTTTTGCGAATCGGAGAGTATAGGGAATTGCGCTGCAAATACAAGATGCAGCAGAGAATACGACGACTAATCCCCGCAAACGACAACCGGGCGGTCCCCGAATCGCACCTAAGTCTATTCAAAACAGTCGCTTGCGGACTAGCAAACCAGTTCCACTGCGTCGCCAGGCTTGACCTCGCCCTCGGTGACAACTTTCGCAACCCATCCGCTTCGGCCCTCGATCAACTTGTGCAATTGCGGATGCCATCGATCCAAATTTCGACACGGTACGCGAATGTCGGTCAACTCAATGACGCATCGGCCGACGCGTATGCGATCGCCCTTTTGCAGCAATTTGAGATCGATCCCGCGCGTGGAGAAATTTTCGCCGACACTACCCAACTGCATCTCCACTCCCTCGCGGCGGAGTTCGTCGTACAGCTCGACGCTGAACAAACAAACCGCCCGGTTCGGCCCGCCATGATATTTGCGGTTGTTTTGCCAATCGCCAGCAACGCCGTCGACAGTAACCCACGCACCGAGAATCGGCGTTTTCGGCATTCCGCCGGGGGAGATATTGAGTTGTTCGAGCACGCCCTGCATATCGCTCCCAATTTTAGGCCCTCAACCCGCCGCATTTCACGATACCCAAAACATCGGCCGACCGTTATCCTCCAACGCCATGGCGGATCCGCGACGAGTGGCGTTAGTAACTGGCGGCGCAAAACGCGTCGGGCGAGCCATCGTACAGGCGCTGGCCGATGCGCAGTTTGACGTTGTGTTCACCTATTTGACCAGCGACTCGCAGGCCGCCGAATTGGTCAGCGATTTGGGGTCCAAACTCGCCAAAGCCGTCGCGATCAAGGCCGACCTGACCGATCCAGCGGCTTCTGTCGCGGCGATTTTTGAAGGCGTGACCCGGCAGTTCGATCGGCTGGACTTGCTGGTCAACAACGCCTCGCTATTCCTGCCCGGCGATCTGTCGCAGACTGACGCCTTGCTCATCGATCGGATGATGGCGATCCACTTTCATTCACCATTGCTGCTGATCAAACAATTCGCACCAATGCTGCGGGCGTCGAGCGGCCATGTCGTGAACATGCTCGATCTACTGGCCGAAAAACCTTGGCCAGCGTATCTGGGCTACAGCGCCAGCAAGGCCGCGATGGCCAACGCGACGCTGTCGCTGGCGCGCGAACTCGCGCCGCAGGTCACCGTCAACGGCATCGCCCCCGGTGTGATCGATTGGCCCGATGACATGCCCGCCGACGACCGTGAGGCGTATCTGAAGCGCGTTCCACTCAATCGCCCCGGCACTCCGGACGATGCCGCCAAGCTGGTGAAATTCCTCGTCACCGAAGGCACCTACATCACCGGCCAAATCCTCCGCCTCGACGGCGGGCGTTCGATCATGTGAGTAAAAAGTGGAAAGCGATGAGTCATTCCACTCATCGCTCATCGCTTTCCACTTTCCACTTTCCCCTATTCCGTCGCCGGCTCATCACCGTAACCTAAGACTTCGTCGATCACCGGCCGAACCGTGTCGTAATCAAACCCGCGGCGGAGCAGCATCCCCGCCAACCGCCGGCGGGCGACGTGTGGCTCGAGCTTCTTGAGTCGCGTCGCTTGCTTCTGGGCGAGCATGCGCGCGGTGGCGAGATTGTCGCGCGGATCGTACACATCCTCGATCGCCTTCCGCGCGGTTGCGTCGGTCACACCGGCCTTGCGGAGTTCGATCATCGCCCGTCGCTGGCCGTGGTGTTTGTACTCGGCGGCGGATTGAGCTTTGGTCTTGGCGAAGCGGGCGTCGTCGATGTAGCCGAGCCGTTCGAGATCGTTTAGCACCTCATCGATCGTCGCAGCCGCGTATTCGCGCTTCGCCAGCTTCCGCTGCAGTTCCGATCGGCTGTGCAGCCGGCGTTGCAGCGTCTTGAGCGCGTAGTCAAACGCCTCCTGCCGGACTTCGCCGGCCTGGATCGCCGCCACCTGCTCGGCCGAGACGGTCATGCCTTCGCGCAGCTTGAACTTGGCCACCACGTTAAGGTTGCAGCCGAACGCGAACGCCCCGTCCAAATATACATTTCGCCGGTTCGGGCGGCGTTTTTGCTCTCGAATTTGCGTAATGACAGGCATTTATCGCAACACTCTGGGAAACATACCGAACCCCTGCCGCAAATTCCGGCAGGGCAAATTGGTCAATCGCCGCGGGATATCGGATATTAACCGTAACGAGGTTCCAATGCTTCAAACCATCACATTTCTATTGATTTTCTGCGGGATCGGCGTATTCATCGGCCAGCACCTCAGCGGCTACCTGGGGATCGACCGCCATCAAGCCACCTATATCCTCGGCACCGTCGGCGGACTGGTCGGCATGTTGTGCGCCGAGAAGTAGACGGTGTAACCGTCGCACGCAGATTGGCCGGTTTCGAGACTACTGAAGCGCTCGACGTCGTTGTCGAATCGCTGGCGGATTTGTTCGACGGTGCTTTTGGGCATGACAGTTCGATCGCATGATGTACGGCGGGATGAAAATCCCGCTACGAAGGTATAGCGGCGGGACTTCTGTCCCGCCCTACTTACTGGCGAGTGAGATAGGAGTAGCAATCCGGATCCGGGAAAATCCCGCCTCGAAGCGTTACTTGTCCATTGCGATTTGCCGCTAACCAAATGCTATCGTGAGTTGACCAACCATTTTCCCACTTTTGCAAAAGTCCGCCCAGTTCAACCGAATCTTCGACAAGTTTCCATTTCCCGTCGCGGGAATCGATTTTCGCGCCTTCGTCGAATACATCTTGATGAAAGCTACCGTCCTGTTTGAAGGTCAGCACCATTGAAATCTGAGTCTGCGGCTCTGCGAACTTCCAAGTCCCGACCAAATCGGATTGCACCACCGGCACATGTGTCAATCCTTCGAAAAGATATAACCCACCCACCGTCGCGAAAAACAGAATGACGATCAGCCATCTTCGCCAAGGTCTTCGCATGTGTCCCCTTTATCGTTTCTTCTTCTTATTCCGATCCTTCGGCGCCTGCCACCCGCTCTTTTTCGTTCGCAGCGTCGGCCCGCCGGGCATGCCGAGTTGGCTCATGCCGCCGGACATTAATGCTTTCATCATGCGCATTTTGCCCATCATGCCCTGCCCGCCGATGGCGCGCATCATGTCGCGGGATTGTTCGAACTGCTTGATGAACTGGCCGACCTCGCTGACCTGCACGCCGGCGCCGGCGGCGATGCGGCGGCGGCGGTTGCCGTCCAGCAGATCCGTCTTGGCCCGCTCCTTGCGCGTCATGCTGTTGTAGATCGCCTTCATCCTGCCCATCTGGGTTTCGACCGCGCCATCACTCATCGCGCTCTGCTTGGCCAGCTCGTTCATGCCCGGGATCATCCCCATCACCTTGCTCATCGGCCCGAGCTTGTTGACCTGGCCCATTTGCGCCATGAAGTCGTCGAGCGTGAAGTTGCCCTTCTCCATCTTGGCGGTCAGGCGGGCAGTTTCTTCCTGGTCGAACTTTTCCATCGCCTCGGTGACGAGCCCGACCACGTCGCCCATGCCAAGGATGCGCTGGGCCATGCCTTCGGGGCGGAACTCTTCCAGCCGATCGAGCTTTTCGCCGATGCCTAAAAACTTCACCGGCTTACCGGTGATCATCTTGGCGCTCAGCAGCGCCCCGCCGCGAGTATCGGAATCGAACTTGGTGAGGATCAGGCCGTCGATCTCGAGTTTCTCGTTGAAGATTTTGGCACTGTTGACCGCGTCCTGCCCGGTCATCGCGTCGAGCACGAGAAAGACCTGATGCGGCTTGATGGTGTCGTTGACGTCCTTCAGCTCGTTCATCAACTCTTCGTCGATGGCAAGCCGGCCGGCGGTGTCGAGGATGACGATGTCTTTGCCATCGGCTTTGGCCTTAGCGACCGCTGCGCGGCAGACCGCCACCGCCGCGCCCTTGGGCACATGGCCGTGCGGGGCGATCTTGGTGTTATCGAGATAGACCGGCACGCCCACCTGCTCACCAAGCACGCGGAGCTGCTCGACAGCGGCCGGTCGCTGCAAGTCGGCGGCGGCGAGCAACGGGTGATGCCCCTTGCTCTTGAGGTACATCGCCAGCTTGCCCGTGGTGGTGGTTTTGCCCGAACCCTGCAAGCCGCACATCATGATGACCGTCGGCCCGGGTTGGACCATGTAAATCTGCGTATCCACCGGGCCGAGCAGCAGCACCAGTTCGTCGTACACGATCTTCACCATCAGCTGCCCCGGCTGGAGGCTGCCGATGACGTCGGAGCCGATGGCTTTGCTGACGACCTTCTCGCAGAAGTCGTTGACGACCTTTAGGTTCACGTCGGCTTCGAGCAGCGCGGTACGGACCTCGCGCATCGATTCGCGGATATTCTCTTCGGAGATCTTCCCCCGGCCGGAAAGGTTGCGGAAGACACTGGAAAACTTGTCGGTGAGTGCGTCAAACATAGGTAATCGGAGATTGTAGACCGACGGAAGGAAGGGGCAAGTATCCAGGGGCAAGCAAGATGCGTATCGGTATTCTCTTGCCCCTTGCCCCTAAATACTTGCCCCTTTCCGACTCGACAATCGACGATCCACAAACCACAATCTATTCCCGAGATGCCAGTCTTCTCATGCCAAGTATGCCGGACGCCGTTGTCGGCCGACGATTCGCAGGTGGGGCAATTGGTTCGCTGTCCTACGTGCCTTGCGACGCTGCGCGTCCCCGCGGCCCAGCAGGAAGTGCCGGTGGCCGCCGGCGTGGGCGATCTATCCACCATTGCCCCGCCGCCGACGCCTAACTACACCCAGCAGCAGACCTTTATGCCCCCACCGCGATCCGGCGGGGGCAAACGTTACGGCTTCAACTGCGGCTACTGCTCCAGCCGACTGGAAGCCACCGAATCGATGGCGGCCCAGGACGGGCAGTGCCCCACCTGCGGCAATAACATCACGATCCCGATCCTCGACCGTTACGGCCGGCTGATCGACCCCAAAACCCGCCAGATTATTAAGCAAGACCCGCACCCCGTTCACGCCTACGCGGCCGCGGGCGATCGAGCACCGCACATCTTCCGTGAAGACACGGGCAAGCAGTTCATCGTCTGCCCCCGCTGCAACAGCAGCAGCCCGATCAACGCCAACAACTGCAAGAGCTGCGGCATGCCCTTCACGATGGAAGGCACCACGCTGGAGGCGGCCGGTACGAGCAACGGGTTCTGCGTCGCGTCGCTGGTGCTGGGGATCATCGGCATCCCGGCGTTTTGCGCGATCATCCCCGGCGTGCTGGCGATCGTGTTCGGGATCATCGGCTACAACCAGGTCAGCAAATCAGGCGAAGGCGGCAGCGGCCGGGGAATGGCGATCGCAGGCATGATCTGCGGCGGCATTGGGTTGGTGATCGGCGTGATGACTTATGCGGGCCGATGATAGGAAATGAGTGGAAAGTGGAAAGCGATGAGCGATGAGTGGAATGCTAATCCCTTTTCACTTTCCACTCTGTCTTGCTTCCCACTTCTCTTCTGCTTCAGGCTTGCGAATGTAGAGCGGCGTGAGCCGATCGGGATCGGCGAACTGCTTCTGCTGCGCCATCGCCATGCCGATCGCCGCAACCACGCCGGCGCGGGCTCGCCAGGTGTCGGGCGAGGTAACGATCACGCCGGGATCCTTTTTCGGGATGAATTTATCGTGATACGGAATGCCTTCGCCGAGCAGATGCACCGGGCGGGGCGTGCGGGCGAGCATGTCGGTGAGCGAACCGAGGTGAGCTTTTTCCCTCGCCCGGTACGCCGGGAGAGGGTAGGGTGAGGGTTCTTTTTCGCTAGACGAAGACGATTCGGCTCTCGCGGCAGAACCCTCACCCCCGCGGCGGCTTTGCCTCCGCTCGCCCGCTCCCGGCGTACCGGGCGAGGGAGTGAGCCCCTCGAAACTTGCAGTGAAGATCTGATCTCGTTTGGCATCGAGCACGATGATGACGTGCTTCGCCTCTGCCGGGGCATTGGCGGCCAGCACGTTGACCGTTGGCACGGCGACGATCTTCACGCCGGTCGTCAGCGTCATGGTTTTCGCCAGCGTCACGCCGATGCGTAACCCCGTAAAACTGCCCGGGCCGATCGACAGGTAAAGCTCCGCCAGATCGCGCGGGCCGATGCCGTGATCGCGGCAGAGTTGGTCGATCATCGGCAGGATGCCGGCCGCGTGCTTCAGCCCGTGCTCGAATGTCGGCTCAGCCAGCACGACGCCGTCGCGCACCAGGGCGACTGAGCCAACCTTGCCTGAAGTTTCAATTGCCAGCGCGTAGGGCATGAGTTGCAATCTACCAAGAAATGTTACAATTGACTTGCCTGACGCCAGGCGACGAGAAAGCTCTATCTCATTTGAGCTTGGGACCGCAGGAAAGAGGGGACAGAGCCACCGAAAGGTGCCCCTACCATTTTTACACGACTACTACGATTTCGCCCAGTTCGTCCACTTCCACCACATACGTCGCCACGCGGCTATTTCGGTCGAACAGCCCCTTTCCAGTGACGATATCAAACTCCCACCCGTGCCACGGGCAGCGGATGATTTGGCCTTCATAACCTGGATCGTACTGATGGACTTCCGACGGCTTGTGCGTGCCGTGCAGGCTGCCCTGGCAGAGCGGCGCGCCTTTATGCGGGCAGACATTTTTAATTGCGTAGAGCTTTCCGCCGACGTTGAACACGCCGATGGAGTCCGAACCGTCTTCGACGATCTTGCGCCCGCCGGGCGGCAGTTCGCTCACGGCACAGACCGTCAGCCGACGACCATTGCGGGACTTGGGCGGCTTGGCCTCGGCGACGATCTTGAACGCGTGATCGACGGCCTTGTTTTCTGAGCCGAAGCCGTTGGGAACTTTGAAGGATAGGTCGTCCGACATATCGCACACTACACTCTTGCCGTTTGCCGAACAGCCAATTTGGCAGCGGCGTCTTCCAGCGACGGCAGGCCGTATAACTCGGCCGCGTTTTCGTAGAAGATCCGACGCTTCAAATGATCGCCCATCGTTTTGGGGAACGCGCGGTTCGGATCGTCGAAATCCCAGTGCGGAAAATCCGTTGCAAAGCACAACGTGCGGTCGGCCTTGAGCATGTCGAAAATCTGCAGCAGATGCTCAGGCTTTTCCGGCTCTTCCAGCGGCTGGCTGGTGATGCGGACGTGATCGAAGATGTACTCACTCGGCAATCGCTTCAGCCAAGGCGTGGCGGCGCGTAGGGCCTTGAAGTTCTTATCCAGCCGCCAAATCGTATGGGCCAGCCACGCGTAGCCGCCTTCACAGAGCACGATATTGAGCTTCGGGAATTTCTCGAAAATGCCTTCGCACACCAGGCTAATCAGATGTGCCTGAAACGTCAGTGGGATGCCGCTATGCCACTCGAAGTAGCTCGTCGGCGCACCGATCGGCGTGGACGAACTGAGCACGCCCTCGGCCCCGGGATGCAGGCAGATCGGCAGTTCCAAGTCGTTGGCAGCTTCGTAGACTGGAAAGTAATGTCGATCGCCGTACAGGCGATGCGACTCGCCGGGGATGTTGAGCTGCGCCATCCGCGGATGCTGCCCCGCCCGGCGAACCTCCGCGGCGGCGGCCAGCGGGTCGTTCATGTTCACGCAGATCGACCCGAGGTAGCGGTCGTCCGCCTCCAGCCAGGTTTTCATCTGCCAGTCGTTCCATGCCCGCGCCAGTGCGCTTCCGACGTCGGGGTTCCGCGTCGTCGATACCTTCAACCCCGGCGGTTGGAGGACGGCGTACGCGATGCCGTAGCGATCCAGATGCAGGCGACCCACTTCCTGCGGATCAATGCAATCCACATCCCGCCGATTCACGCCGAACGGGTTGGCGTATCCGTGGGCCGGCTGATAACCCATCCCCTGCCGCATGGCTTCGCGGAAATTCGCGGGGATGTGCGGTTCGATTGGGTACTTCGCACAGGCGGACGGGTGAACGTCGCAATCGATGATCGGAATACGCGTTGGTTCGTTGGCGGCGTCCATCTTCGGACCGGATTATACCTGAAATTCAAGCGAAACGGCCATCAGAGATGCTCATGGAACGCAGGCCAACAACGTCGCACGTACCACGGGCCTCCGGCCCGTGCAGACGATGTGATACTTTCAAGATCGCTAGTTTTTGGAGTTAATTTGTCGCTAGCACGGGCCGGAGGCCCGTGATACGGGTTAGTGTTACAACTTTCCTGCCGGCTGCGTCGAGCCGCCCATCACTAGCGCAACGGCCAGTAGAAGCAGCCCCCCGCCGATGGCGTATAGTTGGAGCTTTTCGTTCGACGCCAGCTTGCCCAGCATGCCCGGCGTTTCGGCCAGCTGCGCCAGCGGTGCCGCCTGCGGCATGGCGGTCAGCAGGAACGGGCTCATCTGGTCTTTGGTGGACGATTGGGTCGGCAATTCAAGGACATTGGTGCCTTCGCGGATGAACTTCATCTGCCGCTGGGCCAGCCGCTCGGCCAGTTCTGGATCGCCACCGACGCGCTTGAGGAACTCTTCGTTGACGGCGATCTGCTTGTCGACCGCTTCCAGGTCGCGGTGGAGTTTCTCGCGTTCGAGCACGAGCTTTCGGTTAGCGTTGGTAGCCGGGACGATCACGCAATAGGCGATAACCGCTAAACCAACGCAGAGGAGCGGGATCGACCACCAGGCGCCGGTCGATTCGGACGCGGACTTAGTTTCGACCGACCGCGGAGCGGCCGGCTTTGAGGGGATGCGCCGGGAGAAAATGAGATCAGAATCGTCGCTCATTCGAAATACAGTCTTAATTATTATCGGACCGATGCGGGGGAAAAGATGAATCGTCGGGCCCAAACGCAGAATCGCCCCGAATTCTCGCGTTTTAGGCGAACAATCCGGGGCGATTCGGTGAAAATAATCAACTTCTAAATCAGCCCTTGTTCCACAGGTTCCCGCCGTAGACGGCCTGTTCGCCAAGCTGCTCTTCGATGCGGAGCAACTGGTTGTACTTGGCCACGCGGTCAGACCTCGCCGGGGCACCGGTCTTGATCTGGCCGCAGTTGGTGGCGACGGCGATGTCGGCGATCGTGGCGTCTTCGGTCTCGCCGGAGCGATGGCTAAGGACGGCCGAGTAGCCGTTCCGCATCGCCATGCCGACGGCGTCGAAGGTTTCGCTCAGCGTGCCGATCTGGTTCACCTTTACCAGGATCGCGTTGGCGGTCTTGCTGTCGATGCCTTTTTTGAGGAACTTGCTGTTGGTAACGAACAGATCGTCACCGCGAGCTGCGTCTTGCCGCCGATCGCGTCGGTCAGCTTCTTCCAGCCGTCCCAATCGTTCTCGGCCAGGCCGTCTTCGATGCTGCGGATCGGGTACTTCTTGGCCCAGTCTTTCCAGATGCCGATGACATCATCGGCCGAGAGCACTTCTTTCGGATTGCTCTTGAAGAAGCAGTAACCCTTCTTGCCGAGCTTCTCGCCTTCGTTCCACAGTTCGCTCATGGCCGGGTCGAGCGCGACGAAGATCTGCTCGCCCCACTTGTAGCCGGCCTTGCCGACGGCTTCTTCGATGATCTTGAGCGCGTCTTCGTTGCTCTTGAGGTTCGGAGCAAAGCCACCTTCGTCGCCGATCGCGGTCGAAAGGCCCTGCTTCTTCAGCACGCCCTTGAGCGCGTGGTAGATTTCCACGCCGGCCCGGAGGGCTTCGGTGAACGAGTTAAAGCCCCAGGGCTGGATCATAAATTCCTGGAAGTCGACGGTGTTGTCCGCGTGCTTCCCGCCGTTGAGGATGTTCATCATCGGCACGGGCAGTGTCTTAGCACCCGGCCCGCCGAGATAGCGGTAGAGCGGCAGGTTGCACGCAGCGGCGGCAGCCTTGGCGACGGCCATCGACACGCCCAGCAACGCGTTGGCGCCCAGCTTGGCCTTGTTTGGCGTGCCATCGAGTTCGATCATCAGGCTGTCGATCGATTCCTGCTCCCGCGGATCGAGGCCGATCAGTTCCGGGGCGATCTTGGTGTTGACGTTATCGACCGCCTTGGAAACGCCCTTGCCGACCCACTTCTTCTTAACGTCGTCTCGCAATTCGCAGGCTTCGTGCTCGCCGGTGGAAGCCCCCGACGGCACGGCGGCCGTCCCGATCGTGCCGTCTTCAAGGACGACGTCGACTTCGACGGTTGGGTTACCACGGGAGTCTAAAACCTGCCGGCCTTTGATGAATTCGATGTTGATGCTCATTGCTTCCTCTTGGGTGTAAATACGCTATCGGTCAATCAACCGTCTACCGGCGGATTCAGCCGCGACGGAATCGAGCAGTTTAGGCAAGTGGAAAGGGGTGTCAAACGGATAAAGATACCTATCGGGGCAATAAATTTCGTGTTAATGCTCTCACTTCTTTCGGAGTCAACTTGCCTGCCGATGCAAGATCGCTGACCAACACCATTTTGATGTAATCTCCAACACGTCTATAGCCCAACAGTTTTGCTCGATTTTTCGCTTTGGCTTCGAGCCGCTTTGGGAGTATGAATCGAAATAGAATAATTCGTTCTCGCATAGACTAAGTTATATCGTCGTTGATTAGCCTGCGCAAATCAGTGTCTAGGTAATTGTTCAATTGCGACTAGCGACTGTCCCGCATTCCGGACAGCGATCGGGCGTGGCGCGGAGGTCGTAGCCGCATTTGAGACAATAGCCGCTTCCAACAACAAATCGTTGCCGAATCGCTTGGATTGCTGCGATTAGTGGTAAGAGCATGGTAGCAAACAATGCCCATCCGTACGGAATAGTGAGCGCCCATCTGGTCGCCAACAATGACCAATTATGGGCATTTCTCATGTCGGTCATGTACCAGGCAAAGCCAAACACTTCGTGATCGCGATGCGTTCGAATTCTTCGTTGAGATTCAAGGTTGATGGCCGAAACTTCCCAAATCAACGTTGGACATCTTCCTTCTTTGCAAAGGTCGCTCACAAACTCATTTCGGCAGAGTGACAGCCGGCCTTGCCCGCTGTCAAATGCCAGCCAATCTTGTCGCTTATCGCTTTGAAACGTGTAAAGACGAATCTGATCCGATCTAAAACAACTGCGCATCCACAGCAACCCAATCGCGATGAAAAGCATCGCCGACAGCGCTATAGAAAGCTTCCAAAGGCGTTGTCGCATGATTGTTCTGGTCCGCAAGTTCTGAGATTCTTGCTATCAAGGAATTTCAAGTGACCCCACTAAGTCACTTAGTCGCTCCGTCTTCATTTTAGCCATATATCCGCTCAAGCCTTCGCAGATTTTGTTCGGCGTGGCCGGGTCGACGAACAACGCCGTGCCGATGGCGACACCCGTGGCACCGGCCAGCGTGAATTCCACCGCGTCCTGCCAGGTTTGCACGCCGCCCATGCCGATCAGGGGCGTGCCGGTGCTTTTGGCGATGTTGCGGTAGACCCGGCTGACCAGGTGTAGCGCGATTGGCTTGATCGCGGGCCCGCTCAACCCGCCGGTGACGTTGGCGAGGCGCGGCTTGCGCTTCCAGATGTCGACGGCCATCGCGGTGAACGTGTTGACCAGCGAGAGCACGTCGGCCCCGCCTTCGATCGCGCCGCGGGCGGTGGCGACGATGTCTTCAACGTTCGGGCTCAGCTTCACGATGAGTGGCTTGTGCGGGAGGACTTTTTTCACCTGGCCGGTGAGGTCTTTCAGCCGGGCTGGGTCGGTGCCGAAGGTCAGGCCGTCCTTCACGTTCGGGCAGCTGACGTTCAGTTCCACGCCGACGATGCAATCCAGCCCGTCCATCGCGGCGACCGTCTCGATGTAGTCGTCGTAACTGTGTCCAGCGACGTTGGCGATCACCGGGCAAGGCATCTTTTTGAGCAGCGGCACTTTCTCATCCAAGAAGCGTTTGAGCCCCACATTCGCCAGCCCGATCGCGTTGAGCATCCCGCCGCGGGTTTCGACGATACGGGTGGGGTTGTTGCCCGGGCGCTCCTCGCGGGTGATCGACTTGGTGACGAACGCCCCGAGCTTGGAGAGGTCCATGAAGTCGGCGTACTCAAACGCGTAACCGCAGGTGCCCGAACAGGTCATCGTGGGATTGGCCAGCTTCAGGCCGGCGAGATTTACCGAAAGGTCTGCCATGCGAGAGTTGTAAGGCATGGAAGCGGATCGATGCAAGGAACTCCGCCGTGTAGGGTCTGCCTTGGCGGACCAATCGAGAAATGCGGTCCGCCTAGGCGGAGCCTACATCGTCATCCACGCAAGATTTACATCACGCCCGGCGGGATCGGGCGGAGTTGCAGGACCGGCATCAGTTGGAAATACGGGCGGATGATCGGAGAATCGGATTTCTCGAATTGTGCGTAAGGTCCGTCGAAGAAGACTTTGCCCTGGTGCAGCATCACCACGCGCGGCTGAAGTCGGTAGAGCAAATCCTTGTCGTGCGTGACGATGATCGTCGTGCGGCGGAAGCCGTCCTGCTCGGTTTGGTATTGCTTGGAGATCAGATCCTGGATCAACTTAGCGTGCTCCGGATCCAATCCGGTCGTCGGTTCGTCGAAAAAAATCAGCAGCGGCTCGATCGCCAGTGCGCGGGCAATCGCTACCCGCTTGGCCATCCCGCCGGAGAGTTCGTCTCGTTTCAGTCCAAGCACTTCTACCGGCTTCAGGCCGACGGATTCGATCGCGTTCCACGCCCTGCGGTGGGCCTCAAACTCATCAAGATCCTTCACCCAAAACAGCGGAAGCGAGATGTTTTCCTCCACCGTGCCCGAGGTAAGCGCATTCCGCTGAAACACCACGGCCCAGTGAATCCGAAGGTGATCCATCTGCTCCTCGTTCAGCGTCGATAGATCGACCAATGGCGAGCCGCTCGCTTCGTGATCCGCCAATCGGACGCGGCCCTGGTCGGGACGGAGCTGCCCGATCAGGTGCTGGAGGAGCACGGTTTTCCCGCAGCCCGATCCGCCGACGATGGCGACGATCTCACCTCGCCGGACCGAGAGGTCCACGCCGCGCAGCACGTTGTTTTTTTTGAAGGATTTATGCAGCCCTTCGACGCAGATTTCTGGCGGAAACAGCTCCGACGTCGCCGACGACGGGCTTCTGCCGGGGATGGGCCCGGATCCCGGAGGCAATGGTGAAAGTGCTGCCATCGGTATCCACACCTCGTTCTAGCTCTTCGTCGGCCAGCGAACGGGAACCGTCAACACCGGGCAAGACGCATGATGTACCACCGAGTGCGTGACGCTGCCGCGCACCGTTCTTGTCAGCCAGCCATGCGCCGGCGTGCCGATGACGATCAGGTCGGCGTCACATTCCCCGGCCGCCTTTACGATCTCGGCCGAGGGTTGGCCTTCGCGAACAATCATCTCCACATTCAAGTCGGGCATGAGCCGTGACTTGATTCCCTCCAGCAGCGTTGTGGCGTCTTTCATACAGCAAGCCCGCTGCTCAAGTTCGCTAAAAACGATATTGGGGCCCGTGGAATATCCGGTGGAAAACACATGCAGCAAGCTCAACTCCGCGTGCAATTGTCGAGCAAGCCGTGCGGCAAAACGAACGGTTGAGTCTGAGTGCCCTTCAGCCGTTACGGCGACGAGGATTCGGGCAATAGCTTGCGATTCTGCAGGAACGGCAATTTGCAGGGATGGTTCAGCCGGGTTGAGTTGCGAGGTCGCCATGGCATGTTTCGCGAAAGTCCTCGATACAAGGCACGATTATCGTGCTTTGGTCAGCCGGTCACAATGGTAATCCAGCACTGAATCGGTCATGCGTCGGAATCGGACCAGGCTAGGAGTTTCTCGTAACCGTCTGCGCCGGATCAGTTTGCGATTGCGACGACGCCCATAGATCGTAGAAGTTGTGAAATTGCCACGGGTAATCCGCCACGAACTGCTCGAGCACGTCGACAAACTCCTGCACGTACGGCGCGTAAGCCTGTGGATTACGACCGAGTCCCGGCGGAACGTGGATGACTTTTCCCAGGCGGGCTTCGTACACGCCGTGACGGACTTTGGGCGCGGTCAGCACGAGGATCGGCGTGCCGGTGGCACCGGCGAGTTTGAACGGCGTGATCGGAAAGCGCACCTCTCCGCCGAGGAATCGCACCGCAGCGGTGTTGGCGTCGTCGCCGATCGTGCGATCGCCGGTCAACGCCAGCACGTTGCCGGCCAGCAGGGCTTCGGTCATCTCCATTACGCTTTGCATGCCCGTGCGCGGATCGATAACCGAAATGTCCGTCTCGCCGAGTATCGCGGTCGTTCGCGGCTCTGGGATCATCACCACCGACACGCGCTTGTGAAACCCCTGGAGCATTGACATCCCGATCTGCCAGCACCCGACGTGCCCGTGCAACACCGTGAACCCGCCAAGCCCGCTGCTAAGCTCCACCAGCCGATCGTGATTCGGGCTCAGCCCCGTGATCGCGGCCTTGCCGAACATGCCGAACACCATCATGTCGACCAGCGTATGCCCATAGTTGCGAAGCAGCCGGTAGTCATCAATAAACCGCTGCAACCCTCCTCCGCGTTCGGGGAACCGGCGATCGAGATAATATCGACATCGCCGCCGCACGCTGGGGTAAAACATCGCGTACCATAACGCGGCGATGTTGGCCATGTGGTATCCGCGCGCTCTCCCGCCGAACTTCATCAGGTAGTAAAAAAACCGGTGCTGGCGCTGCGTGCCGATCCCGCGCTGCGCCCAGCCCGCCGGGCGAGCGGCGTCGGTATTGTCGGGCATGAGATTCTCAGGTTTGACGCTGGACACGGATCACGAGGATAAACAAAGATTACGCAGATTTCACAGATTCGGGATTAAATCTGCGAAATCTTCGGAATCTTTGTTTTCTTCTGGGCCTAGATTAGACTTTGCTGATCCATGACCGACGCAGAACTGATCCAAGCCGTGAACGAAGTGTTCGTCAATTCGTTCGAGATTCCACCGGAAAATATCAAACCCGAGTCTCAAATCTTCGTCGATCTCGGCTTGGATAGCCTGGACGTCGTCGATCTGGTGGCGGCGATCCAGAAACGCTTCAGCGTGCAAGTGCGCGACGACGAACGCGTTCGGTCGATTCGCACGATGCGGGACTTGTACAATTACCTCATCCTCATCCGAAACGAACAGAACAAGGGCTGATCCATGAAGCTCAGCGCGGCCCCACGTTCGGTGGTGCATTTCGCGGCCTGTTGCTGGCTCAATGTCCAAGTCTATTCGCTGACTTTGGTGCTCGCGGTACTGTTCGGGTTGATCGGCCTGAGCTACGTCTTGCTGCATCGACTGATTACAGGAAACGACCGCGCCAACCGGCGCCTGATCCGGCGGACGATCAGTTGGTTCGGCGCGTGCGTCATCCGCACCGGCTGGCCGTGGGTGAAGGTGCGGTTTGTCGATCGCCAGCCCGATGCGAAGCCGCCGTTGGTGTTTGTTGCCAACCATCCGGCGTCAACCGATGCATTTCTGATGGCGGTCCTGCCGCTGGAGGCGGTGCAGGTGCTGAACATCTGGCCGGCGCATTTGCCGGTCGTCGGCTACCTGGCGAGTATCGCCGAATACCTGAAACCGCGTGAGTGGCCGTTCGATGAGTTTCTGGCCTGCGGGTCGCGGTTGCTGTCGCAGGGGGTTTCAGTGATCGCCTTCCCCGAAGGCACGCGAAGCGGTTTCGGGCCCACCGGGAACTTCCACGGCTCTGCGTTCCGGCTGGCGATCCAGAACCGCACGCCGGTCGTGCCGCTGGTAATTGATGGCAACCAGGGAATTCCACCGAAGGGGTCATTCTGGTTTCGGCCCGGCCGGATTACCATCACCAAGCTGCCCGCGATAACGGTGGAGGAATACAAGGTGATGAGTCCGTATCAGTTTAAGATGCTAGTCCGAGGTCAGATCATTTCCATGCTGGCGTCGTCTGCTCGCCCGGCGATTTACACGAGTTGAGCCATTGATGATTCACTCACAAGCCAAACTGCCGGCCAACGTCGATGACCTTATCCCCCACGGACCGAGCATGCGCGCGGTGAACGAGTTGATCGATGTGGGCGAAAACGACTCGACCGCGAGATTTGTCGTTCCCGCCCACTTACCTTTCGTCAATGTTGACGGTCTATTGGATGAGGTCATGTATATCGAAATGATCGCCCAGACCTTCGCTGCGGTGCATGGGTATCATCTTCCGGCCGAGCAACGGGCGGCGCATCAAGGATTGCTGATCGGCGTGAAGGAGATGATTATCCACGGTCAGGCTAAAGTGGGTGATGAGTTGCGGATCGATGTTCACCGAGTCGCCAAGTTCGGCGATTTCGGGGTCGTCAGCGGCGAGGTTCATCGGGTTGACGGAACCCTGCTCGCAACCGCCGAAATCAAAGTCTGGCGCCCGGGCGTAGACGATGCGAAGAAGAGCGGGTTGTTTTGATGTCTCATGGGCTACCAGCCCATGCCTGATGACGTTCCGTGACATGGGCTGGTAGCCCATGCGACAGAAAGCGACTGGGCATGAAAAAAGTATTCCTTGTATTACCGTTGCTTGCTGCATTCTGCCTCGCCGACTCCCCCACTACGCAACCAGCCAGGCCCGCATCCAAAGAACTGCTCGAAAAAGTTCAGAAGGGACTCTCCACCGTCAATTCCGTCGAGGCCGACTTCGTGCAGGAGAAAGAGCTCTCAATGCTCAAGCACAAGCTGGTGATCAAAGGGCATTTTGCGATGGAAAAGCCCGATCATGTGGTGTGGAATGTTGTCTCGCCGGTGAAGTACGCGATCGCAGTTAAAGGAGATCAAGTAACCCAGTGGGACGAAGACACGAACAAGGTTCAAGTCATCCACCTCGGCGGCGATCCGACGTTTAAGGCAATTTCCGAGCAGATCAGCGCCTGGTTTCTTGGCGACTATCAGAAGATTGCCGAGCAATATGACGTCTCGGTACAGCGGGACGAGCCGCTGACCCTTTCATTCAGCCCCAAGGAAGGCTCGATGGTCGCCAAGATGATGAAAAATGTATCGGTGACGTTTGGGAAAGAAGGAAAGTACATCGATACCATGGTGATCCGCGAAGCCGCCGGAAGTGTGACGACACTGCACTATCTCGACGCGAAGATCAATCAACCCATCGCCAAAACCACCTGGGAGATCCCGCCGCATGTCCGATGACGCTGCCACGCACCGGCCGAACAAAAAACTGATCGGGCTTTGCGTGCTGGCCGTGATGGTTCTGGCAATCGCGGGGTTCTTTCGCCTGCGCGTGGATAGCTCGCTTGAGCCGCTTCTTCCGCAAGACAGCGACGCGCGGAAAACGATCGTGTTCCTCAACGAATCGAGCCTGGCCAGCAAGGCGATTCTCTGGTTCCGACTGAAAGACGAAACCGACACACCCGCCCAGCTCATCGCCGCCGCCGAAGCGACGAAGAAGCGGCTTGATCCACAGTTGATCGACCGTGTCGTCACGCCGCCCGGCGATCTGAACGCCATGGACGAAATGCTCGGCCTGCTCGATCACGCCGGCGAACTGCTCAACGCCGGCGACTTGGAGGAGATTCAAAAACAGTCGCAGCCCGATCAGCTGAAGCAGCGGATGCGCGACGTCTATCTGCAGCTCACCAAGCCGCAAGGCTCGTTCCTGGTGGAAATCTTCCGGCGCGACCCGCTGGGGGTCAGTTCTCGCATCCTCGCCCGCCTTTATGAACTGTCCAACAGCATGGGATACCGCGTTGAGGTTAAGAACGGCTATTTCTTCCACCCCGACGGCCGGCAGTTGATGCTGATCCTCAACACCAATGCGTCGGCCACCAGCATGGAAGTGTCGCATAAGCTGGTCAATCACCTCAGCACGCTGACGGCTGAGGCACCGCCGGGCGTGGAGATCATCCCGATCGCACCGCAGATGCACACCGCGCAGAACGACAGCATCATGCAGCGTGACATGAAGCTGGCGGGCATTCTCGATTCAATCGGGTTCGTCCTGCTGTTCGTCCTCGTCTGCCGCGATTGGCGGGTGGCCGCTGTCTTTACCTTGCCGATCATCGCGATCGGCGTGGCACTGGGCATCAGCGCGCTGATCTACCCGCCGCTGTCGGCGATGGTGATCGGCTTGTCTGCCTCGATGGCAGGCAGCGCGGTGGATTACGGCATCTTCGTGTACACGGCCGTCTGGATGGGCACGCACCCGCATCAGGACATGAAGCGCATTCGCAAGCACCTGCTGCTGAGTCTGCTAACGACGATGGGCGTGTTCGTCGCGTTCATCTTCTCGTACGTGCCCGCTTACCGGCAGCTTGGTTACATGACCTGCCTCTCGCTCACGCTGGCGATGCTCGGTTCGCTGTACGTTCTGCCTTTGGTGGTCAAGCCTGGCGGAAAAGTCGTAGCCGTTGGTAGCGGAATGGCGCTGCGCCGATGGGGCAAATGGATGCAGCCGATGGTCTTTGTCGGGCTAATGCTCTTCATCGCCACAATCTTCGTTGCCCGCAAGGTGAATTTTGACGCCGACCTCAACAAGCTGGACGGAATCAGCCCGGAAACGCGCCAGAACGAAGCCGCGTTCTATAAAACGTTCAACCGCAATGAATCGCAATTTGCGTTGCTCGTCGTCGCCGGCAACACGTTGCCCGAAGCCGAAGCGGAGAACGACCGGATCGTCAAACTGCTTTCGTCGCACTTCAAGAACAAGGAACTGATCTCCCTGACCAACTTCTGGCCGTCCGCGGCAACGCGGAAGGAAAACTCGGACCGCTGGCAAGCGTTTTGGTTGCCCGATCGCGTAAAACAACTTCAGGCCGACATCAACACCGCCGGCGAGCCTTACGGGTTCTCGGCCGATGCGTTTGCGCCGTTTCTTACCAGCCTGTCCAGCCAACCTTCCGCAAGCCAATCACGGCAGATCATCGCCAGCATTGAAGAGCAGTTCATCGCCCATGCCGGCAGCAAGGTTCAACTCCTAAGCTATTTTGAAGACACCGAGGCCAACGTAACGGCCGTCCGGCAGATGTTGAAGGATACGCCCAGCGCACAGGTCGTCTCTCAACGCGCGATGGGCCAGGCGTTTGCCGAGTCGGCGGTGTCGGAAACTCGTCTGCTGGTCGGAATCAGCCTGGCGTTCATCGTCATTTCGCTGCTGGCGCTGACCCGGAGCGCTACAAGATCGATCCTGATCATGCTCCCCGCCATCAGCGGCGTGGCGGTGATGCTGGCGACACTAGCGACGCTGAATCTGCCGATGAACGTCGTCAGCGTGATCGCGGCCGTCATGGTGATGGCGCTGTGCAGCGACTACGGCATCTTCGCCGTCTTCAGCTGGGACGAATCCGAAACCATCTTCGGCCAGGGCATGATGTCGATGCACCTGTCGTCGATCACCACGCTCATCGGCACGAGTTCGCTGCTGCTGGCGCATCACCCGGCATTGTTCATGGTCGGCGTGAGCCTGACGTCGGGCTTGCTGATGGGCTATTTGACTGCCTTCTTCATCGTGCCGGGGATTTGTTACATGCTCAACCTAAGCAAGAAGATGGATCCACAGATTTCACAGATGACACAGATTTGAATGAATTTGTTTCTCCTCTGTGTAATCTGTGCAATCTGTGGATGATCGATTCTGGATGTCCGTATGAAGCACATCACATCCCTGATCCTGTTGGCGATGCTCGCCGGCTGCTCGTCCGAGCCGTTTACACGCCCGCCGTTGCCGAAGCTGGTCGGGGTTGATGGGCTGGCGATCCGAGACCAGTTCGCCCATACGCAAGCCGCCGAGTTTTCGAGTCAGGATTCGGTCATCATCTCCGCACCGTTTCGCGACGACATCGCGGTATTGGGCGTGGTCGGCGTCAACCGCAAAGCCGGGGAGTTTGAGATGGTCGGGTTGAATCAACTGGGCCTGGAACTATTCCACCTCAGCGGTAAGCAGAACACGATCACTGTAGTCTCCGCCATCCCGCCGCTGATGGAGCAGAAGTGGATTCTGGAATCCATCGGCCGCGACATTCGTCGGATGTATTTCGATCTTGTCCCGCCGGCCAAGTCGGATATCAAGGTAGGCGACGCTATTGTCCGCTACAAAACCGGCGATTTGGTCCACGAGTTCGGCGGGCAACCGATTGTGCTGCTGGAAAAGCGGGTCGAGGGCGTGTTTTCACCCAAGTGGCGGGTCCGCTACTACGATTACGCCGAATCCGCCGGGCGGCTTTACCCACGGGGCATCGTCATGGACAATGGACATTATCACTATCGTATCGTGGTGAAGAATCGAAACTGGCAGACCGACTAAATGATCACCGGCGTACGCGAGCAACTAACATCCATGCTGCAAACCCAGCCGCACGACGGCGGCTTTACCGCCACGCTTGCGGTGGATGCTTCGCTCTCGATCTTCCCAGACCATTTCGCGTCCGGTCCGATCCTGCCGGGTGTATGCATGATCCAGGCGGTCCTGATCGCGGCAGCCAACGCGAGCGGAGTTAAAGAGTTCCGGCTGTCGTCGCTCAAGACCGCAAAGATGACCGCTCCCGTTCGCCCGGGTGATGTAGTGAGCATCGACGGCACACTTGCGTCACTGGCGGAGGGCAAAACCATGATCCGCGCCAAGCTCACCTGCCGCGACCAACGCTGCGCCGAATTCTCGATGACCGCACTCCCTCTCCCCGGAGGGGAGAGGGCGGGGGTGAGGGGAGAAACGTCCACCGACGGGCGGCGTAGTCTTGCCAGATCGGCGCTCGGCGGTCTCCTCCAATCCATCCCGTCCGACACGGCACGGCTCCCCCCTGAACCCAGCCCTCTCCCCTCCGGGGAGAGGGAGCCTGAGGGAGCCCAATCATGAACGCCCCCAGGCGATCCAAGGGCGGCTACTTCCCGCCGATTGAAAACGCCCCGCCGCCGCTGGTGGTTCGGTTGACGCAACGCATCCGCTTCAGCGACGTCGACGCGATGGCCGTCCTCTGGCACGGGCGGTACGCTAAGCTTTTTGAGCAGGCCAACGAGGAACTCGGTCGGTTGTGCGGGATGAGCTACCCAGAATTCACCCGTGATAGGCTGCTGGCCCCCATTGTGCAACTGCACGTCGATTATTTCGCTCCCTGTAAGCTCGGCCAGCTTGTTACAATAATGGGCAAGATGATCTGGAGCGAGGGGGCCCGTATCGACATCGAGTACGAAATCCGTCACGAAGACGGCAAACTGGCGGCTACCGGCTATACGGTGCAGATGTTCGTCGACGAATCCGGCAGCCCGCTGATGGCGTCGCCAGCGATGCAGGAAGCCTGCCGCGCCCGCTGGCGCGCCGGCGAGATCGGCGGGCAATTATGAGCGATTTGACGCCCGTTATCGCAAACTCCGACGTCCTCACCGCCTACGGTGCGGGACAGGATGCGCTCTGGACCGGCCTGATGAGTGGCAAGACCGCCATCCACGCCTGCCAGCGGTTTGCAGACCGCGGCTTCGTCAGCAGTCTGGTGGCCGAAGTGCCGAACCTGGCCATCAAGGCCGGCGAATCGCGTTCGATCGCGATGCTGCGGCAATCGCTGGCATCGCTGGTGGGCAAGATCGACCCGGCCACGCCGATCATCCTCGCCACCACCGTCGGCGAGATCGAATTCGTCGAGCGATCGGTGCTGGATGAATCGCCCGATCTACTCACCCAAGCCCGCCCTCAGGTATTGCTCGATCGCGTGAAGCAGATGCTTGGGCTCACCGGCCCGGGTACGGTGCTGTCCTCCGCGTGCGCGTCGTCGACGGCCGCCCTCACCCGCGCGGCCGCCATCGTGCGGCGAGGTGAATCACCGGCGGTGCTCGTCGTCTGCTGCGACGCGGTGTCGGAGTTCGTCTACTCCGGCTTCTCCACGCTGCTGTCGCTGTGCGAAACGCCGGCCAGCCCGTTCGATACCAACCGCAACGGCCTGACGCTTGGCGAAGCCTCGGCCTGGGCGCTGATCACCCGCGCCGACGCAGCCCCGGCCAGCGCCCCCGCCATCCTCGGCTGGGGGAACACCACCGACGGCGTACACATGACCGCCCCCGACCGCAACGCCGGCGGATTGTCGCGGGCGATCTCCAAGGCACTCACGATGTCCGGCAAAACCGCGGCCGTGATAGATCTGATAGCCGCCCACGGCACCGCCACCGTCTACAGTGACGCGATGGAGATGATCGCCTTCCGCCGGGCGATCGGCGAACCGCGACCGACGTTTTCGATCAAAGGCGGCGTCGGCCACACGCTGGCGGCCGCGGGGCTGGTTCAGATTTTGGTGACGGCCGAGGCGCTGCGCAAGCGCGTCGTCCCGCCGACGGTGGGACTGCAAATCCCCGACCCCAACGCCGCCGGCTGGGTGTTCGGCGTGCCGGTCGATCTGCGACGCGGCAAGCTTGCGCTATCCACCAACTCCGGGTTCGGCGGCGTGAACACGGCGATCATCCTGAGCAACGGAGGTGACGCATGATCCACAGCGTCGCCTGGTATTGCGATTCGCATTACGGCCTGTTCAATCCGGCCGGCGAGTCGTTCACGCGCCCATCGCCGGCGGGCACGTGGGACGAACTGCTTGGAATCATCAGCCGGCCGGTGAAATATTTCTCACGGATGACGCACGAAACCCGTGCCTGCCTCGCCGCGTCGAGCCTGGCGTTGCGGACGCTGCCCGCCGACGTGGTGGCGTCGAAAGAAATCGGCCTGGTCTCCGCCGGGCATGACGGCTGCGTGACGGCCGACCAGAATTACTTCCGCGACTACGTGTCGTCCGGCCGAACGATGGGCCGGGGCAACCTGTTCATCTACACGCTGCCCACCAGCACGCTGGGCGAAGTGGCGATCGCCCTTTCGCTGAGCGGACCATCGATGTACCTGCACGCCGATCGCAATCCGCTGGCCGACCTGATCCGAAACGCCGAGCAACTGGTGGCAGACGGCGAGGCGGGCGCGGTGCTGGCGCTGTGGACCGATTCGCAGGCATCGGTCTGCCTGTCAATCACCGGCGGCACGGGCGGCGTGACGCAAACCCTGCCCGAAGTTCTGCCACGACAACTGGCCGACCAATTCCGCGCCAAGGCGCAGCCGGCATGAGCGGCGTGTGGGTCGGCATCCCGGTGTACAACAACGCTGGCACGATCGTCGACGTCGCGGGGCGAGCCCGTGAGCACTCAGATCGCGTGCTCGTTATTGATGATGGCAGCACCGACTTCGATCTGCGCAAGTTGCTCAAGTCGATCGATGTCACCGTCCTTCGTCACGATAAAAACCAGGGAAAAGGTGCCGCCCTGCTGACGGCGTTCCGCCATGTTGCTGAGCAAGGCGGGCAATACCTCATCACTCTGGACGGCGACGGCCAGCACTATCCTGAAGACATTCCAAAATTTGTAGAGCGCCTATCGCCCGACACCATCCTGCTCGGCCATCGCGCCGACATCCGGGGGCAGATGCCCCGCTCCAGCCGGTTCGGGCGGCGGTTTTCGGATTTCTGGATCTTCGCCGAAACCTTCCGCTGGGTGCTGGATTCCCAAAGCGGGTTTCGCGCCTATCCCGTGCAGCACATTCTGCAACTGCCGATGTGGTCGAGACATTACAATTTTGAGATGGAGGTACTCACTCGCGCGATCTGGGCCGGGCTGCGCGTTGAAAGCGTGCCCGTCCAAGTCTGGTATCCGCCGGCCGCGGAGCGGGTAAGCCACTTCCACAAGGTACGGGATAATTTTCGAATCTCGCGCGTACATATTAGACTGCTCGCCCGCCGGTTCTGGCCCGTGCCCCACCGGCGATTGGTGGACAAGCGATGAACATCGTTGAACTGATCCGACAGGAAACGGCCACCCTCACCGATCGCGTTGCGATCGTCGAAGGCGATCGCGCGATCATGTACGGCGATTTACTGGCAAGAGTCGATCAACTCCGCGACGCACTCCAACAACGCGGCGTGGGACCGGGGCAGCGGATCGCGTTTAGGTGTGCGGATGGGATCGACTACGTCGTCGGTGCCCTCGCGTTGCTCGCCTGCGACGCTGCGGTGGTGCCCGTGCCAGATACGAACTCGGCCGATGAGGTGGTCGACACGATCGAACGGATCGACGTGCAGGGAATCGTCACACACGTCAATCTCGCTTCGACAGGAGAGGCGTCTACTCCCTCGCCCGGTACTCCGGGAGAGGGCGGGGGTGAGGGTCCTGATTCCTTCGCGAGTGGATCCACAAAACTGGCAGAACCCTCACCCTACCCTCTCCCGGCGTACCGAGAGAGGGAACCCATCAACCGCACCTTCACCTTCCAACCCCGCCGCGCCGGCAGCGCCTACGACGCCCGCTGCCGCGACATGCAGGCGGCGTTTATCCGGTTTTCATCCGGCACGACCGGCGAGAGCAAGGGCGTCGTCCTGTCGCATCAATCCATCCGCGACCGCACCGACGCCGCCAGCGCCGGGCTGGGAGTGAGCAACACCGACGTCATCCTCTGGGTGCTCGGCATGAGCCACCATTTCGTTGTGTCCATCCTGCTGTTCCTGCGGTGTGGCGCGACGATCATCGTGGCCAATAAGGGTTTCCCGTTCTCCGTGCTGGAAGCGGCTCAGAAGTTCCCGATCACGCTCATATACGGCTCGCCGGTACATTACTATCTGCTGGGCGCATCAAACCTCATCCAACCGGAAGCGTTGTCGAAGGTTCGCCTGGCGATCAGCACTTCGATGAAAATGCCCCGGGACGTATCGACGGCATTCGCGGAGAAATTCGGCTTCGCCCCCGCCGAGGCGTACGGGATCATCGAGATCGGCCTGCCGTTCATCAACACCGAGCCGCATCAGGCGCGCAACACCGTCGGCCGGGCGCTGCCGGCATATGAACTGCGAATCGCCCATCCCGACGAGCACGGTGTCGGCGAAGTCCTCATCCGCGGCAAAGGGATGTTCGACGCCTACTTCTCCCCCTGGCGCACCCGGGCCGAGTGTACCGACGACGGCTTCTTCCATACCGGTGATCTGGGCAAGCTGGACGAGGCCGGCCGGCTCATGCTGCTCGGGCGGAGCAAAACCGTCATCGTTTGCGCAGGGATGAAAGTCTTCCCGGAAGAAGTGGAACAGGTCATCAACGCCGTGCCCGGCGTGCGCGAATCACTGGTTTTCGGCAAAGATCATGCCCAATTCGGGCAAACGCCGGTCGCGCACGTGGTGCTGGCCGATCCGTCGTCCGACGTGCTGGATTCCCTGCGGGGCATCTGCATCGAACATTTGTCGTCATACAAAGTGCCGGTGGAGTTTGTGGCGGTGGAGGCGCTGCCCAAAACGGCCAGCGGTAAATTAGTACGGGTGAAATGAACTAGGTGCAAATCCGAATGACGGAATCCAACTGACGAAACAGACGATGATCCTATTTTTTCCGATATCGTCATTCGGTATTCGTCATTCTCTCGGATTTCGGGTTTCGTCATTCGTCATTTCACGAGTGACCGCTTAAACACCCGCATCATCTCCCCCGCCTGCGCGTCGCTCATCACGCCTTCCAAATACGCCAGCACCAGATTAAACCGACCCCCGAAAAACGTCATGCAGAGATTCAGCCCCGGCGGCGAGAACGACAACGGCGTGTGAATCAGATTCGTCGCGGGTAAACCTAAGAACGTCGCACTCGGATAACCCGTGTCTTTCACGCACGCAAAGTACAACGAGCACATTCGCCCTTTGAACAAAAACCGCGTGAGCTTGGCCACCAAGCCCGGCGGCATGATCCGCCAGAGTACCGCAGCGTCGACCATTGCTTCGGGGATGCGCTCGCGAACCTGCTCGATAAACTGATCGCGAAAAAGCTTGGCCACTTCGCCAGGCGTGCTGCCAGCAGACTTGGGCATGGAGAACATCAGAAACGAGAAGTTGTTAAAGTAAAATGTCTCCCATACTTCGCCCTGCGGACGCGTGTTGGCGGACGTTGACAGCAGATATTGCTCGCCTGACAGCGGAGTGTCGGGGAAGACCGCTCGCATCGCCAGCGTCGCCCGGGCGGCGGCAGAGGGGAGCACGATCGGCAGGCCGATCTCGCTGGCGGCCAGATCGCTTACGGCGGCAGTCTCGTCCGCCGTCAGGCTTTCGAACGCGAATCGCACACGCTTAGGCAATCTTTCAGGCGGCGGGAGTGCACACACGTCCTGCTCATCGAGCTTGTACAGCAGTTTGTTTAGACGCCGGCCGGAGCTAAAGCGCCGGATCCAATGATCGAGCTGCGCCGGTTCGGTTTGTTTCATTTGCGATGCGTACTGTTCCAACCGCCCGGCCGCCGTCTCGTCGATCAGTCGCAAAAACGCCTCAGCCCCGGTGGCATCGAGCAGGCGATGATCAAACACCAATCCGATTCGCGATTTGTTTCGTCCGATGCGCACCAGCATCAGCCGCAGGTGTTGCCATTCCGAATCAAACGCCGAATTGACGTGGTCTTCGATGCACTTCTGTGCCGCGTCGTCGGCATTTTCAGGCAGATCGATCACCCGCAACGGCAGCGGCTCATGCTTACCGGCCTTGGGAATCTTCCAGAACGGACAGAGGTTCAGTGCATCGCGTGCGACGCGACCGTGGATGATCGGCAGCCGGGCGGAGATTTGATCCAGCAGCGTGCGCAACTGCGTCTCATCCACCCGGCCGGCCACATCGAGTACCGCCTGGGAGAAGCTCCCCACGCCGGTGCTTTTGAACGCGCTTTTGTGGAGTCCGCCGATGATCCAATCGATCCCGGTGAGATAGCGTCGATCGCGACGATAAGGCAGGCGGAGGGTCAAGCGCCGCATCCCCGCAGGATGGCCGCCGCGAAGTTCGGGGCAGACTTGGTGTCATCGGGCTTCAGGCCGGTCTTCATCAGGCTCACGCCGAACTTTTGCTCGATCACCAGCAGCAGCGAAACGAACTTCAGCGAATCGATGCCGAGCTTGGTCAGGTCAGTCGATTCGTTCACTGCTCCGCGTTTGAGGCCGCAGAGGATTTCGATTTCAGTGCAGAGTTGCTGCTGGATGGATTCAAGGGTCATGGGCGTTTCTGCCGTTTACCGTGACTTCAAGGGTTTTTCTCACGCCGGTCGTTGTGCGGCCGGATCCGGTCGCACAACGACCCGCGTGGGAAGGATTTTCATTCACCCTTCACTTTCCGCAGCAGCAGCGTCGCTGCGGCGGGATCGCATGATGGCCGGAATGTCGCGGCGTTGTCAATGGCGATGGGCGGGCGCATCGCCAGCAATCCGCCGAGGATCTGGAACGCCGCCATGCCCGGGTGATGTCCGAAGGCGCTGTTGAACGACCAATGCACCTCCGTCTCACTCGGGCGGACGTCCGGCGTGGCCATGCCGATGACAGGCTGATCGAGCAGAACCAGATCGACGGCTCCGGGTTTGTCGGTCGCAGTGAGTGTGGCGACAGCCCCCTGCGTGCCTGCCGGGCCGAGCATGAAGAACGCGGCACCTTCGCTGGGGATGATCCGCTGATCATAGTTCAGCATCCGGGCGGCGCAGTGAAGCAGCACCTCGCCTAATTCTTCGACCGCACCGACCAGCACGCGATCGCACGCGCCTTCCGCCAACCAGCATTGCGCGAGTTGAACCGCCTGCTCAAACCCACTGACGAAATCCGCGACCGACAACGACGGCCCGCGCAGGCCGAGGATTTCGGTGATGTACGCAGCCGGAGCACCGTGGACGGAGTGCGAAAAATCCGTCGGCAACGCGGCCAAATCGCCGCAGTCGAGCACGCCGTCGAGGAACTTGAACCCGCGCCCGTGCGGCCCGAAGCCGGTCGAGACGATCAGGCCGATCCGCTCGCGCGGCACGTCGGCGATCGCGTGCTTGGCGGCATCCCAAGCGTCGGCGGCGGCGAGGACGGCCATCTTGGTGTACCGATCCGCCCGGCGGAGCCGCTTGCCGAGGACGGGGTCGGTGATGGTGGCGTCGTCGACGCGCAATGGTCCTTCTCCGGACTCTGGTCCCCTCGTCCGGTACTCCGCGAGAGGGTTAGGGTGAGGGTTCTGTTGCGAGTCTTCAGCCGGTTCGGATACCCCGGGAGAACCCTCACCCCCGCCCTCTCCCGGAGTACCGGGCGAGGGAGGAAGTTCTATGGCTTCGATCCGGCCGCTTTTTTGGTGCAGCTTCGCGGCGATCTTGGACAGATCGCGGCCGATCGGGGTGATCGCGCCAACTCCCAGGATGGTCACCGAGGGCAGCGTCATGCGCGCCTCCGGATCAGGACGGCCGCGTTGTTGCCGCCGAAGGCGAGCGACGTGCTGAGTGCGTACTCACCGGCGATCTCGGTTCGAGCGGAGATCGGAGCAGCCGCCAGGTCGTCGGGCTTGCTCTTGAAGCCGGCACTGGCGGGGATCCACCTTTCGCGCAGCCCGAGCAGCGTAAAAACTGCCTCCATCCCACCGGCCGCGCCCAGCGTGTGGCCGGTGTAGCCCTTGGTCGATAGGAACTTGCCTCCGCCGCCGAAGATTCGGCCGAATACTTTCGCCTCCGCGCGGTCGTTGTCCTGTGTGGCCGTGCCGTGGGCGTTGATGAAGGCGATCTGCTCCGGCGTAACATTCGCCTGCTTCATCGCAGCGTGGATGGCGGTGTCGAGACCCCGGCCTTCCGGATGCGGTGCGGTCAGATGATGCGCATCGCAAGCGTTGCCAAAGCCCGCGATCTCGAACGCCAACTTCGCCCCGCGGCGGGCTGCGTGTTCGTGCGATTCCAGAATCACGATTCCCGCGCCCTCACCAAGGTTCAGCCCCGCGCGATCGCGATCGAACGGTGTACACGGCTGCTGGCTCATCACCCCCAACGACCAAAACCCTGCCAGCGCCACGCGATTAAGCTCATCTGCCCCGCCGGCGATCGCCCAATCGCATCGCCCGTTATGAATCCAACTCGCAGCAATACCGATCGCATCCGCCCCCGACGAGCAGGCGTTGACCACCGTCATTCGCGGGCCTTGCAGATTGAGAATCTCGCCGACGGCATGGGCGAGATTGGCGTGTAGATAATCGTACACCGGCCCCAACGGCGGACGGCCGGTGGTGCGGTAGGCGTCATAGAACGCCACGTTGTTGAGCTGACTGGCGACCGTCGTACCGAGGCACACGCCCACGCGTTCGGCACTGCCAACGAGGTTGTCCAGGCCGCTGTCATTGCAAGCTTCTGAGATCGCCGCGATCACCAGCCGCAAACTGCGACTGGCGTTGCATTGTGGAGCTAGTTCCGGCAACTCCGCGGACACCTGGAACGTCGGTGCGTCGATCGAGCTTTCGAATCGAAGCGTTTTGGAAGGATTCGGTTTGCCGTATCGAAACGTTTCAAGGGTCGCTGCCACGCTGTCACCGGCGGCCGAGATCACCCCGAATCCCGCAATGCCGACGGATGTACGATTGATCGCCACAGGCGAATCCTACTTGGTCGCATGGGCCAGCACATAAGGCGCTAGCGTATTGATCGAACGGAACACGTCACGGCCCTTCTGCATGGCTTTTACATCCAACCCGTACTGGCGATGGAGAATAACGACGACCTCAACCCCGTCCAGCGAATCAAGGCCAATACCGTTGTCGCCGAACAGGTCTGCGTCGTCGGCGATTTGCTCGGCCTTGAGGTCCTCCAACGACAGATTTTCCACCAGCAGCCGCTTGAGTTCGCCTTTGATGGTGTCGAGCGATCGAGTTGGTGCCGAGCCCACGTGTGCCTGCCCTTGTGCGAAAAAAGCCTACCTGGCGGAGTCTAGAAGCGCCTGCGACGGTTTGCAAGCAATTGCAGGCAATCGCCCACATTCTTCGACCATTCAGCAGAGACGGCGAAGATGCGAAGGAAACGCGAAGTGAACATTTTTTTGAATTCTCTTCGCGTCTCCTTCGCATCTTCGCGGTC
>JANMES010000124.1:0-8048 GCA_031377185.1 Phycisphaerae bacterium
TGGTTTCACACCACCTTTATGCCAATAGTGCGCAGTAATAGCAACGCCCCCAGACGTGGCGCATTACCACTTCAAGCGCAACGCGGCACCCATGACTTCACGCCGCTCAACCATTTCGCCCCCATGATCGACTCCACCGTCAGCTTGGCCGCCATACGCAATGAGTACGCCGACACCGCCGAGCCGTGGCTCAGCATCGAGTAGTGCCAGCGGTTTATCCGCGTATGCGCGATTCTGATCATGCGGCTGCCGGCGGAATCGGGCTCACGCGAAGGCAACGTCAAGTACCAGGTCGGCGAGCTGACCAAGCAGCAGGAAGCGGCCCGGCAGTGGTTGACGGCCAATGGTGGGGCGTCGGCGCCGTCGCCGCAGCGCGTCGTCGTTCGCCCGGATTTCTCTAGCTGCCGCGATTAGCCGCCGAAGGTGATCAAGGCCGGCGTAAAAAGCCAGCATGGCGGGAGCTTCTTTGCGAATAAGCGGTAGCGACACTTTGGGTGTTTCTGATGACCCATTCCGCTGTTGGGCTTGAAGTGTTAATCCGCCACGCTTTGCTGAGTCTAACCACCGCTTAGCCCGCGACGGCTGCTTAGTGCGGAGCGTGATCCCGCCGCTGCTGGGCCGACCGACGAACAAACTCCCCCAGACCCCGCTCCGCCGGCTCATGAAACGCTACCGCGACTACCGCTACGGCCAACGCTGGCAGGCCGAGACGGTGATGAGCATGATCAAACAGAATCTGGGGAGCTTCGTCGCCGCCAGAAACGACAAAGCCCGCTCGGCCGAGACCATGTTGAAGGTTCTAACCCACAACATCATGCTGATCGTTGTTTGGCTGACTGGGCTTTTCTACAGGGTAGGTCGGGAGTCTTTGATTTTCCCCACGGCCATCATCCGTTCAGCCTCGATGACTCGACGCCCGTAGTAGAGTTCATTACCCTACGCGCAACGTAGAAATCAAGCCGTACCTACCCCACAGCATGGGCGCCGTCGAAAGGATAAAATGAAGAAAATGAGGGTTGGTTTTCTCGGAGCAGGCTCCTTCGCACATGCTTTCATTCCGCTGTTTCAAGCACACCCGTTCGTCAAGGAGGTTCGTGTCGCTGAGAGCATGCCCGACCGTCGCGCTCGCGTGGCGGAGCAATTCCACATCGGCAGCACCTACACCAACATGGACGATCTCCTCAAAAGCGATGTCGATGCGGTGGCGATCTTTTCGCAGCGATGGATGCACGGCCCACAAGCCATCGCCGCGTTGCGTGCCGGTAAACACGTCTACAGCTGCGTCCCGGCCGGGATCTCCATCGAGGAACTCCAGGAGTTGGTGCAAGCCGTCAAGGAAACAGGGCTCACGTACATGATGGGCGAAACGAGCTATTACATGCCGGCTGTGGTCTATTGCCGGCAACGATTCCGCAATGGAGACTTCGGGCGGTTTGTGTATGCCGAGGCCGGTTACTATCACGACATGGAACACGGCTTCTATCCGCCCTACAGGGACAGCAACGGGACGGAATGGAAGAAATACGCCAGCTTCCCGCCCATGTATTACCCGTCCCACTCCTGCGGAATGATTCTGGGCGTCACGGACGCGCGGATGACCAGCGTGTCGTGCCTCGGTTATGTGGACAGTCACAGCGACGGCATCTTCAACAAGGAATTGAGCCACTGGAAAAACAATTTCAGCAATGAGACCGCTTTGTACCGGACTTCCGACGGCGGCATGGCGCGGGTCAACGAGTTCCGCCGTGTTGGACTAAAAAGCCCCCTGACCAGTAGCGTACGCGGCCGAATCTACGGCACAGCGGCGTCTTTTGAAGAACAGTCCAATGCGCGCGTCTGGGTCACGCACGACGGTAAGATCACGGACCTCGTCGAACACCTCAAGTGCGGCAATCAGAAACTGCCAGAAGACTGGAAGAACCTTCAGAAAACTGGCGCCCAAGAGGACTTCTTCAGTGGCTTGGCCCCCGTGCATGACATGAAACGCCTGCCGGTCGAGTTCGCCGGCAAACCCAACGGCCATCACGGTTCGCATCAGTTCCTCGTGGACGATTTCCTGAAGGCCTGCACAACGGGTATGACACCACCGGTTAATGTTTGGACGGCGGCCAAGTATTGCGCGCCAGGTATCATTGCCCATGAATCCGCATTGCACGAAGGGGAACATCTTCAGATACCAGACCTCGGCACCGCCCCGGTTTGATTGCTGTGGCGCCCAGCAATACCAAGAACTTTGCAACTTTGCGGAAGGGAAATGACAGAAAATGAACCAACGTAAACTATTCAAGATGCTGGGATTGTCCGCCGTTGGATTGATGCTGGGGATTGACGCGGGTTTTGCTGCAGAAAGTAAACCACCGCGCCAACCGAATATCGTTTTGATACTTGCGGATGACCTCGGTTATGGCGATGTGCAGTGCTATAACCCGCAGCGCGGTAAGATCCCAACCCCGAACATCGACCGTTTTGCTTCTCAGGGAATGAGATTCACGGACGGCCATTCCAGCAGCGGCGTCTGTTCGCCATCACGTTACGCGCTACTTACCGGGCGATATCATTGGCGCACACGGTTGCAGACCGGCATCGTCGGCGTTTACGGCGCGCCGTTGATCGCGCCTGACCGGCTGACCGTCGCTGGCCTGCTCAAGCAGCACGGGTACCGCACCGCCGCCATCGGCAAATGGCATTTGGGACGCGATTGGCCAGTCGTACCGGGCGATCAGAAAGACAAATTTGATTGGACCAAACCGATGGGCAACGGCCCAACCGCGCGCGGCTTCGACAGCTACTTCGGAACCGACGTGCCCAACTGGCCGCCGTATTGTTTCATCGAGAACGACCGGACGGTCGGTATACCCTCCGAGCCACTGCCGGTGCGATTGCTGGGAAACCACATGGCTAGCAAACCGGGCCCCGCCGTGCCGGATTGGAAACTGGAGGCGATTCTGCCGACGCTCCGCGACCGGGCCTGCGCCTTCATTGCTGACGCGGCGCAGAAACCGGAACCGTTTTTCCTCTATCTGCCGTTGACCGCGCCGCACACGCCGTTGGCGGTCAATGCCGAGTGGAAAGGCAAGAGCGGATTGCTCACCTACGCCGATTTTGTGATGGAGACTGATGCCGTCGTGGGCCGGGTGCTTGACTCGCTCGAAAAATCCGGCATAGCCGGCAACACGCTGGTTCTGTTCACTAGCGACAACGGCTGCGCGTCCTACATCGGCGTGAAGCAGCTGGAGGCCAAGGGGCATTTCCCGAGTGGGCCGTTGCGCGACTACAAGGCCTCGGTGTACGAAGGCGGTCACCGCATCCCGTTCATCGTCCGCTGGCCCGGTGTCGTCAAATCAGGCAGCATCTCCGGCCAACTCGTCCACCAAGTCGATCTGATGGCAACCGTCGCCGGTATCCTCGACGCCACACTCCCGGACAATGCCGGTGAAGACAGCATCAGTTTGGTGCCGCTGCTGAAAGGCAACGACAAGCCGATTCACGAATACGCCGTCAGTTGCGCCGCCAACGGCACTGCCGGCTTGCGGAAGGGCGACTGGAAGTTGATCGCCGGCCAAACGCCGGAACTCTACAATCTTGCCGACGATCTCGGTGAAACCAGGAACCGAGCCGCCAAGAAGCCGGAGTTGGTCGCGGAGATGCAAACGTTGCTGGAGAAACTGATCGCTGACGGCCGTAGTACGCCCGGCCTGCCGCAGAAGAACGATGTCGTCGTGCAAATTGGGAAAGGTGGTACGAAGAGGTCCGCAACGTTGCAGAAGGGAAATGACGAACAATGAACCAACGTAAAGCATTCAAGATGATGGGATTGTCCGCCGTTGGACTGATTCTGGGGATTAACACAGGGTTTACCGCCAAGTAAAACCACCCCGCACGCCTAACATCGTGCTGATCTTTGCGGATGATTTTGGTTGGAAGGACGTCCACTATCAGGGCAGTGATTTCATGGACACGCTGAACATTGATCGTTTGGCGAAGGGGGGATGGTGTTTACCGCGAGTCATGCCACCGCAGGCAACTGTGCCCCACGGACGTGAACTCGATCTGCGCACGGGCTTTCGGACGCTTACGGCAAGCGTGATTTACAAGGGAAACTGGAAGTTCCATCTTTATCATGAGGAATGGCAGTTCGACGGCGGCCGCGACAAGCTCTCGACCAATCACGCCGTGGAGCTTTACAATCTGGCCGAGGACATCGACGAACGGAACAATCTGGCCGACACCAATCCCACCAAGCGCGATGAATTACTGGATGACTTGCTCGCGTGGCTAAAAACGACCAATGCGTCGGTGCCGACGAAACCGAATCCAGTGTACGATCCGTCTGCCGTAGCAGATAAAGACAAGGCTGCCGGGAATAGGAAACACGAAACGGAGGCAGATGAATGAACCGACGCGATTTTATCTTCACTACACTTCTGTTGGCATCGGCGATGGTGCTGAAGGGTGCGGTCGCCCCCGCCGCGACGCCTCAAAACATCTTGCTCATCATCACCGACCAGCAAACGGTCGACGCAGTCAGTTGCTCTGGGAATCCGCATGTAAAAACGCCGAATCTAGACCGGTTGGCGGAGCGCGGGGTACGCTTTGAGAAATCCTACTGCACCTATCCGCTCTGCTGCCCGTCGCGCGGAAGCCTGTTCACATCACGCACGCCACACGAACTGGGCATCTACGGCAATGCGGATGCCGATCTTTCCGAAAAAGGACTCCAGGGGAAGACGCTGGGCGAGATGTTTCAAGCTGCTGGGTATGAGACGGCGTATGCCGGGAAATGGCATTTGAACTTGCCATTCCCGGCATTCACAAGGCAACAGATTCCCGGATTCACAGTTTTGCCGCTAGCGGGAAGACAACCGGCAGGGGTTGACCAAGCGAAGTACGGCATGGGGCTGACCGTTGACCCCAGAACCGCCGACGCCGCCATCAAGTTCCTTCGCCAACCGCACAAGAAGCCGTTCCTGCTCGTCACCTCGCTGAAGAACCCGCACGACATCTGCGATTACCCCGAGAGCGCTGCAGTGCGGTCGCTACTGCCGGATGACCGTGCAAAACTTCCCCCGGCGCGTCTGAACCTGCGCGATACCGAGAAGCTACCCTCAGCGCTGCAACGTGCGGTGTCGGAGAAAGGAGTTTGGACCGAACAGGAATGGCGCGAATACCTTTGGGTATATTACCGGCTCTGCGAGACCGCTGATGGTGAGGCAGGGCGAGTGCTGGCGGCGCTTGACCAGTCGGAATTGACCTCCAACACCGTTGTCGTGTTCACTTCCGACCATGGCGAGATGATGGGATCTCACCAGATGATCCGCAAAGAGAAGCTCTACGAAGAATCCGCCGCCGTCCCGCTATTCGTTGTGCCACCGGGCTGTAAGGCCAGCGTGGACAACCGGCATCTTGTCAGCGGCCTCGACGTCATGCCGACGCTGCTCGACTACGCCGGCATCGCCGCCCCTGCCTCACTGGCAGGCAAGAGCCTGCGCCCGCTAGTCGAGGCGAAGGACGTGCCGTGGCGCGAGTTCGTCGTGTCAGAGGTAAATGGCTCTGGCGAGGCACGCATGGTCCGCACGGCCCGGTACAAATACATCGTTTTTGCCAAGGGTGAACACCGGGAGCAGTTGTTCGACATGGATAAGGATTCCGGCGAGTTAAAGAATCTGATCGCCGACCCTGCGCTTACAGTTGAGGTAGATCGGCATCGACGCCATCTCGAACAGTGGAGGAAGGAGACCCATGACGAGATTGGCAAGCGCGCCCACCGTGGAAAAGGGACGAACGGGCAAGATTAGAAATTTCACTAATAGAACAAATATACCGGCCGAAGCAGTGAAGAAATCTGCAACGGATCGCGCACCCATGTTGGCGCACAAAGACAAGAACCACGATGGCAAGATGCGACTCGATGAATGATTCTCCGCCACCCAAACTGATCGCGAAGCGGCAAAGGCACTTTTCGACAAATTGGACACGGACAAGGACGGTTATCTGTCGCGATCGGAATTTATCAACATGGGAGACATGTCGAAATGAACAAAACGCACCCAATCATACATTGGTTCCTCGCCGTCACTGTCACTTTCTTGCTTGCAACAACAGGTTGGACAGCCGATGCTCCTCAGAGCCAAAAACGAAAGGGAAAAGCTGTGCCGGCCGATTCGCGTCCCCCGGAAGCGACGCGGGCTGAGGTCCGGTATGGCACGCACGAACGCCAAGTGCTCGATTTCTGGAAGGCGAGTTCTGAAAAGCCCACTCCCTTATTGTTCTTCATTCACGGCGGCGGCTGGCAGGCCGGCAGCAAGGAAGCCGTGGAGAAGCTCTTCAATGTCGAGGAAGTGCTTGCGGCGGGCATCTCTGTGGTGTCCATCAACTACCGGTACGTCTCGCAGGGCAAGGCCGACGGCGTCGAGCCGCCGGTGAAAGCGCCGTTGTACGATGCGGCGCGCGCACTGCAGTTTGTTCGCAGCAAGGCGGGTGAGTGGAACATTGACAAGGCCCGCATCGGCGCGAGCGGCGGCTCTGCTGGAGGATGTTCGAGCCTGTGGCTGGCGTTCCATGATGACCTCGCCGACCCAAAGAGCATTGACCCGGTGTCCCGCGAGTCTACACGACTCTGGTGTGCGGCCGTGATGGTGCCGCAAACAACTCTTGACCCACAACAGATGAAGGAGTGGACGCCCAACAGCAAATATGGCGGCCATACATTCGGCTTGGCGGGTTTTCTGCAATTCCTCGCCGCGCGCGAAAAGATCCTGCCATGGATCGCGGAGTATTCGCCGTATGCGCTCGTTACTGCCGATGATCCACCGATCTACATGCGTTATCCTGCGCCGCCAGCAGTTGGCCAAGACCAAAAAGATCCGACCCACACGGCAAATTTCGGCGTGAAGTTGCAGGAGAAATGCAAGACTGCTGGTGTCGCTTGCGAACTGGTCTATCCCGGCGCGCCCGGTGTTCAACACGCAACCCCGCAGGCCTACCTCATCGAGAAGCTCAAGGCTCCGAAAAAATAATGACACAGTTGCTTCATGCGGCCTTGTGCCTCACTCTCCCGGTGTCTAATGAACCAAGGATTACCCCTTGCATCGAGGTATCGCCACGCATCCAGGGTACCTATCGCGTAGTTTCGAGCCATTTTTCCCAGGCTTCCAGCGTGCCTTCGCGCGGGATCATCACCCCGTCTGATGACATATACAGAGGTGTTCGAGTCGGCCAGATGGGTCCGGTCCATGTTGGTGGTTTATTAGAGGGGACTAGCATTGGACCAATAAGAAATCCTTTCCACCCATATTCCTTGAAAGTATCACGCAATGCGGGAACAAAAAATGATCCGGGTTTTCCATAGGGATTTGTCTCTGGGGTTAACGCCCCCATTCGTAGCCCTTCACTGTCATCACCGATGAACACCATCTGCCTGCCGAGTGCCGCCACCTCGGAAAGCCCGCAGTAATTTTGATAATGCTCTCTCCAGCCTTTCAATGATTTATCTGCAGGCAGGCCCGTGTCGAACATTTTGAACGCGTAGGCATATTGCGCGCAGCGTGTTTTCATCTCTTCCTGGAAGTGGGTTTCATCGGATGATGCTTTGACGCCTTGGAACTGCGCGCCGAGGCCGACTCCTGAAATCACCACTAGTTTTGTTTTGAACGCATTGCCGGTCATCTGATTCAGATAGTCCATCGCGCCGACGATGCCGCGGTGCCGGATGTTCAATTGCTCTTTGGTGGACTTGTTCCCGTGATACTGCCCGTTCTCATCGAAGGCGCATCCGGCTACCATGTGGCCGCAACCGGCCGCCGCGAATTGGTTGTAGGTGTACGCGATCTCCGCCGCAAATAATTGCTGATTCTTTGTTGTCCCCAAGGCATAGATGCTGCGTCCTAAAACGAAATTCAGGTGATCCCCGCCGCTATTCTTGACCTGTGTTAGGAAATTGGTGATGGCGTGGCTCTGTGTTTTTTGAAAAGCGGGGAAGTAAAGCGTATTCGAGTCTTCCGATTAACCCTCTTACCGATCACCGCTATTCAAAAAACCATTTCTTCGAC
>JANMES010000147.1:0-3349 GCA_031377185.1 Phycisphaerae bacterium
GTCATGCGCACCGCCGAACAACAGGGCCGAGATGTGCTGGAAACGATCAAGACCCTCCTGCAAGCCGAGTGGGCGGGGAAAGACATCGCCTTGCTCACAGACACGATCTAAAATCCATGACGGGACGGTAAACAGTTACACTCGAAGCTCCTTTGCTTCAATGGGAAAGAGGCAACTTACAACGAAGAGTCCAATCAGGCCGATGGCCGGGATAATTACAAACAACTTAAAGATAAGAAGTCTTACACCTTGACGGATCCAATTGCGTGTTGACCCACGTCCCACGATTTGTAAAGGCGACTCGCTCATGTGATGATTGCATCAGGTAAGTTGTTCCAAATCAAAGTTTTATTGCAGGTAAAGGCTAAGCCTGCATCATTGAGTTGTCTTGCAAATACCTCCTTCCAACTCCACAATCAACAGCTTGACATGATTGATCTCGCCGCCATTCCCGCCGAACGATTTCCGCGCCACATCGCCATCATCATGGACGGCAACGGCCGATGGGCGATCAAGCGTGGGCTTGAGCGCGTTCGCGGGCATCAGCAGGGCGCGAAAACGGTTCGTGAGATCGTGACCGAGTGCGCCCGGCTGCGCAAGCACCATGGCGGGCCGGATTATCTCACGTTGTATTCCTTCTCGATCGAAAACTGGAAGCGGCCGGTGGAGGAAGTGTCGTTCCTCATGCAGATGTACATCGACTACCTGCGATCCGAGCGGGCGACGATGATGGAGAACAACATCCGCTTCAAGCAGATCGGCCGGCTGGAGAATCTGCCCGAGCCGGTGCTGGATGAAATGAATGCCACGATCGAGGAAACCAGCAAGAACGACGGCATGACGCTGGTGCTGGCGCTGAACTACGGCAGCCGGACGGAAATCACCGATGCGGTCCGGGCAATCGCAGACAAGGTGAAAGCCGGGCTTTTGGAACCGGCCGACATTGAAGAAGACACGATCGCCGAGCACTTGTATACCGCCGGCATGCCCGACCCGGATTTGCTGATCCGCACCGCCGGCGAGATGCGCGTCAGCAACTATCTCCTGTGGCAGATCAGCTACGCAGAACTGTTCGTGAGCAAGGTTCAATGGCCGGACTTCAGCAAGGACGACCTGCACGCCGCGATCGTGGATTTCGCCGGGCGTAATCGGCGGTTCGGGGCGCTGGATCACACGAATACGCTTAAGACATGAAGTGCTGAGTCGCGAGTGCTGAGTGCTGAGTAAGTTCAGCCGCCCAGCACTCAGCACTCAGCACTCAGCACTTTCTATGGAACAATCGCTAAAAAACCGCCTCACCTTCGGCTCGCTCATGCTGCTCGTGTTGTTTGGGCTGCTCTTTGTCGACTGGTGGGTGCAGAAGTACACCATGGAGTTGGGCTGGAACGTGATCACCACGTCCAACGGCCGGACCATGCGCCCGGCGGGTATCGCGGGCGTGGGCATCTTGACGATCCTGCTCATCGCCCTGCCGTTCGCCGTGACCGAACTGGCGACGCTCTTCGCGGCGGAGAAAGTACAGCCGTATCGGCTGATCTCGGGGATCGGTGCAGGCGCACTACTTACGCATGCGTTCTGTATGCAGTTCAAGAAATTTCAGTTGTACAGCACGTCGGTGCTGGCGCTGATCATCGTGATGGTGATGCTGCTGGCCGCCTTGCGCCGCGCGATGGCCAAGCAGTCGGCAGAGGCGATCACGCACATGGCGGGCACGGTGCTGTCGACGCTTTACCTCGGCGGGCTGGCGTGGTTCCTCGTCGCGCTGCGGGTGAAGCAGTCGGCCCGCGTAGACCGCTATAGCGGCACGACCATGATCCTGCTCATGATCCTGCTCTGCGTGAAATCGACCGACATCGGCGCGTACTTCGGCGGGCGGGCGCTGGGCAAACATAAGCTGATCTTCTGGCTCAGTCCGGGGAAGACTTGGGAAGGCCTGTTCTTTGGATTGCTTACGGCTGGGCTTGTCGGGGCAGTCTGCGCCCGTTGGATCAATCCGCCTTCGTACCACCTGATGTGGTGGAAGGGTGCGATCTTCGGCATCATCATCGGCGGGATCGGCCAATTGGGCGATTTGCTCGAAAGCATGATGAAACGCGACGCCGAGGTCAAAGACTCCGGCAAGCTGGTTCCGGGCTTCGGAGGCATCCTGGATATCATCGATAGCCCCTTGCTAGCGGCCCCGTTCGCTTACGTTCTGTTCAGCCTTTTTTGATGTAAACCAATATAAAATAGAATCTTACAGTCCAAATCCAACACCATTGATCGGTTCTCGACTTTATCGACCCTTTTGGTCAAAATATCTTCGCGTCACCCGTGACCCGCATCGATGCCTATACTTTCGCCTAAGACGTGAACCTAAATATCACCCTCGATCAACCGGATAAGAAACTGGCGTTGTTCGGCTCTGCCGACAAGTACCTTCGCATGATTCGTGATACGTTTGGCGTGCAGTTGGTCTGCCGCGATAACGAGATCCGGATCAGCGGCGAACGGGAGCAGGTGAGCAAGGTCGTTGGCGTGCTCGACACGATGCAGAAGAAGCTCCGCCGGCAGGACTGGCTGAGCGTCGAAGACGTCGGCCAGGCGATCGGCAAGGCCACCGAGGAGCCCGAAGCCAAAACCGCCGACGATGTGGAAGTCTTCGCCAAGGGTCACGCCATCAAGGCCAAAACACCTGGGCAGAAGCGGTACATCGAGACGGTGTTGAATCACGACCTGACCTTTTGCGTTGGCCCCGCCGGCACGGGTAAGACTTACCTCGCGGTCGCCCTCGCGGCCAGCATGCTCAAGAAGGGTCAGGCCAAGCGGCTGATCCTCGCCCGCCCCGCCGTCGAAGCCGGCGAACGGCTGGGCTTTCTTCCCGGGGATCTGCAGGCGAAGGTGAACCCCTACCTCCGCCCGCTGTTCGACGCTCTGCACGACATGATGGACTTCGAGCAGGTGAAGCGCTTTATGGTCAGCGACGTGATCGAAGTTGTCCCCCTGGCTTTCATGCGCGGTCGAACCCTCAACGACAGCGTCATCATCCTCGACGAAGCCCAGAATACCACCGTCAGCCAGATGCTGATGTTCCTCACACGCCTCGGCCACGACAGCAAAATGATCGTCACCGGCGACGCCAGCCAGACCGACCTGCCCAACGGTACGCCAAGTGGGCTGATCGATGCACTGCGAAAATTAAAGGGAATCAAAGGAATCGGCGTGGCCGAGTTGGATCGTGCGGATATCGTCAGGCACCGATTGGTGACGAGCATTGTGAATGCATCCGAGAGTAAAGAATGAGTGCCCTGTTATTAGTTGCCTGTTGCCTGTAAAGTCATTTCTTTACTGGCAACTGGCAACTAATAAC
>JANMES010000049.1:0-3333 GCA_031377185.1 Phycisphaerae bacterium
GGGAGAAATCCTGCAAGTGCTGAGCCTGATGATGTTCGAGAAAACGGCCGTAAATCAGGTGTTTTCGAAAGAACCGAGGATGAAAACCGCGACGCAAGATCATAACTCGTTATGGCTATTCGATTAACAACCGGACAGTAGTGGGGCGAAATATTGGTCGAATATGGACTTAAGCCCAAAGATATTCAGCAGGCCCTCGAGCACGCCAAGACCAAAAACCTCCGCATCGGCGAGGCCCTGATCGATCTCAAAATCGCCTCCGACGCACAGGTGTACAAGGCACTCGCTCAGCAACACAGCATGGAGTACGTCGACCTGGATAAATCCGGCGTCACACCCAATGCCGTCAACCTGGTGCCCGACGAACTGATGCGCAAGTACATCATCGTACCTCTGGGAATCCGCCGCGGACTTGGACCCGTGGGTTATGCTTCTTTGAGCTCCGCGCCGACTTGGGTCAGCCAGGCTACTTGGGTTGCGCTTAGAGATACCCGAGTGGCGGCCGACACGTTGCTCGTTATGGACTTGGGGTTGGCGGATCTGAACAGAACCAGTCCGCCTGGGTTAGCCAGAATTGCGTATCGAAGCAGCACGCCTGGCAGTTCAGTCTGTGTGATTCCTTGATGACCAAGGACTTCCGAGGCTCGTTCGGCAAACGCTGGTTCGCTGGCGAGTCGTGACAGAAATGGCTTTAGTACACGGAAGACTCCGTGATGGATCACCAGACCGGAGTTTTCTGCTGTCCGCGGCGCGGATGCATGATTGGCAATCAGGTTGCTTTCGAACTGCGTTACGTCGGAGTACCCCGGTGATTGCTGAGTGATTGATTGTACCGAATGAAACCCCGTACCTACGCCGAAACGGCGTATCTTGCCTTCGTCACGCGCCTTGTTCAGAAACTCCAGCAGTTCAGGAGTGCAGTCGCCCGGCTCGCAGTCGTGCAGAAGGTAGATGTCGATGTAATCGGTCTGCATCAGCCGCAAGCTGATTTCAAGATTGCGCTGGGCGGAGGGCACATCAAACTGCCCCTTGCGCACGAGCGAATTCACGCGTCTGCGGACTAGTTTCTTGATGAAGTTTGATCTGCGCATCAATCCACGAACCAACTGCACGGCACCTTTGAATTGCGTTGCCTGCTGCATTGGCTCGAGCCCAAACTTGGTGGCGATTGTGATCGAATCGCGTTTGCCTTTGGCGAACTGGCCCACCAGTGTCTCGGCTTCGCCGAAGCCGTAGTATCGTGCAACGTCGAAATGTCGCACCCCCGCATCGAAAGCGGTGGCGAGCAGGTGTTTCCCTTGTTCCGGCGTCTTGTCGCCAAGCAGGTTGCTGCACCCGAAGCCCAGCGCGGTAGTTGATCGTCCGTCGGAAGAGATCGTGACTCGGTCCAGTTCGGGCATTGGGTCTCGATATTAGTAGTCGTGGGCCAGCCGTTGCTTGACATCATCGGCGATGCGAAGGCATAGCGCAATAACGGTTAATGTCGGATTCGAAAATCCACCTGTCGGGAACACGGCGCTGCTACCGATGTATAAATTCTCGTACCCATGCACACGGCAATCCGGGTCTACAACGCTGACGTTTGGGTCAGTCCCCATGCGAGTGGTACCGATATGGTGGTTTGAGTCAACATACCCGCCGTGCTCACCGTTTTCTCGGCCGGAAAAGCGGATTTGGTCCAGCTTAATCTCCGCCAATCCCAGACGACGCCATTCTTCCGCAATCGATCGAGTGAAGAATTGCATTGATCGAGTTTCGGCTTCGGTGAGTTTCCATTCCAGGCGTGTGCGGGGCACCCCGAGAATATCTTTCTGGTCTGATAGCATGACTCGGCTATTGGGATTGGGTTGTTGCTCTCCACCTATGCCCAAATGAGGCTGGGTGCTGCCAATACTCGCCGGCTGTCTAAGGACAAAGTGTTGAAATGCGCTGCGCACGACCTTGTCCGGCCTGCGGGCGATGTTGCCGATCGCAGAAGAAAGGCGGATCCCCGTCCTCCGGCCCCGGAGCGCTTGGAGAACTGCTTTGGCGGATTGAATCGGATCATTTTCCGTCTGGGGATAAAATACTTCTCCGCCAACGTGTAAAAGTCGGTTTTCTCTCTGCAATTTGTCGCTCAAAATCGACTTAAAAGAATATCGAATGCCGTTTTTCTTGATCCCCACAAACGATCGCTTGAATGCCAGGCGATTGAGTGGTTTGACGGGGAAGCTGAAGCCTGGATGGTCCTGAAAATATCGACCCACAACATCAAATGAATTGCCGATACCATTAGATTCGACGGAGTTGGAGACCAGCAGCAGCTTGGCGCTTTCGATCCCGCCGCAGCAAACAACGACTTGCCGAGCATTGACGCTGAACGTGGATCCAGCGAAAGTTTTGGCCCGGACTGCATTGATGCGTTTGGCGGACGGGTTGGCTTCCAGAGATATCACGTTCGCGTGAGTGAAGAGGGTGACATTAGTTGCAGCATCGATGTCTTTACGGTATTTGGCTGAAAAATTGGGCGTCGAAGTGAACTGCGAGAAATAACTCACAAATCGATCACGGTCATACTCCGGCGGAGTTCGCTTTTCCGGCCAAGTTGAAGGGTCATAGGTAACATGCGGAATTTGTAGCACCTTTTCGGCCCGCTCGTAGAAGGGAATCAAGCTCTGACGTTCGATCGGCCAGCCGCTGAACGGTACCCAATCGCGCCGCTGGAAGTCGATATCGAATAGTGGGAGTGCCTGTCCCGCCCAGAGGGTTGTAGTACCCCCGACCGCACGCATTCGGCCGATATGGATGCCTTCGTGCTTCAGGCCGGTCACTAGACTTTGGTACGGATCTTGACACCCTGGATCGGGTCGATCGCCGCCGCCTTCCAGTACAAAAACGGTCACGGGTGTGCCAATAAACTCGCGAGCGACAGAGATTCCCGCTGCACCACTACCTATGATACAAAGGTCGCACTGAAGCTGAGTGAGGGCAGGCACGTCCTCGGCTGGCTTGATCATCGCCGGAGCATAATAAGTGTAGTCGTGGGTGTAAATCCAACTTCCGTCTGAGAAAATCCTTGTTTACACGACCGTCTCGGCGGTAAAATCGCCAGACGCGACGTGGTGAGAAAAATTTGTTCCCTCCCGATGCTCCTTGGCTCTACGCACAGCAGTATCCGCACCCATGACTAGACTTCAAAAGAAATTGGGCGAAATCACTACTGTCCGGTTAAGGACTTCTCGATTTCAATTTAGTTTTTCTCCATTCCGCCCTTTGCAGGGTGGGAGTGAACGTGAATGCTCCGGCGGATGCATTTCGGTCGAATCATTTTGCGTCAGTTACTCGATCCTCTCT
>JANMES010000051.1:0-21581 GCA_031377185.1 Phycisphaerae bacterium
TTCGCGTCTTCGTTTCTTCGCGGTTAAAAAATTCTTATGAACGGACCTAGTGCGGCGCCATCGTTACTTCCGGCGAACCGCAGGGGCCGCCTTCGTTGTTGGGTTGGATTCGATCAACTCGTTTTCCTGCGAAATCGTACACCCCGTACGCTTTGCTCATCTCGGCCGTGCTCTGGGGGACGTAATGGCAAATAAAAGATCGGCGGAAGCGGTCTTTGCTGACATTGGGACCCGAGCCGAGATGGTTTGGCCGTTGAAGAACAGCACGTCGCCGGGCTTGAGCAGGGGGAGCACGGCAGTCTTGCCTTCGGGAATATCGACGTGGTGAATCGTAAAATAGAGCTTAGGGTCGGCCTTAGTGGGGCATTGCGTGGGATAGGATCCGGTATCGGGCACGCACATCATCCCGCCGTTATCAATGTCGCATTCATCGAGCGCCACCCAGGCGGCCATGCAGGTACCGGGTTTGACGCGGAGATAGAAATTGTCCTGATGGAAATCCTGCCCGCGAGCACCGGGCGGCTTAAAGTAGAACATGCTCTGCACCGCGAACGGCGGCTCGTCCATCAGTTGCGCTAGCATTGCTTCGACGCGTGGGTCGGTCATATACCGCATGGACAGCGGCCCGACCGGTTTGGCGTCGTGTGTATGCGGATTCATCATCCGGGGATAGAACGACAGGGGATCGCTCGGATCGTACCCGCCAACCTTGCCATCGACCTGAGTGCGGCTCATTTCGGACAACCCCTTCACCGGGCCGTCCTTTGCCATGTCCATGAACACATCCCGGATGGCAACCGCTTCGTCGTGTGAGAAAAGCCCGCGAACGACGATGAATCCGTCTCGCTGGAAATCGGACATCTGCTGTTCGTTTAACGGGCGGGTAAGGGTCTCGGTCATGGGCGCTGTCTCCGAAATCAAGAGTTCGAATAAGACTTGCAACTGAGACCAAATCTTACCTCGCAGGGGATATTTGACGATACAACCTTCTGGCAAATACATATAATATCCTGCTATGGATGTACGAAGACAAACGCCCCATAAGCCGTATGCAAACCTCATGACCGGATTCTTTCATCAAACATCCGGCTACACCACATGGCGACCCCACGGCACGGATGACTGGCTGCTGATTTATACCGTCGGCGGGAAGGGGCGGTTCGGGTATGGGGCGGGGGAGATTCTAGCTGAGCCGGGCGACTGGGTTCTGCTCAAGCCGGGAACGATGCACGACTATGGCGTGGAGGCGAGCATCAAAAAGTGGGACCTGCTCTGGGCCCATTTCCTGCCCCGCGAGCACTGGCTGCCGCTTCTCGGCTGGCCGGCGGTGAGTCCGGGTTTGACGCGGCTGGCGATCGCCGACGCCGCGATTGCCGTCCGGGCGTTTGATCGCTTCCTGGAAGTCCACCAACTGGCGACCGGCCCGTTACGCGGCCGCGAGCTGCTGGCGATGAATGCCCTGGAAGAAGTGCTGCTCTGGTGCGATCAATCCAATACCCAAACCGCCACACGGATCGATCCACGCATCGCCGAGGCGATGGACTATCTCATCCAGCACCTGCACGAAAAGCCGACGATCACCGAGACGGCCGACAAGGTCGGATTATCGGTGTCGCGGCTTGCGCATCTGTTCAAGTCTGAGACGGGCATCACGCCCCAGCGGTTTTTGGAAAGCAAGCGGATCGACCGAGCGGCGCAACTGCTGCAGCGTACCAATTTCAGCATCAAGCAGATCGCGCAGGCCGTCGGGTTCGACAGCCCGTTTTATTTCTCGCTGAGGTTCAAATCGATGATGAAGAACAGCCCCAAATCGTATCGGCAACAGCAGTGGGCGGATCAGGCATCCCAGTAGCCGACGGTCCGCCGGATCGCCTTGCGGACTGCTATCAGAAGGTATATCGCAAAGCCGTGATGAATGATCAACAGTCCGCAGACCGCCACATCGATGGCAAGTAGTGCGCAGTTGCCCAGGCTAGCGCGTTCTTTCAACAATCGCAGGCTGCCTTCGGACAGCAGCACAAACAAAGGCAGGCTGATACAGAAGAATGCGTTCAGCTTCCGCGCCACTTCGCGGCGGGGGGTGCGGTCGATGATCGACCGCCGCAAGTGCGTCCAGAGCAGGGATTGGCTGAGCACCGATGCAAAACTCCCAAGTCCGATCACCGCGACCAACGCGGGCAGTTCGGCTTGTTCCCAGACCCAGGCTCTCGAAGTCAACTCGACTGCGGTGTCCAGAAACGTGGCAAGAAAGAGAAGATTTGCCATCCTTCGCCGGAGAGCGATCATCGAGCCGCTGTTTTCCGGGCGGGTGATCAGAAATACGCCAATGACGAACGACATCCAACCCATGAGGTTCAAGATGAGTCGCATCAGCGTCACATCGACTTGCCTGGAAAACGGATCGTGCAAGACGAACAGCGTCACCAATCGCAGCCCGATCAGCACGCCGAACGATCCGCATAGTACGTCCAGTCCGAGCACGACCTGCTTCAGCCAGGTGGATTCGACGTCGCGCAAGTGATCGCCCAGCAGCGAATAGCCGGCCGGCTTGCCGCACTTGGGACAGGCGTCCTGCGCGGTAACGCCGGTCAAATCAAAACCACAGTAGATGCAGGCTTTGCCTGCAATCACTGCTGACGATGAAGATGGATCTCTTGATGTCGGCACGGCTGGTGTGACCGACGATCGGCGGACTTTTGAATATCACTCCGGCCGATCGCGAGTCGTCCCCCAAGGGTACGTTGGTTAGACGTCCATGATTTCTTTCCGCTTATGTTCGATCATTTCATCGAGCTTTGCTTCGTACTGTTTAAGCAGTTCCTGAACCTGCTCCTTGCCTTTTTTTGCATCGTCCTCATTGAGTTCGCCCGCCTTTTCTGCGGTTTCCACAGCTTTATTCGCATCGCGGCGGGCGTTGCGGATTTGCACCTTGGCGGCTTCCAGGTGCGATTTGCTCTGGCCGACCAGCTGCTGGCGGCGTTCCTGACTGAGCGGGGGAAGGCGAAGGCGAATCTGCTTGCCGTCGCTCTGGGCGGTCAATCCAAGCTTGCTTTCGCTGATGGCTTTTTCGATCGCCTTCAGATCCGACGCCTGGAACGGCTTGATCAAAATCTGCGTCGCCTCGGGCACGGCGATCATCGCGATGGCCTTCAGGTCGGTCAGTTGCTCGTAGTACATCACCTTCAGGTTCTCCACGAGCGCCGGCGAAGCCCGCCCGGTGCGGATGCCGCGCAGCTCGTGCTTGAGGTGTTCGGTCGATTTCTCAAGGTGTTCCTCGTATTCGAGGAGAATGTCGTCAAGGGCCATGGTTTTTTGGGGTTCGGGGTTCAGGGTTCGGGGTTCAGGGTGAAGGATGGCATTCACATGCTTTCTTCGCCCTGAACCCCGAACCCTGAATCCCGAACCCTTCCTCCTATTTCGGATTAATCTTCGTCCCGACCTTTTCCCCGCGCATCACGCGCATGATATTCCCAGGTGTTTTCAGATTGAACACCACAAGGGGGATCTTCCGCTCCATACAGAGTGTGATGGCAGTCAGATCCATCACACGCAGTTTGTCGGCGTGAACCTGTTCGTAAGTGATATCGTGATACAGCTTGGCGCCGGGGTTCTTTTTCGGGTCGGAGTCGTAAATGCCGTCCACCTTTGTCGCCTTCAGCACGACATCCGCCTGGATTTCGGTCGCACGCAGTGCGGCGCAGGTATCGGTGGTAAAGAACGGGTTCCCCGTGCCGGCCGCCAAGATGATGCAGCGGTTTTTCTCCAGGTGACGCACCGCCCGGCGGCGGATGAAGGGTTCGCAGACGCTGTAAACGCTGATCGCGCTCAGCACCCGGGTCGGTTGGCCGTACGATTCCATCGTTTCCTGCAGCGCCAGGGCGTTGATGACGGTCGCCAGCATGCCCATGTAGTCGGCGGTGGCGCGTTCGATTCGGCCGTCCTCGGCGAACGTCGCGCCGCGGATGAAGTTCCCGCCACCGACCACGATCGCCAGTTGCACGCCCATCTTGCAGACCGCTACGCACTGCTGGGCGATATTTTGCAGTTCTTCGGCTTCAATGCCGAAACTGCCTTCGCCAGACAGCCCTTCGCCGCTGATTTTCAGTAAGACTCGCTTGTAAATCGCTTTACCGGCGGGTGCAATCGCTTCGTCGAGAGTGGTTTGCGGCATAGTTGTCGGATTATAGCAGCGGCGGCGGGAATCGAAAGAATGAGGGGCGTCTTTCACGCAATGGGCGTTTACGACCGATAATGTAAGGCAACCATGAGCATCGTGCTGGTCGGATATCGAGGCAGCGGCAAAACCACGATCGGGCGGGAAGTCGCCCGGATCCTGAAATGGCCGTTCGTTGATGCGGATGAGGAAATCGTCAAGCGGGCCGGGAAGACCATCAAGGACATCTTCGCCCAGGACGGCGAAGACTCCTTCCGCGAACTGGAAACGCATGTTGTGAAGCTGCTCATGACGAAAAAGAGCTGGGTGATCTCCCTCGGCGGCGGGGCGGTGATGCGGGAAGAAAACCGCAAAGCCGTGCTGGCCGCCAAGGCTACGGTTGTGTTTCTGCGGGCTGACCCCGAAACCTTGTACCAGCGCATCGCCGCCGACGAAAAGACCGCCGCTAACCGACCGGCGTTAACGGCGCTAAACGGTGTGAACGAGGTCCGTCACATGCTCCACACCCGCGCGCCGGGATACTGGGCAGTGATGACCGATGTGTTGGACGTCAAACATCTCTCGGTCGAGGAAGCGGCCGAGCGGATATCGAAGATGATTTGAACGTTGCCCGTTCTTCGGTAGCACAGACATTCCTGTCTGTCATGAGGCGACGTACTCGTCGACTCATACCGATCGGTCGATCACGGTTAGTACGGACGGATGAGTACATCCGCCCGTGACAGACAGGAATGTCTGTCCTACCAAAAAACGCATATATGCTCGACATCGTCTTCATCCTCTTCGTCTTCGCGTTCGGGGCCTGCATCGGCAGCTTTTTGAACGTGGTGGTCTGGCGCATGCCGCGCGGGGAGTCGCTGAGCGATCCGCCGTCGCACTGCCCCAAGTGCAATCACAAGCTGGCGTGGTACGACAACATCCCCGTGTTCGGCTGGATCAAGCTCGCCGGGCGCTGCCGGTACTGTCGTGAGCCGATTTCGATCCGCTACCCGATCGTCGAAGCCGTCACCGGCGGGCTGTTCGTCTTCTACTACGTGATGTTTTTCTTCACGCAGACCGGCCCGTGCGTGCCTCGCGGGGCTGAGGGTGGGCAGCGGATGCTGTCGATCCTGCAGGATTGGCCGATCTACGGGCTGTACATGGTTACGATCGCCGCCCTGCTGGCCGCCAGCCTGATCGACGCGGAGCTGTTCATCATCCCGCTGGAAATTTGCTACTTCATGGCCATCGCCGGGGTGGCGGTGCATACGATCATCGATACGCCTTCCACGCCCGGCGGGTTGATCCCCTCAACCCTCGGCGGGGCGATGGCGGTCGGCGGGGGGATCGGGCTGCTCGCCAGCTTCCTCCTGCTCAAATCCGGCAAGCTGCCGATGAGTTTTCCCAACGGCGAAGTGCTCGAGGTTGATCGCGAGCTGATCCAGCAGGACATCGACGACGCCATCGCCAAGGGCGAAAAACCTCCTGAAATGCCGCCGCTGCTTAACCGGTTGCAGGTGCGCGTCGAGATCGGCAAGGAGATGCTGTTCCTGATCATTCCGCTGCTCGGCTCATTTACCGCGGCGATTGCGGTGCTCAAAATCGCGCCGCTGCAGCAACTGTGGCAGCAGACGATGGCGTATTCGCCGGTCGGCGGGTTTTGCGGGGCGCTGCTGGGGGCGCTGGTCGGTGCGTTCGTAGTCTGGATCGTCCGCATCCTTGGCAGCCTGGCGTTCGGGCGCGTCGCGATGGGGCTGGGCGACGTTCACCTGATGTTCGGCGTCGGCGCGGTGCTGGGGGCGGGCGGGTCGACGATCGCGTTCTTCCTCGCCCCGTTTTTCGGCATTCTGTACGCATTATACCGCTGGCTGAGCGGCCAAGGTCGCGAAGTGCCTTACGGGCCGTTTTTAGGTATGGCCAGCGCGTTAGTCATGCTATTTTATAGTCCGATCGTCGATTACCTTCGGCCGGGGCTTGAAGGGCTTATCCTCGTTCTCAGCGGCCAGATGTAGCATGGGCGTCTCGCCCATGTCAGAGTGCTGGGACACGGCCGGGACGGCCGTGCTACAAGGGCGTCTCGAAAGGCAACTCATGTCAGACCTGTGGATCAAAATCAAATTCTGGATCAAAACCACGCTCATTTCGGTGCTGGTCATCTACGTCGCGTTGTTTGTCTTCAAGAACGTCAGTGAAAAGGTGAAGTTCTGGTATTTCCCGCTTCAGGACTCGATCCAGACCTCGGTGCTCTACCTCAGCGCCAGTGCCTTTGTGGCCGGCGTTCTGACAGCGATCTTGGTCAAGACCACGCTGACCACGATCAAGCAATTCCGACTGATGAAGGCCGTCAAAGCCCAAAAGGAGCTGGCCGAGATGCAGGCTAAAGCCGCCCGGCTGCAGACCAAGGGGGCGGCAACCGCGCCCGCGGTCGAGAGCGAACCGAACGCGAAGAACAGTGACGGGATTTGACCTGCCGCTTCCGTTGGATTGGAATACATACAAGCTGATCCTCGCGCACCTCGTCATCCTGAGGTATTCCGAAGGATTTGGACGATCTGCAAGTAACGTCAGATCCTTCGGAGTACCTCAGGATGACGAGGCGGGGTGATTCGATCAGCGAAGAGGAATGGCCTTAAGAAAGGATTCTTATGATCAATCTACGAATCGGGGCATTGCTGCTGATTGGGGTATCTGTCCTATCCACCGGCTGTCAGAGCAAGCTTTACGAAGAAAACCAGGAACTGTTCCGCCAGAACCGCGAGCTTCAGTCGCGCGTCGATGCCGCCGATGCCAAGCTCCGTGCCGCTGCCGATCCGGCGCAATTGGCGGTGATGCAGAGCCAGATCGCTGATCGTGAAAAAGCAATCGCCGACCGCGACGCCAAGATCACCGAGTTGGAATCGCAACTCCGCCAGCCCGCCCCGAACACGCCGGCCGATCCTAGCCTTGCCGGGATCGAAACCAGCTACGACAGCAAAGCCGGCACGCTCACCGTCAACCTGCCCGGCGACGTGCTGTTCGCTTCGGGTCAGTCCGACGTCAAATCGTCGGCCGACGCGACGCTGAACAAGATCATCGCCGCGGTGAAGAAGGATTACGCGGGCAAGAAGATCTATGTCGATGGCTACACCGACAGCGACCCGATCAGTAAGACGAAGGACAAGTACGAAGACAACCTCGACCTGTCCGCCGCCCGCGCACGGGCCGTCGCGAAGTACCTCACCTCGAACGGCCTGAACGCCAGCCAGGTTTCGCCGCGGGCGATGGGCTCGACCTCGCCGAAAGCGACCAAGGCCAAGAGCCGGCGGGTGGAGATTGTCGTTTTAGTGAAGTAACGAGCAATGAGTAACGAGTAACGAGCAGAAAACCAGCCGCATTGACTCGTTACTCGTTACTCGTTACTCGTTACTCATGCTTTCCATCATCGACTACGGCATGGCCAACCTCCGCTCGGTCCAGAAGGGATTTGAGTCGGTCGGCACGCGCGCGGCGATTGTTTCCACGCCGGAACAGATCGCCAAGTCGGACCAAATCGTGCTGCCGGGCGTGGGGGCGTTTCAGGACGCGGTGGCCACGCTGCGCAGCAGTGGGCTGGACGATCCGATCCTGGCGCACATCAAAGCCGGCAAGCCATTTCTCGGCATTTGCCTCGGGCTCCAGATGCTCTTCGACGTCGGCTTCGAAGACGGCGAGCACAAAGGCCTTGGCGTGCTCGGGGGAAAGTGCGTGCGGTTTGATGTCGACGACGCCTTCGGCCTGAAAGTGCCGCACATGGGCTGGAACCAGCTCAACCTCCAAAAGCCGTCCCCCATCCTCCGCGACCTGCCCGCCGGCTGCGGCGTGTATTTCGTGCACAGTTACCACGTCGTACCGACCGACCCCAGCGTGATCGCCACCACCACCGATTACGGCAGGCCGTTCGTCAGCAGCATTTGGAAAGACAACATCGTCGCCACGCAGTTCCACCCGGAAAAGAGCCAGAAGGTCGGGTTGCAGATCCTGGCCAATTTCGCGGCGATGTAGCGGGGGATGAATTGTGCCAATTGACGATCGAGTCATTGACGATTGCGGAGGCAGATTTCAACTATCCATGGCTGGATCGCCGGCTCGCGGTGAAATCGACTTGGCGGCGGTAATTTAGTTAGACTTTGTACTCATCCGAACTACTATGATTTCTGTCTCGGGTTTGATTCTCATGATTGGAGGTTCCATGAACCGTTTACTGCTTTGCACCGTACTGGGTTCTGCGTTGCTGGCTGGATGCTCGTCGATGCACCACGATGACAAAGAGGTCACGATTGCCCCGGCCGACGCGCCGCCGGCCGTGATGGCGGCGTTTGCCAAGGCCTATCCGGGGGCAAAGATCACCAAGATCGAGAAGGAACTGGATAACGGCGATACGCACTACGAAATCAAATTCAGCGATAACGGCAAATCGAGCGAAATCGAGATGGACGCCAATGGTAAGATCGTCGAAGACTAAAGCGGTTCGCGCTCCGGAGTAGGGTGCACTCGCCCAGCCACGTCATCCTGAGCGCAGCGAAGGACCATCGATTCCCTTGAATGCTTCGTTGCGCGTAAAAGCCGAACACCTCGCAGCCTATTCGAGTGGGCAGGCGTTTTTTGTGATCGCTGAACGTGTAGGGTTTCGTAAAGGTCCATCGCTGCGCTCAGGATGACGCAGGGAACGCTCTGACGCTGCAATGAGGCGCAAATCGCTCTAGCCGACGAAAATAAGGATGAAGGATGAAAAAGGAGTTGAGGCAGGTTCTTTTTCATCTTTCTTCCTTCCTTCCTTCCTTCCGCCTTCGCCATTTTCAGCTACTTTCCATCCGTCACCGACGGCTGACGTGGTTTGGGTGCGAAGCTGGCGTCTAAATTGCGAAGGTACAAGAGTCCCATCAACGATTCATCCCGCCCGTAGTCAATCGGTCCGGCCCAACTGGCGCTTTCACCGGTGGCGCCGATGTGGTGGGTGACGTTGAACCGCAGCACCGTCGGGCGGTCCTTCTTCTCATCGAGCATCGCCTTCCACGGGATTGCCAGTTCCCCGCGCCACACGCCGCCGTCTACGCTGCGACCGTAGCGGATCGACAAACCTTCGATCGGCTGCCACGGGTCGGCGAACAGCTTGGGGTTGAGCCTTTTCTCCACCCACAACTCCGTCGTCTTGCAGACGATGTGCATCACCGGCCCGAGCGAGTTATCAGCATACTGCGGTTGGATGAGCAGTTCGCACAAATCCTCACCCCAGGCCCGGCGGTTCTGGTAGTTGACGAAGTTTTGCGTCGCGAAGAATTGTGGGGTTGTCACACCTTGCAGCCGGAACGCGAGGTACAGATTCTCGTCCGCCCACGCGGTGTAAAGCCTTGCCGGATTCGTCGCCGGCTCTAACTGCTGGCGCTGCAGGGCGGGTCGCGACATGAACCGAGTCATCGGCCCGTTCTGGATCGCGTCGGCCGCGTCCCAGTCTTCGAGCGAGCCGTCGATCTTCAACGGGGTTTGCCTTCGATCCGACGGCGCGACCGGCAGCACCGCGCGCATGCCATAGCTCTTGTGCGTATAGCCGTTGGTGAAAGTCCATTCCAGCGGCGTGGGCGAACTGCCACCGGATTCGGCGCTGAGCCGGCTGAGCCGCACTTGAGCGTCAAGCGTCGTGCGGTTGACTTCAAATCGCCCGAGCGACGGCAACGCCAGTTCCTGCGGTTTGTACGTCCAGGCGTCGGGAATTTTGGTCCAGCCGACGCTGTTCGCGCCCGGCGTGTCGTCGGAGGCGTTATAGATGTCCAGCCCGAGCTTGATGCCCACCGTATCGGGCGACATCGGATCGACCACAAACTGCGACGATCGCGCCAATTGGTACTGGCGATCCTGCGGTTCCAGCCAGCGCTGGCTCTGCAGATTGAGCTGGCGTTCCACCTCCGGATCAATCGGATTGCCCGGCGTGCGGAGCAGAATGCGCCGCGCCAGCAATTCCTTAACCTCCTGCCAAGCGGCTGGGTCCACTGTGCCGCTCATCATCGAATAAACCGGATCGGGCGATTGGCTGTTGAGGATCTGCACCGGCTTGGTGATCGCCCGGGCAGTCAATAGCGGGCCGACGCGATCGCCGCGGGATTTGGCCAGCAGCAGGTACTCGTAATCCTGCTCGGCGCGGCGAAGCCACTTAAGCTGCAGCGTGGGCACGGGCTGATCGAGCCCGAACCATTCGCCGGGGTAGAACCAGGTGAGATCGTCCGGGTCGGCCGGCTCCCGGGTATCGCCGACCATCGGCAGCGACGGACCGCACATCACCAAGTCGGCGCTGCGCAGATAGGCGAGCCACGCAAACAGCCGCACGTCGCGCTCGTCGGCACCGGCACCTGCGTACGGGACAAGACCGGGCAAGTCCGCCCGCAGCCAATGTCGCGGACGCGGCGTGTCGTCGGACCATTTCACCATCGGCGGCGCGAACACCAGCCCGGGCACGCTACAGATCAACCGCCCGGCGGTGGCGGGTTCGATCATCGACTGCCGATTCGGATTCGCCAGCAGGAGTTGATCGTCCTCCAGCGGCAACCCGACGCGCACGCGCGGCTGCGCGCTCAGCACCTGCGCCGCCAGCGACGACAACTCGATGCTATCGGCCGGCCCGGCGCGACCGGGACGAGGCAAATCCAGCAGCACCGCCGACCGCGTCAGCCAGTCCATCTGATCGAACCGGTTGGCGGCGTTGGTGAAGTAGTCGAGCTGGCTCTGGCGGTCGTAGCGCGCCAACTGGTCCGGCTTGGGGATGGGCCAAAAGCCCAGCGGCTCGCCGTCGGCGAAGGCGTCGCCTTTCATCCACGGGCCGATCATGCTGACGAAATCCTCCCAGTCGACGTCCGGCTTCTGCCCGGCGGGCCATTTTACCGTCGGGCCTAGGCGCGGGATGAAGACCTCGCAGCGGTTGGCTTGCGCCAGCGCCACGAATTGATCGAGCGTGCGAACCGCCCTGGCGAACCGCGGCTCGTCGCGATTGAGCAGCGTTGGGCGGACGGTTTCAAAGCGGTCGGGGTAAAGTGCTGCAAGTCGGCTCCAGTCCAGCGCACTGACGAACTGCAAATGACGCTCGGCGGGCAGGGTGAAGTCGTACACGTTCAGGCGAACCTCCACACTCGCCTGCGTGCTACCGCTGAGAAGCAGATCACACCGCCCAGCGTACTGCCCGGCTGGAGCGTCGGCGGGAAGCCGAAGATCGAACCAGATCAGCACCGCCTCATCCGCCGACGACAGGCGGAGCTTGTTGAGATCGATCAGTCCGTCTTTCCCCGCCGTCAGCGGGAGCAACGCCCGCGGCTGAGCAGGAAGCTCGTTGGTCACGCCGGTGTGTCGAATCAATCCGGCGCGGTTGAGATCGACCGGCATGGCGAGGACCTGATATGCCTCCATCGCCACCGGCGAGCCGGCTGCCACGGGGTTCAACAGGGTCACGCGGAGCTGTTGCTTTTTGGAAGGGCTTGCCGGTCTGGCGACCCTGACGCAAAAGCTTGCCCACTCATTTCTCGCCGCCGACAGATCCACCGCGCCGGACAGAGCGATCGGATTCACGGGCTGGCTTAAATCGACTGCCTGCAGGAGCGACGGATCGTAGATACCTGCCCTCGCCTGCTTTGCGCGCAGCAGGCCGCAGCCCAGCGGGATTGCTGACAAACTTAAAACCAATACATAACAGAAGATATGAATCTTGCTGGCGACCGGAGAAAGTCCCTTGAATGCGGGGGAGAAAGTCATGCGTTGCACACTGGTTGAGCAGCTTTGGGTCCAATGCCGAATCTTGAGTCGCCCCTGGAACCAATTTCGTCGGGCCAAGACCGGCGAATCTACCATCGAGCGGGATTTCTGACACGCCAAAAACCCGATTTTTGGTGTCAACAAGCGATTTATGCGGCAAAACTGATTCTTCAACCAACATTCATCGTCCGAACACATTCTCTGGCACGAGGTTTGTAATACTGTTCCTCGTCAACGACTTGCCAACCGCATCAGTGACTCGTGGGTGATCTCACTGGGACGGATTTGCAGGGTTGGCCGGGTCGTGGAAAAGCGATCCGAACCATCAAATTGAGCAGGAAGCGGTTTGCGATCTCCGACGCTGCGAAGTGACGCAGCCGAGCCAAAACAATGTGAAATGGGTTGCAAGACCACAACCCGCTTCACGCAAGCCTCGTTTCCTCCTCCGCCAGGCCGCACGGACTCTAACCCTCCACCGTGCGGCCTTTTTTTGCGCACACTTTCAGACGTTCTTCTTTCCGGGTTGTGATGTATTGCATTCGCAACGCCGCTGGCGGCTTTGCGGGCGCGAGTGCTTTCCCATTGGGGACGACCTTGCCTTATACTTCCGGCGATGCAAGTCCCCACATCCAACAAACTCCCGCCGCCCAAATCGGGCAAGATGGTGACGCTGATCCTGGTCAGCAGCGCAATCCTGGCGGCCATCATCGCCAGGCAGTTCCGCGTGAGCCGCGTTCCACCGATCCCGCCAACGACGCAGTCGACCACGGATGAGGCGAATTAGGTTGGCCCGAAGAAAATTCAAACCACGGAACCGCTCCGCAGTAAGAATCAGAGTGCCTACGAGGGAAAATCACGCTTATTCGAAAAGTGAGTCATACGCATCCCAAATAATTTCTGCGCATTTTCTCGTCTCCCGGTACTCCGGGAGAGGTCGGGTGAGGGTTCTTTTATCCCCGCAGATTGCTTTGATATTCGCCACAGAACCCTCACCTAGCCTCTCCCAGAGTACCGGGCGAGGGACCAATGCCCCTACGGGGCTGCGAAATTCAGACTGACCAACCACGCTATTTTGCCAACTACGCATTCGACGGATGCCGAATCGCCGTTCGGATTTGCTCCAGAAGCATGGCTTCGTCGTTGAACCAGAATCGAATGACCACGTCCAGCCGCCAGATCGGCACGCCCTTGGGGCGGTGGTGCAGGTGCTGGAGTTTCACCCAGTCTTTTTCGGTTGTCACGATCAATTGAGCGCCCAGTGATTCGGCCCGCGAGTAAAGGTGGGCAAGATCGTCCTCGGTGTAGTCGTGATGGTCCTTAAACTGCTGCGATTCAAGCAGTTTAGCGCCCATCGATTTGAGGTGCTGGTGAAACCCCCGCGGATCGCCCAGCCCGCTGACGGCCAGTACGGGTAGATTGCGTAGCGCGTCGTCAAACTTGTTCACCCGCTCGGCTGCCGGTGCCTTGGCGGTGCGGAAGCCGATCGGCGAGTGATCTGCGTGGTAGATCGGGCCGACGGGATAATACCGCCGCAGCGTGTCCTTGATCGTCGTGAGTTGCTCGCCGCTCACCTGCTTGGCGTGGGTGATGACGACCGCGTTGGCGCGATTCAGCCCGACGAGCGGCTCGCGGAGCAACCCGCGCGGTAGCACATGGCCATAGCCGAACGGCTCGATCGCGCTGATCAACACGATGTCCAGATCGCGCTTAACCCGGCGGTGCTGAAACCCGTCATCGAGGATAAACGCCCCGATGTCAGGCGCCCGCTGCATCGCCTCTGCCGCCCCGGCGACTCGATCGGGATTCGCCTGCACGGTGGCTTTTTCGCCTAAAAACTGTTCGAGCATCACCTGCTCATCGCTGCCGGCGGTTTCGCTGGCGCGATACCCACGCAGCAGGATGGCCGGGCGGACGCCTTCGTTGATCAATTGTTGCCCAAGCCAACGGACCATCGGCGTTTTGCCCGTCCCGCCGGAGGTGATGTTGCCGATGCTGATGGTCGGGCGATCGAGCCGCGTGGACGACTTCTTGCCCCGATCGTACGCCGCATTGCGACGAGTCATCGCGCCTGCGTACAACGGCTCGGCCACGCGAAGCAACCCGCGCACCACCGCCGCGACCGGCCCGCGGGCTTCCCCGCTGATCACACGCTTGCCGAATTGTTCGAGCTTGCCGTTCATGGTTGGTTCCAGCGAACGACATGCTTGTAGCATGGGCGTCCCGCCCATGCCAAGGTGCTGGATTCGCGATAATGGAGGGCGGGTGTCCTCACCCGCCGCACTTGTCGCAAGACCACGGCGGCTGAGGACAACCGCCCTCCAGATTACGGCCGGTCCATCGCATCGGGATCGAAGACGATGGCACTTTGCGGTAGGCGATCCAGATCGAATGCCGAAAGCAGTTCCGCCATCGCGATCGTCTCGCCGGCATCGATGCCGATCCACCGGGCGATTATCGCCCGTAACCGATCGGCCGACATACCAGCAGCGCGATACGTCGCCAGACGCGTGTCGCCGTGCCGCTTAGCCAGCCGCCGGCCGTCGGTGCCGATGACCAGTGGCAAGTGATAGTACGCGGGGATCATCGCCTCAAGCCCCAGCGCCCGATAGAGCAGGATTTGCCGCGGCGTGGAGTCGAGCAGATCATCCCCGCGGACGACGTGCGTGACGCCCATGGCCGCGTCATCGACGACGACCGCCAACTGATACGCCGGCGTACCATCGGCCTTGGCGATGACGAAATCGCCTAGCGCCGCCGTCTCAAACCGCTGCGGGCCGGCGAAGGCGTCGAGGAACTCGATCGTCTGCTGTCCCGCATTGAACCGAATCGCCGGCGGCTTGCCGCTAAGGTGCTGGGCTTCGGCGATCGACGCAAACCGCCCGCGACACGTTCCCGGGTAAACCGCCGCCCCGTCCTCCGCGTGCGGCGCGCTGGCGGCCAGTTCGATCTCCTTCCGCGAACAGACGCACGGATACGCCACGCCCGCCGCGATCAGCCGATCCAGCGCCTCGCGATACAAATCCGCCCGGGCCGTTTGGTAGATCGGCCCGTCGTCCCAGTCGATCCCCAGCCAGCGGAGATCGTCGATCGCCAGTTGATCGGCCGAGGTTTTGATCCGCGGGCCGTCGATGTCTTCGATGCGTAGGATGATTTTCCAGCCGTTCTGCCGCGCCATCAGCCAGTTGATCAGGAATGTGCGCGCATTGCCAAGGTGAAGTGCGCCGGTGGGTGAAGGAGCTAATCGGGTGGCGGGCATTTCAATCAGAGGTTTTAACTACGAAGCGACGAAGACACGAAGCGGTTCCAGACTGTATCAAATGACACTGACAAATCGAATTCTTCACTCTAGCAAAGCTTGGCGGATCAATGTTCCAATTCAAGCAACCGCTTCGTTTCTTCGTCGATTCGTGTTTCATCTTCTTAAGGATTGGCAGACAACTGCCCTCCCTCGACTTCCACCTTCCGCCGGGCGTTGCGTTCGTCCTGATACACTCGGCCATCGAGCATGTGGATCACGCGCTCGCACCGGTGGGCCACCGAAGGGTCGTGGGTGACCATGATGATCGTCCGCCCGGCTGCGACGAGCTCGTCGAACAGCGTCAGGATTTGCTGGCCGGTCTTGCTGTCGAGCGCCCCGGTCGGTTCGTCGGCCAGCAGAATCAGCGGGTCGTTGATCAGCGCCCGGGCGATGCAGACGCGTTGCTGCTGCCCGCCGGACAGTTGCATCGGGCGGTGATCCAGCCGCTGCTCAAGCCCGACGCGCTCGGCGATCGCCATCGCCCGGCGTCGCCGCTCGGCCGGGGCGACGCCTTGGTAGAACATCGGAACTTCCAGGTTCTCCAGTACCGTTAACTGCTGGATCAGATTGAAGTTCTGAAAGATGAACCCGATCTTCCGGCTGCGGATTTCCGACAGCTCATCGTCGGACATTTGTGAAATATCCTGCCCGCCGAGGATGTATGAGCCGGTCGTCGGCTGATCGAGACAGCCCAGCGTGTTCATCAGCGTGCTTTTCCCGCTGCCGCTGGCACCCATGATGGCAGTGAAGACGCCTTGCTCGAAATCGAGGTTGATCGAGCGGAGGGCGTGGACCTCCACATCCGTTCCCGGCTTGTGGTAGACCTTCGACAGATTCTGCACGCTGGCGACGACGGGCATAAGCAACAGATCATACCCGAATCAGCAGGCCGTGTGGATTGATGCGGTGATCGCGCGGAAATCAGGTTGGAAACTTCGCCCCGTACCACGGGCCTCTGGCCCGTGCTGGCGATGTAACAATTTCAAGCTCGCATTTTAGTGAGTCTGCACGTCATCAGCACGGGCCAGCGTTGCCGGCAGCATCTCCAGATCACTTGCCATCAGTTTGCTTGCTGCGAGATCGGCAGCTTCGGGACAAATTGATACGTCGGATCCACCTTCTGGCGGGCGAGGATTTCGCTGATCTGCTTCCATGTGCGGTACAGGCCGTTCGGCGTTTCCGGCAGTTCGTGTTGGATCGTGCGATGGAGTTTCTCGAGGTTGTAGCACGGCACGCCGGCGTACATGTGGTGCTCGGTGTGGTAGTTCATGTGCCAGTACAAGAACTGCAGCACGGGGTTGAGATAGATTGTCCGGCAGCAGACTCGGAAATCAGGGTATTTGTCCACCAGTCCAATATGCTGGCAGGAGTTGCACAACCAAAACACGCCGTTGCCAAAAAACCGCCCGAACGTGACGGCGATGAAGATCGGCCAATAGCCTGTTGCGATCGACACCACGCCCACGATGAAGTGGCCGATCAGCAGAAACTGCGCCCACCGCTGGGCATGCTTTTTCGCCTCGGGGCAGATGTTGGTGAAAAGATGCTCGTTCCACTTCCCGCCGAACTTGCCGCGGGCGTTGCGAAAGTTGCCTTGGATCGAGTATCTCACGCCGTTGTAATCAAAAATCGCCAGCCGGATGTACATCTTGAGCGTCGCATTCTGAGGCAGTACCACTTCCAGATCGTCCGGCGGGTGTAGCGTGAACTTGTGGTGCTCGGCATGGCTGGCCCAGAAGGCGTAGTGGTTGTACCAGCCGGTGAAAGCAAACAGCCCGGCGAAAAACCGGTTCGGCCAACTGCTTCTAAAAACCGACTCGTGTACCAACTCGTGGACTGCGTTGATCTGAAACGCGCAGCACCCGCCGTGAAGCAGCAGCGCCAAGGGCGCGAACCACGGGGCGCGGAAACACGTCCAGACGAACAGCGTGCCCGTCGCGCACAAAATCACCAGAAACCCCAACGTCTGCCCGGCTGCCTTCAGGTTGCTTTTGCGGTTGAGCTGCGACATCTGCTCCCGTGGAATCTTGGGCCTGTACCATTTCACGGGCGAACCGGGATCGCGAGTCGGCTTTTCCAGCAACGCGGTTTCGGGTGAATCCGGTGGTGGGGCGGTTTCGGGAACGGTTGTTTCCATGGCGGTCGAGATTACGTCTCAGCCGCCGTCGCGGCTTGCACGGCTTTACGGTTGATGTATATATTCTTACGGCCATCATGGAAATCGTAAAGCCACGGAACATCATCAGCGGCTTCATGGCGCATCCGGCGCACCCCGAGGTTCCGGAGTTGATCCACCTCGGCGAGCAATGGGCGCCGCAGGATTACCCGATCCCGCGCCACACGCATGCGGTGTGGGAGTTCTATTTGCAGTTGCACGGCCAAAGCGTGTGGCGCGACGCGGCCGGGGGCGAGTACCTCTGCAAGCCCGGCGCTTTCTACACGCCTCCGCCGGGGTTGCCGCATTGGCTGGAACGTGCTTCCGAAGGCAAGCACCACTTCTACTTTGCAGCCATCGACGTGCGGGCGATCATCGCCAGGCGGCTTCAATCGTTGGCGCAAGTCTGGAACCGCAAGACGGTGGTGCATCTGGCTCGCGGCGAAAGTTGCGAGGAATCGTTCCGAGCCTTGATCCGCGAAGCCACCAGCGAGCGCCCATTCCGGGCCGAGGGATTGCGCCTCGCGCTCGATCGACTCTTGCTCGACGTCTCACGCCTACTGCAAGGCAGCGGTTCAAACACCAGTACGGTTTTAGCCGGCCATCCGGCGGTGGATGTGGCTCGGCGGGCGATCGACGAGAACCCGCACGAGCCGTGGACGCTCCAAAACCTCAGCACGCTGGCAGGATTATCGCCCAATCACCTGGCAACGCTGTTTACCACCGAGCTCGGCCAAAGCCCACACCGCTACCTGCTCGCCAGGCGGATCGCACGAGCGAAGGATCTGCTCATCCACTCCAACGCCAGCATCACCACGATCGCGATGGACCTCGGCTTCAACTCCAGCCAGCACTTCGCAAGAGTCTTCCGCGCCGCCGCCGGGCGAAGTGCGTCAGCGTTTCGAAACCGCACATTGCCACGCGGAGCATCGGCAAAGTAGACGCGATGACACTGTCATCCGCCGCTCGGGATTGCCCCATCCACCAACGTCGCAAGGTCCTATACATCGCTAAAGCAGATGAAAAGAGCTCCTCCAACTGCAACAATGGTCGCCAGCGCCGCTATGATTGGGCGCGACGGTCCGGTGTAGAGACCATTGCATCTGGGCACGGATGATTTTGCAGCGGTATTTCATACCCGCAGGCTTTGCCGATATTCGTCAACATCGCCTGGAGGGCGGCCATCCCCTGCCGCCGGGGTGGATCAAGAACGCCTGGCGGGCCAGGACATCCGCACTCCAGCGGGACAGCCTGCAAACTGTGGATTGCGACAGGCGTTTTGCCAATAGAGTGTTACTTTGCATCAAGGCTCATCCATCGCGATAGGACTTCCCGTTTACAACGGTGAACGGTATCTGGCGCTGGCGCTGGAGTCGCTTCTCGCCCAGACATTCGGCGATTTCGAGCTTCTGATCTCCGACAATGGCTCGACCGACGCCACGCCCGAGATCGCCCGATCGTTCGCAGCCCGCGACTCGCGGATCAAGTATCATCGCGAAGACACCAACCGCGGGGCGGCGTGGAATTTCAATTACGTTTTTCAACAGACGACCGGCGTGTATTTCAAATGGGCCGCCTGCGATGACGTATACGCCCCGGATTTTCTCCGCCAATGCAAGGAAGCCCTGGATCGTGACAAGGCCGCGGTGCTGGCGTTTTCCGAAACCGAGTTCATCGACGAAAGCGGTCGGATCGCCGCACACAAGCCACAAACGACCAGCTTTTCCTCGTCACGGGTGTCCGAACGTTTCCGCGCAGCGGCGGTGGCGGATCACGCCTGCTTCGATATTTTCGGCCTGATCCGGCGCAACGTGCTTGCCCGCACGCCGGGCCTGGGCGCGTTCGCGTCGTCCGATCGGGTGTTGCTGACGGAATTGGTATTGCACGGGCATTTCGTTGAATTGCCCGATCGATTGTTCCTCAGACGCGACCACGACGCCACCAGCACGCGGCAGTACCGCGATGTGTACTGTCGCAGCGCCTGGTTCGACCCCACCCGCGCCGGTCAGGTGACTTTCCCCAGTTGGCGAGTGCTGGCCGAGTACCGCGCCGCCATCCGCCGCGCGCCGATGAAGTTTGCCGACCGTCTGCGATGTCGACTGGCGCTGGGCAGTTGGATCTGGGCAAAAAAGCGGCACCTGATTTCGGACGTGCGTGTGTATATTCACAGCTCGTTCACGGGGGATCGAAGCATCTACACCACCGGCCGAGCGACGTAGACAGAACTCAATCTCAACTGCCAACCATCTGCGTCTGCGTCTCAGGATAATTTGAAAAAATGTGATGGGTATTTGGATTTTTCAGATTCAAAATGTGAAACGTCCTCCTAAAATCGCGTGAATGGGTTGTTCGGTGGTTTGTTACTTCATGCCCTTTGGTCCACGGAGGAATTATGTCGCGCCCGCTCATTGAATCGCTGGAGTCTCGTCAGTTTCTGTCGGCGAGTATTATGCAACCGTTCGTGTCGGATCAGGCGATTGTTCCTGTCGCCATGGCAACCGTCGCGCCGGCCGCCGTGACGGCACCGACGCTCGGGTGGTCCTACGCGGGCAAGTACAAGATCGGCACGACCTCTAAGGCGGTTTCCCTTGTGTTCGACCGAGCCTACACCGGCGGGCTCTACGCGATCACCGTCACCGACGCCGGAATGAAATACGCCGGCAACGCCGTGCTGGCCGGTAATGCGCTGACGATCAACTGGTTCACCTACGCCGCCGACGGCTCGCAGGTGCCCGTAGGCACGATCGATGGCACGCTCGACGCGGCGTTTGGCGTCATCACCGGCCCGATCACCCGCAATGGGCTGACTGGTACCGCTTCCCTCACCCGCAAGGACGTGCCGGTTGCCCAACTCGATTACAATTACGTCGGCTCGTACACCATCGCGGGCGTTACCAGGAAGATTTCGATCCGCCTGGTGAAACGCTACACCAACATGTACTACATCAACGTGCTCGACGGCGGGACGCTATACGACGGCAACATGTACTCCTCCGGCGGAGTGACCTACATCAACTGGTTCAAGTACGACGCCCAGTACAACCAGGTGCCGATCGGCACCATCTCCGGCACATGGTCAACGGACGGCACGACGCTGTACGGCACGCTCAAAAAAGGCACCAAGGCCGGCTCGGCCATCCTGACGACCCCGGGTGTTGCGCCGGCACCGCCTCCGGTCTGATGGGCGAAGTAGGACGGAACGAGTGGGATTGCCGGGATCGGGAGGAGTGGGTGCTCCCGATCCCTTGTTCGCATGTCTTGATCGAACCTCCGGCCAGGCAATGGATTGTGGGCGCATCTATGAAGTCCCGAAAATCAGCGGACAGTTGGCGAATCCGGCCGCACCGTGACCGGTGTCGAGTGGATCGGTTGGAACTTTCCCGTCGGGTGTTCGTCTAAACCCGCCAAGGAGATTCATTGATCGATATTGCCGGTTGAAACCTTCGCCTTCAGGCGGAACTGCTTTAGCATGTCTTTCTGCCTTCTGGACAGTCGCTGCTATGGGTGCGGGTAGGAAATGCATTTCCTACCGCCACCCGCCGCGACTGACCATGCCTTTGCGTCAGGCGGCTTGAGCCGCGTGGTCAACTTTCAGTTGCTCTTCAAACCCACCGGCTTTAGCCGGTGGTCGTTTAGTTCAGAGATATCCCGCATAGATTCAGCCAATCTGCTCGTCAGTCGTGCATCGCTAACCTTTCCACCCGTATGGGCTGCCTCTGGAGGCGTGGCCGCAGATATCGACCTGGTGGCGGTGATTGAAGCGGCCGCAGTTCAGGCAGTCGGTGCAGATCGCGTTCAATTAGCAGACCGACCTCCTACTCGCGAGGTCGGCGGCGCGGGCGGCGATGCCGATGCAGACCGTCCTCTCCGGCGACGGCGACTCCACCTAGGGGATCAACGCCCAGGAGCTGGAGTGGCATCATCGGAAGCTGAAAAGCCTCTCCCGCGTCCTGGGCGACGACGTCCTCCTCCGGGCCGAGCGACGCAGGCAGCGGCGGCGTCGCGTGGGTTCGCTTCTGCCGGCGGAAGAGGCTTTGGGTGAAGCCGAATCTGTGAACGGCCAGGATCGGTCGGATTCTTTTCGGATCACTACTGTCCGGTTAAGGACTTCTCGATTTCAATTTAGTTTTTCTCCATTCCGCCCTTTGCAGGGTGGGAGTGAACGTGAATGCTCCGGCGGATGCATTTCGGTCGAATCATTTTGCGTCAGTTACTCGATCCTCTCT
>JANMES010000015.1:0-67965 GCA_031377185.1 Phycisphaerae bacterium
CCGGCGGAAAAAATCGACTACGGCCGACCCGGTCCGGAGAACGGCTTCGCCGCGAAAATCGGTGCCTGGTTCGGCGAGCGCCTCAGCGGCGTCGCAGAATTCATCGGCATGCTGATCGCCATGTGCGGCATCACCGGCGGGCAACTGAAGCTGGCGTTCGGATTCGGGTTCCTCGCCGCCGGTTTCGGGCTGACGATGCTCAATTCCCACCGCGGCATCTTCTGGATGTTCCTCGGCGCGTTTCTGATCGGCCTGAGTGTACCGCTGTCGCGCAAAAAGTGAGTTCTGACATGGGCCTGTTCAAAAGCAAGGAAGAACGTCGCATCGAGCGGGAGATGAAGATCCGCCAGGGCGTACGCGCGATTGAGAAATCCGTCCGCCAGCAGCAGAAGTTCGCCGAGGACTTCATCAAGAACGCCCAGCAGGCCAAGAAGATCGGAGACGACGGGCAGTACCAGTTCATCCGCAACGCGCTGAAGAAGACCGCGACGGTGAAGAAGATGCTCGAGCGTCAGTTGCTGTCGATGAAGAACGCCATGCTGATCCAGCAGCAGGCCGCCGCCAGTCAGCAGTTTGCCGAGAGCATGGCGCTGATGGCTAAGGAGATTAGTCGCACGTTCGAGGAGATGGACCTGACCAAAACGCAGGCCGACTGGGAAAAAGCTGTCACCAAGGCCAGCACGCTGGAAGAGCGGATGGATCTTTTCCTCGACGCGATGCAGGACAGCTCGCTAGCCCCCGCGGTCAGCAGCGAAGCCGTCAGCGATGCCGAGATCGACCGCATGATCGACGCCGACGTGCTGGCCGCTGAGAAGGCCGAGCTCGGCAAGCTCGATGAGCTGGAGAGCGAGATCGCGAAGGAACTCGGGGCGAAGCAGAAAGACTGACGGAGAGTGGAAAGTGGAAAGCGATGAGCGATGAATGCATTCTACTCATCGCACTTCGCTCGTCGCGTTCCACTTTGCATTTCCCACTTCAACACTCCAGTAGCCGATCGAGCGTGCAGTCGATGACCGAGCCGGGGCAGCTCCACACCAGTAAAAACATCGCTTCGCGTGCCAGTCGTTGGGCGGGATGATCGGCCAGTAACGCGGTGCCCTTGTAGAGCGCGACGGCGGCGTGCGTGATGCGGACCGCTAAGTCGTTCACGTCGGCGCGGGTGACGGGGGCGGCGCCGACGGCTTCTTCTGCACCGGCGGGGGTGGAGAGGTATATCGCGCGGTTACGGTACTGTTCGAGCTCGGTTTCAAAGCTGTCGAACGAGCGCCGGCCAGAGTCGGAATTGTGCTGGCCGATCAGGTTCAACGCGGCACGGCATAAGCCCAGCGCGAAGAAGACCTGCCCGAACGGCACGCCCTTTCGGCGACCGGCAAGCACGTTGTCAGCGGGGCCGCGTAGGAGCAGGGAGGGATCGATCAGCGCTCGTTCGCACCGCACCTGAGATGTCCAGGTCGATCGAAGCGCCACCAGCGGCATCGGCCGATCGACGGTGACGCCGGCGTGTTTTGTCGGCAGCGCGAACAGGATCTGCTTCCGATCCGGCAGCACCGCACCGGCCACCACGTAGTCGGCCTTGGCGGCGCCGGTGGACCATGGGATCACGCCGTCGAGGACGTATCCGTCATCGTGAGGCGTCGCCCGCAAAGCCGGTGCTCCGCCCTGGCGGCTGGTGGTCAGTTGGGCGATGCCGATCGTCGCGTACAGTTCATTGCGAGCAAACCGCTGCAGTAACTCCTCGCGGCGGGCGAAGAGTTCGCTGCCTTCGATCAAAAGCACAGCGGAGTCACGCTGCGAAAACACCAGCGCCACCGCCAGCGAGGCGGCGGCGAGTTCTTCGTATCGCAGGTGCAGATCGAGCGACGACAGCCCGTCGCCAAACGGCGCGGGCAAGGCCCATCGCATCGCTCCGGCATCGTTTAGCAGGCTCAGTTCTTCTGCCGGCCATTCGCCGCTCAGATCACGCTTCGTAGCGGTGGATTGAATTCGAGGCAGAAAATCGTCGGCCGGGATCATGCGGAATAGTTTACCACGGAGGCACGGAGACACAGAGCGAGGTCAACGAAGATGTAAAAGATTAAAAAGATTTGGTTCCGTCTGAAAACGATCGTCGCGGTATGGAGGGTGGCTGTCCTCTGCCGCCGGGCCTGCCGGCAATCGTGGCGGGTGAGGACACCCGCCCTCCAGGTTTTTAAACAGAAGCGATTGTCGTTTTCAAGCAGAGCCTTGCTGCGGATGGCCTCATAATCTTTGATGCCAATGTTTGGGTTGAGGCTCATCCCATCTTTTCTATCTATTTCATCTTCGTTTCTCGGTGTCTCCGAGCCTCCGTGGTTCAATTCCCCGCCTTCGAGTAAGATCGCCCCAGCAATGAGCGACCATTTTTATATCACGACCCCGATTTATTACCCCAACGCCGAGCCGCACTTGGGGAGCTACTACACCACCGCTGTCGCCGACACGCTGGCGCGTTATCACCGGCTGAAGGGGGATGCGACCTATTTCCTCACCGGGACTGACGAGCACGGCACGAAAATGGCCAAAACCGCGGCCGAGCAGGGGATTACGCCTCAGGAACTGGTCGACCGCGTGAGTGCGTCGTTCAAGGCGTTCTGGAGAGAACTGGGCATCAGCAATGACGACTTCATTCGCACGACCGAGCCGCGCCACAAGGCCGCGGTGACGGAGGTGGTGCGCAAACTCGTCGCCAGCGACGATATTTATCTCGGCAGCTATGAAAGCTGGTACGACGAAGGGCAGGAGGAGTTCGTCACTGAAACCACCGCCAAGGCCAACGACTTTAAGAGCGCCATCAGCAAAAAGCCGCTCGTTCGGTTCAAAGAGCCGACCTATTTCTTCCGGCTGACGAAGTACGTGCCGCGTGTGATCGCGTACATCAAAGAGAACCCCGGCTTCTTGAGACCGGAAATCAGGCGCAACGAGGTGATCAGCAAGCTGGAAGCCGGCGTGACGGACCTGGCCATCAGCCGGGCGACGCTGAAATGGGGCATCCCGCTGCCGAACGATCCCGAGCATGTTGTATATGTGTGGATCGACGCGCTGACGAACTACATCAGCGCCCTGGGCTACGGCACGGCCGACGACAGCAAGTTCAAGCAGTTCTGGCCGGCGGATGTGCATCTGATCGCCAAGGACATTCTGTGGTTCCACACGGTCTACTGGCCGGCGATGCTGTTCGCGCTCGACCTGCCGCTGCCCAAATGCGTGTTCGCCCACGGCTACTGGACGGCCAACGGCGAGAAAATGAGCAAATCGCTCGGCAATACGGTCGATATCGCCAAGCTACGAAAGTTCATCGGGCTTTACGGTCAGGATGCGCTGCGCTACTACGTCGTGCGGGCAGCGCCGTTCGGGAGCGATCTGGATTGGTCGGATACTGAATTTGTGAGAACCTACACGGAACTTGGTAATGTCGTCGGTAACCTGCTGAATCGCGTCCTGAACATGACCACGAAGTATCGCGGCGGCTTACTCCCCGCGGTTGGCGAAATCTCGAGCGAGGACGAGCACGTTTCTAAATCTCTAGGCGGCTTCGCGGAAAGTCTGACCAACGCCTATTCCAATCTCGAACTTCAGCAATGTGCATTGCTCCCAATTGAACTAGCTCGGGCGGCCAACGGTTACATCGATACGACCGCACCGTTCAAGCTGGCAAAGGACCCCGCGCGAGCGGCGAGGCTTGATACGGTTCTTAATCTCTCGACTCAAGCCGTCTACCAGGCGCTAGTCGGTCTGCTTCCGCTGTTGCCGGAAAAGGCCGCGGCCGGTTTGGCACAGCTCGGTGTCGACGTCACGGGTAAAAATCTTGGCCAACTGCTCAAATCGACGCTCCCGGCCGGGCATCAACTGGGAACCGGGAAAGTGTTGTTTCCTAAGGTTGAGATCGCAGGTTAAAACATCGACAGCAGGGGGCAGTGCGTGGCGAACATGGACACACCGCATCTGGAAGTCATCGAAGGCACGTCGAAGCGAATCATGCCGCTCGGCCAGCAGCCGATCACCGTCGGCCGTCATGCCGACAATCGACTGGTGCTCGGTGATGTTAAATCATCGCGATTCCATTGCGTGATCGAATCAACGCCGCAAGGCTGGATCGTTCGCGATCTCAATTCCAGCAACGGCACGTATCTCAATACCAAGACGATCCGTAAATCGGTCATCAAGGGTGGCGATGTCATCCTGATCGGCGATACCCGTATCCGCGTGATCCTGCCCGAGCCCGAGCCGGAGATTGTGGAAGAGGCAGAGCTCGAAGAAATCGTCGATGATGACATCGTGCAGATGGAAGATCCCAACCTCGATCCGGTGACCAAGCTGCAGCGAATGGCCGGCAGCCTGGCGGATGCGGGGATGACCGAGACCGACATCAGTCTAATGAACGCTCGGAATCAGGTGATCCACCCCGGCCGGGTGGCGCTGGCGCGCAAGCCGGGGGCGGTACCGGATATTGTCGATATCTTGCGGAACCTGCTGCTGCTCTGTTTCCGCAGCCGGGCGTCGGACATTCATGTCGAGCCCAAGTCCGACGATTACCAAATCCGCACCCGCGTGGACGGCAACATGGTGGAAGTGCTTCGATTGCCCAAGGAAGTAGGCACGAAACTGACCGCCGTGGTCAAAATTCTTTGCGATATCGATATCGCTCAGCGAAACACCGTTCAGGAAGGTCACTTCAGCGTGAAGTTGCCTGATCGTCGGGTCGACTACCGCGTCAGCTTCGCGCCGGCCATGCACGGGCAGAAATTGGTGGTTCGCGTACTGGATACCGCCGGCGCTCCGCAGTACCTGTGGGATTTGAACATGGCTCCGCCGATGTTCAAGATCGTTCAGGACACGATCCAGAAGGAGTCCGGCTCGATCATCGTCGTAGGCCCGACAGGATCGGGCAAAACCACCACGCTGTACGCGGTGGTGAGGTCGATGGACTCCGGGGAGCGCAACATCGTCACCATTGAAGATCCGGTCGAAATCCAGATCGAAGGCGTGACACAAATCCCGGTGACCGAAGACAACACCTTTGCCACGATGCTGAAATCGGTCCTGCGGCAAGATCCTGATGCGATCCTGGTCGGCGAAATCCGCGACGCCGAGACCGCCCGCACCGCCATGCAGGCGGCGATGACCGGGCATTTGGTGTTCTCCACTTTGCACTCCAAAGATACGGTTGGGGCACTTTTCCGACTGATTGATCTGGGTGTCGAGCCTTATCTGGTTGCCTCGGGATTACAGGTGCTGCTGGCGCAGAGACTGGTTCGCAAGTTGTGCCCGGCCTGCAAAAAGCCCGTTCGTCCGACCGGCAGCCAGATTGAACGGATGGCCCGCTGGGGCGATGTAACCAAGATTTACGAACCGGTCGGCTGCCCTCGCTGCCTGGGAACCGGATATGTCGGCAGGCAATGCGTATTCGAGTTATTGAACATCAGCGATCAACTTCGAGAAATCGTCATGCGAAGCCCTAATCTCCCGGATCTGCAGCGAGCGCTGATGGAGACCAACTTCACCAGCCTTCAGGAAAGTGGCTACCGGATGGTGGCTGAGGGAATGACGTCGATTACTGAAGTCGATCGGGCGGTCGGTGGATAACGGAGCGGGTATAAGTCGATGAAAAAATCCTAACCTCTTTATTCTGTCGCAGTCTAGGATAACATGATTCACTACAGGCCGGCTCACGGTGTCGGCTTAGTAGACACGCCGTTTGTTTAATTCAGGACCGAAGGAGTTCTCATGCGTTATTCTCGAAGGATTGTATTGGCGCTGATCCCGGTATTCGCGCTGGTGCAACTGGCTGCCGCTCAAGTGCTTGATCAGGTGCCAGAAGGGGCGCTGGTTGTCGCCAAAGTGCGCAATCTGGCGGAGACCAACACCAAGCTCGCGGCATTTTTCAAGGAATTGGGTGTCGATCAACTCGCACCCGATCTGGCCGACCCGCTGGCTGCGGTCAAAAAACAGTTGGGCATCCAGCAAGGCTTGGACGAGAAAGGCGAAATCGCTTTCGTCTACATCGATCCAGCCGTGAGTGGCGCTGATGAAGAGCACTCGATGATCATTCTCATTCCGGTCACCGACTACAAGGCTTTCACTGGTAACTTTCCAGAGGCCAAGACTGAAGGGGACTTTACTGAGACCAAGATCGCAAACGACAATGATCTGACCTATATCACGCCATGGGGCAAATTTGCCGCGATGAGCCCGAGCAAAGATGTTCTCATGAAGAAGCCGGCCGGCGGCGTGAAGCTCGGCGGTCTGGCTGCCAAGGAACTGGGCAGCAAAGACGCCATCCTCTACGTCAACATGGCCGCCGTTCGCAAGATGGCGCTGCCGAAGTTGAAAGAGGGACGGGAGGAAATCATCCGGGAAATGTCCAACGAATTGAACGGCCAGCACGCCAAGTATGTTCCGGTCGTTAAAGCCCTCCTCAATCAGGTGATGAATGTTGCGGAGGGATATCTCAACGATGCCAATGCCCTCACGTACGGCATTTCATTCGTGAAAACGGGCATCAGCGGCACGCTGATGACCGAGTTTGAACCGGGTAGCTACAGCGGCGACCTGGTGAAGAAAATCAAGAACAGCAAGGAACCGCTGTTGACCGGTCTGCCCAACACCAAGTACATCGCCTTCGGCGGCGCGATTGCTTCGCCGGAAGTGACGAGTCAGATGATTAATGATTTCACCGCCCCGATCATGAAGGAACTTCAGGCGATTGGCGATGATGGCAAGCCTGTCATCGATTACATAGACTCAGTCAAAAAGGCCACCGCCGCTATCAAGGGCCTCTCATTCGGAATGCTGATTCCCTCCGGGATGCTCGGACAGGATTCGATATTTCAGGTCATCGACACGATTCATGGCGATTCCAAGGCGATCGGGCAGGCGTACAAAAACATGGCTGCCAATCAGCAGGAACTGATGACTATGTTGGCCCCTGAAGCCCAAGCAGGGCAGAAGTCCACGTTCACGGTCGGTGCCAAAGTGGTGGATGGCGTTTCGCTCGATCAAATGCAGACCGAATTCACCGGCGATGCCTCCAACCCGCAGGCGGCACAAATGCAGCAAATGATGAAAATGATGTACGGCCCAGAGGGCGTAAAGGTTCTGACCGGCGCTGTCGATGCCGATACTCGCATCATTTCCATGGGCGTTGCTGACGATGTCGTCCAGTCGCTGATTACCGCTGCCAAGACCAAAGATGACACGCTGGGCAAGTCTGACACGGTGGTTGCTTCCGCAGCGGCATTGCCGGAGCAAAAGGCCGCTGTTTTCTATCTTTCCGTCGATAACCTGATGACGACCGGCCTGAAGTACGCCGGCGCGATGGGCATGAACCTTCCGATCAACATTCCCCCGAATCAACCGCCGATCGGCGTGAGCGCCGGGACCGAAGGTACCGCTGTTCGCATCGATACGTTCGTCCCCACGCAACTGGTTAAGAGCATCACCGCGGCGGTGATCCAGTTCCGGATCCAAATGCAAGGCGGCGGTGGTGGCGGGATGTAATCGCTGCTCCAGATTGAGCTAACAAAGCAGGGATGATCCCCAGGGATCATCCCTGCTCCTTTTATGGAAGCTAGTTTGCTGGCCTGCCCGCTTCAGCGGGTAGCAGTGTCGTCGTTTTCACAACCCCTGAAATCCCATTAATCTTTAGACGTCACCACCTTCTCACGATATACTCCTGCGGTTTGCAGCCAAACGCCTCGATTCAGCTCATCATGCGTGACCACGTTCTGCTCTACATTAACGGCCGGCCTGAAGAAGTTCGCGGCGAACGGCTGTTTCAGTCTCTCACCGATTTCCTCCGATACGACCGGCAACTGGTCGGCACGAAAGTGGTATGCGCCGAGGGCGATTGCGGCTCTTGCTGCGTGCTGATCGGCAAACCCGCCGGCGATGCTTTGGAGTACCGGAACGTTACCGCGTGCATCCAATACGTCTATCAGTTGGATGGGTGTCATGTCGTCACCGTGGAAGGGTTGAGGCAGGGTGGACAACTCAGCTGCGTTCAAGAGGCCATGATCTCCTGCCAAGGCAGCCAATGCGGTTTTTGCACTCCCGGGTTTGTGGTCTCGCTGCACGCGATGCTCGAAACAAGGATGAAGCTGACCGACGCCGACTTGCGGCTGGGATTGTCCGGCAACCTCTGCCGCTGCACGGGATATGAGTCGATCATCAAAGCAGGAGTCGAGTCGGACATCACCAATCTCCGCCGCGCCAACGAGTTGTATCCGCCGACCGCGCTTCTGAGCCAATTACGACCTGCCGCCGACGAATCGGTACGTGTTGAGCACGCCGGCCGTGTGTTTTTCAAACCGACGACTGTGGACGAAGCGGTTCGGTTCAAGTCTGAAAACCCCGGGTGCATTATCATCGCCGGCGGAACGGATTTGGGAGTGGTGATGAACAAAGGGAAGCTCACTCCGACCATCGTGATGAGCCTGGCCGGTTTGGCGTCGCTCAAATCAGTGAGAGTTGAAGGTACGACGCTTTCGATCGGCGGTCTGGCTTCCCTCGCTGAGATGGACGTCGCGTGTGAAACCCATCTGCCGGAAATGTCTAAGCTACTCCGCCGTCACGGCAGCCCGCCGATCCGCAACGCAGGTACGCTCGCGGGCAATATCGCCAACGGCTCACCGATCGGCGACACCATGCCCGGCCTGTATGTTTTGAATGCCCAGATCGAACTCACAGGCACGCCCGGCGTGCGTCGCGTCAATATCAACGAGTTTTATACCGGCTATCGCAAAACCGTCATCAGACCGGACGAACTGATCACCGCCGTCCACATCCCGCTGCCGGCGGCGGGGGATGCGTATCGGTTGTACAAAATCTCCAAGCGGTACGACCTCGATATTTCGTCGTTTTCGGCTGCATTCTGGATGCGCACCAGTGGCGACACGATTGAATCCATCCGCATCGCCTACGGCGGCGTGGGCGCGAACATCCTGCGATTGCGCAAGACCGAAGCGTTACTCGCCGGCCGGCCGTTCAGCGACGATCTCATCGACCGAGCTGCAACTAGCGCCCGTGGCGAGATCACGCCCATCTCCGACGTTCGTGGCGGGAAAGATTACCGCCTGCAACTGGGCGAGAATATTCTCCGCAAGTTCTTCGCCGACCGCGAGGACAACGAAGTGCTCACTCCCTCGCCCGGTACTCCGGGAGAGGGCGGGGGTGAGGGTTCTGTCGCGATCCGCAGCGCTCCCGCAAATTTGCAGAACTCTCACCCTGCCCTCTCCCGCGATACCGGGCGAGGGTTCAACGCCAACGGCCAGGAGCGCGCATGAACGCCGTCGGCCAGAACATTCCGCACGATTCCGCCCGCGGCCACGTGACCGGCGAAAGCGTTTTTATCGACGACATGCCGCCGCTCAAAAACGAGCTGCTGGTGGATTTCCTGCCCGCGCCCGTCGCGTCCGGCAAGCTGAAAAGCATCGATCTCTCCGAGGCCGCCAAGGTGCCCGGCGTGGTACTGCTGCTGACGGACAAAGACATCCCCGGCCACAAGCAGTTCGGGCCGGTGTTTCAGGACGAGCATCTGCTGGTGGAAGAGCAGATCGTCTATCTGGGCGATCCGTGCGTGCTGATCGCGGCCGAGTCGCGACAGGCGATCGCGGCGGCGAAGAAGAAGGTAAAGCTCGACATCGAACCGGCGACGCCCATCTTCGGCATCGAAGAAGCCATCGAAGCCAAGAACTTCATAGGTCCGCTGCGTACGATCATGCGCGGCGAGCCCGAAAGGGCCATGCTCGAAGCCGAATACACACTGTCCGGCGAGATGCGCATTGGCGGGCAGGAGCATTTCTACCTCGAAAGCCAGGCCGCCATCGCCGTCCCCGGCGAGCACGGCCACATCGCGATTTACTCCTCCACGCAGCACCCCAGTGAAGTGCAGGCGATGACGGCCGAGATCCTGGGCGTGCCGTTCAATCACGTCATCGTCCACTGCAAGCGGATGGGCGGAGGCTTCGGCGGGAAAGAGACGCAGGCCGCCCAGCCGGCGATGATGGCGGCGCTGGTTGCCAGCAAAACCGGTCGGCCGGCACGGGTCGTCTACAACAAAGACGACGACATGCGATACACCGGCAAGCGTCATCCGTTCCTCAATCAATACACTGTGGGCTTCACGCGCAACGGGCTGATTACCGCACTCCGCGTCGACCATTTCAGCAACGGTGGCTGCACGGCCGACCTGTCGCTGGCGGTCATGGAGCGGGCGATGCTCCACACTGACAATGCGTATTACCTGCCCAACGTACACATCACCGGGCAGGTCTGTCGCACCAATCTGCCCAGCAACACCGCCTTCCGCGGCTTCGGCGGGCCGCAAGGCGTGGCGGCTATGGAAAACATCATTGAATCAGTCGCGCTACATTTGGGCTTGGACGCAATGGACGTCCGCCGGCGGAATCTATACGGCGTAGAGGATCGCAATATCACGCCCTACGGGCAGGTGTTCAAGAACAACGTGCTCCCGCAACTGTTCGACGAGCTATCGCGCGCGAGTGACTACGCCAATCGTCGAAGGCAGATCAACGCAATCAATCAAACCGATCGCTTTCGCCTTCGCGGGCTGGCGTGTACGCCTGTTAAATTCGGCATCAGCTTTACCAAGCAGCACTTGAACCAGGGAAACGCGCTGGTCAACGTGTACACCGACGGCAGCGTAATGGTCAGCCACGGCGGCACGGAAATGGGCCAGGGCGTGAACACCCGCGTGCGGCAGTTGGTGGCCGATGAGTTTGGGATCGATTGGAAGAACGTTTACGTCACCACCACCAGCACCGACAAAAACCACAACACATCGCCGACTGCCGCCAGCACAGGTACGGACCTAAACGGCGCCGCTGCCGTGGTTGCGTGTGAAAAAATCCGTGAGCGGCTGAGGGCGTTTGCATCGCAGCATTTCTCCGATTCATCGGCCGCATTGGCTGCTTTGCCAGGAAACATCGTCTTTCAAGACGGCCACGTTTACGACGATCGCATTGCGGGGAAAAAGATCACGTTCAAGGAACTGGTCGCCCAGGCGTATCTCAACCGCATCAATCTTGGTGAGCGCGGCTTTTACGCCACGCCCGGCGTGGATTACAACCGCGACACTGGCAAGGGCACGCCGTTCCTTTACTACACCAACGGAGCGGCCGTCAGCGAAGTCGAAATCGACCGCTTCACCGGCGAATTGCGCGTCACCCGTGTTGACCTGATCATGGACATTGGCCAGCCGATCAACCCCGGCATCGATCGCGGCCAGGTGGTCGGCGGATTCATCCAAGGCATGGGCTGGTGTACCACCGAAGAACTGAAATACGGTCCCGGAGGCGAACTGCTCAGCCACAGCCCGACGACGTACAAAATACCCAACATCAGCGACGTGCCGGCCGTCTTCAACGTGCGGATGCTCGACAACCCGAACAGCTCGATGAGCCTCAAACGGTCCAAGGCCGTCGGCGAACCGCCGCTGCTGCTGGGCTTAAGCGTGTGGGCGGCGGTGAAGAACGCGCTGTCGTACATCGCACCCGGAACCATCCCCGATCTGCAGCTACCTGCAACGGGTGAGCAGATTTTGATGATAATGACCAAACTCCAAGCCGCAGGTAAATCAAACCGCGCGGTACTTTCTCCCGCTGCCAAGTGATTTTTACTGCGGCGAATGGTCCACCCGTACCACGGGCCACTGGCCCGTGCGAGCGATTGGACGCTTCATTAACCGATAATTTATTCTAACCTGCACCGCCAGCACGGGCCGGAGGCCCGTGGTACCGTTGTACCGCTGTCATGCGAGTGCCGATATGCGTTGCGAAGCGTCCGCCGCCTGATAAAGTGTGCCCGCGCTTTCTATCGCGGCGAGCAAGAGTTTCTGCCTTCGGAGATTGTGAATGTCCCCGTTCATCCTGCTGGCCGATCCTTCCACCTACGACGCGTGCGGCTGGGATCTGACCGTGGATCGAGAAGCCGGCGTGTACTGGGCAACGTTCTTCAAACGCCACCTCGAAACGATCCTCAAACTAGGGCATGCTGTGGCGTATGGCGGCGGCGAGGCGGCGGAGTCGATCAATACCCGCTCTGACGCCTGTCGCAAGGAGTTCCATGCGTTTTTCGACGACGTGATCAGCCGACCCGAAGCCCACGGCCGGGTGACGATTCTCGCCATGGACATCTGGCGTGATCAGATCCTTCGCAGGCACGGATTTGTCGATGCATTCATCGACCTCAAGAACCGCGAAAACGAAAAGATGCTGCCGCTGCTCCCGGAGGTCTGCCGCCGGCTAGACCAGCTCAGCGGAAAGGCCCAGTTGCGGGCGATCATCGAGGGGCTGTTCGCCGGCAACATCTTCGACATGGGCGCCGAGGCGACGGCCAAGAAGTTCGTCGCCGGCAGCCCGGATTTCTTCGCCACGATCGAAAGCCTGCCTGCAAGGCCGTGGCTGATCGACGACTACGACGCGCTGGCCAACCGCGTTTTCAGCTATCAGCACAAAAAGGCCGTCTTTTTCATCGACAACGCCGGCAGCGACTTCCTGCTCGGAGCGCTCCCGGCCATGCGATGGCTCGCCAAACGCGGCACCAAGGTAGTGCTGGCCGCCAACGAGCATCCGACTCTGAACGACATGACCATCCACGACGTGAGCATCTGGTGGCCGCGGATCATCGCCGCCGAGCCGAGTTTTTCTGATCTGCCGATCGAGCGCGTCAGCACCGGCACCGGCGAGCCGCTGATCGACCTGATGCAGGTGAGCGACGCCCTCAACACCGCGTCGGCCGATGCTGATCTGGTGATCATCGAAGGCATGGGCCGCGGTGTGGAAAGCAACCTGAACGCGGTGTTCAAGTGTGATGCGCTGAACATCGCCATGATCAAAGACACGATGGTCGCCAGCCGCATCGGCGGGAAGGTGTACGATACGGTCTGCCGGTTTCGCTAGCCACTGAAACAAGGGAATTGATTGAGTCGCTTTAACGATGTCCAACGGGGAGCACATTTGAAGATCACCACATACGACGAATTGAAAACCTATCTCGCAACTTTCACCAACGTTAATGGTGAATCCGCTCCTTATGATTTTGTCGGTGCTTTCCAGTTACTTGGTGCCATTTTGAGCAGCGTAAGCAAACATCACTTAGATTCCGATCTCGACAGCCTTGAAGAGACGGGTTTTATGCTGCGCGATTCGGAAAAGCGGATGCTGGAGAAACTACTTATTCGATTTGGGAGTAAGCAATAGCATGTTTGGTTCACATCTCTCCATCTCCGGCGGCATGCACAACGCCTTGCTCGACGCTGAAAAGCTCGGCATGACGACGGTGCAGGTGTTTACCAAGAACCAGCAGCAGTGGGTCGCCAAGCCGCTGGAGCAACCCGCGATCGACGAATGGGCCAGCCACCGCAATCGGTTGAAGTTTGATCTGACGGTCAGCCACGACAGTTACCTGATCAATCTCGCGTCGCCGGATGAGGCGTTGCGGAAGAAGAGTATTAACCTGTTTATCGAGGAAGTCCGCCGGTGTGATGTGCTGGGGATTCCGCTTCTGGTGACGCATCCCGGGGCGCACATGGGGCAGGGCGAAGAGGTCGGGCTGAAGCGGGTGGCCGAGTCGCTGGATGAGGTTCATGCGGCGTATCCGACGAAGAAGGTGATCACTTGCCTGGAGATCACCGCCGGGCAGGGGACGTCGCTGGGGTACAAGCTGGAACATCTTGCGAGCATCATCGATCAGGTGAAGGACGCCAAGCGGCTGGGCGTGTGTCTCGACACCGCTCACCTGTTCGCGGCGGGGTATGATTTTCGCGGGCGGAAGTACGCGGCGTTTCGTAAGCAACTGGAATCGACTATCGGCGTAAAGCGGGTGAAGGTATTGCACCTGAATGATAGCAAGAAGGACCTTGGCAGCCGGGTCGATCGGCACGATCATATCGGCCGCGGGTTGATCGGCGTGGAGGGTTTTAAGCCGTTTGTGCGCGATAAGGATTTTGCCGATCTGCCAAAGATTCTGGAAACACCCAAGGGGCCGGACGACACCGGCCGCGAGTGGGATCTGGTCAATTTGGAAACGCTCCGCGGCTTAATGTGAAACGAGGATCACGATGACGACAGCACCCAAGCGGGTTGAGATTTGTAAGTTCCCTGGCGGTAAGAAGATGGCATTTACCACCAGCTGGGACGACGGCACGGTGGAAGATCGTCGGCTGGTGCAGTTCATTAACGAAGTCGGTATTAAGGGGACGTTCAATCTCAATTCCGGAACGCTGGGAAAAGAGAAGAAGCTGCAGGCCGACGAGGTCGCGTCGCTGTATGCGGGACACGAGGTGGCGATTCACACCGTATCGCATCCTCGGCTGGATAAACTCGATCCGGTGCAGGCAGCGTATGAAATTCTGGATGACAAGCGAGCGTTGGAAGATTTGGTCGGCTATCCGGTTCGCGGCATGGCGTTGCCGTTCGGTATTACATCGCCGAAGGTGTCGGAGGTGATTCGGTCGTTGGGCATTGTGTATTGCCGCACGGTAGGAACGGCTGATGTGTGTTTTCCGCCGGCCGACCCGATTAACTGGCAGGCGACGATGCACATGTTTCACACGAATCCGCCGTTGGTGGAGCGGTTTGAGGAAGCTCGGCGACAGCCGAAGCGGGATGTGTTTTTCGTCTGGGGCCACAGTTTTGAATTCGCCCGCCAACGTGATCGTTGGGATGAGATGGAGACGCTATTCCGCCCCGTGGCCGGGCAGTCGGATGTGTGGTACTGCACCAATATCGAGCTATTCGATTACGAAGCGGCCCGGCAGCGGGTGGCGATCGCCGCGAACCGCCGTACTGCGTTTAATCCGTCGGCGTTGACGGTGACGCTGTCCGTCGATGGCAAATTGATGGACGTGCCAGGCGGCAAGACGGTTTCTTTTGTGTCGGCGTAAAAACGCCGGCGTTTTTTCCGTGTTCGGTCTCCCCTTGCCAGAACGGGCGGATTGCGGGTAATCTCTCCCTCCCGGCGTGATGGCCGGGTGAGGCTGCCGCCTTAGCTCAGTTGGTAGAGCGGCGCATTCGTAATGCGCAGGTCATCAGTTCAAGTCTGATAGGCGGCTTAAAAAGCCCGGCGAATTGCCGGGCTTTTTGCTTGCGCGGGCCTAGAATGGGGACGATGGCGTCTGGCAAACGGGTGGTGATGACGGGCATCGGTGCGATCAGTCCAAACGGCCTCGGCCGCGAGGCGTTCGGCCGAGCTTGCTTGGCGGGCCTATCGGGGGTTCGAGCGATCGAAGGAATCGATAGCGCCGGGCTCCAGTCGACCGTGGCCGCTCAGGTTCGTGGGTTTGATCCGCTTTCAGTATTACCGGCCAACGAGCTTAAACGCGTCCCGCGGATGGTTCCGTTCGCGCTGGCGGCGGGGCGCGAAGCGCTCGATCAGGCCAAGCTGTTCCCCGGCGAGGGCGACCTCGAACTTCAACGCAAGATCGCCGTCCTGCTCGGCACGGGCGGCGGGGGGCTTGGATTCGTTGAGCAGCAATACCGCGAAATGTTTACCGGCGGACAGGCGTCGCTCTATTCCATCACCGGTGGAACGCACGGCAATCTTTCCAGCGAGCTTTCAATCTCGCTCCACCTTCGCGGGCCGAGCCATGTCATCTCCACCGGCTGCACCAGCAGCACTGATGCGATCGGCTACGCGGCGATGATGATCCGCAGCGGTGTCGTACCGATTGTGCTGGCAGGTGGTGCGGATTCTCCGATCGAGCCGGGCATTTTGCGCGCGTTCGAAAAGATGCGCGTCGTCAGCACACAGCGTTGGGACCAGCCGGGCAAGGCATCACGCCCGTTCAATCTCGACCGCGACGGTTTCGTGCTAGGGGAAGGCGCCTGGATGTTCGTGCTCGAAGACGCCGACCACGCCGCAGCGCGGGGCGCGACTCCACTGGCGGAAATCGCTGGATATGCATCCACCTGCGACGCATACCATCGGGTGCAAATCGCGCCGGATGTCGTCGAGCCGGTCCGTGCGATGCAACTGGCGATGGCCGACGCGGGGGTTGAGATCGGGGCGATCGACTACATCAACCTTCACGGCACCAGCACCGAATTGAACGACCGCATGGAAACCCTCGCGATCAAACACTGCTTCGGCGATCGCGCCAAAGTCATCCCCGCCAGCAGCACCAAGTCGATGATCGGCCATCCACAAGGCGCCTGCGGGGCGGCTGGGCTGGCTGCGACCGTGCTGGCGATGAATGCGGGTTACGTGCATCCAACGATCAATCTGGAGAAACCTGATCCGCAGTGCGATTTGGATTATGTGGCGAACGCCGCGAGGAAAGCGGTGGTGCAGACGGCGTTGTGCAACTGCATCGCGTTTGGGAGTAAGAACAGTGCGCTGGTGATCTGCAAAATCTAGCCGCGGAAGGATGCGACACAGAGTTACAGAGTTAAGCAAAGAGAACTCATTTTTGAGTTCACTCTATGTATTTCTCTGTGAATCTGTGACTCTGTGTCGCATTTCCTTTTCTTCGCCAGCGGCCATTCCTACTTCAGCGTTTTCACGCCATTTTCATCCGCCACAAAGGCCACTTTTGCAAGCCCGATGAACAGTCCGGATTCAACGATGCCGGCCCGGTCTTTGAGCTTTCGTTGCAGCCCGGCGGGATCGGGGATGGAGACGAAGCGACAATCGAAGATGAAATTGCCGTTGTCGGTGACGTAGGGGTTGCCGTCGGCATTTCGTCGCAGCACCGGAGTGGCGCCGAGCGTTTGAAGGTAGATTGCATGAGTTTCGTAACAGAACGGCGCGACTTCCACGGGAAGCGGGCACTTGGTGCCCAACTGCTCTACGGTTTTGCTGGTGTCGGCGATGATGACGAGTTTCTTTGACGCCTGGGCTACGATCTTTTCTCGAAGCAATGCTCCGCCAAGCCCTTTGATGAGATTCAACTGAGGATCGATCTCGTCGGCCCCGTCGATGGTCAGATCGGGATTGGGAGATTCAGCCAGCGTGGTGAGGGGAATCCCTAGTTCGCGAGCACGCCGATCGGACTGTACGCTGGTCGGAATACCGCGTACATTCTTGATCTTGCCTTCCGCGATCGCGTCGCCAAGGGCTTTGATGAGGTAGTCGGCCGTCGATCCGGTACCCAGGCCCACAACCATTCCCGATTGGACCAGCGGAAGAGCGGCCTCGGCGGCCAGTTGCTTTGGATTCATCGGCACGAGGGTAGCCGGTTGCGTGGTGATGTCAAAGTGGGCCAAATGTTCGGGGTTTGGCCGATAATAACCCGATTCGTCTTCCGGTGACTTAAATCCAAATGACAGTTTGATCGAGTCCTCTCCTTGTGTCACAATGAAGCGGGGTTGGATCGGGCCAGAGAACGAAGTCCATGCTTTTGCAGACCAACAGTTATCTGGTTCCTCGCGAAAAACGCGTGGAACACTCTCGCCTACTGGCGCGGTTCCGCCAGACCCTGGCGCGGCTGGGCTGCACGCATTTTGAAGCCTACGAGCAGGTCGGCAGCAACTGGAGCCCGACCGAATCCACCGGCCGATTCGTGCAAATCATGCGGTTCCGTGATCGCAAGCATCAACTTTCCGTGCAGGCCGCTGAGCGGAACGATCCGTCGGCCCAGTCGCTAATCCGCGAGTTTTGCGAGCTGATTAACTTCTCCTACCAGCAACAGCAGGGATTATTTGCCGTCGGTTTTTATTCCGGAGCGATCCCGATGACCGCCAAGGCGACAGAAGTAACCGACAGTTCGCCGGCCGCCTCCGAAGATCTGTCGGCCGCGCTCGAGCCCGGTCCGTCGATCAGCGGCGGGGCGAACGATCTGCCTCAGAACTTGACGAGCCTTACCCAGCGGCAATCCGTTACGCCCGGGCGGATTCCACCGCGACCCGGGCCGATGAAGCCGTCGGTTTGAATCGCGGATTTTGCTTCCTGCATTATTGGTCGTCCCTAACTGCCCGCCCCGTTAAACCGTTCGCTCGTTACGATCGCGTCCGGAAGACTCTGAAAACAGGCGATTTAGAATTGAATCGCGTCACGCCCGGTTCCAATCCGCCGATGGTGGATCCGGGAGGTCGTGGAATGAGTCTATTTCGATTCGTTGTGGCGATGGTTCTGTTGGCCGGATGGGGATTAGCGTCGCTGAGCGTGTATGTGGTTCGCACCGCAGGCGGCGTGCAGGTGATCACCAAGAACAAGCTGTCGCTAGTTGATACCTACGTCGATGTCCGTACATGGAACAGCGCCGACGAGGAAAAGCACCAGGCGTTTTACGATCGCGTCAAGCAGTTAGAACAAACCAAACTGCTCGAAGTGTCGGCAGTGCCCGACGAACGCGAGGCGGAATCTGAAACCAAATCACCGCCGGTGAATTCGCCGTCGATCCGCTCCGCCTGGGCGCGTGTGAATGCCGGACGGGGACGTTAACGCCCGGCCGGCAACACCTGCGTCCGGTACGGCTTCTGAAAATTCCGTCGCCTACTTTGCACTTCGCGCGATCAAACGGCCGCTTCCGCGGTTGTCGGCTTGACGAACGCTTCTGCCAGCCGCTGGTACATCAGAATCCGGCGAGCGACGGTTTCCTGCGCTTCGTCGACAACTTCCGCAAATCGCGCCGCGTCGGCCCGTTGAAGGGTGCGGAATCGGCCTTCGCTTTCGAGGAACTCCAGCAATTTGAGTTTCGGCGGAGCCGCATCCCACTGCAGCGGGGATTTGCCTTCATCAACCCGGCGCGGATCGAACCGGTACAGCGGCCAGTACCCGCTGGCGACGGCGTTCTGCTGATGCAGCGGACCATCTTCCATCGCAAATCCGTGGGCGATGCACGGGCCGTACGCGATGATGATCGCCGGGCCGGGGAAGTCCTCGGCCTCTTGGATGGCCTTGAGCGTCTGCGTGTCCTTCGCACCGACGGCGATCGATGCGACGTACACGTGCCCGTAGCTCATGGCGATCAGGCCCATGTCCTTTTTCCCAGTCTTTTTGCCCGACGACGCGAACTTGGCCGATGCTCCCAGCGGTGTGGATTTGCTCTGCTGTCCACCGGTGTTGGAATACACCTCAGTATCGAGGATCAGGATCTTGACGTTCTGCCCCGTCGCAATCACGTGATCCAGCCCGCCGAAACCGATGTCGTATGCCCATCCGTCTCCGCCGATGATCCAGACGCTCTTGCGGACGAGGTAATCGCTCAGTTCTTCCAAGGTGCGTGTGTCTGGCAGTTCCAGGTCCGAGAGAATGGTGCGCAGTTGCGATACGCGGGAGCGTTGCGCGCGAATTCCGGCTTCGGTGCTTTGATCGGCGTTGAGCAGTTCATCCGTGAGCTGGTTGCCCACCACATCACGCGATCGCGCCAGCAATGAACGGACACGGTGAACGAGTGCGTCAACGCCCAATCGCATGCCCATGCCGAATTCAGCGTTGTCTTCAAATAGCGAATTGCTCCATGCCGGGCCGTGGCCTTCACGGTTGGTGCGATAGGGCGTGGTGGGTAGATTGCCACCGTAAATCGACGAACAACCGGTGGCGTTGGCGATCATCAGGCGGTCGCCGAACAACTGGGTCATCAATTTAATGTAAGGCGTCTCGCCGCAGCCGCTGCATGCACCGCTGAATTCAAACAGCGGCTCGCAAAACTGGCTGCCCTTGATGTCCATGCGCAGTTTGCTGCGGTCGGCCTCGGGGATGTCCAGGAAGTAGTTCCATTTCGCCCGTTCATTTTCGTGAATCGGACCGATCGGCTTCATTTCCAGCGCGGTTCGGCTCGGGTTCTGCTTATCGATGGCCGGGCAGATTTCGGCACAAAGGGAGCAGCCGGTGCAGTCGTCTGGCGCGACGGCCAGCGTGAACTTCATCCCCTTGAAATCGGGGGCTTTGTAATCGACTCCCACCCAGCCTTCGGGTGCGTTCTCGATCAGTTCCGCCCCGTATACCTTTGGACGGATCGCCGCATGCGGGCAGATCACGGCGCATTTGTTGCACTGGATGCACAACTTCTCATCCCAAACCGGAATGCTGTCGGCCACGCTGCGTTTTTCCCACTTGCTGGTGCCCACCGGATACGTGCCATCGACCGGGAACGAACTGACCGGCAGCGAATCACCCTGGCCGGCCATCAGCGGTACGGTGAACTTCCGGACGAATTCCGGTGCCGATACCGGCACTTTCAGCGGGGTGGGTTCGGTGGTGATGGCGTCGGGGTAGTTGACTTGCTCGATCAATTGCGGTGCCGCATCGACGGCGGCGTTGTTCTTGGCGAGGACTTTCGGGCCCTTGTCGCCGTAGGTTTCGGCGATGGACAGCTTGATCGCCTCGTATGCTTGTTCAACCGGCATCACCTTGGAGATGGTGAAGAACGCCGTCTGCATCAGGGTATTGATGCGCCCGCCGAGCCCCAGATCGAGCGCAGCTTTGTCGGCGTTGATCGTGTAAACCTTGAGCTTCTTATCAATAATCTGCTGCTGCACCTCGGCCGGCAGGTGCTGCCAAAGTTCCGAGGCGGGATAGGGGGCGTTGATCAGCAGCGTACCGCCTTGTGCCGCCACGCCGAGCACATCCGGTCGGCTGATGAGATTGAATTGGTGGCACGCGACAAACCCGGCTCGGCGGATGAGGTATGAGCTGCGGATCCGCTTGGGCCCAAATCTCAGGTGCGAGACCGTCGTCGAGCCGGATTTCTTGCTGTCGTAGACGAAATACGCCTGCACCTGGTTCTGCGTGTATTGGCCGATGATTTTGATTGAGTTCTTGTTCGCACCCACCGTGCCGTCCGAGCCCAGGCCGTAGAAAACGGCACCCATGACCGTCGGATCCTCATGCTGGGACGATTCATCGATCTTGAGCGAAAGATCGGTCACGTCGTCTTTAATGCCGACAGTAAACTTCTGCATCGGGCGGGCCTGCGACAGTTCTTTAAACGTGGCGATCGCCATGGCAGGGGTGAACTCTTTCGAGCCCAGCCCGTATCGCCCGCCGATGATCGTCGGCAGGAGACGGTTGAGGTCGCGGCGGGTATCGACGTCGTTGAACGCGGCGACGATATCAAGAAACAGCGGTTCGCCCGGCGCGCCCGATTCTTTGCAGCGATCCAGCACCGCAATCTTATGCGCCGTCTGCGGCAAAGCCGCCATGAAGTGCGATACCGAGAACGGCCGATACAGATGCACCTTCAACACGCCGACTCTCTCGCCTTTGGCAAGCAGGGTATCGACCGCTTCATGCACGATCTCCGAACCGGAACCCATGATGATGATGACGCGGTCGGCCTCGGGATGCCCGTGGTAATCGAACGGCTGGTAATGCCGGCCGGTGAGTGCGGCAAAGCGGTCCATCGCCTGGGCGACAATCAGGGGGCAGACGTCGTAGAAAAGGTTGGCGCGTTCGCGCGATTGGAAAAACGTGTCAGGGTTCTGGGCCGTCCCACGGACGACCGGATGATCGGGAGACAAAGCCCGCCCGCGATGGGCGGCGATCGCTTTGGCGTCGAGCAGGGAAAGCAGGTCGCGATCGGAAAGCGCTTCAATTCGGTTGATTTCGTGGGAGGTGCGGAACCCGTCAAAGAAATGAATGAACGGAATACGGCTCTTGAGCGTCGCCACATGCGCGATGGCGGCCATGTCGTGCGCCTCCTGCACCGTGCCACCCGCCAGCATCGCCACCCCGGTCTGTCGGCAGGCCATCACGTCGGAATGGTCGCCGAAGATCGAGAGCGCATGCGTCGCCAACGCCCGGGCGGATACGTGCAGCACAAACGGCGTCAGCTCTCCCGCGATCTTGTACAGATTGGGAATCATCAGCAGCAACCCCTGGCTGCAGGTAAAACTGGTCGCCAGTGATCCCGCCTGCAGCGCCCCGTGCAACGCACCGGCCACGCCGGCCTCGGATTGCATCTGCGTCACCTGCGGCACATCGCCCCACAGGTTCTTCTGCCCGTCGGCAGACCATTCATCGCTGAGCTCTGCCATCGTGGAAGAAGGCGTGATCGGGTAGATCACGATGACTTCACTCGACCGAAACGCCACCGATGCCGCAGCTCCGTTGCCATCGGTGATCTTGCATTCTTTAGCGACCATGGTCTCCTGCTTTCCTTGAATTGAGTCCTATTCCCAAAACCGCGGGAACGCACGACGTTCCATGCCTTATAAGGATCGGCTTTAAGGGAACGGTCACAATGAGGAGCGGGATTCGATTTTTGGGTTAGCGATTGTTGTAGGGGGGTAAGGTTTTCTCTTACAACCCCTCGTTTCTTGGCGGGAATGGAGTAGGCGTGCGATGTTTTCCGTCATGTAAACATGCAGAAGGGACGATTTACGAATAGTCGATTCATGCGCCCGCAGGGCGACAACAAGAGGATCGAATCAAAATCAACGTCGCGAGATAGGCCGCAGCAACCACATCGTAGGCAAGACACCAACCCGGCCACCACACAGGGACACCGGGGTTTGCTATCACGGCGTGATGGAAGAAATCAAAAACGCCGTGAAGTGCCAAGCCGACGACAACGAGCCAAGGAGTCTTGCGGAACCCCATCACAGCGATGACCACAAACCCCAGTGCAGGTATGGCTTCCGAGAGGAGCGAACTGGTGGACTTGCCCATCACCGCAAACAGGAGATACAGGGTCGCAATGACAATCAAGACGACTGGGTAGTAGCTGCGATCTTTGTCGAAGCCCACCACGGTGGCAAACAATCCCACTGCAATGGCAGCGACGACTCCAATGGCGTATTCCATTTTCATTCCTCCATGCGTGGTGCCGTGGTACGTACGGCATAGGCTGAGTCCTTAAGTGACACGGCTCACCGTCGACGCCGAGACACGAGTGGTGCCGCTCGGACGAAGTTGCCAGCGGCGGCCTCCTCCAGCATCCATCGGCCCATCGCTTGGTAGGAGACGGGCATCCAGGAATTGAGAGCACCGGCCCAATCTGCCGAGGCTATCGGAGGTTCATCTTTCCCTTTTGAGTTCAGTCCACCTCGTACGAGAGTCCATCGGAGTGATGAGAATTCACCGCGACTCAACGCATCCACCACTGATCGTTGCTCTGTCGCCCCGCGACCAATTTTGCCGGGCATCCGCGAGAAGAACCGCATCAGCCTGCTAGCGGGCTCGCCCGGTGCCGAGGAGAGGAGCGTGTTGATGACTACGATACGATCGACCCCCGCAGCCAACATCGCCTGTTCAACCGAATTCATGTTCTCTGATAGCGTTGCTGAACGATCCTGGCTTGTAGCCGTGACGCCAAGTGCGGTAAGGACCGCGTCGGCTCCGGCAAAGGCCGCTGCAAGGGCGGAGCAGTCGGCGAGCGAACTGACCACGGCCACCCGCGAGTTTGAAGGCACATTCGTAATTCGTTCCGGGCGAGAGCGAACGATAGCCGTGAAACCGATGCCCTCCGCTCGGCATACAGCGAGAATGCCCTGACCAAGTCCACCCGCGGCGCCAATGACAGCCACGTGACGCGGAAGTGGACAAGTTGGGATCTCAGTCGGCATGAGTATTCGCGTCTTCCAAACGCGAGGACTGCTATGGCCAGAGGCTAGTTCCGATAAGCCGGCGCTATGCCAAGCTATTGATCCACTAGAGCTTACTCGCCGGATCGGCCTAGTCCAACGGGGGTTTTTGGGCATTTCATGCTGCCTTGTCGGCGGACTCGGGTACACTCATGGAATGGTTGATTCGGTTTCAGCAGGGAGTTCATCTGACGTCGTGCCTGGCAGTTGGTGCAGGAGCGGCGCGCTCGGGCCGCGGGTGCGGTTGCCGGGGTTTTTGCTGGTCGCGGTCATGCTGCTGTTGACCGGGCAACGGCTCTGCATCTGGCTGACGATGCTGGACCGCTTCCGCGGGGAGCCGGCGGGGGATATTGCCCGTAGTTTCGCCATCGGGCTGCGGTTTGATGCGGCCATCGCGTTTATGGTGTCGCTGCCGCTGATCGTAGCGGCCGTCGCGACGCCGGAGAATGTGATCGTCAAACGCGCGTACGGGTGGATCGTCTCCGCATACGGCGGGGTGGTGATCGCCACGGTGTTGTTTGCTTGCGTGGCCGACTACTTCTTCTTCCAGGAGTTCGGGCTGCGGCTGAACTACCAGGTGCTGGAATACACCCGCTACTCTGCCATCTACCGCACGATCTGGGATCAATACCCGGTGTTGTGGGCGGTTTTGGCGACGGTGATCCTCCTGTCGGCCGCGACATGGACGCTGAATCGCTGGGGACTCGGGCGGCACCGGCGTAGCCCGTGGTGGCAGGCGGTTTGGCCGGCGTTGCTGATCCCGGTGGCGATCGTCGGCATTCGCGGCAGTTTGCGTAATCGCCCGATGAACACTAGCGCCGCGTACGTCAGCGATTCGCCGGCACTGGTGCAACTCACGCTCAACGGCTGCTACACGCTGCGCGATGCGGTATACAAGCACTCTCAGGATGCTGATTTGCGCGAGTTCTATGCGCTTCTCAATGACGACGAAGCACTGGCCCGCGCGAGGCAAATTCTTGGGCAGGACAATGACCAATTCTTGAACGATGCCGACAATCCGCTCCGGCGCGTTACGACCACCGGACGACCGCGGAACGACTACAACGTGGTGCTGGTGGTGCTGGAGAGTATGAGCTGGCAATACATCGGCGCGCTCGGCGGCGACGCGCGACTGTCGCCTAATCTCAGCGCACTGGCCGAACAGAGCGTGCTGATGGACCACTGCTTCAGTGTCGGGCAGCGGACGGCGCAGGGGCTGAGCGGATCGCTGGCGGGGTTCCCCGATCTGCCGGGCAGCGGCGTGATCACCCGGCCGCAGAGCGAGGGAAGATTTCTCACGTTGGCGCGCATCCTGGGCGATCGCGGGTACTCCACGGTCTACGTCCACGGCGGGCAGCCGGAGTTTGATCATCAGCGGGCGTTCATGGCCAGCAACGGCTATGACCGCTGCGTGTTTGAGGATCAGCTGCCTTGCCGTACGTTCCGCAACGTTCTGGGATGGTGCGATGAGGATGCGTACAACAGTGTTGATCGCATCGCGAGCGAGACGACGGATCGGCCGTTCTTCATCTCGCTGATGACGACGTCGTTCCACCGGCCATACCTGATCCCGCCGGGGAAGATCCAGTCGGTGCAGCCGGGGCATCGCAAGTCGGCGCAGATGGACGCGGTGCATTACGCCGACTGGGCCATCGGTCAGTTCATGGCGAAGGTGCGGCAGGCGAAGTATTTCGACCGGACGATCTTCGTCTTTACCGGCGATCACGCCGGCGGGTTCCTGCAAACGCCAGTTGTACCGGGAGGAAGCTCGCGCGTGCCGTTCATCGTGTACGCTCCGGCGATCCTGGGCCCGCCGCGTCGCGTGCCCGCGGTGTGCAGCCAGACGGATATCGCGCCGACGATCCTCTCAATCCTGGGCGGATCGTACGAGCATTGCTTCTTCGGATCATCGGTTCTCGATCGGCCGGCGGATCGCGGGATGGCGCTGGTGCAGTCGGGGTCGAACGACCTGATGCTGGTGCGCGGCGAAAACGTGATGTCGATCCCGCCGTTCGGCGCGAAGGCGGAGTTGTTCAAGCTGACGCTGCCGATGAAGCTGGATCCGGTGGAAGTGACGGCCCCCGAGCAGGCGACGAAGGCCAAGGAAATGACTGCCGACGCGACGGCACTGATCCAGAGTGCGGATATCCTGTTTCGCCGCGGCAGTTATAACGTGCCGACAACCCGGCCGAACAACGGAGCGTTGGTGGGGCAATAGGTAGTCGATGCCGACTGGAGCGAGACTCTTCAAGGGATGGAAGAGCGACAAAAAAGATACAAGGGCGGCTGTCTTCAGTCGCCGGGAACGTCGAGGTACACGCGAAAGCGGTGGGTGAGGACACCCGCCCTCCAACAAGCATGAACGGAATTCCGAAGTCTTTTTGGAAAACTAATCCATCGCTTGCGCGCGGGCCTCGGCCTGCAGTGCGGTGAAACGACCGTCGGCCAGAAACGCCAGTAACTCAGTCCGATCGAGCAACTCCGCGACGAGTTTGGGTTCCACATGCACTTGCGATCTCAAGAACGCAAGCAATCCCTCGGTCTCGTTGGCCGAGGCGAACGAAAGGGCACACTGGAAGCGGGCGGGGCGGTCGTACGGTTCGATTTCGATCACCTTCTGGTATGCCTGGGCCGCAAGGGAAAACTGCCGGGCATCGTACAGCCGTCGGCCGTACGCATTCCATACGCCGGCACCGGCGGAGCCTTGGGCGATTCGGCGTTCAAGCTCATCCAGCGTCGCGCCCGCTAATTCCCCATTTCCGGATCGGCCGGCGGTTTGCCAGGGGCGCGCGTAGAGCGTCGCCAGCAAACCGAATACAACAAGCACGACGAGTGATGGTAATCTACGATAATGGTTCAAAGCCAAACCCCGGACAAATTGATCCCTCCGATGATACCACAGCCGGGATTGGCGGTGTGGTCCTGGGCGGGAATATTCTTGCTGCTGGCGGTTGCGCAGGTGGCGATGGCAGGATATGAATTCGGCGTGGGGAACCAGGGAATCCAAGTGCCGTTCCTGCAGCGGGCGATCCATTCGGGAATGTTCAGCAAAGACATGATGGTGACGACCACGGGCGAGTCTTACCCGACCTTGTTTTTCCAAATTCTTGCGACGCCCGCGAGATGGATCTCCGTGGAGCGGCTTTATTTCCTGCTGCATGTGACGACGACGCTGGCCGGGCTGGTGTCGGCGGCGTGGCTGGCGCGGTCGATGTTTGAATCCGTCGCCGCAGGAATTGTAACGGTATTGCTGCTGCTGGCCGGGCATCATCAGGCGCTCGGCGGGGATGGGCTTTACTCAACCGGTTTCACGCACACTTTTGCGGTTTTCCCGTTGGCGATGGCGTCACTGGCGTTGATGTACCGACGCAGATACCTGCTGGCCGCAGGGCTGGCGGGGTTGACGTTCAATCTGCACGCACTGACCAGCGCCTACGTGCTGGTTTTTCTCATCGCTGGCTGGATAGGAGAATACGGAGTCCGCGACGTTCGTAAGTGGTGGTGGCGGGCGATGTTGCCGCTGCTGCTCTTTTTCGCCACAGCGGTGCCGACGCTGGCGACGATGGTCTCGCATCGCCAGTCGTTCGATACTCAGTGGGTCGGTTTGACCCACATCCGCTCGGCCGACCATAGTTTCCCGTCGTCCTGGTGGCAAAGCGGTTCGCCGGACGTGCCGCGATTTGCCCTTTTGGCTGGACTGTTTGGGTTATCACTGAGTTTCCAAGCGCCAACCAGACAACGAAACCAATCGTTGGCGATTCTAGTGGCGGCAGCGGCGATGTTTCTTGTCGGCTACGCGCTTACAGAATGGTGGCCGGTGCCTGTGGTGATACGCGCGCAGCTCTACCGATGCTCGCGGCTGGTGATGGTGCTGTTCTTCGCACACATAGCGTACGCGGTTGTGCGGGCGTATGCCATATCACTTCAGACCAAAAAATGGACTGATCGACTCGAAGTTGGCTCAGGACTACTAACCCTTGCCGTCATCGCCGTGCCGGCGTTTCTTCCGTTACTGCCGCTGGCGTTTGTGATGGCGTGCCTGATCGCCCTGGCGAACGGTCGACTTTCGGTCATGCAGGCGGTTGCCGCTGGTGTGACTGTCACGATCTGCGTGGCGGCGGCGAGGGATGTCGACTTTCGGTTGCTGGGCGTGCCCAAGCCGATGAGCTATTCACTGGGAATTGCTGCGGCGGTGGCGGCAGGGTTGTTGGCGTTGCTGGCCAGATTAACCTCGCGCCGCGAGCAGTGGTTTGTTGTACCGGTTTCGATCGCTGTTGGTACGGTCATTCTTGCGTTTGGCGTGCGGTCATCGGACAGCGGCTGGACCGATGTGCAATCCTGGGCTGGCGAACATTCGCCGGCAGAGGCGCTATTCCTCACGCCGATCCAGCCCGGCGGGTTTCGGTTGAGATCGAGCCGATCGGTCGTCGGGGAATGGCGCGACGGAACGCAACTGTACTTCTCAGGCGCGTTCGCCGATCAGTGGTGGCAACGGATGAAGGATCTCCAGCCGGGCCTGCTGGCTAACGCCACCGGCCGGTCGATTCTCTCTGCGGGGCGGCCGCTGGAAACGCTCGATGATGAATCGCTGGAGAAGATCGCCGAAAAGTACGGCGCAACGTTCCTCGTATTGCCCAAGCGACAAACCCGCCGGTTCCCTGTCGTTTACGAAAACGCCGAATACGCCGTTTATTTGCCAAAGCTGCCCGAGCCGCAAGTGCCGTCGGAAGCATCCAACAAGGAGAAATGGCTGGCCGATGAACGCTTCATGCGCGAAACCGTGTTGCCGAACATCGAGAAGCACCGCAAGGGCGATGTTCGCCTGCAGTTGCTCGATAAAGACGGTCGGCCGATGTCGGGTGCTTCGGTGGACGTGCGACAGGTAAGGCAGGCGTTCGCGTTCAGCGCGTCGATTCCGTTTTTCAGCCCACCTCCGCCGACGTCTGCTGGCGGGGATTTTCGTCCGCGACCGGTACAGCAGCCGGAATTGGATCGCTTCCGCGAGATATTCAACTCATCGATGATCCCGTTTAGCGGGAAATGGATGTACATCGAGCCGCGAGAGGGCGAACGTCACTATGACGATCTGGATCGCTATGTGAATTGGTGTATCACGAACCAAGTGCGAATGGAGTTTCATTTTCTCAGCGGATATTCCGCCAATTGGGTGAAGCAAAAAACGCCTGAGGCACAGGGACAGGCGTTCTTGAGTCACGCCAAATCGCTGGCCGAGCGTTACGGGGAGAAGATTGAGTCTTGGCAGGTGGTAAACGAGACGATCCTGATTCAGCAATCGCCGGCGGTGTTCCGCGAACTGCGGCGAATGCTGCCCAACGCCAAATTGGGCATCAGCGACTGTGCCAAATTCGCGCCGGAAACCAAGAGTCTCCGGTTATTCGACCAGCAACAGGATTTGATCCGGGGCTTGGAGGAAATCCGGTGGCTGAAGCAGCAGGGGATCAAATTAGATTTCTTCGGCTTTCACGGCCATCGTCCGTTCGGACTTTGGGCAGAGGCTTCCGAGATGTACGCGGCCCTCGATCGCTTCGCGAAAGAGGGCGTTCGCATTCATGTGACTGAACTCTCCATGCCCCAGGATCGGCCGGTGATCAGCACGATCCGCAGCGGGAGTTACACGCCGGAAGTGCAAGCTAAGTTTTATGAGCGTTACTACACGATTTGCTACAGCCACCCGGATGTCGATCTGATCAATCTCTGGGGGATCGGCCCGAATACATGGCAGCCGGGCAGCGGTCTGCTGGACACGCAGTTCAACCCAAAACCGGCTTGGTTCGCGTTAAAAAAGCTGATCACCGAAACATGGCGAACCAACACCACCCTCACGCTCGGCTTGGACGGCGGGGCCAGTTTCCGTGGTTTTCACGGGGATTATCTGGCGACGATCAAACTCAGCAACGGCCAGACCGCAGTAATTGAGTTTGCGATCAAACCGGGCGATCCGAGCACCGTGGTTCGAGCACAACTGTCGTCGGATGGAAAGTTTGTTCCCGTCTTAGCGAAATAATGCTTTACGCCGGAAACTACGAGCAATCTGATTCTGCGTGGCGCTACTTCGGTTCAGATCCAGCCATTTCACCATCACGATGTAAGCGTGAAGTTGAATTGATAGCTGCCCGATCCTAATACGATTTTAATCGGTGCTGTTTCTGCACTAACGACCTCGACACCCATGGCTTGCGCAAGCGCAACGCCGCTTTCCGTGATCGCCTCAGCCGGGTTGGCGGGCAGATGGACTTCGCCGGTGCTGTTGGCGGGGATCGTCACACACAGTTCCGCCTGCTTGCCGTCGTGCTTCCACCGAGAAACGATCAGGCCGCGCGCGGTGCGGATCGATGCTCTGGCCCACGACAAAGCTTTAGGCAGATACGGTTTGATAAGCACTTTTTCATAACCCGGCGCCGATTCATCCGGCTGAATGCCCGCCAAGCCCCAGTAGAACCACTCGTCAATCGCCGCACCGAGCGTGGTATGGCAGAGCGAACCCTTGCCCATCCAGTTTTCAGTGATGGTTGTACGCTTGGGGTCTCGCAGCATGTAGCCCCAGCTTGGGTAGTCTGTGGCGATCGCGCGTTCCCACACAAAATCATGGTGTCCGGAGTTGGCAACGGCTTGAACCGCCCACTTGGTTCCGGCGTATCCGGTGGTGAAGCATTGCTGCCGTTGATTGACGCTGCTGTTGAGGTAGTTCGACACACGTTCGCGGTGCTCTTGCGGAACCAATCCAAACGCCAGCGGCCATGCCTGGGCGCTTTGACAGCCGATGTCGTAATAGCCGGCGCTAGCGCTGAAAAAGCGGTCGTTGAACGCCTGTTTGATCTGTTCAGATAGTTCCTGGTAACGCTTGGCGTCATCACGCTTGCCCAGCACGTTGGCGATTCGTGTCATCAGGACTGCGTTGTAGAAGTAAAAGGCCGTAGCGATGGACAACGGCTGGTTCCGACGAGCGCTCATCGAGCCTTCGTTGGTTGCCAGGTGATCGCCCCATTGCGAGATTTGCAGGTGCCCGCGATCAGCGCCGCTGGTGTAGCGTTTTTCGACCGGCGACCAGTGACGAACCGCCTTATACGCGGTTTCGGCAGGAAGTACTTCGATCTTGCTCTGGCCGACCTTCTCCAGGTACTGCATGTAGAACTGCAGGTAGGAGTAGCTGTCTTCCAGGAGGCGTTTGTCGCCGCGATGCACGTATTGCCACCACGGGATGAGCAAAAACGCGGAGCTCCAAACCAGATCTTCCTCGGAACCCGACTGGGGCACGATCATGCCCACCATGCCCGTTTCATCCTGCTCGTCGTAAAAGTCCGCGATCCACTTGGCGAACAGTGCCTCGGCGCCGAAATTGTAGTACGCCTCTTCCGCATAGCTCCATGCGTCACCGGCCCAGCCCAGTCGCTCGGTGCGCTGGGTGTCGTCGGTGGGCACGCCCATCTGGAAGTTGCACATCTGCGATTGCACGGTGCAGCGGTGTACCTTGTTGAGAAGGTCGTGCCCGCACTCGAATGTGCCGATCTGCTCGATCTCTGAGCGGACGAAGCAGGCTTCGAGCGTGTTCAGATCGGGCTGGCCGGGGTAACCGGTAAGCTCGACGTATTGAAAGCCGTGGTAGGTGAATCGCGGTTCGTAGGTTTCGCAGACATCACCGCGCATGGTGTACAGATCGGCCTGCCGGGCAGCGTTGTTGGTGGCGCAGTCGATTCTGCCGTCGTCGAAAGCCCCTTCGCCATAGCGGAGCTTGATAGTTTCACCGGCCCGACCGTTCTTCACGCAGAGCCGGACCCAGCCGGTCATGTTCTTGCCCATGTTATAGACGTAAACGCCGGGTGCAGGGCTGCTCATCGACACCGGGCAGAACGTCTCGGTGATCCGATTCTGCTCATGAGGCACCGGAGTGATCTTCCCGCCGGGAGAGGGTTGGAGACTGACCGGCTTCCACGCGCTGTCGTTAAAGCCCGGTGCGTCCCAGCCGGCTTGTTCGAGGCGGGCGTCGTATTCTTCGCCGTCGAAGATGCAGTTGAAGGTAATGGGCGACCAGCTTCCCCGCCAGGTATTGTCGCTGATGATGCGGGCGGTCGAGCCGTCCTGGTATTCAATCTCCAATTGCACAATGCCACGTGGCGAACCGTGCCATTGATATCGCCAGCCCCAGTATTTTTTCTGGCCGTTGTACCAGCCATTGCCCAGGATCAGGCCTAGGACGTTTTCACCTTCGCGCAAGGAAGCCGACACGTCGTAGGTGTTGTATCGCACGGTTTTCCGAAACGCGGTACGCGGGGTAGAGAGCACGTCAATGCCCACCTTCTCACCATTGAGCCTCAGTTCGCCCAGGCCCACGGCACAGACCATTGCGCGGGCGCGGCGAACTGGCTTGTCCAGACGAAACGACTTGCGCAGCATCGGAGCGCGCTGATCAGGTTCAAACGCCTGAACGTCGGGCGTCACGCGCTCGTGTTGGTACATCGCCGGATCGGGGATTGGTTCGCCCGGGTCGCCCATGCCGATCCACTTGGCGGTCCAATCCGATTGCTCGAATACCGCAGTACCGAACGGCTCCGCCTGGCTGGGGCCAGTCGATTGACCGGCCTCGTCCCACAGTTCCACGTTCCACCACAAGTCGCGATTGCCTTGAAGCGGTTGGCCGGCGTATTCAATGTTCGCCGATTGCGAGGACACAACCTTGCCGCTGTCCCACAGATCGGCCCGGCTTGGCGACAAGCGGTCAGTACTCGACGCGACCAGCACGCGGTAAGCGGTCTGCCGTCGAGATCGGCCGGCGAGCGGTACTTCCCATGTGAAACGCGGCCGACGCGTAGCCACAGCGTGAGGAGTTTTGAAGTATTCGACTCGAAGATTCAATTGCTGGGCCATGGGTCAGTTCTCAGGAGTGTGGTACTTTCCATTGCGAACACCAGTCTCGTAGCCTGGCGAGTAGTGCGGCGCGGACTTCCTCTAGCGAGCCATCCGTGGCCCGGTTGCTCAATTCGTATGGATCGGCCATAGGATCGGTCATCAGCACGGGCACGAGATTCCCCTCACGGAACTCGGCGGCGAGTTTCCAGCGATCCGTGACGATCATGCGCCAGTTGCCGTTCTCGACAAAAAGTTCTTTGCAGGCCCTGTCGGTATCGCCCCTTAAAAGCGGAGCGAAACTCTGACCGTCCACTCCCGCAACCGGTCCTGCGCCAAGGATATCGAGGCTGGTCGGCATGAAGTCGATCCCGGAAACCAGCGCGTCGGTGACGCGCCCGCCCGCCGTGCCCGGCACGTGGACTACCAGCGGAATGCCGGCTGACTCTTCGTGGGGATCGTTCTTGTTCTTCAGGCCATGACTGCCCTGCATGTCGCCGTGGTCCGAGGTGTAAATGATCATCGTGTCATCCGCCTTTCCCAGCCGTTGCAATGCAGCAAGCAGCCGGCCGACGTAATCGTCGACTTGCGTGCACATGGCGTAGTAGAGGCGGAGGTACTCGTCGAGATTATTCCCGTAACGCTGAAAATCAGGATCAAGTTCGACTGGTCTCGGGCTACGCGGCGAGAACGTGGGCGTGTGCGGATTGATGTCGGTGCAGTTGGGCCGCCGGACGATTGGCCGGTCGCGGTACATCGCTTCGTACTCAGGAGCCGGCTGTACTGGGTAATGCGGAGCCTGATAACTGACCATTAGCGCATACGACTTATCATTAGAGGTCATCGTTTCCAGTTCGTGGATGGCAAGATCGGTGGCTGCTTCCTCGCGATGTTTATCAAATCGATGTTCGACGTTGTTCTCATCGTAGAAGCAGACGTCTTTGTAAAAGCCGTTGTAGCACTGGTACGCCTTGAAGCGCTGAAACCCGCCGCGTAATTCGGCCGGGATCGGACCATTGCCGTTTCCCCCAAGGTGCCACTTGCCGACGTAGCTGGTCTGGAAACCCGCGGCGTTGAGGGCATCGGCGAATGTCGTGGTTCCCGCTGGCAGGGGCGATCCGTTGCCCGCCACGCCGCTATGGCTGGTGTATTGTCCCGTGAACAGACATCCGCGAAACGGCCCGCACACCGGATTGCTGGAGTAGCAACGCTTGAACAAAATGCCTTCAGCCGCCAGGCGGTCGATGTGGGGCGTCATCACATCGGGATTGTTCATGCAACGGAGCGCATCGCGTTGTTGCTGATCGCTGAATATGAAAAGTAAATTCATTACGGATTCGCAGGGGTTTCAAGCTTCTTGTAGAACGCGGTGCGATCGACCGCACTCACGTAGTCGGCGTAAGGGTTCCAGACCATCGGAAATTTCAGCGGCTGGCGAGTGAAACTGGTGGCGTAGATGTGGCACATGGGGATCGACTCATCCACCTTCGCCGCCGACTTGGCGAACCACACGCTATTCAGTGCCTTCGACTCCGAAGCCCCGATCGCATACCACTGGCCGTCGTCATCGCGGATTTCCACCCAGGTGTGATTGCCGCTGCTGCGCGCGGCACCCCATTGCGCCACGCCTGCGATGCGGGCGGGGATTCCGACCGATCGGCAGGCATCCACCAGCATTACCGACAACCCGGTGCAGGTCGCGAAACCGCTTTTGATTGTCGCGAGAGGCCCTTCATCAGGCCTCGCCCGTTTTTTCATGTTGTAGACGACGTTGGAATCTTTGAAGATCGTCTGATTCAGCTTGATCGCTGCTTCGCCGGCGGTAGCGCAGTCTTTCACCACGGTTATGAATTTGTCGAAAAATGGTCCGCGCCAATCTTCCCGCGGCTCGGTGATGGATGCGTACGGAAGCACATCATTGCGGAAAACGGCATCGTCGTATTTCTTGCCCCACGGACTTTGTTCGCGGGCCTTGCGGGCTAGGCTGACCGTTTGCGTCAGGTAGTCGGCGGACAATGCCTGCAGATCGCGGAGAGGCATATTGGCAATGAGGTACAGTACGTCGTCTCGCTGTTCGCCGGCTTCAGTTGTTTCGATCACCTTGGATAGCTCTCTCCGATTCTCGCCCGCTGCCTGCATGGCCATACCGATGCTGATTGCCATGTCTGGCGACAGATTGAGCGAGTCAGGCTTGTCGTCCGACGCGGTCGGAGCGGTGGTCGACGGCGGCGGCGGGGTGACGGCTTCGACGGCGGGGGAGTTGGCGGACGTGGCGTGCTCCGGTGCGTTACGAGCGCCAAACGCAATGACGATCTTATCGCCTGCCTTCCGCGATTGCTTCATCAGCGGCAGCACCAGGAAGTTATCCGTAACCGCGGGTGTCACATCCTTGAGATCGCAGGTGATGGATCGAATTGCCTGCAGCCGATGGGGAAACGGCACGACGATCGGCTTGCCCGGCCAGCCCCCTTCTTTTAATGCCTCAACGGTGACGGTGACACTCTCGGATTCCTGCTGGAAGCTGTACTTCCAGCTGCGCTCCTTCGGAAGGCTCGCAATCCACGCCGGGTCGCCGTAGAAGGCGAAGATGTCGCGGTCCCAAAGCATGCCCACCTGTTTTTGCTCGGTGAGTTTGTACTTCGCCGCCATCTTGTTGATGGCGTTTTCGCTGTAGGTATCGAAGTTGACCTCGGCTTTTTCAGGGTACTTGGTATTCAATTCATAGATCAGTGATTGATTGGTGAAATACGTCGCCTCGGCAAAGTTCCACGGATCGCCGAACGCTTCGCTGGTGCCCCACCCCATGTAGCCGAAGAACGTGACTGCGGTGTAACCCGCCATCTGATGCACGCCGCCGGTGTGCATCCAGGCGATGGCCATGCAGTCCGGGCCGGTGACATGGCCGATCAGACAGTTGCCGGCGGGGAGATAGATCTTGGGATTCGGCGATTGGATGTCGTAACGCTTTCTGTTGCTGTCGAGCGCGTAAAGTTGCCCTCGATCGCAGCGAAAACTCCCGCCGGGGATGTTGTAGTAGGTCTGCCAGTCGCGTTCGGTGGCGTGGCCGGAAGTAAGGAACAGATCAGGCGGATTGTTGTTGAAGTAATCCGCCATTTTCGCCAGGGCATCGGGGTCGGGTTTGTCTTCGATGGTCTTACCGCCGCTGTCCTTGTAGAAAAACTTGTCCTTCTTTGTCTCGGCCGACGCGAACCCGCCCTGGAGATTGCTGAAGATGCCCGGCCCCATGCTCGAGGCGGCCCGCTGGATGATCAGCGGCTTGGATTGCTTGGCGATGCGCAATGCGTCATCGGAATCCAACCCGGTGACGATACCCCATACCGCGTCGGTGTAAGGATCGCTATCGAGCTTGCGGGTGAGACGGTTCACCTGCACCACAAAGTCGCGGCCGGCTTCTTCGCTGGTGGTGACGAAGCAGATGTAACGCGGAAACAACTCTGCGATCTTGGTCGCCACGCCACCGAGTTGTCCACGCGGATAAACCACCAGGTCCGCGTTGTGTTTGCTACGCAGCGCCGCGACCACCTTCGCCCAACCGGCGTCGGCCAGTGTTTCCTTACTGACGGCGACGACGTAGCTTCCGGCCGGATCGTATGCCCGCACCAACCCATCAACCGGCTGCGTGGCGGGCGTCTCAGCGTTAGCCCGGAGCGTGATCGCACCAATCATCAGAAGTCCGAGCAATGCTTTGTACTTACGGTTCATGGATTCCACTCCTGTATATCCCGATACGCTGATCCGCGATGATACTCAACTTTGCAGCCGTTGACTGGCTACAGGGTTATGCGGGTTGAAGGTTCGTTGTCTGCATGATCACGAGGTCGGCTTTTCGCGACTCGGGTGTGACGACAAGTTCTGTGAGTGTCCCATTCTTCAGCCGCCCTTGCACGGTCGTATTACGAGGGGCGTGAAGCTTGAAATCGACATCCCACTCGGTCGGCCAGGCGGGGAAAAGTCGGATTTCGTCGCCGATGGTTTGCATCAGCATTTCCTGCAATCCGATCATGCCGCTGCCTCCCCAGTTGTGGTCGGGAACCCAGTCGTGGCCGGGGCCCCAGAAGGTGGGGTAGCGGCGTTGGCTGTCGTCGAGCTTTCGGGCGTTAAAGTCGGCGGCGGGCGCGGTTTGGCCCATCCGCGCGAAGAAAATCCCGTCCTGATGCCAACTCCAGATGTTGCCTTTGCGGAAATCGCCCAGTTCGTAAGTGTCTTTAAAGACCTGCATGTCATCACGGCCGAGCGCGAACTGGTTGAACGGAAACAGCGTATAAAGCATCGGCAATTCCGCGTTACCGTATTCCACCCACGATTTCGCGGGAAGCAAGACGCGCTTTCCTTTGGTCTGGCCATACGAATAGGGCGGGATCGTCTTCAGCATCTGCTCGTAGAATTTCTTGTCGCGGAGTTTCAGCAGGGCGGGATCAAGTTTGAGGATTTCATGCAAGCAGGCGGCCAACCCGGAGATCAGGTCGGCAGGATTGTTCGCACCGCGATAGCTTTCGCACGCCTTGGCGGGGTAGATGACGAGGTGGCCTTGCTCGTCCAGTTCGCTGCCGGCGCGAATCTGTTGCCGTTTTCGATAGTGCTGGTCGAAAAACACGATGGCATTTTCGATGAACGGGACATACGCCGAAATGTCGGCCCCGGTGAACCGGCGGTATTCCAGGATCATGTAAGCGTGTTCGACTTGTGATTCCCAGTGCATCGCGATCGGCTTGCACGCCATCACCCCACGTTCGACGGGTTGTTCATAATTGTGGGCCCCGTTCGCCTGAGGGTCGCCGAAGGGAATCTCAGGCCCGCGGGCACGCTTCCCGCTTTCCCAGCCGTAGCCCATTCCGATCGCCAATCCGTTCACGGAAAGGTATTCGCTGTAGACCGCACCGTCGTGACCGAAGCTTCCCTTGACGCGAGCAATCGCGCCAGGGAGGGCCTTGCGATACAACTCGAACTGCGGCAGCACGGCGTCAAAGTCCCCGGTTTTCAGCATCGGCCAATAGACCAGACGCTGGTTTTGCGCCGTGTGCGTACCGCCACCCCATTGTCGCCAGTCAGGACCATGTGGTTTCCAGCTTTCGTTGTCTCCGACCAGGTTGGCGTCGAACGTGAAGCTGCCGCCGTTGAACTTGGTGGGGTATTCACCGCAGACGTTGCAGCCGAGCTGGTAGCGGAAGAGGTTGTAATTTCTCGCGATGCGCCAGGCGCGGTTGGCGGTGTCGGGCTTTTCGGGATGAACAACGATCCAACTGCGATCCCAAAACTGGTGCCACCAATCGAGCGTTTTCTCTCTCGCCGCCGCGGTGTCGCCGCTTGACTGCTTCACTCGCTCATCCAGTGCGCGCTGCCATTGATCGTATGTATCGGTTTGAGCGATGTGGGTAACGATGCGAAGCTGGTGTTTCCTGGCGGGCGATGTGGATCGGATCGGCCAGCCTTTGTAGTCGCAATTCTGGTACCGACCTTCGGTTTGATCCACGGGCAAAAAGCCGCTTCCGATCATGAACCCGCCGAACGTTCGGTTGTGGAGGTCGTCGGGAATCTGGTCCTTATACGCTTGCAGTTTCTGTTGTTCGATCAGCAGATCGCGCAGCCACGAGTTCGACGGGTTGCGGTGGTAGAACAATACGCCATCCCCAGAGTTGGAGATTTGATCAGCACCTAGCCGCACTTCGACGGGATACTGCATCAAGTCAAAACTAGAATGCCGGCGGCCGTCGTTGGGCAGCACTTCCTCCTGAAGCCGCCAGTTTTCATAAACCGCGGTGGCAGTGATGTCATGATCGGACTCGACCTCCACATGTACGATTGGCCGATACACTTCAACCCAGATACGCACCAGTGCTTTCAGGCCAGCGCCAGTCGGGTCGCCCACGGCTCCGGAAATTTCAACCAGGCCGTCCCGCAGTTTCAGCTCCTGTCGGAAAGAGGCACCGGCCGTGGCGAAAGGATTGGGATCCAGCCGCAATCGAAACCGGCCGAGCTTGAGATACTCATTCTGCTCCGCAAGTGATCCACTGCGAGAGAGGTAAAACAGCACATCCCCGTTCTCAACCCAGACATTGAGCGCAATATCACCGCCGCCGCAAGGCATGGACTCGGATGAGTCTTTGCTTGGCTGATTCCAGATCACGTTGTACGCATCGAGCAGATGTCCGCGCATGAATGGGGCCTTTCCCGGCTAGTTTCACATCTCAGTTTCATCGATTGCAAGATTTGCACGCGAGAATACCGGATGTGTCAACCCCAGGCCAATTCATAGGCGATCATCGGCTGCGAGAGAGTCACCAGAAGTGCGTAAATCAGGCTTAGAACTTCCAAAATACCCTAAAGGCGGAGACGTACTATCATCGCACGGGCTACCAGCCCGTGCCCAATCCGGCCGGAGCGGCGAACGTGCAGGGATATTGAAAAACACGCCCCGAGCGTCGGAGTTGAAACGATCAACGTTGGTTTTGCGCAATCGTAAATCGGCTTGTTCGCATCGAGCCACAGGGCCCGGGCTGGTAGCCCATGCGACGCGGGGGGCGACTATTTCAGAAGCTTTTAGACACCATCCGTCATGATTTACGGGCGTTTCTTCTTTTTCAACGTCTCGGTCTGCACGACGGACAGACTTGTGGCCTGCGTGGCGGGGTACAGGATCAGGTCGTCGAAGTTGGCCGCGCCAGTGGTTGTCGGCTTGTATACGTAAAGCGTTGCCTGTGTTGACGTTGCACCGGTGGTAAAGGTGACAGACAGATACGTATATGTCGTATTTCCCGTGGTCGCGTAGGTTTCCGTCCCACCATAGTTTTTCACGCCGATGCGTGCTTTCACTGCCGACGAAGTGGCTTTGGCCCATCCTTCCAGCACATAGGTTGTGTTAGGCAGCAGCCCGGTAACAATTTGCTCTCCTCCGTCAACGCCCGAGTCAATACGAGCGCACTTCGCACCGCTGCGCTGGTTGGTGGTGGAGATCTTGGCGCTGCCGTAAAACTTCCAGCCATTTCCCGAGGGGCTTTCTTCAAAGCCTTCGTTATGGAACGACCCGGCACTGGTCGTGGTAAGGACAAAGCTGTCGCTCCCGATCACGGTTCCGTTGTCGGCGGTAACGGTGATCGTGGTCGAGCCAAGTTTGCCGAACGGGGTGATCGTTAACGTGCGATTGGCACCGTCGCCGCTGATGACGATATTGGCGTTGGGGACCAAGCCGGTGTTCGACGAGGTGGCGGTGACGTTGGTGGTCACGCCGTCCTTCTGCGTGACGGTGAAGGGGATGGTGATGGGCGTGTTGGCCACCGTGGTCGTGCTGGCAATGTCTGAAACAGGCTTCTGATACACCCGCACATAGTCGATGGTCATCTTGGTCGTGCTGGTCGCCAGATCGCCGTAACCGCCGATCGGAATCGTTCCCGCCCAACTGTTGTTTGCCACTTCGGAGGTCAGGTAGATGAACTCGCTTCGCCTGGAAAGCGCCTCGGCGGTGGCCCAAACCTGTTTGCCGTCGATATAGAATTTGTAGCCAGAGGTGTCCCACTGGACGGCGTATAGATGGAAATTGCCTTCCAGTGGGGTTGCTGTCGGATTGTAGATCCAACCACTTCCCTTGCTTTTCTCAACGCCTTGCACGTAACCGTCCCAGTGCAGATTGGTCTCCGTGTAGTTGCTGATGTCAGTGCCATCGGAATAGGTGTCTCGATGCTCGACGATGTCAATTTCAGTTCCTGCGGTGGCGGGATCGCCGATTGGATTGCCGATGGTGGGGGAGTTCATCCAGAACGCCGACCACATGCCCGGGGAATCCTGAAAGTTAATGCGCGCTTCCCAATACCCGTAGGTGGCGGTGAAAAGATTCTTGCCGCTGACGAAGCCGGTGTAATGCTTACCCGCCTCAGTGTGGGTGGTCAGGGTAAGATTGCCGTTAGCGACGTTGACGGAATCGACGGAGTTAGTCGCGCTCCGTCGATAACCGGTGACGATGCTCCAGTTATTCGCGTCCAGCGCCGTGCCGTTAAACTCGTCGGCGAACTGGAGCTGCCAACCTGTGCCCGCGGGGCTGAAATTCAGGCGAGTTTCGAGCCTCTCCATCGATGCGACCGCCCTCGACAATATCCGTGAAGTTTGGGACCGCTTGATAAGCCATGCCAACATAGGATGCGTCCTTTCCTCAAAACACGTCTTCAGTTTGGGTGAACTTGAAACAAATCGAAAGGCCTGATCGCCAGGGATAATCGAGTCGATGTGCCCGGCGAAAACGGGATGGATAAACAGCTGTCGATGTAACCAGCCTTAAGTCGAAATCGCCGCAGGTTGTGCGGTTCGCCCTGCAAAGAAAAAGAATGCAAAGCGTTCGACTGAAGGTGTAAAAGTACCTAGTGATACCGGGTTGTCAAGCGTTTGCCTTGATTTTTACGGAGCCGTGTCATCTCAATCGAGCAAGCTCAACCGCCGAACCCTCTATAGGGGGAGAATTTGTTCCATCGTTGACAGGTGGAGATATCTGACGCTCATTTGGCATTCTTGAGTTGTTCGTCAATCATCGGCTCGCCACCGGACATCAGGTTGGCGAGGCTGCGGGCGCAGGAGTCGCCCATCAGGAGAAAGAATTTTGAGCTGCCCATGTAATGAAATCCTTTGTCGCTCACGGCCTGTTTTCCGATCATTTCCGCTTTGTCGAACTCGGGCGTGCCCTTGCCGAAGTGCGCCTTGATGTCGGCGAGGTATGACAGTTCCAGCGGATAGAATCGGCCGGTGTTGACCACATCAACCGTGCCGCGGAACTCGGGCAGTTGCGAGGCGTAAATCATGCCCCCGGTGACCGGGCCAGTGAGTTCCAGGTGTTTGCACGCGCCCTCCATGCCGAGCGAGCCGCAGACGACGGGCATGTTGGGTGTCTTCACCTTTTCGCGGAAGTCCTTGATCATCGCCGCCAGGAGTTCGCCGTAGGCGGGGTTTTCCTTGTCGCTGTAGCCTTGGAACCAAACCATTCCGGCGATTTCGTAGCCGACGCTCGGGTCGTATTCGGGGTGAAACTTCCCGGGATCGGCCAGCACTTTGTCGATCTGCGGCATGACCATGTTCCAGCACCAGGGGAGTTTTCCGGTTTTCGCCGGTGCCTCATTCGAGGTGAATGGTCGGCCGTCTTGTTTGGAAATTTCCGCTTGTGATTTGTTCCACGCTTCGCGCTGGACTTTCTCAATGGGTGTTTCCACGCCGTCCAGCGAGGGGGCACGCCAGGCAGCCGAGAGCGAGGTATTGCCCCAAGCGCATTTGACGATCAGGATCGGCGCATCGACGAGGTCTTCGAGCGTGATACCCACCGCATACTCCGGACCGATGCGGGTCACGCCCGCACCGTAGCCGACCGTGAGCGGGCCATAGGCTGTTTGCATGACGCTTTCGCCTTCGCCGGCGACTGCGCCGTGCGCGTAGATTCGAACGCGCTTGCCGATCGGCAGATGCAGGTGCTGCTCGGCGAGTTGGGCGTAGGTGGCGCGTTGTTTTTCGGGGTTCGGGGGTGCGGCGCCCTTGTAGGTTTCGGTGATGAGCGTCTTGGCCTTGTTCGCCTCGGCGACGGCGGTGTTGAACGCGTCGAAATTCTCCGACGTGGTACCCTTGAGGTAAAGGTCGCGAACGCGAGCCAATTCGGGAGCGATTGCCGAATCGCGCTGGATCATCTCAGCGTAGGCGGCTTCCATGTTGAACTGGTTCTCGGGCGAATCGAGGATCTCGGCGATCCGCTTGTAAATTCCCTCTTCGGTCGCCTTCTGATCGAGGAAGGCATAGACATTTTCGCGGCCGGGCTTGGGCTTTTCGCCCCAGGTGGCGTCCCACTTCTCGCCGCCAATGCGTTGACGCCACTTGTCGCGCGAAGCCCTACGCGCTTCGATCAGTGCGTCGAGTTCCGCCTTGCGCGGGCCTTTGTAGTAACTGGCGCCGTTCCAGTAAAAGTTCCAATCGAACATCGGCGTCTTCTTGAACAGTGCTTCCTTCGGCGGGACGTACTGTGGCTGAGTCAGGTATTGCGCGGTGGGAACGGTGGCCATGCCGACCATGTTCGACTGCCCGAAGCAGAACACGATCTGTAACTTCTGCTTTTTGATCTTTTCGGCGGCCTGTGTTTGATCGGCACTGGTAATGAGTGTGACTGCCATGACGCATAGAAAGAGGCGTGTTAATTTCATGTATTTGCAATTCTTCAATTTAAACGGTTGAGAACCGGTCAGAGTATTCAAAGCCAGTCGGCTCGGATCTCCGAACTCTCCCGAAAATGTAGCCTTATGTGCATTCTACGGCAAATCATTCTATATTCGATCGCCACTCGGAGGATTTAGACAACGATGACAAACGATCACTCAATCAAGCCCGGCCAGCTCGTCGACGGGCAAATCGCCGGATACCTAGGCGTGCAAACGGAGAAGGTGGCTGAAAGTTACAACGCCGGTTTTACGATGTACGTTGCCGCGTGGCCATTGGTGGGAACTTATCCGGGTAACGAGTTCCAAACCGGATTGTTCGGCACATGGATGCACCAGCAGTTTAAAGAGCCACAGGAGCGGAAGCTCTATTGCGATATCGAAGGAGGTCTGGGTTGGTGGCGCGATACGCGATTTGCCACCGTTTCACCCAAATTCATCATGGGCGGTGTCGCTCTCGACTTTTTACAATGGGCCAATGGTCCGGGTGCGGGGAAAAATCGAGACTGGGACCAACCGCTAGGTTTGTATGGCGTGGCGCAGATCAGCCCCTATGTGGTTTGGCCACCGGACGGATTGAACGTCAAGCAGGGCACGTGCGGTCAGTTGTGGGGATATGGTTATCTCAATCTACCGCTGCTGAATGCCAAGCCAACGACCGCTGGCAAAGACGTGCCGACCGGTGGGAACTGCTGGACGCTGTTTCTCAACACCGGGAATTTTAAGGGGCCGGTCGCATTCTTCACACCGTTCTTTTTTTCCAGCATCAGCGCCAGTGAGCCTGAACTGGCCTGCAAATTCCTCGACTCGCTGCCCGGCGGGCCGAATCGGGCGATTCAGATGGAGACGCAATACATCCCGGCCAAAGAGGTGATGGATCGCAAGGGTGATCTTTACGCCCGCATCGAAGCCACGCGTTTTCCACGCGGGCCGCTGGGCGAATCGGTGATGCTCCATCAGGCAACGGTTTACGACAACCGCGCTCTCTGGGATGACGTCAACCGTTGGCTGAGCGGCGATGGCAAGCCGGTGAACGGCGAGTTCAATCCCGCAGGGGCCGCACTCCATAAAGTAGTCGGCGAAAGTCGGTTGAGCTGGTCGATCGATCACGGCCATGTGCCGCGAGAAAAGCGAGTCCCGATCGCGTGGAAATCTTTCGCCCACGGCGGGCCGCTGGACGACTACACCTACGGCTATCGCTGGACGGAGCCGCCGGTCTCCAAATCTGAAACCGCGGATGGCTCGCTCAGCACGTTGCCTGAGTATTACCGTCTCGATGAAGCCGCCGAGGGCGGCGCGAAATGGGTCGTGCTTTCCGCCGACGAAGTGCCGGCCGAGACCGGATTGCACAGCGTCACGTTTGCACCGCCCGAGCAACCACCAATGGAGCCGTACGTCACGCCCGACGACCCGGGCAGTTGCTGGAAGACGCCCGGCCCCAAGGCCGGTCCGTTCAAAGCTCGGCTGGGTGACGGCAGTACGGTCGTCTACTACTGGTACCGCTTCGCCGATCAGCCGGCGATGTTGAATGCCGATCTTACGGATCAGGAGCGAGAGGCGGCGCAGGTCAAGATCGAAAAATTGCACGCGGAGTGGAAACCCGATCGCGACTACATCGCGCCGCCCCAAATCGGCACGCTGGCAGAGATCGATCCGGCGTTGCTCGTCACTCCGCCCAAAGGTCTGGAAATTGGCTACGTGCCGATCGTCACTTGGCAAGGGATCGAGAAATAACCATGTTCCAAACTGATTTTTCACTGCTGGAACTACGCAGCCGACGCAACAAGGTTCGCCAACTGATCGGCAACCAGTCGATATTCATTCCGGGCGCACCAACGCCCAGCGGGATGATCGTGTTTCGACAGTTCAATGATTTCTTCTACCTGTGCGGCGTGGAAGTGCCACATTCGTACCTGCTGATCGACGGGCCCAGCGGTAAGACGACCTTGTTCCTTCCCGAGTCCAAGCATCTGGTGCATGACAGCGATGAGCCGATGCTGTGCGCCGATGATCCCGCGCATGCTATCATGGTCACGGGCGTGGATGCAGTCGAACCACGCCACCGGATCGAGCAGCATCTTGCGTCACTTTCCACGCTTTACACGTTCATCCGCGACGGCGAGGACTTGCGTACCTGCGTTCGTTCGCTGGACGACGCCCGCAAGCAGATCAATGTTGACCCGTGGGCCGATCAGCCGGGACGAAGTTCGTATATTTGCGGCAAGCTGAAGGCTCGCTTTCCGAAGTTGGAACTGAAGGAGATTCAAGGCGTCATTTATGAGATGCGCATGGACAAGTCTCGCCGAGAGGTCGATTTGATCCGCCGGGCCAGTCAGCTTTCAGCGTTCGGCCTGGTCGAGGCGATGCGTGCCACACGACCGGGCGTGATGGAATACCAACTCGCCGCGGTTCTTCACTACCATTACTTGGCCGGTGGGGCGCGGGACGCGAGCTATCCTCCGATCGTGGGTGGCGGGCCAAACGCTTTTCATGGCCACTATCACGCGAACAGTTCGCCGTTGAAGGACGGCGACCTGGTTCTGGTTGACTGCGCGCCCGATTACCGCAATTACACCAGCGACATTACCCGTATGTGGCCAGTCAACGGCCGATACACCCCGGCGCAGCGGGCGCTTTACGGTTTTGTCACCGAGTATCACAAAACGCTCCTCTCGGCGATCCGACCGGGTCGCACGTGCAGCGAAATCGAAGACGAAGCCGTCGAGATCATGCGCGGCCGGCTGAGTGAGTTCGATTTCGCCACCAAATCTCACGCCACCGGCCCGTTGTGGATGTTCAACTTCAAAAACCATCTGGCCCACAGCGTCGGGTTGAGTGTACATGACGGCGTATCGCATAAGGACGTACCGCTTCGTCCGGGCGTGATGTTTTCGGTCGATCCGCAGATGAAGATCGAGGCCGACCGCCTTTACCTGCGCGTGGAAGATACCGGCGTCGTCACCGAGAACGGATTTGATGTGCTGACGAAGGACGCGCCGCTCGACCTCGATGCGATCGAGGCCGTGATGCAAAGCCCGAGTGTGCTGGAAGCATTCCCGCCGATGCGCGTTCCTGCAAACTAGCGGGATTCACCACGGGATTTGAATGAACCGCCCTGCCGGTGGGGGCGTGGCTTATGGTAAATACTCCGGCACGTCGTAAGGCTGGTTCCCGTTCCTTAAGGATTGCGTCGCAAGACAGCCGACCGCTACCGCGTTGCGGGCGTCCAGCGGCGTGGCACCGTCATGCTCGCCCGTTTTGAGGTAGTTGACGAACGCATCAACGATTTGCGGATCCGCTCCGCCGTGCGAACCGGCGACCAGCGGGACGGCGATCGATTCAGTGCCGTTCTCCGAATAATACACCCGGCGATCCCAGATTCGAATCACCGCTTCGTGAGCGCCGGTAGATGCGTCGCCACAGTTCTCGATCCGGCCGTTCGTGCCAATGACGCTATAATTGCGATGCGAATCCGGCGTGTAATGGCATTGCATGTACGTGGCCTGCACACCATTGGTGAGCTGCATCAAAACCATCGAGTGATCCTCAACATCGATCGTGGGGCTGAGGCCTTTCTGCGCCAATGGCGGCCAGTTCTCCAGATTGAACCTCGCATCGCCCCGTTCTTCAGGCGAGCGGCGGTCGGTGACGCGGTCGTAGACACTTAACATGCCCATCCCAACCGTGCGCCTTGTGCAAGCGCCGGCCAGATAGTGAATCACGTCGATGTCGTGCGCGCCTTTCTGAAGCAACAATCCGGTCGTGTATTTCCGCTCCGAATGCCAGTCCTTGAAGTACGCGTCACCGCCGTAAGATATGAAATGTCGACACCAAACGGCCTTTACTTCACCGATCCGCCCGGAATCGATGATCTCACGCATTTTGCGAATAACAGGAAAGAACCGCATGTTGTGGCCGACATACAGTTTCGCGTTGTGCTTGGTGGCGGTCCGAAGTATGCGATCACAACCTTCGATACTTATGGCCATCGGCTTTTCGAGGTAAACGCCAATTCCTCTCTCCAGTGCAGCGACGGCCATTTCCTCATGGAGATAGTCGGGCGTGGTGATGAAGACGGCATCGACGCGCGCCAGGTCAAGCAGCTTACGGTAATCGGCGTAAGTCGGGAGATTGGGGTCGATATTCTTGTGATAGGATAAAAACGCCGCCTCCCGAGTGTCGCAGATGGCGGCCAACTCCACACCTTCATCGGGGCGATGCGCCATCCTGCACAAGTTCCCGCGTCCGCCGCAGCCGATCGAGCCGATCCTGATCATGAGGCATTCCTAGCTAGAGTGAATCGCTCACTTCACGTCATCAAGCAATTCCTGCAGGGAAGCGCCTGTGTTGGCCGATTCTTTCTTCCCTTTTCCTTTTCCGCCATGCGCCGGTGTCTTGTAGTGAGGGGAAGGTGAGTGCGCTTTGCTCATCGCGTCCTGAATCTTCGCGACAATATCCGGATGGTTGGCTGCGACGTTCATTTTCTCTTTGGGATCGTTTTTCAAATCATACAACTCCAGCGGGTCGGCTGTGCCTTTTCGGTAGCCTTTCCAGTTACCCATGCGCAGCGACTGCTGGAACATCGGTTCGTAGATTTCGAAGTAAAGCTGCTCATGCTTCTCCGTTTGCGGCTGACCGAGAAGTGTCGGCAGGATCGAAAGTCCGTCAATCCCCTTAGGCACCGGCGCGCCGGCAACGGCAGCGGCGGTGGGGAGAAAATCGATGAAGGTGGTCAGCACGTCGCTTGTCGATCCCGGACTGATTTTCCCTGGCCAACGCGCGATCAACGGAGTGCGGATTCCGCCTTCGTAAAGCATCCGTTTGAAACCGCGATATCCACCGGTGCTACCCAGCGATTCAATGAACTCCTTATTCGCACCGTTATCCGAAGCAAAGATGACAAGCGTGTTGTCATCAAGGTGCAGTTCCTTAAGTTTCTCCATCACTCGGCCGACATCTTTGTCGACGAGTCCGACCATCGCGGCATAATTTTTCGCTGCTTGCGGCCACGATTTGTTGCCGTACGGTGCATCGTCCGGGATCACATAATTTGCGTGCGGCGGAGTCCATGCGGCAAAGCAGAAGAATGGGCGATCCTTGTTTTGCACAATAAAGTTTATGGTCTCATTGGCAATCCGCGTCGCGGAATAATCCTCCCATGACTTCTTACTAGATTGGTTTATCGGTACTTCAACGCTGTTGCGAAGGAGCGAATCGGGAAAGTAGTTGTGGGCTTTTCCTTGGTCGTAATAGCCAAAAAAAACATCAAAGCCGACTTTCTCAGGCACGCTGATCTGTCCAACATTTCCTAGTCCCCACTTGCCAAATCCGCCGGTGGCGTAACCTGCATCGTGTAGAGCTTGTGCGACGGTCAACTGGCCTGCGGGAAGCGATTGGTATCGGTCGGTGCTCGCACCGGCATTGGCGCGGACAGCAGCGTGCCCGGGGTGCAGCCCGGTCATCAGGCTGCAGCGAGATGGCGCACACACCGCGTTACCGCTGTAGGCGCTGGTGAATCGCATGCCTTCGGTGGCTAGCCGATCGATGTTTGGCGTTTTTCCGTATTTGCAGCCGTAGGCCGAGAAATCACCGATGCCCGCATCATCGGCGAGGATGAAAATGATGTTCGGCTTGGCCGGATTGGCGGCCTGAGTTGATTCCCCGAAGGCACCGAGAATCAGAACGACGAGCAACAATGGGAAGTATTTCATGCCAAGTTACATCCTGCCTTGAAACGCGAAAAAGGATCGACGATTTTGTTCGATCGTCGTGGTTTACTACAGAACATTATCGCCGGACCATCGCTGAACCTTAGCAGGCAGAATTGAGATAGCGGAGCCGAGCTCATTCCTCCGGAATACAATCCCGACGGCGCGGGCTATTTCCCGACAGCCTTGGCTAATGCAGCCTGCAATTCCCTGACCTTGTCCGGGTTTTCATTTGCAAGATTCTTCGACTCGCCGGGGTCGGTTTCGAGGTTATAAAGTTGTATGGCGGGCCCGTTGTTTACCTTCTTTTCTTCACCGCCTTTTTTCTCCTCGACTGCCTTTTTGTTTGTTGCAGAGTGGCCGCGGTCGTCTTGTCTGAAGGGGATGAGTTTCCAAGGACCTTGGCGGACGGCGAGCTTGTCGCGGGCGATGCCGAAAAGCATCGTGTCATGAACGGGATGCTCGAGCTTTTCGCCGAGGAATGCAGGCCAGGCATTTTTCGAATCCGGGCCGGTATCGGGGGGCGGCTGGTTCGTCATCGCTGCGAACGTCGAGATCATGTCGACAAAATCAAGCGGTTCGTCGCAAACCGTGCCGGCCGGGATGTGCTTGGGCCAAGAGGCGATGAACGGTTCTCGGTGGCCTCCTTCATAGACGGTGAATTTGACTCCGCGATACGGAGCGTTTGGGCGATGCGTGCCCGCTTCCCCTTTCTCCTCGGTTAGCCATGAACCGTTGTCGCTGGTGAAGATCAGCAGCGTGTCATTGGTGAGATTATGCTTGGCCAGCGCGTCGACGATCTGCCCAACTGTCCAGTCAAGCTCCTGCAATTGATCGATTCTGCGGGAGAGATTACTGCTTCCAGCAAACTGAGCCGAAGGGATCGTGGGTGCATGCACGCAATGCGAGGCGAAGTAGAGGAAGAAGGGCTTATCCTTATTCTGATCAATGAACGACAAGGTTTTGTCGAGCAATACCTTGCCCATGGTGTTGTCGTCCCAGAGGGCGGCCTTGCCCCCCGACATCCATCCGATGCGCTTCCGTCCCGCGACGTTGTCTGTCATGCCCGGCTGCTTGCCTGCCTCCTGAAACGCCACGCGGATGGGATCGGCCGGATCAAGTCCGATGACGCGGTGGTCTTGAAAGTAAACGCATGGGACTCGGTCCTGTGTAGCCGGGAATCCGAAGAATGAATCAAATCCGATCTCCAGCGGACCGGGCTTCAAATCCTTGTTGAAGTTGGTTTTGTCCTCACCAAATCCCAAGTGCCACTTGCCGATTCCACCCGTGACATAGCCGGCTTTTTTCATCACCGTGGCAAGCGTCGGAGTGTTGAGTGGAATCATCAGCGGCGAATTCCCGGGCAGAACGCCGGGGACATCTCGTCGCCAGTTGTATTGACCCGTAAGAAGCTGATACCGAGCGGCCGAGCAGCAGGGGGCGGCATGGAAGTCTGTAAATCGCCTGCCAGAAGCAGCGAGCTTGTCGATGTTGGGAGTCTTGACCAGCGTCGCGCCGTTACAGCCCAAATCCCCGTAACCCGGATCGTCAGCAAGGATAAAGATGACGTTTCGAGGCCTGGCTGAGTCGGCGGCTCGGGCATGGGAAATGAGAAAGCAATTGAGAAGAACGCCTAGCACGATCGCGTGTGTAAAAATCGTTTGCATGTTGACGCGATGTTCTTTGCCACCACCGGCAATGTCAAGGTTTGCTTCTGATAAACTTCTCATTGGCAAGTCGTAGTCGTGAACTGCCAGCCCACCGCTTCTGGCGGATGTGGATGCAAGTTCTATCTCCGAGTGAAGCCGATGTACCTACACCACATTCTCCCGCTGATTGGGGTGGGGATATGGGCAATCCTGGCCAACTCTTATTGCGGTGTCGCGTTGTCGGACGGGGCGGCAACTGCAAAACGGAATGGGATTTTCATTCTCGCGGATGGCTTCACGAGACGCATGCCGTCTTGCCCACGCCCGGAAAGTGCGGCCCACGCGAGGGAAAACCAGATCCAACCTCGCAGGAAGATCTTCCGAAGTAGGATCCGAAGTAGGAGGAGCAGTGTTGCTTCGGATCGCGCTATTTAACCGGCTTGAGGGTAAAGGACTTGATCGTCACCCCACCAAATTGCGGGCCGGCGAATTTATATCCCTCTTTCTCGAAGTCACCGGGTACGGTGCGGGTAAAGCTGAGGGTGTTTATTCCCTTGTTAAGCGAGACCACTAGCGGCTCCGACTCGCCCCACATCCCAACAGTATAGGGCATCTTAAACTCTAGCTGATCCTTACCGCCGTTGACGGTGGCGAGGAAGAACTGTTCCCGGTTGACCGTCACCACGTTGGCAGACATCGCGTATTTTCCGGCTGCCGGCGCGGTTACTTCGTAGGTGAAGGGCTCGGGCTGTTCCCATCGCTTGTAGTGCAGTTGCATGCTGCCGTCTCGGCCTTTCATGAACACGATTTTCTGTGTATTCGCCGTGGGCGAAGTGCAAGCGGCCGCAGGAATGACGATGACGCCTTTGTCGTCGATGGCCACTTTTCGATCTGCATCGGCAATGACGGGCGTCATGATTTGCTCAGGATTCTTCGGGTCAGTCTTCAGGTAGACATTCGCCACCCACGGCAGCGGGGCTTTTTTATCCGCCGGCGGATTGGCCTGCATGGCGATCGAGCGCTCTTTGTTCAACGCCACGACATTCCACAAATCTCCCGTATTCAGATCCATGCCATCGACCTTCTTCTCACCCAAAACATCCCCGATCCATTGAGCGCGGCAGGCCTTGATGAATTCGTCCGGGAAATCACGCGCGATTTGCTGAAGCCTGAAGTAATGGGCACGCATCTTCTCAGGTTCGTCGACAACCCAATAACCGTTTTGCCACGAAACGCCGAGGATTTGAGTCCATCCCTTGGGCGTCCAGTAAGTCATGGCGGTATGACTCCTGAGGCGCGCACCCCAAACCGGTATTCCAAAGCTGCGTCCCAGGCACCGTCCGAAAAACGCCTTTGGTCCGCAGAGACTGCCGCGGTCGATTGTCTGCTGTATTTGCGACGTTTCCGCACCATCGACGAACTCGGGGGCCTTATGACCGAATTCCGAATTCATTAGACCGACATAGCGGGACTGAAAGCTTTCGGGCACCGTGATGAAATCCGGGCGATAGTTCCAGAGCATCTGACGCATCCACTTCATATCCACTTCGGAGTGAGGATCGTTGATGACCTGTCGGTAAAGCCAAACGGTGTGTTGGTCGAAATGGGAATCAAGTTCTTTATCAAGGTAGGATTTTTCGTAAAACGCGTACCGCTTGACAGGATCGATGTTGTCGTAGCCACAAAGTTCCGGAGCTGCCAATTCCAAGGCGGTTGCCAATGCAAGCCGCTGGAAGTGCCCGCTCTTTGACCGATCGCTGGAGGCCTGAATGGCGCGGTACAGTTCCATCGCCTTTCCGTATCGGCCGGCCTTGGCGCCTCCGGAGAGGATTATCTGTAGCATCAGGTCTGGATCAGACAGGAGATCATCGATGAGCTTCTTTTTTTCCGGGCCTTGTTGTGCAAACTCCGCCAGACCACGAGGTGTGGCGTTGGCTAGCACGACGCACTTGGCAAACTTCGTATCCAGCGAACCATTTGCCAAGAAGCCATCGAGTTGAGTCAGGATCGGTTTAGCAGCATCCAGTTCCACCAATTCAGGGTTTTTTGGCTTTTGGTGAGCCGCAAGAAGTGCCGCCGCCTGTTTCTGGTCGATCATTGGCAAGCTGGGTTTTAACTCATCGCGCAATGCTTCGAGCATGCCCGAGTATTCCGCGAGGGCTTTTTCACCTTCGGGTGTCAGGTTGGCTACTTGCTTGGATGGTTTAGCAAACGCACTACTACAGAGAAGCAGGGATAGCATCGCCACACAGACGCATCGGACAAGAATTGATCGTTGAATCATGTCTGGCATTCTCGATTAAAAAGTCACTAAAAGTGCAATCGGAGTTTAACTACCTTACTTACACCTGACCGCCAGCACCGTTGTTAATCGCCCAAGGCGTGTCGCACAATCGATCATTCCGCGTCGTTTTGGGCAAAGCATCCATGATTTGGAGGCCGTGCGATCGCCCAATTACGGGCTTGATCAATAGCCACAAGTACTGAACGGGCCTGCGGGTAGGCCGTCTTTGTTGTAGAGGTTGCAATCGATGGGATAGACCGTGTAGGCGTACCTGACGGCCGTCGGATTCTTTACTTCCTTGGAACTGACGATCAGATCCGAACCATCGATCACGCCTTCCGCCCAATGCCAGCTCCCGTCTTTGTCCCGGATTGATAGCCAGGGAATCGGGGCATTTGGAGTCTCGGCCGGCGGTTCATAGCCTTTCTTTTCTGCGAGCATCAGCCCGTTCTGGGTGTAGTCGAATTTTACGCGGATCTTGCTCCCCTCGACTTCAAAGCTCTTGTATAGCGGGCCACTGGGAACGAGGTCTTTATGGCCGTAATCCCGATGGAGTGCCCAGCGAGCCAGTCGCAACCCGACATCGTACTTGTTGATCGGGTGTTCCTTTTCGGAACTGACATCAAGCGTGACGGCCATCCCGGTGTTTTTGACCGCAGCGAGCACTTCAAACTGCGCCTGTCGAATACTCGCCCGGCCGTCACCCATGGCGGGCTTGTCTTTGGGGGATTCGCCAATGCCTGCGATTTGCACATAGTAGAACGAGAAATCCCCGATTCCCCACGACGCCCGCCAATCTTCGATCATCGACTTCAGCAGATCGCGATATTTTTCGCCATCGTTGACGTTGGCTTCTCCCTGATACCAGATCGCCCCCCGCATACCGTACCCGATCAGCGGCTTGATGTGGGGGATGTAATTGCTACCCAAACCCTTCTCTGAAACCGGCTTGTCGCCAGGCGGGCGCGACCAGCTTTGGATGGACGTTCCGCCAACTGCTGCGACGATCAACCCCACCGGAACTTTCTCATGGGCTTGAATCTCACGCCCGAAGCAGAAAGCCAACCTGGAAAAGTTTCCGCTGGTCTGAGGAGTGGAGATGATCCAGTCGCCGTCCCCTCGTGTGCGCAGAGCAGGATAGTTTGCCTTTTCGATCGAATCCTTCGGGTACGGTGACCGCCTGACTCCTCCTCCCATGTTGGACTGCCCGGAACACAGCCAAACCTCGCCGATCAGCAGGTTCTTGATCGATTTTTCGACCTTCTCGCCGTTGAGCTCTGCCGAGACGGTCATCGTCCGGCCTTCCGGGGCATCGCTAACGGTCTTTAGCTTGTCGGCGGGCATGGGATCGAGCGCCAGCTTCCAATCCCCGACGTCGTCGGCGACGGTGGTCTTGGTCTGCGAGTCGAAGGTTACGGAAATCTTGGCGCGAGCCTGCGCCTTGCCCCAAATAGGCACAGGGATCTGCTGCTGGAGAATGGCATTGTCGCGCAGCGGTGCCGCCAACTGCAGCGAGTCATTCTCGGCCGCCATGATGGCGGGGGAGATGATCAGGAGAAAAACTGCCGCGGAAATCGAGAGTCGAGGTTGATTCATAGGTGGATTCTTAACAGGTGTACGGGATGACATACCAATTCAGTCGGGAAGCGTTTAAAGATTCACAGTTGGGGAAACTGCGCTCCGAGCGATTAGGTCGCAGGTTTACAGCATGGTGAGTTACTTTAGCGTTTGCCGATCTCATCATAGCGGGGATCACGCCATGCTAAAAACGAAATGCTCTCCAATTCGCGTATGGCTTTTCTTTGACCGTGCGGCGAAAATGACCGTCGCGTGAGTTTCGCAATCGGGTCTAAGTTGTAAAACGAACCGGATAACAAGAGGACATCAAAATGGATGGAAAGCTGCTCGCAGGATCGGTGCTAGTCCTCGCCATCGTAGGCGCTTTTACCGGGATGACCGCTCGGGCCGATTCGTTCTATGCCGTTCCACAAATTTTCTCGACCGCTCCGTCGCCGGATCAGTCGATCCAATCGGTCGATCGGTTCGGGCCGGTCGGGATCGGCATTGAACTGCATCAGCCGGCGTTTGTGATGAAGGTCAAGAACGTTGAGCCGGGCTCTCCCGCAGCGACCACCGGCAAGCTCAAGCCGGGGCAGATCATCGAGACGATCAACGGCGAGAAGCTGCACGACATCGACCCGCGCATTCAGCTTGGCAATGTCATCACCGCTGCCGAGGCATCGGACGGCCAGGTGAAGTTCATGGTGAAGGACACACCGGCCGCTGCGGCCCAGGAAGTGGTGGTCAACATCCCGGTGCTGGGTACGTACAGTGCGACCTGGCCGATGAATTGCCCTAAGTCAGACAAAATCGTTCGCGGGTTAGCAGATTATCTGGCCAAGCCGGACTCGGACCGCGGTTTCGGTGGAATCGGGATGCTCTTTCTGCTCGGCACCGGTGAGGAGAAGGATATCGAGCCGGTTCGGCAATGGGTCCGCGGCATGGCAGACAAAACGCCGTCGCGATACTCGTGGAACTTGGGTTACGGCGGCATTCCGCTGTGCGAATACTATCTGCGCACCGGCGATCCAGAGGCCTTGCCGGTGATTCAGAAGTGGGTGGACACCGCTGTGGCTGCTGAGTATCTCGGGGGTTGGTCGCAGCGGGGTGGTGCGGGCAATGTGGACTACGGCGGCGGTGGCGGGCACCTCAATGCCGGCGGCACGGCGGTGGTCACGTTCCTGATGCTGTCCAGGGAATGCGGCGCCAAGGTTCCCGACGATACCTTCAACCGCGTGTTGCCCCACTTTTACCGCTGGGCAGGCCGCGGGACCAATCCCTACGGTGATAACGTCCCCGAGGGGGGCCTGGTGGACAACGGCAAGAACGGCAACCTCGCGTTTGCCATGGCCGCGGCCGCGGCGCTCACTCCGGACGGCGAAAATTCGGTCTATGGCGGTGCCCGCGATGCGGCGGCGCTGACCAGCTTCTACACAACCACCTTCATGCTGCACGGCCATACCGGCGGCGGGATCGGTGAGATTTGGCGAAGCGCTTCGATGTCGTTGCTGGCCGACAAGCGACCTCAGATGTACCGGAGCTTTCTGGATACCCGCCGTTGGCATTATGAATTGTCCCGGCGGTTCAATGGCTCATTCGGGATTCTCGACGGTGCTCGGTACGACAGTGAAGACTGGGGTGCCGGTTATGCGTTGACCTACATCGTGCCGCGCAAGACCCTTCGGGTAACCGGTGCCAAGCCGACGAAGTTCTCCAAACAGTACAAATTGCCCGAGCGCCCGTGGGGCACCAAGGCCGACGACGCATTCGCGTCCATCGAGCCTGCCACCATGGCTGACGGCACCAAGCCGGGCTTCTCCCACGAAACGGTGGCGGTTGATTCGGGAAGACCGCTGCTGGAGCGGTTCTCCAAGCCGGATGTGGACGACGCCACCATCCGCCGTTACACCCATCACCCCGACAACTTTGTACGCGGTGTGGCGGCGAACAAGGCGATGGGAATGAACAGCTTCTACCTGAGCCCTCCAAAGCCGGCCGGCGAGGTTCGAACGAAGCTGGCGATGGAGTTGCTGTATTCGCCGGACGCTCGCGTGCGGCGGGCTATGTTGACCGCCATCAGCGCGCGATTCACAGGGGAGGAACTGACCGCTTTTCTCGGGTCAAAGGGCTGTGATGATGTGATTGCCATGCTGCGTGATCCTGCAGAGTCGTGGTGGGTCAAGGTGGCGGCGCTGGGCGTCGTGCAGCGCTGGCCTGCTGACGCGGTGCTTCCGCACGTGGATCTGATCCTCGGTTTCCTCAAGCACGAGGAATGGTGGCTGCAGAACGCAGCTTTGAGCGCGCTGGGAACAGTTGCGGTCGACGAACGCTGCTACCGCAAGGTCATCCCCGCGATCGCGGAAATGGTGCGAACAACTCAGCGATGGAACGCGACCGGTCCTTTGCGCTACGGGCCGCTCGCCGCGAGCCTCAAGGAGGCCGGTCCGGAGGTGCAGAAGCTGATCGCCAAAGAATTCGAGAAAACCTATCTCGGATACGCGGGCGCCAAGACTGCTCCGGGCGGCTTGGACATCGCCAGCAACTATCGGTCCCACGTGGAGTTCATCGCCCAATCGCTGGCCGGCGTGGAGGGTGGATACGATCTGCTCTTCAAGCTCGCCAAGCAGCAGAATCCCACTGTTCCGTTACCATTTGAAAACGTCTTTCTGAACGCGGACTTCGACAAGTTCGGGCCGGAACTGCTCAAGACAATCAAGCCCATCATCCGCGACAATCTGATTTACGTGTACATGGGCAAGAACCGCGACAAGCTTCTGGCCGTGGCCGCGGGTACAGTGCAGAACCAGTTCGTCGAGTACTCCACGGCGATGGATGGATTGGTGGGCCTCTACAAGAAGATCGGCGCGACGGAGTACGACTGGAAGGTGTTCGGACCCGATCTCAAGAATGCCAAATGGGATTACCTGATGTTCGATCCCCCGGAGAAGCTGGCTTTTGACGTCACGCCGTGGCGCTATCGGCCGGTTACTCTGCCCAAGGGCATGGAGTCGTGGTACAAGCCGGAGTTTGACCCCGCCAAAGCCGGCTGGAAGCAAGGGCAGGCCCCGTTCGGGCAGTTGAATGGCAAACTCCTCACCGATGCGGCGGAGCTGAAAAAGTGGCGGTGGTCACCCCAGCTTCTTCCGATGCGCACGATGTGGGACAAGGAAGTTCTGCTCATGCGCGGCACGTTCGAGTTCCCGCCGCTGAAGCCCGGCCACCTTTACCGGCTGCAGATCGACAACGGCACCGGCGTTGGTGCCGGTGACGGGTACCGGATTTACATCAACGGCAAGCAACTGATTGAGGTCCAGTCCGGCATCGGCCGGCGCGAAGGCGGCAAGCAGCGCGGGGCGTTCATCACCAAGGAGTTTCTCGATCAGTTCGGCAAAGGCCCGGTCACCCTCGCGGCGATCTCCTTCCTGCGCTATGGCGATAGGGCGGTCGTCACCAAGCCCCCGGTGCCACAAGGTACGTTCAGCCTTTGGATGGAGGAGATGAAACTGCCGCCGCTGGATGATGAGGTATTCAGTAAGTCAGCCACGGTCATCCCCATGCTCGATGCCAACTGGCAGTCCAAGCAGGATCCGGATAATGCAGAGCTTTCGCCCGATGACAACCGCTTCGTCTACGATGGCAAGTTCCTCCCGAACGAAAAATTAAGCGGCAGTTGGAAAGCCGTCGCACTCGTGCCGAGCGAGGCCGACTTCGATCTCGCTGGGAAGTACGATGCCAAGAGGGCGCGCATTCAGAGCGTCACCCTGCAGAACGGCGGAAACACAAGTGTTGGCACGCTGATCTGGTCCGGGAATATGCTCATGGACTTGACCCGGTATCAGGCCCTTAGGATGTACGCCAAGAACATCGGCGGCACCGAGTACCTCTTCATCGAGGACGGCGGCTTCAGTTCCAAGAATCCCCCGACTTGGAAATCTTCTCTGGTTGTGCTTAAGCGAGACAATTAGTCCAAAGCCCACCGTGATGCTGTTAGCTGGGGGCTTTTAAAGTGCTCGGATAGGTGAAGAATTGGTGAATCAAAGGATCAATTTTATGACCATGCATTTGCGCATCGGGTCCGTGCTTGCCATCGCTTTCGCGAGTGCTTGTATGGGGACGTTCGTACGAGCCGATTCCTTTTATACCGTTCCACAAATTTTCTCAACCACACCGTCGTCTGCACAGTCGGTCCAGTCGATCGATCGTTTCGGGCCGGTCGGGATCGGCATTGAACTGCACCAGCCAGCGTTTGTGATGAAGGTTCAAAACGTTGAGCCAGGTTCGCCGGCCGCAAAGACTGGGAAGCTCAAGCCCGGGCAGATCATCGAGACGATCAACGGCGAAAAGTTGCACGACATCGACCCGCGCTTCCAGTTAGGCAACGTCATTACTGCCGCCGAAGCGTCGGATGGTCTGGTGAAGATGATGGTCAAGAACACACCTGCCGATGCGGCGGTGGAAGTGATCGTCAAAATCCCCGTGCTGGGCGCTTACAGCGCGACCTGGCCGGTGAATTGCCCCAAGTCAGACAAGATCGTGCGCAACTTCGCTGACTATCTCGCCAAACCCGACTCCAACAAGGGTTTTGCCGAAATTGGCTTGCTTTTTCTGGTTTCCACGGGGGAGGAAAAAGATCTCGCTCCGGTTCGCGCCTGGGTGCAGGGTTTGAAGTACAAACCTGCCCCGACCTATGCGTGGTTCCTGGGTTACGGCGGGATCGGACTTTGCGAGTATTACCTGCGCACCGGCGATCCCGACGCACTCCCTGTCATCCAAAAATGGGTTGATTCCGCAACCAAGGCCGAATACCTCGACGGCTGGAACGGTCGCGGCGGTGTGGCTGCAGTAACGTACGGTGGCGGCGGGGGACACCTCAACGCCGGTGGTACACATTGCCTGACATTCATCCTCCTCGCCAAGGAGTGTGGCGCGAACGTCAATGAAGACATGCTTCGCCGGACGCTCATCCACTACTACCGTTTTGCCAATCGCGGAAACAACCCTTACGGCGATAACCGCCCGGAAGGCAGCTTTGTCGATAACGGCAAAAACGGGCTGGTCTCGTTCGCAATGGCCGCGGCGGCTTCACTTACGCCCGATGGCGAGAACTCGGTTTACGCCAAGGCCCGCGATGCCGCCGCCAATATGAGCTTCTATACCACCACGTTCATGCTCCACGGACACACCGGGGGAGGCATTGGTGAAATCTGGCGCAGCAGCGCGATGATGCTTCTTCAGGATAAAAGGCCCGCCCAATACCGCGATTTCCTGGAAATCCGAAAGTGGCATTACGAACTGTCCCGCCGGTGGGACGGGTCGTTCGGCATTCTCGGCGGGGCCGGTTACGACGAAGAGCAATGGGGCGCGGGCTACGCTTTGACTTACACCATTCCGCGCAAGACGCTGCGGGTCTCCGGAGCGCCCAAGACCAAGTTCTCGCACGAATACAAACTCCCCGATCGCCCATGGGGAACGGCTGCGGACGAAGTGTTCTACTCCCTCCAGCCCGCGCCCGACGCTTCGGGAAAGATCGCTGATATTTCCGTGGAGACGGTTGCCAAGGATTCGGGTCGGCCGGTGATCGAGCGACTGTTGGCGATCGGCGATGTCAGCGACGAGGTGCTCAACCAGTACATTCGCCACCCTGACCCGCACATCCGGAACCTGGCCGCCAACAACGCCTTGGGCATTAAGTTTGATTACATGTGGGCCAAGCCCGGCGATAAGGTGCGATTGAACCTGATCAAGGATTGGATCGGATCCCCTGATCCGCGAATCCGCCAAGCGGCGCTGCTCGCACTGGCCAAGTTCACTCCGGATGCGTCGGCCGACAAGGACGAATCCGGCAATGCCCAGGCGGACAAGGCGCCTGCTTTGTCGCAGGAACTGTTCGACCAGGCGATGAGCCTCATTAACAACCCGGACGAATCGTGGTGGGTGAAAGACGCAGCATTGGCGGTGGTTGCCCGCGGTTCTGCGGACATGGTTGCGCCGTGCATCGACCAGATCATTCCGTATCTGAAGCATCAGGAGTGGTGGCTGCAAAGCCGCGCCATCGGTGCACTCACGCCGGTGGCGGCCGACGAGCGGTGCTACAAGAAGGTTCTGCCAGCCGTGGGCGAGATGCTCAAAAGCAGTCAACGCTATAACGCCACCAGCCCGCTCAAAGCGTTCTGTGACCGATTAGCCACTGGTTCACCGCAGGTGCAGGAACTGGGACGCCAGACGCTCCGAGAGTCATTCACCAGCTTCACCGGCGTAAAGACCTGGGTTGGTGGACAGGATGTGACCAAGACCTATGAAGGACAGCTCAATTTGATGGCAAAAGTCCTGTCCGAAGTTCCCGGCGGGTACGACGTACTTTATGACGCAGCAAAAAAACGATTCCCCAATGAATCGCTCCCCTACGACACAATTTTCCTCGCGGCTGACTTCGACAGTTTTAGTCCTGAGTTGCTTAATCAACTCAAGCCCACCATCCGCGATCGACTGATCTACCAGTACATGGGCGAGAGGCGATCCAAAATCCTCGAAGAGGCTTCTGCCGCCAAGCAGAGCAAATATGTTGGTGGACCCGGGCCGTTGAGCGATCTGGTCAGCCTCTACAAAAAAATTGACATCCACGATTACGACTGGCACATCTTCGGCCCGGATATGAAGAATGCCCAGTGGCACTACCACATGTTCGATCCTGCAGAGAAACAGGCGTACGACATCTCTCCCTGGCGGTATCGCAAGATCACGCTCCCGGCCGGGATGGACTCTTGGTACAAGCCCGACTTTGATCCCGCCAAAGCCGGTTGGCAGCAGGCCCAGGCACCGTTCGGCCAGTACAACGGCAAGCTCATCACCGATATGCAGGAAATGGCCAAGATCAAATCCCGCAGCAGCGATCCCATGCGCACGATGTGGGACAAGGAAGTCCTCCTGATGCGAGGCACGTTTGAGTTCCCCGCACTCAAGCCCGGACACCGCTATCGAATGCTGATCGGTGGAAGCGTCAATGTTGGAACTGGTGATGGTTATCGCATCTATGTAAACGGCAAGCTTTTGATCGAGGAAAAAGCAGGCATTGGCAAGCGCGAGGGCGGCCGGCCACGCGGGGCGTTTATTACCAAGGATTTCATCAACGAATTCGGCAAAGGGCCTGTAACGATCGCCGCGACGTCGTTTCTGAGGTACGGCGAAAAATCCATTGTCACCATGCCCCCTGTGCCGCAAGGTTCTTTCGCGCTGTGGATGGAAGAGATGAAACTTCCTCCGCTCGACGACGCTACGTTCCAGAAGTCGGCTACGTTGGTTCCGATGATTGACGCCAACTGGCAATCCAAGCAGGACCCGCAAAACGCGGAACTTTCGCCGGATGACAACCGTTTCGTCTACGACGGGAAGTTCACCGCCAACCCGGCCGTCCTGGGTGGATGGAAAACGCTAGCCGTGGTTCCAACGGCGGAAGAGTTTACCCCCAAGATGAAAACGGATATCAAGCGTTCGCCGTTGAAAACCCTGACGGTTAAAGACGGCGGCACGACTGATCAGGGTATGCTGATCTGGTCCGGCGACACTCTCATGGACCTGACCAGGTTTCAAGCTCTCAGAATGTCGACCAGGAAAATCGAGGGAGAGGATTACCTTTTCATCGAAATCGGCGGTTTCAGCCAGAGAAATCCGCCGACTTGGAAATCTCCTTTGGTCGTGCTCAAGCGAACCAAATAGGATAGCGGCCAGACAGTCTGACGATAACCCGGACTTGCAGAACGACGGAATCGCACCCGCCGCTGTAGATCCGCACCAAATTATTCCAGTTCACTTGGTCGCAGGCTCTTTCGGGCCTGGTGTGTCCTCGTTGTTGCTTGAGCTTGATTTGGGGTTCATTCGCCTGAGTTCATTCGCAGTCGGGCTGCCACCGAACTGTTTGTAATAGAGTTCCTTGAACGGATTGATGCCAGGGCCGGTGACGTCTTCGTTTACCAGAAGTGGCTGCACATCCTTCCACCATCGGTTGTATGCGGCGCGGAGATTGGCCGCCACTTCAGGATGCTGGTTGATGACGTTGTTTGTTTCGCCGGGGTCAGCCTTGAGGTCGTAGAGTTCCTCGTTGTCGATCAGCGTAAATCGCGAGTTCTGGATGGCTGATTTGGCGTACTTGGATTCCTCCGCTTTGCCCTTGCTCCATCGGCCGACGTGATGCACGAGCAGTCGATCCGGCCATTCGGCGTTCGGGTGGGTCAGGACGGGCAAGAGACTGATGCCTTCAACCTGATTCCGCACGTTGGCCGGCAAGGTTGCTCCGGTGATTTCCGCCAGCGTTGGGAAGATGTCAAGGTGCGCACTCAGGGCGTTGCATTCTGCATCGGCCGGGATCTTTCCACCCGGCCAGCGGAAAAACGCCGTCGCCCGTGTGCCGCCTTGATACACCGTGCCTTTTTTCCCGCGCAGTTCACCATTGAAAAAGTGAACACCAACCGTGCCACCGTTATCGCCCGTGAAATAGATCACCAGTGTGTTTTCTTCGATTCGCCATTCCTTGAGTTTCTCCAGCAACTTGCCGAAGTTCGTATCGATGTTCTCGACCATGCCATAGAACTTGGCCGCTTCCGGCTTGATACCGGGTCTGCCTGAATACCGACGGCAGTACTCCTCCGGCACAACCAGCGGACCGTGAGCGGCGTTGAGCGGGATGTAAGCGAAGAAGGGCTGATCGGCCGAGCGCTTGGTGTCCATCCAATGAATCGCCTGGGCGAAAAACAAATCCGTGCAGTAACCCTTGGTCTTCTCAAATTTTCCGTTGTGCCAGAGCGCGGGATTGATATTTGTATTCCCCGGTGCATCGCCGCACGAGCCGGGATATGTCTGTCCGATTCCGCCGCCGCCGTGAATATAGACCTCGTCAAACCCCCGGTTCTCAGGCCGATACGCCTCCTCGTCGCCCAGGTGCCATTTGCCGAAAATGCCCGTCGTGTATCCGACAGACTTGAGCATTTGCGCAAGGGTATAGGTTTTCAGGCTCATCCGCTCGCGTTCAAGGATCGTGTGGGTGACACCGTTCTTAAACTCATGTCGCCCACTCAATAACGCGGCCCGGCAGGGCGAGCAGGTGGGACTGACGTGAAATTGCGTCAGCGCCACGCTCTGCTTCTTGAATTGATCCACCGCCGGCGTGTGGATGATGGTGTTCCCGAGACAGGCATAGTCGCCGACGCCGACGTCGTCGGGCATCACCAGAATGACATTCGGCGTAGAACCGGCCGCCAAATGAATGGACGTCAATATTATCAAGAAATAGATCGAAACGATGAGAAGAATCGACTTCATGGTTTCATCTCCGCTACGGTGTTCTGAAGACAAATTGCCCGACCGTCGCAGAATGTTAACCAATCAATGAGCAAGCAGAAGAGATTAGAGCGGTTTTAGGCAAATGCACACTTGGCGACTACGCCAATGCACCAAATCGCCTGAAAACGCCGATTCTGCGTGATTCTTCTGGCGTCGATTACTGTGTGCATGAACCTGAGAACCGCTCCAATTCCGTGTGTATTATTGCCCTATTTGACGCGGACGAGTTCCGGCGTGTCCGTCGAGGCTTCAATCGCAGTGATCGTTTCGCGGACGCACTTGGCCTTCATGAGCATCAGGTTCGGTGGAAAGTCTTTCTCTTCATTCTCAAAGTAATGCGCGATCTTGGTCAGTTCCGGAATGGTTGACTTGGCGTGGGTGCCGTAGCTGAGGAGTATCTTCATGATTTCCGGTGTCCGTTTTTCGCTGGCCCATGAATTCTGATCGCGGGCGTACTTCACGCAGGCGATGATTCCTTCCTCGACGTGGTATTTGGCCAGGACGCGGAGACCTTCCACGCGGACCCCGTCGGCAAACATTTCGCCACTAGGCGCCGGTTCGATCACTGCCTGTAGTATGGCGGGGAGCAGCGGCTTGATTTCCTCATAGCTCAACTGCGTATAGACTCGGCTGATCTCCCCACGGGCGCGACCGTCCTGGTTTTGCAGTCCGGCGACCACGGCTTTGCGGAGCAGGTCCTGATCCACGCCGGTGAGCGACTGTTTCAGCATCTTTCCAAAGATAGTGGAGCATAGATAGCGTTGCTCCATGCCTCGCGGGTCTTCGGCCGTGGGCTTCTGTGCGAGCCGTTCCAGCAGGATCGGCACCGTGGACATGGCGGGAGCTCCGATACCCGCCAAGGTCTCGGCGGCTTTGACGCGCAGCCAGAGATCGCTGTGAGAGAGTAGTTTCGTCAACTCCGGCACGGCAGGGGCGGCGGCAGGTCCCATCTTAGTGAGCGCATCGCAGGCACCGTAGCGCGTTTCCAGACGCGGGGCGGATAGCATCTTCACCAGGGAGGCGACCGGCTGCTCGCCTTTGCGGCGAGCCAGCGCTATGGCCGCTCGTTCGCGAACAGTCGGCGACCAACTGCCGAGCCGTTCCAGCAGTTGATCCACGCTCAGTTTATCGTAGGCGCTGTAGCGATCTTTGTTGTTCCATCCGCGACCATCGAGAATCAAAGCCGTGGCGGCGACGGCATCAAGCTGTGTCGCGAGTTTCGGTTGTTTGCCGGTGAGCAGGATTTTCTGGAGTGGCATGGCGTACGCCAACAGATAGCCGCCGGTGCTGTCCCAGCCCGCGTAGCTGTCATTCCCTGGCTCCGGCGGGCCTTGATGGAGGAAAATTCCGTCCGACCCGCGTGCCAGATCGAAATACCACGCCCCAAACTCGCTCATCCAAGCGCCCGTGGCGTGGGGTCCCGACTGGGCAATTCCGGGCATAGACCATGCGATATTGAAAAAATTTCCCGTATGCCCGGAATCTCGCTCCGCTCCATGGGAGGCAACGCACATGCGGGAGAAATACTCTGCGGCCTTTGCCTCGCCAAGCAGGTTGAACAGGACCGCGCCCATCCCACACTTGCCGTTGTCCTCGTGAGTTTCAATCCATGGTGAGTGATCGCCATAGGGGATGGCACCCTTGCCGATGTAAAATCGCAGTAATTTGGTGCTGCGTTCGATCGCCAGATCCAAGTCCGGGTCTTTCACGCCTGCCATGCGTGCCATCACCAATGCGGAGGTGAGCGGTACACCCGGGGAGTTCATCATCCCATAGCCGCGAAGTCGTCCATCGGGGTGCGCAAACCCGTGACCCCAGGAGCCGACCGCACTTTGTCCATGGGCGGCTTCAAGGGCGATCCGCGTCAAGCCGGGCATAACCGAATCATCGCCCGTTGCGATCTTGTACTCGGACAGGAACATCAGGATGTAGCCATAGCTCCATGTAACCATCCCTGCATTGCGGGAGTCTGCGAGCCTCTCAGCTTCCTTCTTAATCAGCGGGAGGTAGCTTGGGTCGCCGCTGGCTAACAAGGCGAGGGCATTAAGCGATCGGGGAATGGGGTGCAGTTGCTTGGGATACGAAGGATCCGCCATCCGCTTGGCAAGATCCTTGCACCCTTGTTCGAGAATGCGTTTGGACTTCGGGCAGTTGTATGGCGCAGTCGTGCTGTATGTTCCAAGCACCGGAATTTTCACCACGACTTCCGCCGCACTGCCGGCGCGCCACCGGGTCAGGCTGAGCTTGCCCTGGCCGGCTTCCGATTCGGCAAGGGTCAGGGCCTTGCCCATTTCGGTTCGCGGGTCATAAGAGAACGGCTTGCCGCCGACGCCGAGAATCACGTCGCCGATATCGAGAACGCCGTCCGCCGGAGATCCCTTCTTTACCTGTGTGATAGAGATCTGACGGGCGTCGGAAGTGACCATCTTGTCACAATAAATCCACCCGCGCAGGCCCGTGGCACCGAGGTTCCAGTCATGCTTCGCGTTTTCAGGGATATTGTCGCCTTTAGTGAAGTCGGGGATCGCCATTCCCGGATTTTTGCCGGCGGCCAAGCAGGAGCCATGCGCCACTAAAACAACGGAAAGCGACAGGAGAATGAGTTTGTTCTTCATGTTGATCACTTTTTGAGTTGTTTGAGATCCGCCATTGCTTCCGCCAAACCCTTGCCGACACCGCCGAGGATCTTCGCGGAGCCCAGGTAGTGGAACTCGAAATTGGAGATCCCTTTCTCGATCACTAGGCGCTCGCGCTCAGTGAGACCTTCCTTGCGCATTTTGTCCATCAACGCCCTTTCTTCCGGAGCATTGAGTTTACCTTCTTTTGCGAGATCCTTCGCCTTTGCTTTGATTTCGTCGGCCTTCGCCTTGGCCAGAGTCAGCTCGCGATCCCAATACTTCTCCGCCAGTACCGTCGCAACGTTTCCCTTGAACTCCGGCAACTGTGCCGGAGCGGCCATGGCAGCGCGGAAGCCCTCGTGTGTGCTTTTGTAACGCTGTCCGTCGGGGCCATATTCCGCCGTCGGCCCGCCCACGCCAAGCACGCCAATGACGAATGGCATCTTCGGCGCGTTCAGATCCTTACGCACATCGCGGATGAAGTGAGCCAACGTTGTGCTGTAGGCATCGTAGCCGCCGGCCTTGTCGCGATTCGGATAAGTGCCGCGGTCCACCATGTCATTCCATCCCTGGAACCACGCGAAGCCTGCGATCTCGTAGCCCTGCTCCGCGTCGTAATCGGGCACCACACGCTTCGGGTCGGCGAGCACGGCTTTCACATGCTCGATCATCAATCGGTAATACACGCCCGTCTCTTTCTCCTTCGCCGCTTTCATAGTGGCCAAATCCTTGCCCTGATTCTGAAAACCGGCGAGTTGCGTTTCATTGAACACATAAGGCCCTGCGCTCGGCGGACGGAAGTCAGTGTTCAGGCTCTTGCCGCCCCATGACGTCTTGATGAGCAAAATCGGTGCGTCGGTGAACTTCTGGATGTAAAGGCCGAACGTGAACTCCGGCCCGATCTTCTCCGGCGACGCACCAAAGCCTGCCGTCAGCTTCCCCGTCTGCTCGGCATCCGCACATCCTATGGAGGAAATCCACACGCGCTCACAGACCTTCGGTTTGCCATCCGCATCCAGCATCTCCGCCAGCATCGGCTTGGTCGCCGGGTCCATGCCGATGTGCTCGAAGGTACTGATCTTCGCGTGGCCTTGCATGTTCGACTGGCCGGCGAGGATGAAGACTTGCAGTGGTTTCGCAGCTGCGGATGCAGTCATTGCCGACACGATGAAGATTGCGAGAGAACGGATCATGGTGAAGCCTTTGGTTTGGAGGATGGGCACCCGGCCAACGGGTCCCGGAATTCTGCGGGGACATCAAAAGTGTCCGGCCCGGCCTGCTGAAGTTCGCCGACGTTAGCCGTTCTCTTTCAGACAGTTGGCATCAGGATGATATCGCATCATGCACAAGTCGCCATACTTCAGGTCCAACTCGGCGATAGATGGTACGCAATTTCGCAATCGACTTCTCCGGCACGACGACAATGATGGCGACAAAGGGTAAACGAATGCTTCGACTGCACCCCGCGACGCCAACGGCCCGGCCGAAGGCACAATTCGGATGCGCTGCTCGGTTAGACGAGAGTTTGATGGCCGCGGAGTGTGTGTACGGCCGCGATGGATGGCGTTCCAAAGCCATATCCGCCGCACGATGGGCTTTTACATGGCGATGAGCGGGCTATCCGATCGCCTCATCGGTGGGGCGCTCGGGCAAACGACGGCACAGGCCACCAACGTCTATGCCCGCTTGCGAACCGAGCCGGTACGGGCGGCAATGCTTACCGGGATGAACGCATTAACGATGGCAAAGGATGCTGCAGTGGCCGATGCGAAAAAGGCGGCGAGGGCAGCGAAGCGGAAGGGCAAGGCGGCGGCAATGCAGGCCCCCGTAACTCCGCCACCCCCGACGCAACGGCCACCCGCCGCTGGGGGATACGATGTCTGGGGTCCTTCCCATACAACGCGAATTAGGTGATTGACAACACTGTCCTCTGCTGTACTCTAAATTCTGTACATGCAAACGTTCCGGCGCGGTCGGCCGGCCGATGTATGTCGACGAGGATCAACCTGTTGTTCACTGTGCCAGTGATGCTCGGATCATTGGAACGGGCCGGAGATGCGGGTGGACGTCTCAAGCTTCCTCTCCCCTAACCCCCGCTCTTTCCTCGCTCGCCACCTTGAAATTGGGTTCATCCGGTATTTCCGTGAAAGGCTGATCGGATCTTCAGGAAGAAGTAGTCGTCGTCACGGAATCCATAGGCCATCCGTTTGATCACCTTGATCTTGTTGTTGATCCCCTCCAGCACGCTGGTGTTCAGCGG
>JANMES010000052.1:0-13473 GCA_031377185.1 Phycisphaerae bacterium
AGGCGTTCGCGATGATCCGCACCTCCGGCGCGATGAGCCCAGAAGAAGTGGCCGGCGGTATCGCCGAGGCGCTGACCTGCACGGCCGGCGGGTTGATCGTCGCGGTGCTTTCAACTGTCCAATACAACTACTTTACGTCTCGAGTCAATCGCTTCGTCCTTCAGGTGCAGGGCGCGGCTACATCGCTGGTGGAAAAGCTGATCGACCGCCTGGCCAAGGAAAGGCGGTAGCGCGATGCGTTTCGGCAAGCGCCTCCGCACCCCGCCACACGTTCCTTTCATCGCACTGGCGGATATTGCGTGGCAGATCATCATTTTCTTCCTCGTCGCATCGACGTTTCGCCACAACTACTCGATGTCAGTGCCCATGCCGACCGCATCCGGCGATCCCAGCCGCATCGCAAGCAAGCAGATCAAGGTTGAAGCGGGAGAAACCACGCTGCTGCTCAACGGCGCACCGGTGAAACTTGAAACGCTGGAGTTCGATCTGACAACGTTGTTATCCGAAGCCCGCGGCGAAGAAGACCGCGCGGTGGCGGTTTTTGCCAAGGACGATCTGTCGTTCCAGCGGAACTCGGAAATCCTGTACGCCATCCAGCGGGCCGGCGGGATCGTGGTCATTTCGGAGGAGCGTCGTGAAGATTCGTCGCGGCCGGAATAAACCGATCGTTGAGACGCAGATGATCAGTCTCGCCGACATTGCATTCCTCATCATTTTCTTCTTCATGTTCACCTCAAGCTTCATGCGCGAGAAGTTCAACGTGAAGGTTCCGGAACTGCCCCGCAGCGGGAAATCCGAAGCTGCCGCGGTAGTGGTAATCGACAAGGAAGGCGCGATGTACCTGAACGGCCAGCCGATCGGCAGTTCCAGCGCTTTGGAGCGAGAGTTAACCAGTCTACTTCGCGATAAAATCGGCTCGCAAACCGAGGTGCGGCTGATGTGCGATAAATCGCTTCCGTATAAGAGCTATCGCGGCGTGTACGAGGCCATCAGCCGAGCGGGTGGGATCATTGCGATCATGCACGATCTGCCGAAGTAAACGCCTTGAATCTGGAGAGCGTTCGGCTACTTCTCACGAAGGTCATGCACCGTCAGCAAGCTGTACGCGACGATGTTGGTCCCCATTTGGAAAGCCATTTCCACCGCGCCTCGTTTTTTCCCCATTTCTGTAACCGCCCAGGCGCTGCCCATATCCCCTGGAGAGAGAAATACCATCAGCCGGCCGTCTTCGGCGAAAAGGCCTCTGGCTTCTTCGGAGCCGTGTTCCCGGTAGATTGGGCAACCGCGGGTAAGTTGGTAGGGCATCATCGGGCCGCGGAAGACGGGGTGGTCAAACTCGATGTTGCGAAAACGTGAACCGGGCAGCACGCGGTGCATGAATTGGATGAATTGCTTTTCAAACGATCCGCCGGAGGAATCTGCCACCAGCAGTCCGCCGTTGATGAGGTAGTCTCGAAGGTTTTTGCATTCGAAATCCGTCGCGCCAATGCCATCGGTTCCCGTGATGAACAGCAGCGACGGGAAATTCGCACCCTTGTGATTGGGCAGGTTGGCCAGTTTGATCAATTGCTGGGAATCGGACACCGGGACGTTTAGAGCCTTGTGAACCTCGCGAAGCAACGCCGGCAAGGCGGCGGGGTTGGCGTCCCAACTGTCACCGTCGTATTTCACGCGATAGAGCCACAACTTGGCGCCGACACGGTTGCCAAACGGTGAACCCGCGGCGGTCTTACCCGCGCCCGTGCCGCCTGGCAATCCAAGCGGACCAGCTTCGCCGAACAACTCGCCGCCGCTTTGATCGAGCGTCGCCTGTGCTTGGGACGCCCCGTCAGATCCTACCAGCCCGCCGTCCTGATTGTTTTTGAGAATCGCGAGCAGTTGATCCCGGCTCACCCGCTGCATGAAGGGAGATCGCGAACGTTTTGACTCTCCTTGGGACTTGAACAGTTCAGGATTGGTGCGGATTCGAATCACTTGTGCGGCCTGTTTTCCTGAAGCATTCCCCTTGCCGCCTTCAACTCCACCGGGCGTGCCTTTGGCAATCCGATCACCGCTCCCGCCCGGCAAACCCAATGGGCGATCGTGGACGTGATCGGCATCGTCTTCGCATGAGAATCGCACGAGGGACGGGAGAATGATCAGGAAGTGAACTAACACGGCGACGGATAGCGCAACCCGCCGTCGCCAGACCGCCCGCCGCCGGCGGGCCTGCTCGATCGACGAACTGGCGAGAAATTCTAGCATGTTAAATGCCGTCCTGTGGCATCACGCGGCTCATGGTCATTCGAGATTGTCTCGTCGAATGATAGCATACCCATTTGAACACGAGTAAATCTTATCACTATGTTACCCAACCCACGGCCTGGCGTTGCGGGGTGGAGTACATTTTGCCAATTTTGCAGCCAACAAATCAGTCCCGCTGCAAACGGACGGACTCCAACTATCTCCACCGACAATCGCCGAGTGGTCTGGTTGCGTATGGGTTGTGGCGATATAGTTTGCAGGAAACAGATTCGGGCATCAAGAAGTCAAGAGATTACTCAAGATTCGGAAGGCGATTCAACATGAAAGCGCTCGTCAAACAGCAGTCCCAACCCGGCCTTTGGTTGGCCGACGTGCCGGAGCCTGCGGTCGGTATCAATGACGTGCTGGTGAAGGTGCTGCGTACCGGTATTTGCGGGACTGATCTGCACATTTATAACTGGGATGCATGGGCGCAAAAGACCATTCCCGTGCCGATGGTCGTTGGACACGAGTTTGTCGGCAAGATCGTCGCGGTCGGAGCGAATGTCCACGATTTTTACGAAGGCGATGTCGTCAGCGGCGAAGGTCATCTGGTGTGCGGCCGATGCCGTAACTGCCTGGCCGGACGCAGGCATTTGTGCAAGGACACCAAGGGCATCGGCGTAAACCGCACCGGCGCGTTCGCCGAGTACATTGCATTGCCGGTGACCAACGTGTGGGTACACGAGCATCAGCATCAACCGCACCCGCCGATCTCGCGGGACGTGCAGTCGATATTCGACCCGTTCGGCAATGCGGTGCATACTGCGCTGTCCTTCGACGTTCTAGGCGAAGACGTTTTGATTACTGGCGCTGGACCGATCGGTTGCATGGCGGCGGCGGTGGTGAAGCACGCAGGGGCGAGATTTGTCGTCGTGACTGACGTCAATCCTTACCGTCTCGAACTGGCTAAAAAACTCGGTGCCGACGTAACGGTCGATGTCCGCAAGCAAAAGTTGGCCGACGTGCAAAAGCAGTTGGGCATGAAGGAAGGCTTCGACGTCGGACTGGAAATGAGCGGCAACCCGCAGGCGTTTCGCGACATGATCGCTGCCATGTGTCACGGCGGGCGCATCGCGATGCTAGGTATCCCGTCCGGCGGAGAGATGAACATCGATTGGAACTCCGTCATTTTCAACATGCTTACCATCAAGGGTATCTACGGCCGCGAGATGTACGAAACGTGGTACAAGATGACCGTGATGCTGCAGAGCGGCCTGGACATCGAGCCGGTGATCACGCATCGCCTGCACTATTCTGAGTTTGAAAAAGGATTTGCAGCCATGAAGTCCGGCGAAAGCGGCAAGGTCGTGCTTACTTGGGCGGAAGGGTGATCGGGGATGAACGATCGAATTGCAAGGCATTATCAGCAGGTGTTGAACGAAATCGACGCCGCCGGGCTGACTAAGCGCGAGCGGATCATCGTGTCGCCGCAGCAAGCCCATATCAGCGTGGCCGGTGGTAAATCGGTGCTGAATCTGTGCGCCAACAACTATCTGGGCCTGGCGGATCACCCGCGGGTCATCGCGGCCGCTCGGCAGGCGCTGGACAGTTGGGGTTATGGAATGGCGTCGGTGCGATTTATTTGCGGCACGCAGCAGAATCACCGCGATCTGGAGCACGATCTCAGCCGGTTTCTGGGGACGGACGATACGATCCTGTATTCTTCCTGCTTTGATGCCAACGGCGGGCTGTTTGAAACCATCCTCGGCGACGAGGATGCGGTGGTTTCTGACGAGTTGAACCATGCGTCGATCATCGACGGCATCCGGCTCTGCAAGGCCAAGCGGTTTCGATACAAGAACAACAATATGTCCGACCTGCGCGCGCAACTGCAGCTGGCGCAATCGGGCGGGGTGCGGATGATCCTGATCGCAACCGACGGCGTGTTTTCGATGGATGGCTCTTTTGCCAACCTGCCGTCGATTTGTGATCTGGCGGATGAGTTTGGTGCGATGGTGATGGTGGACGATTCACACGCCGTCGGCTTCATCGGCGAGCACGGCCGAGGTACGCCGGAGAAGTTTGGCGTGACCGAACGCATCGACGTCATTACCGGCACGCTCGGCAAGGCCCTGGGCGGTGCCAGCGGCGGGTATACCAGCGGCCGACAGGTGATTGTCGATCTGCTTCGTCAGCGAAGTCGCCCGTACCTGTTCAGCAATACGCTCCCGCCGCCGATTGTGGCTGGATCGCGCGAGGCGATTGGTCTGGTCTCAGAGAGCAATGAACTTCGTCAGCGCCTGACCGACAATACTCGGGTGTTTCGTGACGCGATGATGCGTAAAGGCTTCGATCTCCTCCCCGGCGAGCACCCGATCATCCCGGTTATGTTTGGCGATGCGTCGATCGCGGCAAAAATGGCGGAACTGATGCTCCAGCGAGGGGTTTACGTCGTTGCGTTCAGCTACCCGGTTGTGCCGATGGGCAAGGCCCGCATCCGCACGCAGGTGTCTGCCGCCCACACGCGGGAAGACCTGCTGATGGCCGCCGATGCGTTTGAAGATTCGCGGAAAACACTAAACGGGGAAACCGTGTGCTAGACGGTTCCATTCTATTAGCGCCGGGTCACATCCAAATTTCTTTTGTGCCACTCGCTATTTTGCAGCAGGCTTTTCTTCCTTCGGATGCGGCATTCCTTTGATTTCCTCGACCATCCACTTGGCGAACCCGAGAGTCGAATTCGGATCCGACTCCGGCCCGACAGGGCGGAAGCGGCCGGATTCATTCGGGAATGTGTTTAGATAGTAATGCACCAGCGGGTCATGCTTGGGCAGCCCTGCGTCCCAATACTTGTTCATCCATTCACGTTCGATAAAGGGCGCGTATCGCTTCTCCTTCCACATGATCGGCCCGAAATAGAAGATGTACTCTTTCTTCTGTTCGATCGTCCATTTTGCACCGGCCACCACTTTGGCGGGCTTGACCCATCCCGTTTCGAGAGGCCAATGCCGGTTGAACTGATGAACCTCCAGCGCAACCCCTTCAAATTTTGCGATGATCGGATGGACCCGCTTGTCGATTGCGAAGAAGGAAGGTTCCTGCACCATCTGAATCAGCTTGTAGTTGTCGTGTTTGAGCAGGCCTTTCTCGTGTGCATCTTTGAAGAGTTTTCGAACTTTATCAACATCTTCAGCAAACAAGATCCGCGTGTCTTCCTTGAATGGCCCGGGTGTGGCGTTCTTGTAGCCTCTGTGGATCGCCAGGTCATACTCACGACACATCAGGATGTGCTCGATCTCACCGCCGTCTGCTTCCCAACCGTGAATATGCTTAACCAGTGGGCTTTCTTCGGGATTGAGGCTGTCGCCCTTGGAGTCGATGCCCCAGTAATATTCGAAGAAGCCACGACGGGTTTTGAAGTCGCCTTTGTAGTCCGTGACGACGTCCATATTTTCCGCGACGAAGGGATAGTTGCCTTTCTGCTGGTCATAAGTAGGCAATCCCGCCCACGGACCGCCGTGCGAGCCTTTGAGATCGGCATCGTTTCTACAAAGGGGACGCAGACCGACCAGGCCGTGTTTAGGTGCGGGCTCGGTTTTTTCGTTGGAGTCTGGCTTCGCGGGCGGCTGCGGTGTGTCGGCCCATGCGTTAAGGCAGACAAACAGTACGACAAGAACTCCAAGAGCTTTAACCGCAATGAAGGTATTTTCCATGGCCGAGTATCCTTCTACACAAAACCTATTTTATTGACGAATGAGCCTATCGCGACTGGGATACTCCGACAACTAATTTTCTTCACCTTTTCCGACCGCGGATTGGCCCTTCTGCAACAATGTCTGGGCTTCTTCCACCAGTCTCGCCGTGTCGGCCGCCTGTAACGCCTTGTTCAACGCTCCACGTTCGGCGCGGTTGAGTAACGTTGCTGAAGCGGATTTCTTACCCACATACGCTTCATACACGTCGTTCATCGTCCAGTTGTCACTTCGTTGGATCGGCATGGGCAAATCGGTGTGATCTGACGATTTGAAATTGGACATGGGGTTTCGGTGCCATGCATAACGGTAGTGCACGGGCTTGGAGACGAGCGGAGAAGTCAGAACAATCGCTTTGTGACTCGACGTTTTCCCGTCAACCATGGGATAGTTCGCGGCGGCGGGGTAGAACTTGCGGTCTTCTCCTGCGATTGAAAACCCGTAGATCGGTCCATCGTTATAGGGGCCCGCATCGCCATCGAGCTGAAGAACGATTTTCCCGTCTTCCACCTTCATTTCGCTGACCATGGGCGGCAGCCAACGGATGTTTGTGCCGTATTGCGTCGCCATCGCCCAGCGAGCGATACGTTCGCCGGCCGGGATCTTGATCTGCGGGTGATACCATGACCGACGCAGATCATCGCTGCTTGCGAAACCGACGTTCTTATCGCCGGCCTTGCGTAGATCGACGAAGGTGCGAAATTGCGCTTCGCGAATGTAGCATCCGTTGTCGACCAGCCCGGTTGAAAAGCCTTCCCACGATTGTGGAGCACCTGCAGTGCAAAGCGAGATGATTCCAAATGGCATCTCAGGATTACCGACCGTCTCGCGCCAGGCGGCAATCATGCGAGGGAAAATCTGGTGATACATCTCGCCGCCGGTCGTTTCGTCGCCGAGGGCGTTGTTGAAACCCTGATGCCAGATCGCGCCTTTAACCTGGAAACCTGCGAGAGGTCCCAACATTCCACCGTAGCAGTTGCCCGGGCGGTTCATATCGACTGTCGGTCCGGGAGCCAGGTCGGTGGGGTCTTTGGAATCCGCCGGTGCCTTGCTGGCTTTGATTCGGTCGTGGTGGCGTTGGATCCTCTGTTGCAGGTCAGCCTTGGGATCCCATTGGGCGATCTTGGTATCCCATTCCGCGAGCATTGCTTTGACTTCGGGCGTGTCGATGGACTTCAGTACCTCAATGGGCGTCCAGGTTTCTAATGACGTACCGCCTCGGGAGACGTCGATCACGCCTATCGGAACGCCCGTCGCCATGTTAAGCCGGCGGGCGAAGATATAGGCGATCGCGGAGAATTCACGAACGTTGTCCGGCGTGCAGACGTCCCAAAACCCCTTGCGGAAGTGTGTGCTCTCCCAGCCGCTCCATTCCTCCAGGCGGGCAAATCCTTTTACTCGATCCTGAGACAGGTTTTGCGGCATCGTAAGCAGGCGAACATCTTTGAAATTGGCGGATGCAATTTCAAGGTCGCCGTTATCGACTCTGTCGATTGGGAACTCCATGTTGCTCTGTCCACCGGCCAGCCAGACATCGCCGAGGAGGATGTTGTCGAAAGTCAGCTTCTCATCCTTGCCCTGGACGGTCATTTCGCGAGGCTGGTTGCTCGCCGGCAGGGGCGTGAGCGTGACTTTCCAAGACCGATCCTTCGCAGCGGTGGCCGACTGCTGCTTGCCGTCGAATGTCACGGTGACTTTTTCGCCTGCAGCGGCCCAACCCCAGATGGTGATCGGCTTGTCGCGTTGGATGACCATGTTCGACTGAAAGAGATTGTCGACACAAAGCCCGTTGCCTTTTGCAGGCGTTTCGATCACCGATTCCCCCTTGGGCAACGGTTTGTCGGCGGCCAGTGCCCGGCCGGCAACGACTGCGATGCTGAACAATGCCATCCATCCAAGCAATTTTCCTGCTATTTTCATAAAGAGTCCTCGTTTACCCTACTTCAAGTGCGGCTTCCACGGGCCGTTGCAGATTCAAACCGCCTTTGGAAGCAATTGGCCAGAACTGAAGGCTGTTCGCCAGAGTGAGCGCTTTAGTCTTCTTCAAACATTTCCGGGCTTGTCATGTAGATGATCCCCTTGAAACAGGTGGGTGTAAAGGAATGCGTCTTCATCTTGTAGGCCGGTTTCGTAAACATGCCCCAGCCAACGCCGTCCGGAACAGCACCGTGTTGGCAATTCGCGGTTTTCTAACATCGCCGACGGCTTCTTTCACACCCGTTGCTGCTGAAACTCATCCCCCAACAACCGATCGACAATGAGCGTCTTGACATCGTTATTATCATTCATTTGGAAAACTTTCGGCCCACAGCGATTAGAAATGACAACACTTGCCCGGTTCATATGGTAAAGAAGAGCAAAGCATGAAACATACTCAATACATTCGATGGTCGGCGCGAAAGTTTGTTTCGATCATCACGGTCGCGTTCCTGGTAGGCTGGCAGGCGGTTGCAGCGGCACAGGTGACGCCTTTGAAGGACGGTGACCGCCCCAACATCGTTTTCATCTTGGCTGACGACCTTGGAGCACATGATACCCATTGCTTCGGCAGCACGTATTACGAAACGCCGAATATCGACCGACTGGCATCCCGCGGCGTGAAATTTTCGCAGGCGTATGCGGCCAGTCCGCTCTGTTCGCCCACCCGCGCCAGCATCCTGACTGGCTTGTACCCGGCCCGCATTGGGATTACTTCGCCGGCCTGCCATGTGCCGCAAGTCCAATTGGAAAAGAAGCTCGGCGGGCACAACCCAAATTTTAGCGTCATCAATGCCGACAGCATTACGCGATTGAAGCCAGAGTACTTCACTCTGGCAGAAGCCTTCAAAGAGGCCGGCTATGCGACAGCTCATTTTGGGAAGTGGCATCTGGGTTTCGACCGTAAGGGTCATGACGAGGATAAGTACGAGCCCAAAGATCAGGGCTTTGACTTTGATTTCCCGCATACGCCACAGGCCTCCGGGCCGGGAGGGGGCTATCTGGCGCCTTGGAAGTTTATCGCCAGCCCGCCGCTTGAGGCGCCAAAGGGAACCCATATCGAAGATCGGATGTCGCAGGAGGCGGCCCAATTCATTCGCACGAACAAGGATCATCCGTTTTTCGTCAACTACTGGGCGTACTCTGTGCATTCTCCCTGGAATGCTCGAGCCGATTACATCAAGCATTTCCAGACCAAGGCCGACCCGAACAATCCTCAGCACAACCCCTTATACGCCGCCATGGTCAAGAGCCTGGATGATGGTGTGGGGAACATCCTGAACGCTGTGGACGAAGCTGGGATTGCCGATCGAACGATCATCGTATTCTTCTCCGATAACGGCGGCTGGGCTTATCCTCCAAAGTCGACAGACCCCGAGGGATTCGAAAACATGCCCGCAACCAGCAACCTTCCCCTCCGGAGCGGCAAGGCATCGATGTATGAGGGCGGAACCCGTGAAGCGTGCATTGTGATTTGGCCCGGCAAAATCAAGCCCGACACGACCAACGATTCTCTCCTGCAAAGTGTCGACTGGTACCCAACGCTTTTGAAGATGGCGGGGCTGACATCAAAGTCTGGCCTCAAACTGGACGGCCTGGACCAGACACCCACGTTGCTCGGAAAAGGCCCGGTTCGTGACCAGGTGTTTTGCCATTTCCCCCACGGAAGCCCCGGCCAAGCCAAGGATATTCCGGGATTCTTGCCCAGTGCCTATGTCCGCAAAGGCGACTTCAAGCTCATCCGATTCTTCGCCGACAAGGAGGACGGCAGCGACCGGCTGGAACTCTATAACCTCAATGCCGACATCGGGGAGTCCAAAAACCTGGCATCGGACAAGGCTGAGGTCGCCCAGGAATTGAACGACCTCATCACTGGATATCTTAAAGATACGGATGCCGTCATTCCGGTTCGAAATCCCGATTACAACCCAAATGCACCACAAAAGGCCGGTCGAAAAGAGGGCGTAAGTAAGGGAAAATGATGACTCTTTTGTCCTGGCGGAGCAAAACCCCACCTGTGGAAGTCTAGATGGAAAAGGCACGAAAGCCCCTCGCTACTCGCGAACAGACCCGGTGAAGGGCCTGACGATCAAGGACTTTTCGCTCACGCCCGCGAAGTAATACGGCACGACGGCCGAACTTAAATAAGCCGGGATATGTGCCATCAAGTGGACCTATTTCGGTTTGCTTGCTAACCCTATCTCCAATTGTCCTTCCAAGAGCCGCATCCACGTTTCCGTGGATGCGGCTTGATGAACTGAGAATCCAGTTACGGCTGTTCCACGCCCGAGAAGTCTTCGTCGGTGGGGAGGATCGGCTTGCCGGCCATGTTTTTCATGACCACTTTCTGCTGGTCAATCAGAAATAGCGGCTGGGCTGCTTCCTTTGCCAGGGCATCAAGCCGTAACTTGAGCGCTGCTACCTTTTCCGGATTCGCGTCGGCCAGATTCTTGGTTTCCGACGGATCCTCTGCGATGTTGTATAGATCGACACTGGAAGGCAGCAAGGTGCGCCAGATGATCTTCCAATCGCCTTGTCGCACCGCTCCACGGAACGGCTCGACGTTGTAGATGATTTCCGTTCGCGGAGAAGGCTTGCCCTCGGCGATGGTGTCCCACACGTTCAGCCCGTCGATCGGCTTGCACTTGGCCGTCGATGCGCCCGCCAATGCTGCCAGGGTTGGGAAGATGTCCACCGCGTGGATCATCCCATCCACCGCCTGCGCCTTGATGTGGCCGGGCCAGTTCGCCAGACCGCAGACGCGCGTTGCACCTTCGAAGAGGGTGCCCTTGCCTTCTCGGTAGGGGCCGTTATCGCAGGGGATTTTGACTTTGGACATATCCGCCATCACTCCGGCGAACATCGCGTTCCGCGTCCCGCCGTTGTCGCTGTGGAACAGGATGATCGTGTTCTCTCGCATCTTCTTCTTGTCCAGCGCCGCAACCACGCGGCCGATCTCGTCGTCGAGACATGTAATCATTCCAGCGTAGATTCGGCGGGTCGGATCGGCGATGTTCGGGTAACGATCGATATATTCCTTCGGTGCCTGATAGGGTGTGTGCGGGGCGTTGAAAGTCAGATACAGATAGAGCGGCGTACCTGTGTCGTGTCCTTCAATCAGCTTGGTGGCTTCTTTGCCGATCAGGTTGGTGGTGTAACCTTCTTCCTTCAACGGCGCATTTTCTCGGTACCAGTCCAGCACGTGGTGTTCTTCGTGGGTGAAGTAATCCAGTTCACCGATCATCGCGCCATACTGATAGTCAAACCCGCGCTGCTTCGGCCAGTATTTTTTATCGGCGTGACCGAGATGCCATTTGCCGATGATGGCAGTTTTATAGCCGGCGTCTTTGAGGACCTGAGGCATCAGGTATTCGGTAGTGTCCAGCCCGTAGGCGGATACCGATGGAATGACGGCAGTCTGCAGGCCGTACCGGTACGGGTAGCGACCGGTCATGAGGGCCGCGCGCGTGGGAGTACACATCGGCTGCACGTACAACTGGGTGAACTTGGCCCCTTCGGCGGCCAGCTTGTCGAGGTTTGGCGTTTTGATGTCCGCGCACCCGTTGAAGCCAACGTCCTTCCAGCCCAATCATCGGCGACGATATGGACGATGTTGGGTTTTCCCGTCGGCGTCTGCGCTAGCGCCGAGCCGGCCAAACAACCCGCCAACAGGCCTGACGCGCCAACCGCGATCAGCAGCTTGCGAGTTCGATCCGCTAATTGAACATGCCATTTTTCCTTGTCGCCCTTGCCTTTATGAAACACCGGAAGCGAGGGCTACGTCTCCGATGAATTGAGGTTGAGTTTTTCCTACAGTAGTTGGAATAGTACCGGGCTCATCGTCACAAGAAAACGACAAATTTCAAGCAAGAGGAATTGCACTTACGGCTCATTTGGTACCGGCTGACAACTTATTGATACGCTAATCGCCTGGTACGGGTCAATGCGCGCTTTAAGTAGCCCGAAGAACGCGGGCTGCTAACGGTTCAAGTTCGATTACTCTTTCGTACGATCGGCCGGTATCCACATCGGTGAGTGTTAGCGATCCGATCGAGACCGTGTTGGGTTTCCTGGAGAAATTGAGCAGGAATAGGAATGACTCGTCTCCCGCGCCGCGGACCTGAGCGGTCACGCCCGCTGGCAAACCTTCTGGCAGGACGGACTCGCATTTGGTTTCAGCAATAATCCGGCCGTACAACGCATTGCGGGCTTCCACATTCAGCCGGGTGCCAAGGAAATACGTCCGACCTTTGCCGAACTTGTGATGCGTCACCGCCGGTTGCCCGGCGTAGAAATCATCCGCGAATGTGGCGATCGTTGTTGCGCCGGTCAGGTGCATCATCGCCGCGACGTCACCACCAGACCCGGGCAGACCTGAGATGGCGCGAGGCGTATCGCGTGCGAGCCGGTCAATTTCCTCGATCCACAAACCGAACAGCTCGCCAAGCCCCGAACCGGGCCAGCCGCCCAGCAGCATCAGGTTGTCTTCAGTCGCCATCGCAGTATCCCACGTCGAAACCAGCGTTCCGCCGGCGCTGACGAACTTCTTCAACTTCTCCGCAAACTCCGGCGTCATGATCCAATGCATGGGCAGGACGACCAGCGAGTATTGCGACAGATCGCGATCATTGGAGATCACGTCCACCGGAATGCCTCGCTGCCAGAACATTTCATACTGCTCGACGGCAATTTCGTCATAGTAGTGACGGCCGCGGTTGGACCAAGTACCCGATTCGACGCCGGTTCCGCCGGAAAACTGCTGGCCCCAGCGGCTTTCCCAGTCGTAGATGATCGCTACTTGAGATTTTCTGAACGTCCCCAGCACGGGTTTGAGGCGATCCAGTGTGTCGGAGTACGCCCGCAGCTCCTTGAATCGGCGAGTTTGTGAATGCCGCTCAGTATCCCAGTGTTCGACAACAGAACCATGCAATTTCTCCATCGACCCGCGGCCGGAACGGAACTGGAAGTAGCATGTACCATCCGCACCGTGAGCGATCGCCTGCAGCATCTCCAATCGATGCACGCCGGGGCGCTTGGCCTTTTGCGGCGTGCGCCATTGAACCGCTCCGGGACACGATTCCATCAGCATAAACGTGCGATCGGGCTTGAAGCACCGGTACAAGTCCTGCTTCATCGACCAATACACCGCAGACTTGGCGAAATCCGGATTATCCGGGTCGTAACTCGGGTACTGATCGTCGGCGACCACGTCGACCACCCGGCTGATCGCCTGGTAGTTCAGGCCGAACATCGTCGTCATGAAATTGGTGGTGATTGGCACATTCGGCGTGATCGGGCGGACAACGCCCGCTTCAAAGTTGTACCAATCGATCAACTGTTGCGTGGTGAACCGCATCCAGTTGAGCACAAGCCCGTCCGTAACTGTTTACCGTCGCATCGGATTTTATCGAGTGTAGGGGGCGCGCTGGGCGGGAGGATTTGGTAAGTTCCGCTCCGGCATGGACGCCCGGGAACTGAAACAATACGAGCGATTCAAGAACGAGGCGCAATTCCTTCG
>JANMES010000063.1:0-21429 GCA_031377185.1 Phycisphaerae bacterium
ACTGGCAACTGACAACTGGCAACTTATTCCTCTTCTCGATTGAACTGGTTCATCGCCGCGTTCAATCCCTGATCGATCCAGGTCAGTATCGCGCCGCACGAGCGGGCGATGGCTGGATCGAGTAACTGTCGCTGGGCGTCACTAAACCGCCCGAGCACGTAATCTTTACCTGGCACGCGCTCTGGAGGAGCGTCGATGCCTAATCGCAGGCGAGGGTACTGGTCAGTACCGATCGCCCGCTGAATGTCTTTCAGGCCGTTATGGCCGCCGGAACTTCCGCTCCCGCGAACCCGCAAGCGGCCGGTCGGGAGAGCCAGGTCATCCAGCACCACCATCAGATCCTGCGGAAAGACGTTGTAAAACGCCATCGCCGCCTGAACCGACTGGCCGCTGAGGTTCATGTACGTCAGCGGCTCGAGCAGCAGGACTTTTTCCGTCCCACCGGACTGCAACTGAACGTTACCGTCCAAGGCCAGTGCGTTGAATTTCTTCTTCGCGCTCGACTGGAACTGGCCGGGCGTTCCGATCCATCCCAGCCGGCTGGCAAACTGTTCGACTACTTCGAACCCGACATTGTGCCGGGTTCCGACGTACTCTTTTCCGGGATTGCCAAGGCCAACGACGATTTTCATGAACCGGATTTGCAGTCGCCAATTTGCAATCTGCAATCGAAAGACTTTGCAGTCCAGATTGCAATTTGCAAATCGCAAATTGCAAATTTCCTTTACTTCTTCTCCGTCGCCGGAGCGGTTGCCGCTGCGGCTTCCTCTCCATCTTCCTTCTTCTTGCCGATGACTTCCGGCTCGGCCGAGGTGCCTTCGGCAGCTTCGGTCGATTCGAGTTCCTTGATCTCGGCGCAGGTGGCGATGATCAGGTCTTCGTCCTGAGTGGCCTTCACGCCGCTGGGCATGGGGATGTCCTTCAGGTGCAGCACATCGTCGAGTTTCATCTCGCTGACGTTGTAGACGATCTTGTCCGGGATATCGGTGACCAGGCATTCGATTTCCAGATCGGACACGATCTGCTGTAGCACGCCGCCTTCTTCTTCGCCCTTGGGCGTGCCCTTGAGTTCGAGCGGAACGGTGACTTCCACCTTTTCGTTCAGCGACACGCGGGCGAAGTCAACGTGAATGACTTCGAGACCGAGGTGATCGTACTGAACCTCCTTGACCAGGCAGGTTTCGGCCGTGCCGGACAGTTGAAGTTCGAACACATGCGCGCCGCGGTTGATGTGGTTGACCACTTCCTTCTTCGGCAGCGTCACGGGGACGACCGCTTCCTTGTGACCGTAAATCACGCCCGGGAGTTTCCCGGCGTCGCGAAGACGCTTGTTGGCCCGGGAACCGAGCTGTCCACGAGTTTCGGCCACGACTTGTGCAGTTTGCTTTGCCATAAATCACTCCTCATATTTGCGATTTTCAATTTGCAATTTGCAATCTCGAAAATGCGGTTCTTTGTTTGTATCAATTGCAAATTGCAAATCGCAAATTGCAAATTCCATCTAATCTTGTTGAATCTTTTCCTTCGTGAACAGCACGCTCACCGATTCGTTATGGTGAATGCGGTGAATCGTCTCACCCAGCAGCTCAGCCACGCTGAGCTGAACCAGGCGGTCTTTGATCGGTTCGGCGCGATCGCCCAGCGGGATCGTGTCGGTGATCGCCAGCTTGGTGAAATCGCACTTGCTCAGCCGCTCCATTGCCGGCGGTGCGAACACCGCGTGCGTGGCGGCCATATAAATGTCCTTCACGCCGTTTTCACGGAGTAATTTGCACGCCTGCGTGACAGTGCCGGCCGTCGTGATCATGTCATCGATCATGATGACGTTCTTGCCTTCGACTTCGCCGATGATTCGCTTGCTCTCCACGTTGCTGCCGCCCTTGCGTCGCTTGTCGATGATGCAGATTTCGCCGCCGAGAAGGTTGGCGTAGATCTGGGCACGTTTCACATTGCCGACATCGGGGCTGACGAACACCATGTTCTTGAGCTTGAGGCTCTTAAACCACTTGATCAGCACCGGCGAGGCCGACAGATGATCCACCGGGATGTCAAAGAACCCCTGCACCTGGGCGGCGTGCATGTCGATGCTGATGACGCGATCGGCGCCGGCCCGCTCGAGCAGGTTGGCGACCAGTTTCGCGGTGATCGGCGTACGACCTTCATCCTTACGATCCTGCCGGGCGTAGCCGAAGTACGGGATGACGGCCGTCACGCGGTTTGCACTGGCGCGCTTCAGGCAGTCGATCCAGATCATCAGCTCCATCAGGTGTGCGTTCACCGGGTGGCAGGTCGGCTGTACGATATAGCAGTCGCGGCCGCGGACGTCTTCATCGACCTTCACCAGCAGTTCGCCATCGGGGAACAATTCCGTCCGCCCGCGACCCATCGGCAGCTGCAGGTATTTGCAGACTTTCTCCGCCAGCTGCGGATTGGCGCGGCCGGTGAAGAGCTTGAGTTTTTCTGAGTCGAGAGCTGACATAAGTCTTTGATTGTGGTTTGTTGATTGTCGATTGTTGAAGCCGCCTGATCTGCCGAGCTGCTTCTACATTCCACTTTCAACCATCAACAATCTCCTTATCCACGTCCGCCGTTCAACAACGCCGCTTCGGTCGAAACATTGCCTGCTACCGTTGAGCCGTCCGTCACGATGCTGTCGCGCGGGATGCACCCGAACGGCCCGATGACACAGCCTTCGCCGATACTGGTGCCACGGCCGATGAAGCTGAACGGGTGAATTACCGTATCACTTCCGACCGACGCGCCGCTTTCAACATAAACGCCGGCCGAGCTGACGATCGTCACGCCGTTCTCGCGGAGCTGGCGTTGGATGCGATCCTGCATGATTGCATCGACTTCCGCCTGCTGCATGCGATCGTTCACCGCCAATACGTCCTCAGGCAGAACAGCCTGCACGGCGGTCACTTTTTTACCCGACTGGCGGATGATCGCGTACAAATCCGTGAGATAATATTCGTTCTTCTTGTTCTTGTTCGATATCTTCCCGACAGCCGACACCAACTCCTGCGCCCTGATGCAGTAGTAGCTCGGAAACACTTCCTGAATCTCCCGCTGCTCGGGCGTCGCATCGGCCTGCTCGATGATCTCGAGGAAATCGCCGTTCTCGTCGCGAATGATCCGGCCGTACCCGGTCGGGTCTTCCAACACCGCCGTCGCCATGCTGGCGGCGGCCTTGTCGTCGTGATGAGCATGCAACAGCGTCCGCAGCACCTCTGATCGAATCAACGGCCCATCGCCCGCAAGGATGAACACGTCGCCGGCTTCGTCCTTCAGATGCGGCACGCATACCCGGGCGGCGTGACCCGTGCCGAGTTGCTCGGTCTGCTCAACCCAGGTGATCCGCTTGTCATCGCCAAACCGTGCGATGATTTCGTCCTTACCATGCCCGATCACCACCAGCACTTTCTTGCACCCGACGCCGTAACACGCTTCGAGTACATACGACAGCATCGGCCGGCCACAGATTTCGTGCAGCGGCTTGGGCCGGCTGCTCTTCATCCGGGTCGACTTCCCGGCGGCGAGGATGATGGCGGTCAGAGACATAGTGCTGAGTGCTGAGTGCTGAGTACTGAGTGGCTGAGCGGATGACTCAGCACTCAGCACTCGTTACTCAGCACTTCTCCGTACTACCCCGCTAGGATTCGAACCTAGACAAGCAGTACCAAAAACTGCGGTGCTACCGTTACACTACGGGGTAAATAAGTTTTTGGAATCGTCGAGAGACGGGTGGGCAGGCTGCTACGACACGGCTGCGTGTCGCAAAGCGAAAGGTCCATCCGCGGAAAACACTTCCCGGGGCCCGCGTCGGTTCAAACCGCGATCCAACCCGGCATATCTACCCATCAGATAACGAGTTACGTCCGATATCCGATCTCTCGACATACGCCCCATCACTGGGGAAGTCCAAGTATCATACGCAAAGCTCTTCGGTTGTCAAAAACCGCCACTTGCGGCTTGGCTTCGGGGGAAACTCGTCCGCTTGCCAAGCCGCAAACGGAAGAGACTTCTTTCTTTCGCACCGCTTCCGCCAAGCCGATATAGTAGTGTGCAACGAACTATGAATCCTCAACGCCCCAATCTCACCCCGGCCTACCTTTTGATCACAGCGGCGGCGTTCTGCTTGGGCAGCGTGGCGGTTGCATTGCTGGGTGGATACGTCGAACTACCCGCGCCAGCGAGGAATTTGATCGTTGCTGCTGCCCTCGGGGTGACTTTGGTCGCGATCGCATTGATGAGTGCGGTGGTCATCGCCGTACAGGCGATCTGCCGTACGCCAACCCATACCCGCGACCTGATGGAAATCCGCGATCAGCTTTCCCACATCGGCGGGATGCTTCGCGACCGCGAACCCAAGAATGACGAGGAAGAGAGTCGCCAGATGGCAATCAACCTCGCCCGGCTGCAGCAAAATACCGCGCAGTCTCAGCAGGATTTGTCGCAACTCCAGGAGATGATGCGGCAGGTGATGGGCAAGCTCGACTCCCTGCGGTCCGTCGCCACCACACCTTCCCCCGCCGCCGCTGCGCTCGATCGCGAAGCGGACGAGGCCGAAGTGATTGCCCTGGGCGGCGAGGAGGATCTGGCGGAGTTGGAGGTAGTGGGGGAAATTCAACCGATCGCCTCCACCAAACCGCGTCTGATGTTCCGTCCGCCTCAGGAGAAGGACGAGGTTCCCGTCGAATCGTTCGGCACCCTCGACGCCGCCCGATCTCGCGTGGACGACCTGATGGCATTGTCGAACTGGGACCAGGCGCTGGCCATCGCCACCAAGTTCGCGGAAGAACACGAATACGACGCCGACGCCCAATGGCTCCGCCAGCGCGTGCAGCGCGAGTTCGACATCTACCGCGAGGGCAGCGTCCGCCGCCTGTACGAGCAGATCAAGGACGAGTTGGAACGCAAGCATTACCGCCGAGCGTTGAGCATCGCCCGAAGGCTTTTGGACAAATTTCCTGAGCATAAAAAGGCCCAGAAGATCCGCCAGCAACTGCCGACAATCCTTGAAAACGCCGAGATCGAAGAACGCCAGGAAGAAGAAGCCCGAATCCAGAATTTCATCAAAGCCAAGCGCTTCCAGGACGCCGTCGAACTCGGCGAAGCACTGTTAACCAAATACCCCACGTCCCCGCAGGCCGAATCACTGGAAGACATGCTTCCGCGGCTAAGGCAACTGGCGATCGAGCAGGAAGCCGACTCGATGGCCCGGCGCTGATTTTTAGCCACAGATGGGGCATAGATTAACACAGATAAGAGAAACCAGCCTTCGTCATTCTGAGCGGTACCCCGTGAAGAATCTGGCTTGGGAATCAGGCCAGATCCTTCGCGAAGTACCACTCAGGATGACCCAAGAATTGCATTTCATCTGTGCCCGATCTGTGGCTAAAATCCTCGAATGAAATTCCTGCAAAAGATTTCGTCGATCCCCACCGCCCCGTTCGCTGAAGACCGCGTCATCGCCTACGTCAAACGCTTCGTGGCCGATCGCCCGCGACTGAAACTGCGGCGGGATTCGATCGGCAATCTCCTGATCGAGTTACCCGGTGCCCGCGGGCCGCGGTGGGTGTTTTCGGCGCACATGGATCACCCCGGGTTTCGCGCGATCAAGATGATGGACGGAAAAACGTTGATCGCGGAGTTCCACGGTTACGTCGCCATCGAGTATGTCCGCAACACCAAAGTACGCTTCTTCGACGGCGATGCAGAAATCCCCGGCGTCGTGATCGATGCGACCGCCGACGAGCACGATCGGCTGGAAGTCCCCAGGAAAGTGAATATCCGCGTGAACAAACCCGTGCCGGCGGGCTCGATCGGCATGTTCGATCAGGGCATCGGGCGGGTGAAGGCGAGCAAGTTCCTCAGCCGGGCGCTGGACGACTTGGCCGGCGTGGCGGCGGCGCTGGCGATGCTCGATCAACTGGCGAAAAAGCCGCCCAAGGCCACCGTCGCCGTCATGCTCACCCGAGCGGAGGAGGAAGGCTTCATCGGCTGCATCGGTGCGGTCCTCAAACCGTCGCTGCTGAAAAAGACCGACCGCATTGTCGGCATCGAATGTTCGGCCGAGCAGCCCTACGCCCAGCAAGGCAACGGCGTAATCCTCCGCACCGGCGACCGCACGAGCATCTTCAACTCCTCCCTCACCTACTTCATGTCCCAGCAGGCGGCCGACCTCGCCCAGCTCGACAAGACCTTCAAATACCAACGCGCCCTCATGCCCGGCGGCACCTGCGAAAGTACGGTCTACGACGCCTGGGGCTACCTCGCGGCGGCCGTCTGCGTGCCGCTGGGGAACTATCACAACATGGACCGCGCAAAGAAGAAGATCGGGCCGGAGTACATCGACATCAGCGATTGGCAAAACATGGTGAAGTTGTTCATCGCGATCGCGAGAAACGGCCACACGTATGAACCGGGAATGAAGCTGCTCAGAGAGCGACTCGTCAAGCGCTTTCGGGGATTCGAATCGCTACTTGTTAAAAAGAATTAGCCACGAAGCGACGAAGAAACGAAGCGGCGCCTCGGCTCATCGAGTATCTCGATCCATCCAAGCGAGTCTTCGTTTGTTCGTCGCTTCGTGGTTAAATCTCTCTTCAACATTCACGCCGGGTCAAACCCTTTCCCGCCCCATGGGTGACAGCGGCAGATGCGTTTTGTCGACCGCCAGCTTCCCTTGATCGGGCCGTACAGGTTGATTGCATCGATCGCATACTGGCTGCACGAAGGCGTAAACCGGCATTGCCCGCCGAGAAGTCGTCCGAGCGTGACGCGGTAGAGCAGGACAAGCTGGATAAGGAGCCAACGCATACAGTAAGGTCCGCCTTGGAGGACCGAAATTCCGCAGGTCCGCCAAGGCAGACCCTACATTTTTTCGGTCCACTTCTTGTGCAACTGCACCATCGCTGCTGACAGCGTCTTTTGATACTCCGCCAGCAGCATCGGCTTGTGCGGCCGGACGATCACTACCAGATCATACCCGCGCGGCCAATCATGCTGCATGAGGCGAAAGCTCTCGCGCAGCATCCGCTTGATCCGATTCCGCGCCACTGCATTACCGACGGGTCGGCCGATGCTGATTCCGATCCGCGGGTGAGGCAGATCATTGGGTTTGGAAAAGACGACGATCGGCCCGCGCGCGAACTTCACGCGAAGATCGAGGATCGCTTTGAACGTACCCTGGCCGCCAAGGCGATGAGTTGCGGGAAAACTATAGGATCGGGAGGTCATCTGCGTGAAGAATACGACACAGAGTCACAGAGGCACAGAGATAAGCACAGAGCAAAACAAGAAGAATTTCTCTGTGTTTTGCTCTGTGCCTCTGTGTCTCCGTGTCGCATTCAGAAACTAGTGAACGCCCATCGCCGCCAACCAGCGTTCCGCATCCAACGCCGCCTTACAGCCCATACCGGCGGCGGTGATTGCCTGCTTGTACGTCGGGTCGGCCACGTCACCGGCGGCGAATAGACCTTCGACGCTGATCAGCGTGCGGTGCGGCTCGGTCAGGACGAGGAAGCCCTTGTCGTCGGTCTTCACCTGGCCGTTGAGGAACTTGGTATTGGGCGTGTGCCCGATCGCCACAAACATGCCGGCCGCCTCTATGGTCTGCGTTTCGCCGGTCTTGAGGTTCTTGATCCGCACCCCTGTCAGGCTCGGCTGCGGGCCGCCGCCTGTTTGTACTTCGGTGCCTAGCACTTCATCGACGGCGGAGTTCCACAGCATCTTGATCTTCGGGTTGGCCAGCGTGCGCTCGGCCATCGCTTTGCTGGCGCGGAGCTCATCGCGACGGTGAACCATGTAAACCGTGCTGGCGAACTTGGTGAGGTACCCGCCTTCTTCGCAGGCCGAGTCACCCCCGCCGACGACGACCAGCGGCTTATTGCGAAAACGCGGCAGCGCCCCGTCGCACACGGCACAGGCCGACACGCCCCAGTTCTTGTATTTGTTCTCAGACTCCAGCCCGAGGTAGTTGGCACTGGCGCCAGTGGCGATGATGACCGCCTGAGCCTGCAGAGTGTTGCCGGCCGAGTCCTTGAGCGTGAACGGACGCTTGGAGAGGTCGATATCGACGATGTCTTCTGTCAGGATCCGCGCCCCAGCGTGTTCTGACTGCTCCCGCATCGCCATCATCAATTCCGGCCCGAGAATACCCTTCGGGAAACCCGGAAAATTCTCCACTTCCGTCGTGAGATTCAGCTGTCCCAGCGGTAGCGTGCCGCGGAGGCGGTTTTCTTCGGACAATGCGCCTTCATAAACCAACGGCTCAAGCCGGGCGCGGGCCGCGTAGATTGCTGCTGTCCAACCGGCCGGGCCGGATCCGATGATGACGAGTTTCTCTGCCATAGATGATCAATTGTAGGGCAATAATCGATTGTGAGAAAGATGACGCGTTTCGTCGCATGGGCTACCAGCCCATGCCAGACCGCGCATCTTGGCATGGGCTGGTAGCCCATGCGACCGAAGGCATCACGACAGGGCTCGCCCGTACTGGATCGGCGCGAGCTTGCTTACGTCGTCGCCCAATGCCCGCGCGGCATGGATCGGCCAATACGGATCGCGAAGCATCTCCCTCGCCATCAGCACAAAGTCCGCATCGCCGCTGGCGATGATCTCTTTCGCCTGCTGCGGCTGGGTGATCATCCCCACCGCTGCTGTCGGGATATCCGCCTGGTGACGAATTGCCTTCGCGAACGGCACCTGATACCCGGGGCCGAGTGGAATCTTGGCACTCGGCACGTTTCCGCCGGAGCTGCAGTCGATCGCATCCACGCCGACGGCTTTGAGGCGCTTGGCCAACTCGACGGAGTGTTCGATTGTCCAGCCGCCGTCGGTCCAGTCGGAACAGCTGAGTCGCACGAACAATGGCAGTTCATTGCCGATGGCGCTTCGGATGGCCTGCGCGGTTTCAACGGTCAAGCGGACGCGGTTGTCAAACGATCCGCCGTAGTCGTCGGTGCGATGATTCGAAAGCGGCGAGTAAAAGCTGTGCAGCAGATAGCCGTGGGCCGCGTGCAGTTCGATCAGCTTGAAGCCGGCTTCGGCGGCGCGTGTTGCGCCATCGATGAACGCCGATTGCACCTCGCGAATATCGTCAAGCGTCATCGCCCGCGGGGTGGGATAGTCCGGCGCGAACGGTTCATCCCCCGGCCCGATCGGCCGCCAACCGCCGTGATCAGGCGAGACCATCCCGCCGCCCTTCCACGGCTCGGCGGTGCTGGCCTTGCGGCCGGCGTGGGCGAGCTGAATGCCCGGCACAGCACCGTGATCAGCAATGAACTTGACGATCGGCTTCCAGTGGTCGACATGCGCCTGCGACCAGATCCCCGTATCCGCCGGCGAGATCCGCCCGTCGGCCGTCACGGCCGACGCCTCGGCGATCACCAGCCCCGCCCCGCCGACCGCGCGCGAGCCGAGATGCACCATGTGCCAATCCGTCGGCAGTCCTCCTTTGACGCTGTACTGGCACATCGGCGATACGCCGATGCGGTTGCGGAATGTGACACTACGGAGAGTGATGGGATCGAAGAGCTTGGACATGCCCCCATTGTAGGGCGCATCACCAACTGCCGACACTGTATTACATCTCTTTAAAGCCGTGCAAAAGCGTGCTTTACGAAACTAAGTCAATTCGTCGTCCGGCCGATCATGTAAAAACGCCGCCGCTGGATGATCAATCTCGGCGGCGTGCAGGATTCTGAGCAGGTGATCTTCCTTCAAATCATCCGGCAGATCGCTGAGCGGAAAGTATCGGATCTCCAAGGACTCATCATCGTTCACCCGCGGCTCGCCGGCGATCGGTTTGCATCGGAATCCCGTGATGACGTACTGCGCAAGGTCCTGATTCGGGTAAGTAATGACCGGCGACGTGTACACTCCGCTGATCCGTTCGATTTCGATCTGAATGCCGGCTTCTTCCATCACTTCGCGAGTAACAGCCGCCGCCGGTTGTTCACCGGGATCGATGATCCCGCCGATGACGGACCAATTGCCAGTATCCGCCCGCCGAGCCAGCAGCACCTCGTTGGCAGCGTTGAACACCAGCGCCGACACGCCGGGGATGAAAAGCAGATCGTGGCCGATCTTCTTCCGCAGGTTGAGGATGAAATCGGGGGTAGGCATTGGCTTTTTGTTAACCGCGAAGTCGCGAAGACGTGAAGAAGAAAGCAGTCGAATTTCTCTTCTTCGCGTCTTCGTGTCTTCGCGGTTAATCAAATCTGCTATCCGAGCTTCGCAATCACCGCTTCAGTCACCGCCGTCGTGCTGGCCTGGCCGCCTAGGTCGCGGGTATGGTTCTTCGGGTCCGCCACCACATCGCGACACGCCTGGTTGATGGCTTTCGCAGCGGCGGTTTGATCGAGGAAGTCGAGCATCATCGCAACGCTCAGGAACGTCGCGATCGGGTTGGCAACATTCTTACCCGCGATGTCGGGGGCCGAGCCGTGTACGGGCTCGAACATGCTGGCGGTTTTCTTCGTCGGATTCAGATTTCCGCTGGCCGCCATGCCCATGCCGCCTTGGATCGCTGCGCCGAGGTCGGTGATGATGTCGCCGAACATGTTAGTCGTCACGATCACGTCGTAGCGCTTCGGCTGGGTGATCATGTACATCGTGCAGGCATCGACGTGGTCGTAGGCGGTTTCGATGCCGGCGTAATCTGCCTTGATTTCCTCGAACGCCCGCATCCACAGGTTGTGGGCGTAGCGGAGCACGTTGGTTTTGGCGACCAGCGTCACTTTCTTCCGGCCGAACTGCCTGGCATAGTCGAAGGCGTACCGAATCGCCCGCTCCACACCGTGACGCGTGGTAACTTCGATCTGATTGGCCACCTCGTGCGGCGTGTTTTTGTAAAGGAAGCCGCCGTTCTGGCAGTACAGGCCTTCGGTGTTCTCGCGGACGATGACCATGTCAATACCTTCGGCCTTGATCGGGCTGGGCACGCCTGGCAGCAGGCGGGTCGGGCGCAAGTTGATGTATTGGTCGAGGTCGAACCGCATTTTCAGCAGGATATCGGTCTCGATCAACCCTTGCGGGATTTGCGCGTTGCCGCGGGGGTCAGCCCCTACCGCACCGAACAGAATCGCATCATGTGCGGCTAATTCCTTCAGCGCCGAATCGGGAAGTGTAATCTTGGTTTTGAGATAGTGCTCTGCACCGAACGGATAATCCGTTGTGCTATATTTGAAGCCGAATTTCTTCGACACCACCGACAGAACCTTCAATCCTTCGGCCACCACTTCTTTGCCGACGTAGTCGCCGGGCATCACTGCAATTTTCATAGTTTCTCCTGAGTCGGGAGACAATATAGGCACGTCAGCAAAAAAACAAAGATTACGCAGAATGCGCAGAATGCGCAGAATATGTTTTAGCCTCTTTATTCATCTGCGAAATCGGCGTAATCTTTGTTCTTCTAAAAGGAGACCTCATGAAAGTTGGCAGCGGCGAACACACCTACGAATGGATCGAACATTGGATCCGTATCCCCGAAACGCAAACCGGCAAATCCAACGGCCGAACGCACGGTCTGGCGGTAGCGGGTAATGGCGATGTCATTATCTTCAATCAGGCGCAGCCGGGCGTGCTGCGATTCAGCCCCGAAGGCAAACTCAAAAACGCCTGGGGCGATCGCTTCGGCGGCGCTCACGGGCTGTCGTTGGCGAAGGATGGCGAACGCGAAGTGCTTTGGCTGACCGATCAAAACTCGGCAGAGGTGGTCAAGACCACGCTCGACGGCGCATCGCTGATGAATCTACAATGCCCCCCGCTGCCGGTGTATCAAAGCGGCAAGAAATGCGTGCCGACATGGGTGGCCGTCAACGAAGAACGCTTCGGCGGGAACGGCGACATCTGGGTCACCGACGGCTACGGCACCAGCTACATCCACCGCTACACCAAGGCCGGCGCCTACGTCAGCAGCATCAACGGTACCGAAGGCAAGGCCGGCGCGTTCAGCTGCCCGCACGGAATCACCTTCATCCCCAAGGCCGGCGGCACGGAACTGTACATCGCCGACCGCAGCAACAAGCGCGTGCAAGTGTATGACGCTGAAGGCAAGTTCAAGCGGGTCTTCGGCAACGATTACCTGCACAGCCCGTGCATGTTCGTCCACCGCGAAGGCGTGGTGTACTGCCCGGAACTTTTCGGGCGGCTCGCGGTTATCGACGCCAATGACAAGCTCATCACCTATTTGGGCGATCAACCGGGCATCGAAAAAGCCGCCGGTTGGCCCAACCTGCCGGCAGAGCAAATCCACGCGGGCAAGTTCAACAGCCCGCATGGGATGGCGGTTGCGCCCAACGGCGACTTGTACGTCGGTGAATGGATCGTCGGCGGGCGGGTGACGAAGCTGGTTCGGGTTTAAGAATCCGTGCGACACATAGGCACAGAGACACAGAGGTGAACACAGAGGAAGAAATACAAAAATCCTCTTTGTGTTTTGCTCTGTACCTCTGTGTCTCTGGGTCGCATGTTCTTTCTATAAAAGAGACAAGGCACGTTCGATCGTCGATTCGATAGGCAAATCGCCCGGCAGCCAGTTCACGTTCGTGAATCTCTTGAACCACTTCATCTGCCTCCTCGCTAGTTGCCGGGTGGCGATCTTGATCTGCTCAACCGCATCGTCCAGCGACAACTTGCCTCGCAGGTGGGCGATCAATTCTGCATAACCGGTCGCCTCGGCGGCGGTCATCGAGAGCGGCGTTGGACGCTCGAGAAGCCGGCGGGTTTCTTCGAGCCAGCCGTCAGTGATCATCTGCTTCACCCTCGCGTTGATTCGGCGGCTGAGCGCATCACGATCCCAGCTCAGTCCGAACCACGTCGCCTCGTGACGCATCGCCCCGCTCGACCATTCGCTCTGGAATGACGTGATCGGCTTGCCGGTGATCTCGTAGACTTCCAGCGCACGCACTAGCCGCCGCTGGTCGTTCTGGTGGATCCGCTCCGCCGCCGCGGGATCGACCTGCTTCAGGCGGGCGTGCAGCGTCTCGTTCGACTCGGCCGACAGACGTTTGCGGATCGATGCATCGGCGCTGGGACCTTCAAACAACCCTTCGAACAGCGCCTTGTAGTACAGCGGTGTCCCGCCGACGGCGATCAGCGGCACGCCGCGTTGCCTGGCGTCGTCGATGACCGCATCCGCCCGCTGCTGAAACTCAGCGACGCTGAACCCCTGGCTCGCGTCGGCCACGTCGATCAGGTGATGACGCACCGCCACCTGCTCGGCCGGGCTCGGTTTGGCAGTGCCAATATCCATTCCTCGATAAACCTGCATGGAGTCGAGACTCAATATCTCAGCACCCGTGGCGCGCGCGATCCCCATCGCCAGCGCCGACTTGCCCGACGCGGTGGCTCCAATGATCGCGATCAGTTTATAACCGGCTGTCATCCTGTCCTTTGACTGTCAAATTTGCAGTTTTTCACAGAAAACGTGCAGGAAAGCTCATCATTACAAGCATCCGACTTACAAGCACTTGCGAACTTCACTCACTCTGGCACAGACGTTGCAATGCTCCGATCAGTGGCGTGCCGCGAACGGTCGCGGCACCAATAAAAATACCTCTTGAAAGGAGAATCGTCATGGCACTGCCAACACGAGTATCGCGAGCTCTCGCAACCGCCGATCCATTGAGCAACCTGCATCGCGACTTTGACACGATGCTGAACAGCTTCTTCAATCCCGAACCCGGCACGCGCATTCTGCCGTATGGCGTGGATATTCGCGAAGACGCCGACCACTTCTACGTCGAGGCGGAGCTGCCCGGCTTCAAGAAGGAAGAAGTCGATGTCACGCTCGAAAACGCCACGCTGACCATCTCCGCCGAGCGCCAGGAATCGACGGAATCGGGCAAGAAGGGCGAATCGCTTCTACAGGAACGCCGCTGGGGCCGCTATGTCCGCAGTTTTACGCTCCCACCGACCGTGGACGAACGGAAGGTGGACGCCCACATCGAGCACGGCGTGCTGACCATCACGCTCAACAAGCGTGAAGAGGTGAAGCCGAGGAAGATCACCGTGAGCTAAACGGAGCGGTTGATCGCCGAAAATGTGCTGTTTTTCTGGAACGGCGGGACGCATTGGTGTCCCGCCGTTCCATTTTATTCGTGATTCACTAGCCGCGACGGATCGTCCGTTGCGTCGTAAACGATTACTCTTTGAGTGAGCGGCGCGAGTACCTCTTTCTGCAACTTGATGTGCTTGGGATTGACTTGATACACCTCGAGCGCTTGAGCATTCTCAAAGGTGATCACCACAGCCACATCGAACGTCGTATCGTCGATCGGCCGAGAGGTCGGCCGAGGCAGTCGAGCGCCTGCTTGAACGCGTACCACGCCGGGCAAGTCGGCTAAGCTTCGACTGGCGGCGATCAGCTTTTCGCGGGCATTTGCGTCGGATGGGTCTTTTAGCCAGCAAATCACGACGTGATAGACATAGCCGTTCTTCTCGGCTGGCGGCCGGGTGGCGCATCCGGCTACAAGCACGAGTAGGAACGCAACGCTCAATCGTTTCATAGCACCTCCTTTGCGAGATTTTCTGCCACGATCCGCGCATTCCGCTGCAGTTGCGGCAGTTTGATCCGCTTTATCGCGCTGTTGGTCATGTTCACGCGATAATCGTCCGGCTGCATGTGCAGCACGTCGCGAACGTCAATCCCGCCGGTCTTAAACCGCGGCTGGAGTTCTGGGATCAGTGAAATGGCCGCCTCGCGGTTGTAGGGGCAGACATCCTGGCAGATATCGCAGCCATAGAGCCAGTCGCCAATCGGCTGATGGAACTCCTTCGCGATCTCGCCCCGGTGTTCGATGGTAAGGTATGAGATGCACTTGCTCGCGTCGAGTTTGTACGGCTCGGTGATTGCGGCCGTGGGGCAGGCGTCGATGCACCTCCGGCAAGTGCCGCAGCGGTCGGTGGCGGGTTCATCGATGGGTAATTCAAGTGTCGTCACGATCGAACCCAGCAGCAGCCAACTGCCCACGCCGGCCTGCAGGACGCAGGTGTTCTTTCCGACCCAACCCACGCCCGCCCGGGCGGCAAGTTCGCGTTCAAGGATCGGCGCGGTATCCACGCCGCTCTTGGTCCTTATCCCCGGAGCAGCCGCGCGGATGAAGTCGGCCAGATCGTGCAGGCGGGGTTTGATGATCTCGTGGTAATCATCGCCCAGTGCGTAGCGGGCGATCTTGCCATGAAACGGCAGCTTGTCCGCAGGCACGGGATCGAGCGGCACGTGGTAGTTCATCGCAACACAAACGACGGATTTGGCCCCCGGTAAATAGTGCTCCGGGATCAGCCGCTCGTCGATCCGGTCGGCCAAGTAATCCATCGTCCCGGCCCGACCGTCGGCCAGCCAGGTCTTGACGTACTCCGCATGCTTTGACGCCTTGGCCGAAGTGATGCCAACCAGATCGAACCCCAGCCGCCGGGCGAGTTGTCTGATTTCGGAGGCGAGTTGTTGGGGGTCCGAGGGCAAGCGGAAAGTGTAAAGCGATGAGCGACTAGAGGAAAGCATCGGCGCTTCAAACTGCACTCATCGCACGTTGCTTTCCGCTTTTCACTCAAACTTGGACTCGTTTCCATCCCCCGTGCTGAAAGCGAAGAAAAACGACCATTCCGCGAAGGAACAATTCCCCCGCCAGCACGCACCAGATGGCGGCCAATCCCAGGTGCAGCCAAAGACCGACAATCATTACACCCGCAAAGCGAACGATGAAGACGGTCGACAGTGTCAGGAACATCACCGGCAGCGTATCGCCCGCGCCACGGAGCGCCCCGCCGAAGACCAGATACGCGGCGAAGCCGGCTTGAATCAGTCCTGTGATGAACAGGCAGATCGTCGTCAGTTCAATGATATGCGGATCATTACTGAGCAGCCCGGCAAATAGTCGACCGAAGAAAATGAAGAGCAACCCCATCGCCGTCATCGCCCCGCCGCCTAGCGCGTAGCCGAGGTAGGCGGCTCGGGTCGCGCGTTGCGGATCCTTGGCGCCCAGCGACTGCCCCACCATGGTGGCCGCCGCCGTCGCGACTGCCAGGCCGGTCATGAAACTGATGCTTTCAATGCGGATCGCGTTGATATGCGCTGCAGCCATTGCGTTGGTCGGATCGGCCTTGTTAATGGCGATCACCACGCCGAAGTTGGCCAGCCACGATAGAAAGCCCTCGGTCCCGCTGGGGATGCCGACCTTCAGCACCCGGCGCATGGTGTGCCAGTGCAACTTCATTCGTTGCAGGCGCAGTTTCACCTTGGCCCGACCGCGCAGCAGCGCGACGAACAGAATCATCCCGCCGGCCACGTAGGCGATGATCGTGCCGATCGCGATCCCGATAAAGCCCATCGCGGGCAATCCCCACCAGCCGTTGCACAGTGCGAAGGTGCAGACGATATTGGTGATGTCGACGACGATCATCGCGATCGCGGGCGTGAGTGTGTCTCCACCCCCTCGCAGCGCCGATCCGCCGACGAACATCAGCGTGCTGAAGGGCATGGAGATGGCGAGCATCTTGAGGTAGATCAGCGCAAAGTCGTACGCGCGGTCGTGCAGCGCGCTCATCCTGGCGATCGGCCCGGCGGCCAGGAACATCACCATGCCCATGATGATTCCGATCAACAGCGCCAGCGTGACCGATTGCCCCGTCACGCTATTGGCCAGCGAACGATGCTTCGCGCCGACCGCCCGGGCGATCAGCGCGGTAGCGCCCGTGCCGATCGCGCCGGAGATGAGCCCGATGAACCAGAGAAAGTACGTCACCGTTCCCACTGCCGCCGTCGCTGCGGCGGATTCGTTGGGAAGGTGATTGGCGAGATAAGTGTCCGTCAGCCCGACGAGCATGTGCAGCACGTGCTCGACAAACACCGGTGCCGCCAAGGCCAGCAGCAGCGGCAGCAGGTTCGGCTGCGCATGCAACGGCGATTTGGCGGGCGGATGCTGGTTTGTGATCTTGATCGCGGACGACATAGACCATCCTTGGCGCAGACCGAAGGAATTTCCGGTCCCCTCTCGCGGTACTCCGTGAGAGGGTTTCACATAACGCAAAACGCCGGGACGTTTGAATCGTCCCGGCGTTCTGTATTAGAAATCCGATTCGATCAATGGCCCAGGATCAGGGTTTTCGCCTGGTCGACTGGAAGATTCAGTGCCCCGCGGGCTTCGGCTGCCGCTGAGCGGACATCGAGACTCGGGCCGGCGGCGACAGACTTCTGCACCAGGGCGATTCCGTCCTGATCCAGCAGATTGCCGTGGTTCTTGGCGTTGGTGGCCAGCGCCTTGAACGCCGCGATCTTCACTTCTTCCGGCGCCTTGTCGTCGGCCGCCTTGGAAGCCAAAGCCGACTGCACCATTTTGTCATTCAGCATTCCCAGCACGTTGGCAACCGCTTTGACGACATCGGGCCGGGTGTCTTCAAGACTGGCCAGCAGCGACTGCTGAGCTTGCGACACTTCGAGGATCTTGTTGCCATTGATGACCAGCTTCGCCATCAGATCCGCCGATCGCAGGGCGTAGGTGGTAGCGACTTTCTCGTCCATCGGCACGCCGCCGGTCTTGGCACGGGCAGCTTCGATCACGGGCTTCAGGCCCGCCGCATCCGAAGCGGGCGTGTAATTCAGCGTCGTATCGGGGGAAGCGGTGATGGTTTTGCTGATAATTACCTTGGCGGCGCGTTCAAAACGCGGCGTGCCGGCAAGGGTGGTCAAGAGGCTTTGCAATTCGGTGGCGGATACTTCGTCAGAAGCCACCACCACATCCACGGCAGGCAAAGTCCCCGAGGCGGTGATGACGGCCTCGGCCGTCGCTCCACCGGCTACGCTGTAGCCGACACCTTTGAACTCGTCGACTTTCGCGTTCAACCCGGCGGCCGGGAAAAGCAGAAGCATCCCGGGCTGCCCGTTCTGGTGGATCGCCTCGGCCATCAGTGGGATGACCCGATCCTTCCCGGCGAATTCCTTATCCGGCAGAGCGGCGGCCACCGCGAAGGCGGCTTCGAACCGGACCGATCGGTCCACCGAGCGAAGCGCGTCGCTGATCGCCTCACCCTTGGGCCCGGCCATCAGATTGGTTCGACCGACGATCTCCTGAAGCGATTTCACCGACTTCAGCGCCACCGGAGCGTCGTTATCGCCCAAGGCACGCGCCAGCGTCGCGTTGAGATACTGTGTTCCAGCCGCCACTCCGTAAAAGTGCGCGCTGGGAGCGCCGTCCGGTTGAGTAGCATCTTTGCCACTGCCCAGATCCACTTCTCGCTTGTAATTTCCAGCCAGCCAGAGGCTTAACGCATCCTGCGACGTTTCAAGCATCATGGCGGATTTGGCGGTTCGCATGGACATGATGTCGTTGAAGATGCCATGAGGCACTTTCACGCGTTGCAGGCCCTTGGTTTCGTCCCATGACCAAACATTGGCTTCGGGGTTCCGCATATCTGCCCGAATAGCAGACTTACCGTAGTAGAAACTCTCGGACAGATTGTAGTATTGGTCGCCGACATTCAGGGTGACTGCTTGAGGCGCACCCATTTTCTCCAGCGCGGTCTTGGCGGCTGTCTGAATCGTGGCGGTTTCACCCTTCTGAGCTAGCCGCGCCAGACACGGCACGCTCGACGCGTAACCGATCTCGGCCAGCGAGTTAATCACCGAAATCAACGCCGCGCTTTCTTTCATCTCCGTGGCTGCAACCAGAGGATTAAGAGCCAACTGGCCGAGGTCTTTCAGCGCCGCCCGGATCGGGCCATGGTACTGCACCTTGGTTTGATCGCGCAGGTAATCGATCATCTGCGGCACGGCCAGTTCGCCGGAATCGCGGATACGTTCGATCGCCAGGAAGTAAGACCGGCGGTTGACGGCAAGATCCTTGATGTTTGATTCGATCCAAGCCGGATCAGCCCGGCGGGTGCGCCGGCCTTCATCGAGCGTCGAGAGCAGCTTGGGCGTCACGTCCTTGAGCTTCTCAATGCCCTGCCAGCGGAGCATCCAGACGTCGAGCTTGTCCTTCGATTCCTCGGCGACGGATTCAAACGCTCGGAGGATTTCAACCGAATCCTTACCCGAGCCTAGAACCTTGTTGGCCGCATCGGCAGAGAGATCGTACTTGCCGATCTTGCCGTAGTGCCAGAAGTTTTCGACATTCTTCCGCAGTTCAGCATCCACCGCGGGTGCCGCAGCAGCGGCAGCGGGGACGGCGGCGTCCTGGGCGTACAGTCGCGCCCCAGGCAGCATCGTGACCGACACAGCGGTGGCGATTAATAAAAGGCTCGGAACAATACGCGGAACATTCAGACGGGGCAGTCGCATCATAGTGCGGGCCTCCAAGGTGGATGGACTCATGCGGTCGAACGCTCTCTAGCCAGCGTCGGTGATTCCTCAAGACACATCATGCGTCTTGACCCTGCCGAGCGTTGCATCTGCTCGCTATGCCTAGTCTTATCGGCCAGAACAGGCGAACGGGAATCGTAAAAGTCGGTGGCAAACTAGTCAAGAAATGCTGTTGCTGGACACAGTCCGGATAATGGGGGACTTGGCGGGGCAAAGCGGTCGAAATGCTGAATTCTGAATGCTGAATTCTGAAAGTGGCACATCGGTACAGGCTTTCCGCCCCGTTGTCTTGCTTTCAGCATTCAGCATTTAGCATTCAGAATTCCGCCATCCCCTATGGAAATCCCCCCGTTTTATAAATCCGATCACCTTGCGACCCCCCCGCGCAATTGTATGATTTTTCACATCCCGCCTGAGAACCGGGGCCCTCGATCGGAACATCGGGGATTCTACAAGAAGGAGAATCAAGATGAACGCACTTCGTCAAAAAGGTTCAGCCACCACGGCGGTAATCGGTGTTTTGGCCGTTCTACTGGTGGGCGGCGCGATTTGGTACTTCGTCAGCGATCCGTTCAAGACCAAAGTCGATGCCAAATGGACCCAAGGCACCAAATGGACGCCCGAAAACATCGCGGCCGATCCTAAGAACTACCTGAATTACGTGGAGGCCGAAACGGAAAAGGCGATTATGTCGCTTAAAGCCAGTAAGATCGCCGTTGCGCAAAATCGAGGCAAATTGACTCAAATGCGCGACGACGCCCAAGCCCAGGTATCGACCGGCACGAAAGCGGTCTCGGAATTGCTTGAAAAATACAAGGCCGCCGACGCAGCGAACGTCTGGCCGGTCTCGTTCAACGGCCAGTCCCTGGATAAAGACAAGACCAAGTTGAACGTCGTCTCCCTGACCAAGGAAGTGGGGCGACAAAAGGAAATGCTGACCAAGCTTCAAGCCGGTCTGCAGAATCTGGACAATCAGGAAGGCAAGATCGATCAAGCGATGGCCGACGCCAACGATCAGTTGTCGCAGGTCAAGGCTAACCGTGGCTTGCTGGAGGTCAACAACCTGACGGCCGACCTGAAGGAGAAGTTGGTTTCCATGAACGCTGCCATGACCAACGTGGTAGGAGCCGCCTCGCAGAATACCGGGGTGGTCTCGCTAGCCGATCTTACTGCTCAGTCTGCCGCCCAGGTGGACAATACCGAGTTTGACAAGATTTTGGCCGGCGATAAGAAGTAAACCCGGTCCATAAACCGCCGATCGCACCGGAAAGCGGTGCGTTCGGCCTTTGAAACCTCCTCCGCAACGCCGGGAGAGGGAGTAAGCAAGACCATGAAGCGATTTCTGATCATCTTCATCCTCGCCGGCGGTGCGGCCTTGGCGTTCAAGGCGTATCACGATCGCCAATCCGTTCACGCGAATCATCCCGCCCCACCGGTGACGATTCCCAACGTCTCGCCGGACAAAAAATGGACGCCGGAAGAGATCGCCAAAAACCCAGCCGATTACCTCGTCTGGTCGGACTCGCAGATCAAGTCGCAAATCGCCGAGCGCGAAAGGCGGCTAAATGTATTGGGCAGTTCCCGCACGGAAATCATCGCCCGTCAGCAGCAACTGGTCGACAAGATGAATGAAGTGGTCAATTTCCGCACCCGCCTGCAGGCCGCCTACCAGCGGGCCGAGGACGAAGACCGTTGGCCGGTGCGGATGGCGGGTCGCACATTTGAGCGGGCGAAGGTGAATGAGCTTCTCGCCCAAACCCAATCCTGGCTCGACGACCGCCAGCCGCTGGCGTCGGCGTATGACGCCTCAATCAAGAAGATGAACGAATCGGCCAGTACCTTGCAGGATGATCTTCGCAATCTGGCGCAGCTCCGCGAGAAACTGGCGCTGGATCTTGAACGCGTCAAACTCAACCAGGGGATGGCCGAGCTCGATCAGCTCCGTAAGACCGAAACGCAACTGGCGTCGATGTCGGCAGCGCTGAGCAAGATGAGCGAGGATCAGCAGCCAACCATCCCGACGGCCAGTAAGTCGTCGAAAGTCGATATTGATTCGATCCTGAAGTAGGGTGCCATTCATGGCACCGTATGGAGATCTCGCAGTGGTGCCATGAATGGCACCCTAC
>JANMES010000116.1:0-26398 GCA_031377185.1 Phycisphaerae bacterium
GCCGGGAGAGGGCGAGCGGAGGCAAAGCCTCCGCGGGGGTGAGGGTTCTGCCAGTATCGTAAGCAACCTGGCGAATCATCAGAACCCTCACCCTAACCCTCTCCCGGCGTACCGGGCGAGGGGACCAGAAATCTCCCCGCCGACGATCGCCGAGCAGCGCGAAGCCCTCGCCGAGCATTTTGGCATCGCCATGCAAATCCACGGCGAATCCATGGCGGGGAGAAGAATGCGGAAGATGGGCATCAAGTACAGCCGCTTCCACCCGAGCGCGATGGAAGTCAAAGCCGACTTCATCAACGTCCAAAGTCTGCGGGACTGGACCACCGTGCTAGACCGCTGGTACGCCGGCGACGGCCCCGGCGTCTGGCCGGCGGCGAACGCGGTGGATCTGGTGAACGAGTCGGCGGACCTGCAATCGTGCGAGGCGGAATCCTAAACCACGGAGGCACGTAGACACGGAGGCGCCCCCGGGTGTTCGATTGTCAGTCGGCAGGTAACAGAGGATGTTTTTGCCACAGATGAACACAGATCAACACAGATAATTCAACCCCTGATTTTCACCGCTCTCTTATCTGTGTGCATCTGGGGCAAAAATCTGCTTCGTTCGCTAAGCGGCAAGGGGTTGCCGAAACCCCCTCCGTGTCTCCGTGCCTCCGTGGTAAACTCCGCTTCAAATGCATTCCAAACTCCCACCCCGTAACCGACTCGCCAAAGTCCTGCCCGACGAATGGCGAAAGAAACTCAACAACCTCGGCGTGCCGAAGCGCAAGTACACGGCCGTCTGTCGATTGACGCTGTACGGCGGGCGGGTGATCGAGGAAGCGATCGTCGAGGAAGGATGGATCATCGCCCTCAGCAAGTCCGGCCTCGGCGGGACGTTCGAAGAGCGCATCGACTTCGACCCGCGGCAGATTACCGAGGTGGAGTTGATTCAATTTGTATGAAGGAAAGTAACGGGTGAAGAGTAACGAGTAACGAGCGATGAGCAACGAGTGAATGCAAAATCCTCGTTACTCATTACTCATCGCTCGTTACTCAAGCGAAGCGCTCAACCCCCGCCGGTGCGACGCGGCACGCCGGTGCGGTTCACATCGGCGCCGAACGTCTGGTTATGCCCAACCTGCTTGGTCTGGGCGAACGGGGCGTTCGACTTCTTCTGCCCCGGCGAAGCGCCCAGCAGCGAACCGGCGAACCCGGCGGCGGGCTTGTTGAGCCCGTCCTTCATCTGCTTAAACGCCGACGACTCCGGCCTGGCCGTCCCGCCGCCGGCGAGGCTGACCTTGTTCCCAATCAACGCCGCCGCGGCCGAGGCTGCTGCACTGGTGTTGATCGACGGCAGATCGCCGACGTTCTGAGCCGCCTGCTTCTTGGGCGGTGCTTTCTTCGGTGCCGCCTTGGCGGCTTCCTTCGGAGCGGATTCGGATTTTTTCTTAGCCATACGTGGTTCCTTGTGCGTGTGCGTCCCCCATCTTACGCGCCCGGCGGCGGATTGTCTTGCTTGGTTACGACGAATCCGCACTCGGGGCACCGATCAGGCGTGGCCCGAAGATCGTAGCCGCAGATCGGGCACATGCCGCGGGCAAGCCGGCGGTAGGCCAAGAAGGGTCGAACCGCTCTAATTCCCATCATCAACATCGGCAAGGCAAGCACGGCAATTGGTACCCAGTAGTGGACTGCGAACGCACGATAGTTTTCGTTCGGGTTGATCGCATGGATGCTCTCGAACGGGCCGAGGTGTTTGTAGGCGATCGAGAAGCGGTTGGGATCGAGGCTGGGCATGGGGTCCCAGCCGTTGAGTGGCGAGGCAAACCATTCCCATCGCGGTGGCTCGGGCGGAACGTCGTCGTCTGCGCCGTAGCGGTAATCGGCGATGGCGAAGCCGATTTTCCCGTCGCGGCTGAAAAGCGTGATCCAGTGGGCGTCCACCCATCCGTCTCGCCGTTCAGCCGCGTTTCGCGTGACGATGCTGCCGACGTACAAACTCCTCACGGCCGCAAAACACATTGCGGCCAATACGAACAGCGCCATCGTAACGACCACACGTCGAAACACTCGTTATTTACCTTTCGGCGAACCCTGTGGCATGTGTCCACACTCCGGACATCGGTTGGGCGTGGCCCTGAGGTCGTAGCCGCAGTTCGCGCATTGACCGGCAGCAACGCGACGACGACGCTTGCCCCATTTCGACATGGCAATCCAGTAACCGATCGAAAAGGGAACTCCCGCAATCACGAGTGGCAATTCCCACGAATCTGGCAGCAACCGCCATTTGATCAGGATCAACAGAAGCAACCAGGCATAAGCAATGATTGTTAATGCCTTGATATAAGTAGGGATATCGCGCAAAGGCGTCCCCTTTCTCACAAACTTTCCAGCTTCTGCTGCTTATCCAACTCCAGCAGCGCCGTCACCAATGGATCAAGCTGGCCGAGCATGATCTGGTCGAGGTTGAAGTTTTTTTCGCCGCCGCCTTCGCCGCCCAGGCGGTGGTCGGTGCAGCGGTTTTGGGGGAAGTTGTAGGTGCGGATTCTGGCGCTGCGGTCGCCGGAGCCCATCATGGCTTTTCGGGCGCCCATCTGGGCCGAGTGTTGTTTCTGGCGTTCGGTTTCGTAGAGGGTGGCGCGAAGCAAAGCCCAGGCGCGTTCTTTGTTCTGGGTTTGGGATTTGTGCTCGGTCATCTTGAACTGGATGCCGCTGGGTTTGTGCTTGATGTACCAGCCGGTTTCAACCTTGTTCACGTTCTGCCCGCCGGGCCCGCCGCCGCGGCAGCCGAATTCTTCGACGTCCTTGGGGTTGATCTCGATCTTCACGTCGGGCATTTCCGGCAGGACGGCCACGGTGGCGGCGCTGGTGTGGATGCGACCCTGCGTTTCGGTCTCTGGGACGCGTTGCACGCGATGGCCGCCGGCTTCGAACTGCAAGTGGCGATACGCGCCGCGGCCTTTGACTTGGGCGATGAGTTCCTTGAATCCGCCGCGTTCGGAGGGGGAGAAGTCAGAGACTTCAAACCGCCAGCCGTGGGATTCGGTGTACTTGCGGTACATCTCGTAGAGGTTGCCGACGAAGATTGCGGCTTCATCGCCACCCGTGCCGGCTCGCAGTTCGAAGAAGAAGCTTTCGATCGCGTTGTCGTCGGCGGCGATGAATTCGTCCTTCAGGCCTTCGAGCATCGCGCTCGCCTTCGCCTGGGCGCTGGGAAGTTCCGACGCAGCGAGCTCGGCCATCTCGGCGTCTTCCTTGCTGGCCGACAGCTCGGTCAGCTCCGCCACCTGGGCGGCGGCGGCTTTGTAGTCGCGGTATCGGCTGACGACGGGCTCTAATTTCCCGGCTACTTTGCTGATCGCCACCAATTTCGCCCCGTTGGACTGGATGGCCGGGTCGCTCATCTGCTCTTGCAGCATGTTGTAGAGGTTGAGCTGCTCCTCCAGCTTACGGAGCAGGGCGGTCGAAGATGCGGATTGGTCGGCCATGGGCGGTTCGTTTCGTCAAAAAGTTTCGAGCCGGGAAGCATACCCGAAATCGATGGATGAAGGCAGGAGGGGGCATGGTGATTGGTCCGTGAGCAGACCTGTCTTGTCACGGACCTATCACCAATCACCATGTCCGGCGAACTTTTCCCGCCTACCGAGCCACTCCAGTTCTATAATAGGGAATTCCAACCGGAGTTCGCCCATGACCATCGACAAACGCCACGCCCAGTTGATCGCCAAGCACTGCACCGCCAAGCCCAAGGTGGTGTCGGTAGGGGATTTGGAATTTGATCTGGCCGCCTTGCCGGGGTGGAAGCTGGAGGGGAAGTCGATCAAAAAAGCCTTCAAGTTCAAAGATCACTACGAGGCCATCGCGTTTGTTAACGTCATCGCCGAGATCAGCCACCGGGAGAACCATCACCCGGACCTGGCCGTGGGGTACAATAAGGTGGTTGTCGTCTACACCACCCACGACGCAGCAGAGGTGACGGAAAACGATTTCATCTGTGCGGCGAAAGTAGAAGCGTGGAAACCCGAATGACGAAATCCGAATGGCGAAAAAGTAGCTGCTTCGTCATTCGGGTTTCGTCATTCGTTATTCATTCGGATTTCGGGTTTGGTCATTCGGATTTAGCGTCTGAACTCCGAAGGGATTATCGGGACGTTTTCAGAGCATCACCCGGAACTTGACCGCCTCCCCGACTCCCATTACAACAACTCCAACGATTTGTAATTGGCGGCTGGCGTATCAGTTGGATTCGTGCCGTTTTTCACGATTTGGCGCGCGACAATGATTCTCAATTCGATTCCGATCGCTGCGGACGTGTCTTCATTCTCGCTGCAACAACTGATTCAGGATCAGCTGGGTCTTCAGCGCGGTCCTGTTCTGACGTTGGTGTATGGCGTGACGCTGTGTGCGGCGATTTTCCTGCCGGCGGTTTCGCTGGTGGCGATGTTCTCCATCTGGTGGGAGCGTAAAGTCGCTGGGCATATCCAGGCGCGTCCCGGTCCGAATCGCGTCGGGCCGATCGGGTTGCTGCAGTCCCTTGCCGATGGCATTAAGCTGATTCTCAAAGAAGACCTCATTCCGGGGTCGGCCGATCAGTTCCTGTACAGGCTGGCTCCTTACCTCGCGTTTGCGCCGGCGTTTGCGGTATTCCTGGCATTGCCGTTTGGGCCGAGTTTTTGCTTCGAGCCGATGCTGAATGTCGGGGTTTTCTGGATTCTGGCGATGCTGTCGGTGGAAGTGATGGGCGTGATCCTGGCCGGCTGGGCTAGCAACAGCAAGTGGTCGATCTATGGCGCGATGCGCGAAGCCTGCCAGATGGTCAGCTATGAAATCCCGCTGGGGATTTCGATCCTGGTCGCGATCATGGCGTCAGGCACGCTGAACATGGTGGAACTGGGCCACATGCAGGGCGGCGGGATTCACACCTGGCTGATTTACAAGAACCCGTTCGTTTTCCTCGCGTTTTTCGTGTTTTTCGTCGCCTCGCTGGCCAGCAACAAGCGGGCGCCATTCGATCTGCCGGAATCCGAATCAGAACTGGTGGCCGGTTTCCATACTGAATACAGCGGGTTGCGGTTCTCGTTCTTTTTCTTTGCCGAATACGCTGCGATGTTTGTTGTCGGCGGGATTCAAGCGGCTTTGTTCCTCGGCGGGTGGAATGACCCGTTCGGCCTCATCGGTTACTTCAACCATAGCTTGAACGCGGCTTACGCTGCCGACCCGAGCATCCAAAACGCGATTCCGATCCTGATTCTCAACTGTGTGGCGGCGGGCATTTTCGTCACCAAGGCGATGAGCATCGTGTTCGTGCAGATGTGGATCCGCTGGACGGTTCCGCGTCCGCGAATCGACCAGGTGCTGTATGCATGCGTCAAGGTTTTGCTGCCGATGAGCATGTTGCTCTTGTTGCTCGGTTCGATCTGGCAACTGATAGTGCCCGAGCACTCGGGCGTTCCGTGGGTCGACTACAACCCGTGGGATTTCGCCGCCTGGGCGAATGTCGGGCTGGCGTCGCTGATTACGCAGGTATTGCTGACTCTCATCGGTTTGACCGGTTTTGCGGCAGTGAACGGCTGGGTGGTTTACGCCATCCTCACCGGCCGCGGCCATAAGCAGCGGCTGACGGATCCGACGCCGATCGACGAAGGTACGGAAAATCTGGTGAAGGCTTAATGGTGTAGGGCATGCTATTGCATGCCATTACATCTTGCCGGCATGCAATAGCATGCCCTACACAAAGAGAAAATGGACGTCATTAACGCAATCACGAACGCCAACGCCGAAGCAGTGCTCTTCTACCTCTTCGGCGGGATGGCGGCGGTATCAGCTTTGTTGCTGGTGCTGAGTCGCAACATTGTGCGGACGGCCGTCTGTCTGCTGTTCACGCTGATGGGCGTGGCGGGTTTGTACTTCCTGCTGCACGCAGAGTTTATCGCTGCGGTTCAGTTGGTGGTGTACGCGGGCGGCACGCTGATTTTGATCATTTTCGGCGTGATGCTGACCAGCAAGTCGCCGTTCAGCAAGTTCGAGCCTTCGGCGGCGGAAGTGGCGATCGCGCTGTCGGTCGGCACGGTGCTGCTGGGGGCGTTGATCCTGGCGCTACACAGCTTCCCGTTCCCAACGGCCGAGGCCGATGTGCAGGGCAAGTATCCGGTGGTGAGCCTCGGACAGGCATTGCTCGGCGATTACCTGATCCCGTTTGAATTGGCCAGCGTGCTGCTGCTGGTGGTGATGATCGGAGCGGCGTACCTGGCGAAAGGGCGTCGTCACGAGGAAGAAAACCTGAAATTCCACCGCACGCCGGCGTCGAAGACCATGCGGGAGTGGACGTAAGAGAGATCGGGTTCCGGGTTCAGGGTTCCGGGTTCCGGGTGAAGACAAACGGTCTTCATCCTGCACCCGGAACCCGGACCCCGGAACCCGGAACCCGATATGAACATGCTTGCAATGACCATCACGACCATCGGCCTGCATCATTACCTGGTGCTGGGCGCGTTTCTGTTCGTCTGCGGGCTGATGACGATGCTGCTCAAGCGCAACGCGATCGGCATTTTGATGGGCGTGGAACTGGTGCTTAACGCCGCCAATGTGAATCTGGTGGCGTTTAACTACTACAGCTACGCCGGCAAGGTTGGATCGCCGGCGTTGAACGGGCAGATTTTCGCACTGTTCGTCATTGTGCTGGCCGCTGCGGAAGCGGCGGTGGCGCTGGCGATTTTTCTGAACTTCTACAACAACTTTACGACGATCGACGTGGAACGTGCTTCGAATCTTAAAGGATGAGAATCAGTTGTTAGTTGCCAGTTGCTAGTGGTTAGTTGTGAGGATTTACAACTGACGCTTCCGACAAAAACTAACAACTGGCAACTAACAACTAGCAACTTATGCCTACGCCCGCATTACTACTCTCGATCGCCGTCCTGCTGCCGCTGGTGAGCTTTGTCGTGCTCGTGTTTCTTGGCAAGAAGATGGGCAACCCGCTGGCGGGGTATGTCGGTACGTTGTTCATCGCCGGCAGCCTGGCGTGCTCGGCGGCGGCGACGTTTTCGTGGCTCTCGGGCGGCACGCACAACCGGGCGGAGTGGGGTTTCGGTAAAGGACCGATCAACCTGCCTTACCAGTGGATTCCCGTCGGGGCGGGGCTTTCGCAGACGCACCAAGGCTTCCTTGACGTCGGTATTTATGTCGACAGCCTGACGGTCGTCATGTTCTTCATGATCACCGGCATCGCGACGCTGGTGCACATCTTCAGCATCGGCTACATGTCCGAAGACAAACGCTTCCCGAGATTCTTCACGTATTTGGGCCTGTTCTGCTTCTCGATGCTCGGCCTGGTGATTGGCGGGACGACGCTGCACCTGTTCATTTTCTGGGAACTAGTCGGCCTGTGTTCCTACCTGCTGATCGGCTTCTGGTACGAGAAGAAATCCGCCTCCAACGCTGCCATCAAGGCGTTCGTCACCAACCGCGTGGGTGACTTCGGCTTCCTTATCGGGTTCGGCATCCTGTTCTACCACCTCGGCAACGTTAGCCTTCCCGACATGTGGCGGCTGCTGAGCGCCGCGGGTACAGGTCATGCAATCACGCTGGCCAATGGCACGACCTTCAGTGCCGGGCTGCTGACGATCATGGGCATCGGCCTGTTCTTCGGTGCGATGGGCAAATCGGCCCAGTTCCCGCTGCACGTCTGGCTGCCCGACGCGATGGAAGGCCCGACCCCGGTTTCGGCCCTCATCCACGCCGCAACCATGGTGGCGGCCGGTGTTTATCTTTGCGGGCGAATCTTCCCGGTCCTCACGCCCGACGCGAAATTGTTCATCGGAATCATCGGCTGCACCACGCTGACGATGGCTGCTCTCATCGCACTGGCGCAGACCGACATCAAGAAAGTTCTGGCCTACAGCACGCTTTCGCAGTTGGGTTACATGATCCTGGCGATCGGCGTCGGCAGCTGGGTCGGGGCGCTCTTCCACCTCATCACGCACGCGTTCTTCAAAGCCCTGCTGTTCCTTGGGTCGGGTAGCGTCATCCACGCCGCCCACCACGAGCAGGAACTGCCGCAGTATGGCGGGTTGCTGAAGAAAATCCCGGTCACGGGCATCACGTTCCTGATCGCCGTCTTCGCGATCGCCGGATTCGGCATCGCCGGCTGGGGCTTCAGCGGGTTCTACTCCAAGGACCTGATCCTCCAGCACGCGGCGGCGTTCGGTTTCCTTTCGGACCATGGCGCTGAAGGCGGACACACCAACTACCTCTGGCTCCTCTTCTGGTGCCCGGCGATCATCGCTTACGTCACGCCGTTCTACATGATGCGCTGCTGGACGCTGACGTTCTGGGGCAAGCCCCGCAACCAGCACCTGTACGATCACGCCCACGAATCGCCGATCCTGTACATCCCGCTGGTGGTGCTGGCAATCGCCAGCGTGATCGGCGGGAAATACATCGGCGTGCGCGAGATGATCGAGTCGGCGCAGACGGAAATGAACGCGATCGTAGGCAAGGACGTTTTCACCGCTGCTTGGCCGAACCTCAAAGAGGAAGCCGGTCACGCCGCCGAGGGCGAACCCGCCGCCGCCGGCGAACATCCGGCCGTCACGGAAGCGGGCACGGCTGCCAAGACCGGCGAAGCCGGGGAATCCAAGAAACTCCTCGAAGAAGGCGAACACCGCATGCACGCGGCGTTGGCAGGCGGTTGGGCGTGGCTGATCGCGATCGGGCTTGGGTTTGTCGTCTATATGAACGGCTACGCCATCAGCGACATGTTCATGAAAATCCCGCCCGTACGGTGGATCAACGTGTGGCTGAAGAATCGCATGTACTTTGACGAGCTGTACAAGTTTGTGTTCGTCGGAACGGTGATGTTCCTGTCCTACCTGTCGGCTGCGTTTGATCGGCTGGTGGTGGACGGAATCGTCAACTCGGCGGCCAGCCTCTGCCGGCAACTGTCGGCGTTGGTTGGTTTGAACGACAAGTACGTGGTCGATGGAGCGGTGAACGGCGCCGGTGCCGTTGCCCAGTCGATCGGCCGGGCCGTTCGCACGCCGCAAACCGGGCGGGTTCGGATGTATGTGACCGTGCTGATGTGTGTGATCGCCGTCTCGATCGCCGGTGCGATCGTGGTGGTGCTTTCGAGGTAAATAAGTTGCCAGTTGTTAGTTGCCAGTTGCCAGTAAAGGCGGCGGCATCTTCACTGGCAACTGGCAACTGAAAACTGGCAACTTATGGAATTTCTAAATCATTACCTCCTTTCGATCCTGATCTTCGTGCCGACGATCGGCGCGGCGCTCGTGCTGATGGCCAAGGGCCGCGACGCCGTGCGCTGGACGGCGCTGGGCACGACGATCGTGACGTTCGCGCTCTCGCTGCTGCTGTTCGCCACCTTCAACTGGAAGACCAGCGGCCCGTACGCCTACGCCCAGTACGACAAAGCCGGCAACTACATCGCCAACAGCGGCGTGGTACAGATGGTGCAGTCGTGCGAGTGGATTCCGGCGTTCAACGTCCAGTACAAGCTGGGTATTGACGGCCTGAGTTTTCCGCTGGTCATCCTGACGACCTTCGTCTGCATCCTGGCGTGCATCGCCAGTTGGAACATCGAAAAGCAGATCAAAGGGTACATGGCGCTGTTCCTGTTCCTGGAAACCGGCATCCTCGGCGTGTTCCTGTCGCTCGACTTTTTCCTCTTCTACGTCTTCTTCGAAGTCAGCCTGCTGCCGATGTACTTCCTGATCGGAATCTGGGGCGGGCCTCGCAAGGAGTACGCTGCGATCAAGTTCTTCCTGTACACGCTGGTGGGTTCGGTCGGCTTGCTGATCGTGCTGATCGGCACGTACCTCTACAGCCGCGATGCGGTCACCGGGCAGGGCACGTTTGATCTGGTCACGCTTGCGTCGCAGGCCATGCAAGCCAAGCTCGGCGGGGCGGGGCTGACGTTCGCTGTCGCCAAGACATTCTTCCTGCTGTCGATGCTCGGCTTCCTGATCAAAGTGCCGGCCGTCCCGGTTCACACCTGGCTGCCGGATGCACACGTCGAAGCCCCGACGCCGATGAGCATGATCCTGGCCGCCATCCTGCTGAAACTGGGTGGCTACGGCATCTTCCGGATCGCCTACCCGCTCTTCCCGGAAGCGGGGAAGGATTTGTGGTGGCTGTTCGCGCTGGTTGGCGTGGTCAGCATCATTTACGGCGCGCTGTGCGCGATGGCCCAGACCGACTTTAAGAAACTTGTCGCCTACAGCAGCGTGTCGCACATGGGATTTGTGGTCCTCGGTGCCGCGATGATGACCGAAGCCAGCGTCAACGGTGCCCAGTTCATGATGATCGCCCACGGCGTGACCAGCGCGATGATGTTCTTCGTCGTCGGTGTGGTGTACGACCGTGCCCACCACCGCGAGCTCGGCCGAATGGGCGGCATGGCGACGACCATGCCCGTCTACACCGGCTTCAGCATCGTGGCGTGCTTCAGCAACCTTGGGCTTCCCGGGCTGGCTGGGTTTATCGGCGAAGTGATGGTCCTCCTCGGCAGCTTCCAGGCGGCCAAGCCCGGCTCAGTCCTGATGACCGCCACCGGCGGGGCCGCTTACCCGTACATCATGACGCTCGCGATCATCGCCTGCTTCGGCGTGGTGCTGACGGCGGGCTACATGCTCTGGACCGTCCAGCGAGTCTTCTTCGGACCTGAAAAAGCCGAGTACAAGAGCTTCCCGGAAGTCGACAGCCGCGAGCTGACCGTCCTCACCCCGCTGGCGGTGATGACTGTATTGCTCGGCATTTTGCCGACCGTGTTCTTCTTCGCCTTCTCACAGGAAACCGTGACGGCGATGTTCAAGCTGTTTGGTTGAACGAATTTGCATTCGGTGGGACAGACATTCCTGTCTGTCACGAGGCGAGGTAGTCCTCGACTCGTACCGAGTGCCGACCGGGTAGTACGGACGAATGAGTACATTCGCCCGTGACAGACAGGAATGTCTGTCCTACCAACAAGACGAAAGCGAACGATGACTTTGTCTCTTGCTGCTATCGGCAACCCATACATCCCCGGCTGGACGGACCTGCGCCCGTTCATCGCGGAACTCACGCTCATCGGCACGATCATCGCGGTGCTGCTGACGCCGTTCTTCACCCGTAAATCCAACGTGGCCTGCGCGCTGGTGGCGCTGGTCGGCTTGGCAACGGCGCTGGTATCGCTGCTCGTCGTCGGGCCCGACGCGGGGAAGGACATTCAAGCGTTTGCGCCGATGCTGGTGGCCGATCCGATCTCGTTCCTGTGGAAAGTTCTGCTGCTGCTGTTCGTGATCGGTATCGTGATGCTGTGGTTCGCCACATCCGCTGCTGACATGCACGAAGGCGACGGACCCGAATTTTTCGTCCTGCTGCTGGGCGCGACCACCGGCATGGCGTTTATGTCGTCGGCCAACAACCTGCTGATGCTGCTGCTGTCGATCGAACTGGCCAGCTTCCCCAGTTATGTGCTGGCGGGGTTCCGTAAGACACACAAGACGGGCGCTGAAGCGAGTCTCAAGTATGTGCTGTTCGGCGCTGCCACGAGTGCGGTGATGACGTACGGTATGTCGCTGCTGTACGGGTTGTACGGCACGCTGAATCTGTCCGAACTCTGCCACGCGATGCCCGCCACCACCGGCGGAACCGCGTTGCTTGTCGTCGCCATCTTCGGTCTGATCGTTGGGATCGGCTTTAAGGTCGCGATGGCGCCGTTCCACTTCTGGTGCCCGGATGTATTTGAAGGCGCGTCGATGGAAGTCACCGCGTTCCTGTCGGTGGCCAGCAAGGGTGCAGCGCTGGTGCTGCTGCTCCGCGTGGCGATGAACGTCGCCGATGCCTACAACTTCAGCGGGATGAACGGCCAAATGATGTCCGCCGCCGCCGTGCTGGCGATCATGATCGGGTCGCTCGGGGCGCTGTCGACGTTCGTCGGCAACACCGCTGCTTATGTGCAGAACAACATTAAGCGTCTGCTGGCGTACAGCTCGATCGCCCACGCGGGTTACATGCTGTGTGCGATTTCCCTGATGCTCAAAGCCGGTGTGACGACTGATCCGGCGTCGATCGTCGGCCGGACGCTTTTGTACTATCTTGCGGTATACCTGTTCATGAACCTGGGCGCGTTCACAGTGGCGGCTTTGGTGCTGAAACAGACCGGCGTTGAAACGCTGGACGGCTACGCCGGGCTCGGCCGACGAAATCCGCTGCTGGCGATCTGCATGGCGTTGTTCATGTTCAGCTTCGTCGGACTTCCCCCGCTGGCCGGGTTTACGGCTAAGCTCAACATCCTCGTTGCTCTCCTGCAGTCCGGCGGGTGGTGGTGGTTGCTGGTGCTGGTGATCGCCCTGAACACGGTGCTCAGCCTTTACTTCTACATGCGGGTCGTGCGCTCGATGTTCCTGATTAACTCCGATCAGCCGGCCTTCGTGGGCAACCCGCTGGGCGTGGCCATGGTGCTGATGTGTGCGATCATGCTGGTGGTGATGTTCATCGGCAGTAACCCGATGCTGAAACTGACCGAAAACTACGGCCGGCTGCAATTCAGTGGCAAACCCACAGCAGCGGCGAATGTGGCGATGAAATGAGTGAAGGAGTCATTGGTCATTAGTCCTTTGTCATTGGTATAAGACTTCCTCACTAATGACCAATGACTAATGACCAATGACTCGTCCCAAAGGACGATAAGTTCAATGACCAAACTCCCCACCATGTCCTCCGGCCCCGTCGCACTGGTTGATGCCTTGAGCAGCCTCGTCGAGGCCGAGCTGAACAGCCTTTTCCGCTTCATGCATGAAGGCTCCCCGTACCTCAGCCGGGCGACCGCCGAGATGCGCACGCCGATCCTGGCAATGGTGGCCGAGAGCGAGCGTCACGCCGAGGAAATTGCCGGTTTAATCGAAGCCCTCAACGGCGTACCGCCGCTGCGGTCGGTCCAGCCGGAAGAGCAGTATCTGGCGTACCTGTCGATCAAGTTCCTGATCCCCAAGCTGATCGCAGATAAGAAGCTGATGATCGAACGCAACGAAAACGTGCTGGCTTCGCTGCCTGCCGTCGATCCGGCCATCACGAGCCTCATCAAGAGCCACATCGCCGACCACCAGGCCGACATCGCCATCCTCGAAAAGGCGGCGGTGGATGCGGGGAAGAAATAGCTATTTCTTGGGTGAAGTCGGCGTCATTTCGACATTTGCATTGCCAACCACGCCTGCGGTTTCCGATAACCGCAAACTCAGTCCTGTCAGTTCAAACTTCATTTCCAGTGGCTTACTGATGTCGGGGATGGTGAACTTCGCCGACCCAGTCATGTCATGAAACACAGCATCCATGACTGAAAACTGAATCGCTGCGGTTACGGCTTTTTCGTTGGTCCTCGATCCGTTTAACGTGATTCTTGCGATTGACGCCCGCCGACTGTCGGTATGGCCGACGAAGATGGCCGTTCCATCATGAATCTCGACCGATTTCAGTGTTCTGGTGACTTCCTGGATGAAGTCGAGGCTCGGCAACGTGGTGGGGATGCCCAATGGCGGGGTCGGTTTATTGCCTTCCAAGGCACAGTTCAGAATCGGACGCTCCATTTCGATGGATTCGATAGCCAGCGCGTTGGCCAAGTTGGGTTTACCGGCGGGCTTGATGGTGATGCGGTCGGCCGTTACCAAAATAGGTTTATTGTTGTCTGGCAGGCGAAACCAGACGACCGCGCCGTCGATCACGATGGTCTGATTCGGCTCGGTGTGGATACTTCGATATCCCACGCCCGACTTCATCGGTCCCACGAGTGCGGCGACCTGGCCACGCCACCAGTCGGCCTCAGGTGGGGCAGCGATCACGGGTGAACATCCAAGCAGTGTAAGGATTAGGATAGCTCGCTTCATGACTGCCTCATTTCGTCTTCACGTAGCTCGTAGGGTGTCATTGATGGCACCATTCGCGGATCGCCACAATGCGGTGCCATGAATGGCACCCTACACACCGTACAACTCACCCGCCTTTTGGCGCAGATGCGTCAGCAGCGGTTCCGGCGACAGCGGCTTGCCGGTGATGCGTTTGGCCAGTTCGCCGGCGGAGTAGGTTTTGCCGTGGGTGTGGATGTTTCTTCGCAGCCAACCCAGCAGCGGGGCGAAGTCGCCTTTGGCGAACATTGCGTCGAGATCGCCGAGGTCTTTTCTCGCCTGTTCGAAGAACTGAGCGGCGTACAGGTTGCCCAGCGTGTACGTGGGGAAGTAGCCGATCCCGCCGCCGGACCAGTGGACGTCTTGCAGGCAGCCTCTGGCGTCGTCGGGCGGGGTGACGCCGAGGTACTTCTTCATTCGGGCGTTCCATTCCGCGGGGAGATCGGCCACGGACAGTTCCTGGTTCAGGATCGCCTGTTCCAGCTCGAACCGCATCAGCACGTGGAGGTTGTAAGTCGCTTCGTCTGCTTCAGTGCGGATCAAGCTGGGGCGGATGTCGTTCACTGCGAAGTACCAGTCGTCGTCGCTCACCCCAGCGGTTGCCTGCGGGAAGGCAGCTTTGGCTTTCTGGAGGAAGTGCTTCCAGAAGCTCCGCGATCGTCCGACCAGATTCTCCCACATCCGCGACTGGCTCTCATGAATTCCGAGCGAGACGGCCTCACCGCGAGGCAGTCCGAAGTGTTCGGCCGGCAGTCCCTGATCGTATAGCGAATGCCCGGTTTCATGCAGCGTGCCGAAGAAAGCGTCGCCGAAGTAGTTTTCGTCGTAGCGGGTGGTCATCCGGGTATCGCCGACGCCGAGCGACGTGCAGAACGGGTGCACCGATCGCGCCAGCACGCCGGCGTCAAAATCGAACCCGACTGCGGCGGCGGTTTCGCGGGCGAGCTTTTCCTGGGCGTCGGCCGGATAGTGGCGCTCGAGGATCTCCGTCGGTGCCTTTTTCCCGCTGGCGGTGATCTTGCCGACCAGTTCCACCAGCGGGCCGCGGAGGGATTCGAAGACGACGCGGAGGTTGGCGGATGTTTCGCCGGGCTCGTACTCGTCGAGCAGGGTGTCGTACCGGTTCTTCCCCGGGCGTACGCAGTCGGCCTCCTGGCGCTTCAACTCGAACACTTTCTCCAGCCACGGCGCGAACGACTTGAAGTCGGACGACTTCTTCGCGCCCTCCCACGCATTTTCCGCCAGCGAGGTGGTTTTCGACATTTCCTCCACCAGCGACGGCGGCAGCTTGGTGGCGCGGTCATATGCCCGCCGGGTGTGGTGGACGTTGACGGCAGCGTCGCTGGCGGGGCTTTTCACCAACTCCGACTGCTCAACGGTCGCCAGCAGTTCCCCGATCCGCGGGGAGGTGAAGCGGGCGTGGGTCATGGTCGCCAGCAGCGCAAGCTGCGACGCCCGATGCTCCGCCCCGGCCGGCGGGCGGACGGTCCGCTCGTCCCAGTGCAGTACCGAGCCGATCGAGCCCAATAGTGAGATTTCACGAAGGGTCTTTATCAGTTCCGCATACGCGTCGGTGGGGTTGCTCATGGTGGAATTGAATCACGTTATTTGAAGCTCGTCCAGCGGGGGAGGAGAGAAATGAACACCAAGACACCAAGAACGCCAAGGCCGAAATGCCAATAATCCAATACGGTTAACCGCGAAGGCGCGAAGACACGAAGAGCTACCCATGCATTGCTTCGTGACTACGCGTCTTCGTGGTTAATTCCGTCTTAGCTCTGGCCTTGGCGATCTTGGCGGCTTGGCATTCATGTACTCTCCTGAATGTGGCCAATGCGTTGAATCCGGCCGGAAACCGCCCATTTTACACCCTGTCTACCCGTTGGGTTTCTGCTACAATCCCCGGCTCAACTTTTCACAGGATCACCATGGCCAAGAAGCATCTGGACGCAGCATATAAGCAGAATTTTCGCCCTGACGACGTCGCGCTCGACAAGCAGGTTGACGCCGCGCTGGCCGAGGTGTCGATGGACGAGTTGTACGGGTTTGATAAGCCTCAGGTCAGCCTCGCCAGCACCACCGGCCTGCGCAAGGGACGAGTCGTCTCGATCAGCAAGGACGACGTCTTCGTTGACTTCGGTGGAAAGAGCCAGGGCATCGCTTCGCTCCTGCAGTTTGAAGAGCCGCCCAAGGTCGGCGACGAGATCGACTTCAACGTCGAACGCTACGACAAGAGCGAAGGCCTGCTCATCCTCACCAAGCGCGGCGCACTGGCCAGCAATGTGTCGTGGGAGAACCTGGAGATCGGGCAGATCGTCGAAGGCACCGTCACCGGTGTGAACAAGGGCGGGCTGGAGATGGAGATCAAGAGCATGCGGGCCTTTATGCCCGCGGGGCAGGTCGATCTGTACTTCCAGAAAGACCTTTCAACCCTCATCGGCCAGAAGTTTCAGGTCGAGGTGACGCAGTTCGAGCGTGACGCGAAGAACCTGATCGTCAGCCGGCGAAATATCCTGGAGCGTGAGAAGGAAGAACAGAAAAAGAAGATGCTGCAAGAGATCAGCGAAGGCCAGATCTGCCGCGGCACGATCCGCAGCGTGATGGACTACGGCGCGTTTGTCGATCTCGGCGGCCTTGACGGGCTGCTGCACGTCAGCGAAATGACTTTCCGCCGCGGGACCAAGCCCAGCGAACTGGTGAAAGTCGGCGACATCGTCGATGTGAAGATCATCAAGCTCGACAAGGAAACCGGCAAGATGTCGCTGAGCCTGAAGCAGGCCCGTGGGATCGATCCGTGGGCGGACGCGGCCACCAAGTACGCGGTGGGTTCGATCGTCACCGGGCGCGTCAGCAACATCGAGACGTTCGGCGCGTTCATCGAAGTCGAGGAAGGCGTTGAAGGGCTGTTGCCGATCAGCGAGATGAGCTTTTCGCGGATCAACCACCCGAGCGATATCGTAAAGGTCGGCGACACGGTCAAACTGGCGATCATCAAGCTCGATGAACTGAACCGCAAGATGAGCTTCAGCCTCAAGCAGGCCGGCCCGAACCCGTGGACGACCGCGATGGAGCGGTATCATGTAGGCTCGATCGTGGACGGCAAAGTCTCGCGGCTGACGGATTTCGGGGCGTTTGTAGAGCTCGAACCGGGGCTGGAAGGGCTCATCCACATCAGCGAACTGTCGAACCAGCGTGTCCGCACGCCGGCCGATGTGGTAAAACAAGGGCAGGATGTGAAGGTGCGTGTACTCAGCATCGACGGCGAAGCCCGCCGGATCGGGCTGTCGCTGCGGCAGGCCACCGAAGCCGCCATCGCCGCCGCCAAGGCACCGGTTGTTGAGGCGACACCGGCGAAAAAGAAAAAGCGTCCTGAACTGCGAGGCGGATTGGATTTCTAACATCCCTTTCCTAAGGATCACCCATGCGTTTGACGTGGAACGCGGTTGCGGTCTTTGTATTGTTTTTCGCCTCAATGTCCTTCGCAGCCTCGCCGGCTGCGGTGGAGAAGTCGATCAACCTAGCCAAGGAATGGCTGTACAAGCAGCAACAGAACGGCAACTGGGAAGAATCGCAGGCCGTCGAGAAGAAGGCCAACGCACAGAGCCCCAAGGGCGGCCAGTTCACCGGGCGTACCGCACTGGCCGTGCTCGCGCTGCTCAGCAGTGGTGAAAGCTCGCAGGACCCGCGGATCAAGTCCGCCGTAGATTTCCTGTTGAAAACCCCGACTCAGGGCGTCTACGCCCTTGGCCTGCGTTGCCAACTCTGGCTGCAGCTTCCCCCCACGCCGGCCACCCGCGAAGCGATGCTTCGCGATTCGAAGATTCTGTTCACCTCCGCTAAGCAGACGGGCAACGCCAAGGGCATGTATGATTACGCGCCCGGCTCAAGCAAGGCATACAGTCACAGCCGCAGTCAGTACGCCGTCCTCGGAATGTGGGCCGCCGCGCAGAGTGGCGTGGAAGTGCCTGATAGCTACTGGCGCATGGTCGAGGAGGCTTGGCGTCGCAATCAGGAAACCTCGGGCGGTTGGACCTATATGAGTCCCAAGGACAATGAGCATCCCGCCACCCCGGGGATGACGACCGTGGGCGTTGCGACACTGCTCATCACACAGGAATATCTGCGGGCTCAGGATGGCGTCCAGTGCAAGGGAAACCAAACGAACGACGCGATCGAAAAAGGAATTAAGTGGCTCGGCGAGAACATGGACAAGTTCGCTACGGATAAGTCCTACAGCCGCGACTTTCCGTATCCCACACTCTACGCCTACGAGCGTGTCGGCGTCGCCAGTGGGCTACGTTACTTCGGCGGGGTCGACTGGTACGACAAGGGCAGTACCTGGGCCATTAAAAAACAATCCGAGGCGGGCAATTGGGGTTCAGGTCAGTCGTCCCTGTTCTCCAGCGTGGCGGAAACGTCGTTCGCAATGTTGTTCCTCGCCAAGGGGCGCGCGCCGATCGTGATCAGCAAGTTTCGATACGACAATGGCAAGAAGGAAGCCAACTGGAACCAGCGGTCTCGCGATGCAGCCAATGCGGTCCGCTTCATAGGGCGGACGATCGAACGGGAGCTGACATTTCAGGTGGTCGATAACAAGGCTTCTCTGGAAGACATTCTTGAAGCGCCACTGATGTACATCGCAGGCAATGAAGATGTCGACTGGACCGACGCCGACAAGGCCAAGATCAAAGCCTACGTCGAAGGCGGGGGCATCGTTGTCGCCAACGCTGATTGCGGAAATGCATCGTTCACGACGGCGATCAAAAAGCTGGCCAAGGACATGTTCCCCGATTCGGAGTTCGGCGAACTACCTCAGGATGACCTGATTTACACCAACTACTACCCGCGCAAAAACTGGAAGACCAAGCCCAGCGTGCTGGCGCTGACCAACGGCGCCCGCGTGCAGATGGTGCTGTTTCCGCAGGCCGACCCTGCCAAGGCGTGGCAGTTGCAGGACAGTAAGTCGCGACTGGAATTGTTCGAACTACCGGCCGACCTGCTGCTGTACGCGGTCGATCGCCAGAACCTGCGTTACCGCGGCGAGCGGTACTACATCTCAGACAATCCTTCGATCAAGCCGAAGACGACGATCACCGTCGCCCGGCTGAAATACGCCGGCTTCTGGGATCCTGAGCCGGGCGGCTGGCGAAGGTTGAGCAATCTACTGAAGCGCACCCGCTCGACGGCGATCGAAACCAAGCCGGCAGAACTCGGCAAAGGCCAGATCGGCGACGCCAAGATCGCGCACCTTACCGGCACGTACGAGTACAGCTTCACCGCCGCTCAGACCGACGAGATGAAGAAGTTCGCCGAGGCGGGTGGCACGCTGGTGATCGACGTCGCTGGCGGGAACGCGAAGTTCGCCACGTCGGCTGAGAGTGCCCTGGCGACGATGTTTCCCGATCAGAAGCTTGAAACGCTCCCGTCCGACCACAAGCTCTACGCCACGCCCGTCGGCGGGACGGCCGACGAGATCGTCTACCGCAACTACGCTATTCGTAATGGTGTGGGTCGAACCACCACGCCGCGCCTGCAGGGCATCACGATCAACGGCCGGCTGGCGGTCATCTACAGCCGAGAAGATTTGAGCGTCGGGCTCGTCGGGCAGGCGGTGGACGGAATTATCGGCTACTCGACCGCAACAGCGACGAAGCTGATGACGCGAATTCTCGATTCCGCCATTCGTCTGCCGCCGGACAATTCGAAATAGGCATTGATGACCACTGATTCGAGAAAAAGCGTGAGCGAATACGGCTTGTTGGAGAACCGCAGTCATGGGTCATTAAAGCCATGATCCCCATTTTCCTCGGCCCGACGGCATTCAACCTCCTCTACCTGATCCCGGCTATGTGCATGGGCTACGCGCTGTTCGGCCACGGCCATGCAAGCACGCCGCACCTAATGCTCGGCGAGACGACGACGACGATGGCGTGCATCGCGGTGCATTGCATGGTGTTCACCTACTTCGTCGCGACGGCCAAGTGGATCCAGCATGCGGTGACGGTCAAATCGCTTCCGCAATCGCTGATCGAGCCGACGCAGTCGTAGTTCTTGAGCCGAGGCTGGTGGGGCTTGTGCACATCAGCGAACTGTCTAAACAGTGTGTACGTACGCCGGGCAACGTGGTAAAACAAGCCAGGACGTGAAGTTGCGGGTGCTCAGTATCGACGGCGAAGCCCGCCGGATCGGGTTATCGCTGCGGCAGGCCACCGAAGCCGCCATCGCCGCCGCCAAGGCACCGGTTGTTGAAGCAGTGCCCGCGAAAAAGAAAATGCGCTCGGAGTTGCGAGGGGGATTGGATTTTTAGTGTTTGCATGATTGAGGACATCCCATGCGTGTGACGCTTGTCGCGTTGATTGCTTGTGTGCTTATTGCCGCCTCCACGTCGTTGGCTGCTTCGCCCGGAGAGATTCAAAAGTCGATCGACAAGGGCAAGGAATGGCTCTACAAGCAGCAGCAAAACGGCAATTGGGATGAGTCTCAAACCCCTCTCCCGACCAAAGACCCGCACAACCCGAATGGCGCGCAGTTTTCGGGTCGAACCGCGCTGGTGGTGCTGGCGTTGCTCAGCAGCGGCGAAAGCCCGCAAGATCCGCGATTGAAGCCGGCCATTGACTTCCTGTTGAAAACTCGCACTGAAGGGGTGTACGCGCTGGGCCTGCGTTGCCAAGTGTGGTCGTTGATTCCTTCCACGCCCGCCAGTCGTGAAGCCATGCAGCGAGATTCCCGCATCCTGCTGACGAGCATGAAACAGGTCGGAAACGCCAAGGGCATGTACGATTATTTGCCCACCAAGACAAAGTCCTACAGTCATAGTCGAAGCCAGTACGCGGTTCTGGGTATGTGGGCGGCTGCCCAAACCGGCGTCGAGGTGCCCGACAGCTACTGGCGTCTGGTGGAAGACGCGTGGCGCAGGAATCAGGATCCTTCCGGCGGTTGGACGTACATGCACCCGGCTGAAACTAAGCTCCCCGTCACTCCGGGCATGACCACGGTGGGCGTCGCCACTCTCTTCATCACCCAGGAATACCTGCGCGCCCAGGACGGCGTGTTGTGCAAAGGCAACCAGACCAACGATGCCATTGAGAAGGGCATCAAATGGCTCGGCGATAACATGGACAAGTTCGCCACCGACAAGCGGTATGAGCGGGATAATCCATTCCCGACGCTCTATGCCTTCGAGCGGGTCGGCGTTGCGAGCGGGTTGCGGTATTTTGGCGGGGTGGATTGGTTCGAAAAGGGCAGCGACTGGATCATCAAAAAACAAAACGCCGATGGGTCCTGGCCGGGGACCGAGGGACAGATTCTTGACAAAGTCGTCATGACCTCCTTTCCCATGCTCTTCCTTGCCAAAGGGCGCGCGCCGATCGTGATCAGCAAGCTGCAGTACAACAACGGCGACAAGCCCGGCCACTGGAACCAGCGCGCCCGCGATGCTGCCAACGCCGCCCGGTGGATCGGGCGAACCATCGAACGCGATTTGACGTTTCAAGTGGTGGACAGCAAGGCATCGCTGGATGACATGCTCGAATCGCCGCTGATGTATCTGGCCGGCAATGAAACCGTCACCTGGAGCGATGCGGATAAGTCCAAGATCAAAGCCTACATCGAAGGCGGTGGAATCCTGCTCGCCAATGCCGATTGCGGTGCTGCTGCGTTTGCCACATCGATCAAAAACCTGGCCAAGGAATTGTTCCCCGAAGCCGAATTCGGCGAATTGCCGGAGGATGATATTCTCTATACCAACTACTACCCGCGAAAAAACTGGAAAACCAAGCCCAGCGTGCAGGCGCTGACCAACGGTGCCCGCAAGTTGATGGTGCTGGTTCCGCAGGCCGACCCCGCCAAGGCGTGGCAGTTGCAGGACAACAAAGCCAAGCAGGAAATGTTTGAACTGCCCGCCGATTTGCTGCTCTATGCGGTGGATCGCCAGAATCTGCGCTACCGCGGCGAGCGGTATTACGTCTCCGATGATCCGTCAATCACCCCGAAGACGACGATCACCATCGCCCGGCTGAAATACCCCGGTTTTTGGGATCCCGAGCCGGGTGGCTGGCGAAGGTTGAATAGTCTGCTGAAGCGCACCCGCTCCACCGCGATCGAAACTAAGCCTGCTGAGCTTGGCAAAGGCCAAATCGGCGATGCCAAAATCGCGCACCTGACCGGAACCTACGAGTACAACTTCACCGATGCTCAGCAGGATGAGATGAAGAAGTTCGTCGAGGTCGGCGGTACGCTGGTGATCGACGCCGCTGGAGGCAGTTCCAAGTTCGCCGTATCGGTTGAGAACGCTTTAGCCAAGATGTATCCCGACCAAAAGCTGGAAATGCTCCCGCCCGACCACGCTTTGTACGCATCGGCAGGAGGCAAGGCCGACGAAATCACCTACCGCAACTACGCCATCCGCAACGGTGTGGGTCGAACCACCGCTCCGCGCCTCCAGGGCATCACGGTCAACGGCCGGCTGGGGGTGATCTACAGCCGCGAGGATTTGAGCGTTGGGCTGGTCGGGCAGGCGGTGGACGGAATCATCGGCTACTCGCCGGCAACGGCGACCCATCTGATGACGCGGATTTTGGATTCCGTCAGCAATCTTCCACCGGCCTCTCCAAAAGCGAGTGATTCTGAAAAGGCCGGATCCAAATCAGCAAAGCCTAAGACGTCGAAGAAGCCCAAGCCATGATCCCGCTTTTTCTAGGCCTGACGGCGTTCAACCTCCTTTGCCTGATCGTGACCACCTGCATGGGTTACGCGCTCGCCGGTCGGGGACATGCCAGCACGTTGCACCTGATGCTCGGCGTGATGACGACGATGGCGTGTATCGCGGTGCATTGCATCGTCTTTACCTATTTCATCGCAACGGCCAAATGGATCCAGCACGCGGTGACGGTCAAATCCCTGCCGCAATCGCTGGTTGAGCCGACGCGATCCTTCAAGATGCAGGCATTCCCGGCGGCACTGGCGGCGATGGGCATGGTTTTTCTGACCGCCATCCTTGGCGCGGCGGCCGACAACTACGCCGTCTCGTCGCGAATACACTTGATCGCCGCGATCGCCACGGTGATCGTTAACGCCGTCGTCGCATGGCGCGAGTACCTGGCGATTGTGAAAAACGGCCGGCTGGTGGATGAGGTCCTTGCCCGGATCAATCTGCAAGTCCAGCCGGCGGCGAGCTAAGGCCATTCCCTCACGCCGATTTTCGTTGGCGACTCGGCAAGATTCGGTTAACGTCCACTGTCCCAATTCGGATTGCTTTACACTGGACATCATCATGTCGCTCAAACCTTATTCCGTGCGTGTAGTGATTGCCCTGGTGATCAGCGGATGGCTTGCTGGATCAGCCGCGACCACTGCCCAAGCCGCCTCGGCCGAGCAGATTGAGTCTTCGCTCCGCAAAGGCGTTGAATACGTCTACAAGCAGCAAACCAAGACCGGCCATTGGGAGCTGACCGAAGCCCGCACCGGACCAGGTGCCAATTCCAGCTTCAATGACAACGACGCCGGGCAGGACACAGGCGCAGCGCAATGGACGGGACGAACCGCGCTGGCTGTCTACGCGCTGCTAGCAGCGGGGGAAAAGCCGCAGGATCCGCGGATCCAGCAGGCGGTTGAGTTCATGCTTAAGAACGACACCAACGGCGTTTACGCGCTGGGGCTACGCTGCCAGGTTTGGATGCTCATGCCCCAATCCGCCAAGATCAAGGCCGCCATGGTGAAGGATGCCCATCTCCTCGGCACTTCCATGCGGACCGAAGGTAACGCCAAAGGCATGTACAATTACGTGCCCGGCGCGGGAAAGAGTTACAGCCACAGTCGAAGTCAGTACGCCGTTCTGGGCATGTGGGCGGCGGCGCAAACCGGCATGGAAGTGCCGGATGCTTACTGGCGAACCGTCGAGGAAGGCTGGATTCGCAACCAAACACCCGACGGCGGGTGGAGCTACAAAAACCTCGCCGACGACAAGAACCCGCACCCGGCCACCGTTGGGATGACCGCCGTCGGCGTGGCGACGCTATTCATCACGCAGGACCAACTCCGTCCTGGCGAGGGCATTTCCTGCAAGGGGAACCCCACCAGTGCTGCGATCGAGAAAGGACTCGCCTGGATCACCAAAAACTCCGACCGGTTCGCCGTGAGCGACCGATCCGATCGCAACTACCCGTATCCCTCGCTCTATGCGGTCGAGCGCATCGGCGTGGCGAGTGGATTGTCGTACTTCGGCACGGTCAATTGGTTCGAGAAAGGCGCCGATTTTCTGCTGAAAGAACAAGGTAACGACGGCGAGTGGGATCGCGGCAAGTTCGCGTTCCCCAATACCTGTTTCGCGATGCTTTTCCTCGCCAAAGGGCGAGCGCCGGTCGTCATCAGCAAGCTGAAATACACCGACGCCGCCGGCAAGGAAGGCAATTGGAACCAACGCCCCCGCGATGCAGCCAACCTCGCCCGGTGGATCGGGAAGACGCTGGAGCGCGATCTGTCGTTTCAGATTGTCAGCCTCGATGCGCCGATGGGCGATCTGCTGGAATCGCCCATCCTTTATGTCACCGGTAACGAAGTGCTGAATTTCTCCGCCGACAGCAAGGCCAAACTAAAAAGGTATATGGAGTCAGGAGGCCTGGTGCTGGCCAACTCCGACTGTGGGGCGATCGCCTTCGCCGGATCGATTAAAAAGCTGGCTGCCGAGTTGTTTCCTGATTACGAGTTTGCCGAAACCCCCAAGGACGATCTGATCTATACCAGCAACTATCCGGCCGCGAAGTGGAAGTCCAAGCCGTCGATGTTGCGACTCTCCAACGGTGCCCGCCCGTTGATGCTGCTGATCCCGCAGGCCGATGCAGGCAGGGCGTGGCAGACACGGGATGTTCGCATGAAAAATGAGCTGTTTGAGCTGGGAGCCGACGTCCTGCTGTTCGCCACCGACAATAAAAAGCTCCGTTACCGCGGCAGCCGATTCTTTGTGCCTGAAGATCCATCGATCAAACCGGCCACCACGATCGAAGTGGCCCGCCTGAAGTACGCCGGCGTGTGGGATCCGGAGCCGGCTGGCTGGGTTCGGCTGAACAACCTCATGAGCAAGAAGGACAGTATCGGCCTGTCGATGAAGACGGCGGAACTGGGGAAGGATCAGATCGGCAGCGCCAAAATCGCCCATCTAACGGGCTCATTTGATTACAAGTTCACTCCACCGCAGATCGCCGAACTGCAAAAATTCGTCGCCGATGGCGGAACGCTGATCATCGACGCAACCGGCGGGGGCAGTAAAGCGGCTACATCAATGGAAGTGATGTTGGCCGCAGTATTTCCCGACGGTAAACCCCAATTGCTCCCGCCTGAGCATCCGCTCTTTTCCGCCGGGGGCGCGGCGAAGGATGAAATCGCCTACCGCAGCTATGCGATCAAGAACGGCGTAGGTCAAACCAACGCCCCGCGATTGCAGGGGATTACGGTAAATGGTCGTCTGGCGGTGATTTATAGCCGCGAGGACTTGAGTGTCGGGCTGGTGGGGCAAGACGTCGATGGCATCATCGGCTACACACCCGCGACGGCGACCAAGCTGATGACTCGCATCCTGCGGTTCGCTGCGGGGAAATAATCAGGATTGATCGCCACCTTGCGGTAGGACGCATTGCTAAAACATCGGTTCCGGCCGCTTGGGGCGTTGTTCGGACGGTTCGGGCTTGATCGATGCGATGATCCCTTCATTAAAATAATCCACCACCGGCGACATCCGCCTAAATGCCTCAACCACGGTCTTGTCTAACGTCGGCTTGAGGGCTTCTGACGGATTGAGTTTCAGATCGAAATAAAACTGCTTCATCCGCAGCCGCTCGGCGGCGGGGTGGTCCGGCGGATAGTTCTTGGGCACGCGGGCGAGTGATTCGCCTAGAAGCTTGCCGACTTTATTCACCAATGCCTTATGGGTCACCAGCTTTTCAAACGCGCGGGGGTTTTTGGCGATCGCGTCCCGAACCGCCGCGAGTTCTTCAGGCCCGGGCATGTAAATCCCGCCGGCGATGACCACCTCGGTGTGCGACACATGAAAGTAAAAACCAGCGGCGCGATTCTTCGGCAGGCGACGGTGTTGGAAGTGCGCCGCAATGTGCGTTTTGTAAGGCGTTTTATCCTTGCTGAACCGTGTGTCGCGATAGATGCGGTACAAGGCTTTGGTCGGATCGGATACGACGTAATCGATCGCAAATTTTCGCAACTGATCATTCACTCGCGTCACCAGTTCGATCATCGGCTTGCGAACCAGCTCCTCGAATTTTGCTTTGCGCGGTTGGAACCATTCGCGACGGTTGTTTCTTTCAAGTTGACGGAAGAAGGAGAGTGCTTTTGGGGTAAACATGGTCGGAATCTTTCGGACGAGCAAACTGGTCGCTGAAGCGACCAGTGGATTCGCCGAATATACCAAACAAAGAAGCGGGGGGTCAAAACAAAAAACCCCAAAACGCAAAAAAAAAAAAAAAAGTTAGACAGAATAAGACGAGTACCCAGAAAAAACCCACCCCCGGAGCCCAGCG
>JANMES010000150.1:0-3072 GCA_031377185.1 Phycisphaerae bacterium
TGAAGGCCGCATTCGGCATGGATGGCGGCGAGATTCGACAGTCCATCGTGTGGGCGAATGCGAGCCCGCAGATCGGCGGCGAAAGCAGTTCATCGTTTCCGGCCGATCCCGCGCACATGCTCAAGATCGTTCAGCACTACAAGCCGACCGTCATTCTCACGTTCGGGAAAATCGCCGCTGATGGCGTGCTCGCAATGATGCAGGCCGTCCACCTGCAGGGCCTCGATTGTCCTTCTTTCAAGTGCATCGGCGGACCTCATCCCGCCGCCCGGCAAGGCGATATTGTTGCGAAGCTTCGCAGCGTCGCGGCCGAGTGGAAAGCATTCATGGAAGCGGAGGGACACATTGAATCGCTTTAACGATTGGGCCTTCTGCGCGTGCATCGTCGTGCTGATCGTGTTGACGATCGTCGCCACCGCACTCGGCATCGTCGCGAATTTGTTCCACCACAACTCGCAAGACGAGGGAGAGAAGTAGATGACCGCGCGTTCTGACATTTGCCAGCTTTGCCTAAAGCCGTTCGTTACGAACGACTGGGCCATCTTCGCGATGATCAATCCCAACCGGATCGTCATCGTCCACGAATTGTGTGGCGTGCATCTGCTCGAGGGCGCGCAAGCCCAAGTGCAGTCGGACGTGTGCGGGCTCTGCAGCCGTGAATGCGCGCACGGGCCGGAATGGCGGCTGAGCGACGGTATCGCGCGGACGCATGAGCGTTGCGTTGTGGGATTGATCGAAGAGACGGCAGAGCGTCGGGCAGGCCAAGGACGACTGTTCTGTGTGGCGTAGAAAACGTGTGACGTTTTATGAGCGAACTGGACCTACTAGAACCGACCGAGGCGACCCCGCAAAACGCGGATAGCGTCCACACGTCACGCGCCCGCAGCTTCCGGCTGCCCGCCGACATTCTGGCAGCGATCGAGCGGTACCTGCAGACGAACGAATCGAACATCTCCAGCGTGTCGGATTACGTCTACGCCGCGTGCGTTGAAAAGCTGAACAAGCAACTCCGATCCGCCGGCAAACCGCAAACGTTCAAGTACGTTCCCGGCGAAGAGCGACGCGGCCGGCGACCCAAAGTGAAGGAGATGCCGTGAAGAACAGTAATGCCATTGCGATGAATGCACGGCCACGGTGCGCAAAACCCGGCTGCAAAGCTCTGGCTTGCAATAAAGGGCGTCGTCCCAACGGCGAACGGCGTTACGGAAGGCATTGCCATCATCACAGCCATCACGGCCGATCGGTCGGGGGTCAGTCAAAGATCGACAACTCGACGTGTCAACGCTGCGGCTGGAACAAAGCACCGTGCGATCGTCATCGAATTAATCCGGTCGAGGGCTACGTCCCGGAGAACGTGCTGATCCTGTGTCCGAACTGTCATCGATTGGAAGAGTTGAGGCTTAAGAAATCAGCCGTCCAAGCGCGAAACGAGGAAGCCAAAGTATGACACCGAAAATCAACATCATCGGCGACTCGCTGAGTGTGCGGTTCGATTCGTTCGACATCGCCGCTTACAAACTGTTCCTGCAGGTCAAGCGACTGCCGGAGTACCAGCTGCAGTTCAATCGCGAAACCGAGACCTACGAAGTCACGGCCCCATCCCGCTTCGCTTCGATGCTCGGCGTGGAGCTCGCGGTCATCGACGCTACGCCGCTGCCGTTCGCGCCGTTCCTGTTTGACGATCAGCTGGCGATCGTCCGCATGGCGATCGATGCAAAGCGGTTCGCGTACTGGGGTGACTGCGGCTTGGGTAAGACGCTCGTTGAAATGGAATTCGCGCGGCAGGTAGCGCACCGGACCAACGGCCGGGTGCTGATCGTCACGATGAATGAAATCATCCCGCAGTACCTGGCGATGGCCAAGGAATTCTACGGGCACGGCCTTCCGAGCGCGCATCTGGAAACCCGTGAAGTGCTCAAGGAATGGTCGGCCGTTGGAACGATCGACGGCAAGCCCGCACCAGTGATTGCGATCTGCAACTATGAAAAGTTCAACCACAAGGATGCATCCGATCAGGTGGTTAACGAACTGCGTCACCTCGCCGGCTGCGTGCTCGATGAGTCGTCGCGGTTGAAGGGCGGCGGCGGGAAACAGAAGTGGGCGATCATCAAATCATCGCGGGGCATTCCGTACAAGCTGTCATGCACGGCGACGCCGGCCCCGAATGAAATCATGGAGTTCGCCTCTCAAGCATCGTTCCTCGAAAAGATGCGGAGTGAGAATGAGATCATCTGGACCTATTTCCGCCGCGACGAAACCACGCACCGGTGGACGGTCAAGAAGCACGCCCGCGAAGCGTTCTTTCAGTTCATGGCCGGATGGTCGATCTACGTCCGCGATCCCCGCAAGTACGGCTGGCGGAAAGACATCGCCGTGCCGCCGGTGCCGACGACGATCGTCCACACGATCGAAGCGACGCCCGAGCAGCGGGAGTTCGTGCTGGAATTCAACAGCAGCGTCATTCCCGCCGGCGATCGATCGGGCACGCCGTCGATGTTCGCCGGCCAGTACAACGCGATCCAAAGCTCGAAGCTGAGCCAGGCGGGCAAGGGATTCGTCTACACGAAGCAGGCAAAGGGCCGCGGCGTGCGACAGATCCCGTCCGACAAGCCCGAGGCGATCGTCAAGAAATCCGCCGCCGAGGTCCGCGAGGGCCTGCAGGTGCTCGTCTGGTGCGAATTCGATGAAGAGATCGACATGCTCGCCCGGCTGATGCGCGAGAAGCATCCGAAGCTGAAGTTCGAGGTGCTGACCGGACGCATTCCCAAGGGCAAACGGCAGGCGATCAAAGACCGCTTCCAATCCGGCGAGACGGATCTGCTCATCACTCGCGCCGATCTGATGGGCTACGGCCAGAACCTGCAGAACGTCGGCTCGATGCACTTCAGCGGATGGAGCTTTTCTTACGAGGATTTCTATCAGGCGGTCCGTCGCGCGTATCGGTTCGGCCAGAAGCGGTCGGTGCGCGTGCATGTCTGGGTCATTCCTGAACTCGAAGGGCAGATGTGGGACGCGATCTGCCGCAAGCAAGCGCAGCATGAAGCGGCGATTGCCGAGATGGAACTCAACTAC
>JANMES010000010.1:0-89149 GCA_031377185.1 Phycisphaerae bacterium
ACTGGAAGAGTCGCTGGTATGCTCCGAAGAACGCTTACGGCGACTTCCTCGGTGAGGACTTCAAGGTTCGCAAGCTGATCGACGACAAGCTGAACCGTCGTCCTCCGCATGCGGCCGTCAGCGACATTCTCATCGAACGCACGCGTGAAGAAGTCACCGTGACGATCAAAACCGCTCGTCCGGGCCTGGTGATCGGACCCAAGGGCGCTGAAGTCGATAAGCTGCGCGAAGAGCTCGAAGACATGATCAAGCGTAAAGTCGCTCCGATCAGAGTTATCGAGATCAAGAACCCCGATCTCAACGCTCAGCTGGTGGCCGAAATGGTCGCCGAGCAGTTGAAGAAGCGGGCCAGCTTCCGCCGTGTGCTGAAGCAGCGGATGGAAGCCACGATGCAAGCCGGTGCCAAGGGCATCAAGTTCTGCATCAGCGGTAGGCTTGGTGGGGCGGAAATCGCCCGCCAGGAAAAGGCCGGCATGGGCAGCGTTCCGCTGACCACACTGCAGGCCGATGTGAACTACGGCTACGCGATCGCGTTCACGACGTTTGGAACGATCGGCGTGAAATGCTGGATTTATCGCGGCATGTACGGTGAAGAAGTGTTGGAAACAGATGTGCGTCCGGGCGGCGGTCCGCGTCGGGGCCGTCGATAAGAAATGGAAGTTGTTAGTTGCCAGTTGTTAGTTGCTAGTCAAGCATCAAACGACTTCTTACTAACAACTAGCAACTAGTAACTAGTAACTAGCAACTGATACGGTGATTTATGCCAATGATGCCAAAGCGGGTGAAGTTCCGCAAAAGCCAGCGCGGCAAGATGAAAGGCAACGCCACTCGCGGCAATTACGTCGCGTTCGGCGAGTACGGCCTCCAGTCGCTCGAGAGCGAGTGGGTCACCGCCCGCCAGATCGAAGCCGGCCGCGTGGCTGCGTCGCACTTTCTGCGTCGCGAAGGACGATTGTTCATCCGCATCTTCCCGCACAAGCCGGTCTCCGGTAAGCCGTTGGAAACGCGTATGGGTAAAGGTAAGGGCGAACCAGAATACTGGTGCGCCATCGTCAAGCCCGGCACGGTAATGTTTGAAGTCGCCGGCGTGGACGAGCCGACCGCCAAGCGCGCGCTGGCTCGCGTGGCACACAAGATGCCCGTGGCGACCCGATTCGTAGCCCGTAAGCACGCAGTGGCGTGATCCGCTGTTGCGTAAGGAACAACCATGACCGCGAAAGAACTGAAAGAAAAAGAATCCGATGTCCTGGAGCTTGAGCTGACCAATCAGACCAAGCACCTGTTCGACCTGCGCAGCCAGGCGACCACCGAGAAGCTGGAAGACCCCACGCAGATCGGCAAGACCCGTCGGACGATCGCCCGGATCAAGACGTTGCTGCACCAGCGCAAACTGGCGACGGCGATCAAGTAAGAAAAGAGACCAACTATGGCAACTGGAACCGCAAAATCAACCGACCCGCGTTCGCAGCTACGCACCATTGAAGGCGTGGTGGCTTCCGACAAGGGCGATAAGACGATCAAGGTCGTCGTCAACTATCAGACCAAGCACGCCAAGTACGGCAAGTACCTCAAGCGTCGCACGGTTCTGCATGCACACGATGAAATGAACGATGCCAAAGAAGGCGACACCGTGCAAATCGCCGAATGCCGCCCGATGAGCAAGACCAAGCATCACCGCCTGCTGAAAGTCGTTCAGCGCGGTGCGGAGCGTGCCGTTCAATTGTCGGCCGAGGAAGTAATGACCGGCAAGGCACCTGAGGCAAGATGAATAGGTGGCCAGTTGTTAGTTGCCAGTTGCCAGTGAAGGCACCGGGCGGCGTTGACTGACAACTGGCAACTATCAACTGGCAACTTAATTGAGATTGACATGATTCAGCAACAGACCGAAGTCGACATCTGTGACAACACCGGCGCCAAGCGCGGCATGTGCATCAAGGTGCTCGGCGGTAGCAGCAGCCGCGGCAAGTTCAAGCGTCGTATCGCCACCGTCGGCGATGTGATTCTGTGTGCCGTGAAGAAGATTCAGCCGGGCGGCGATGTGAAGCAGGGCGCGATTATCCGCTGCGTGGTGGTTCGCACCAAGCAGCCGACGCTCCGCAAGGACGGCAGTTACGTGCGGTTCGATAAGAACGCCGCTGTGACAATCGACAAGGAAAACAACCCGGTCGGCACGCGAATTTTCGGTGCGGTCGCCCGTGAGTTGCGAGACAAAGACTTCATGAAGATTGTTTCGCTGGCGAGTGAAGTGGTTTGAGTGAAGAGTCATTGGTCATTAGTCATTGGTCCTTTGTAGAAGACCAAACCTAATGACTAAGGACGAATGACTAAGGACTCCTGGTATGGCAAGACACATTAAACAAGGTGACACGGTGCTCGTGACCACGGGCGCGGACAAAGGCAGGACCGGCCGCGTGCTGAAGATCCTTCCGGACAAGCAGCGCGTGGTGGTTGAGGGCATTGCCCGCGTGTGGAAGCACGTTCGTCCGTCGCAGCGTCACCCGCAGGGCGGTCGCATCCAGAAGGATGCCCCGATCCACATCAGCAACGTGCAGCCGGTCGATCCGTCGACCAGCAAAGGCACTCGCGTGAAGTTTGAAACCCGCGACGGCAAGAAAGTTCGCGTCGCCAAGAGCGGCACGGTGTTGTCGACTCTGACCAAGTAAGTAACGGCTGTAGTACGAAGAAGGACCGAGGCAGATCATGGCCAAAGATGAACAGAAAAAATCGGGCAAGCCCAGTGCCGAGGAAATCGCAGCGAAGAAGGCGGCTAAGAAAGCTGCTGCCGCCGCGGTCGAGACGGATTCGGGTGCAGAGGAAACCGGCGCACCGGCACCGGCGCCTCGGTTGATCGCTCACTATAAAGAAAAGGTCGTGCCGGCCCTCAAGCAGAAGTTCGGTTACACGAACCTCTACGAAGTGCCCAAGCTCGAGAAGATCGTGATCTCGATGGGCCTGGGCAAGTTCGCCACCGAAGGCGGCGACGGCAAGGCCAAGTTCCAGCAGGCCGAGAAGGAACTAACCATCATCGCCGGGCAAAAGCCCGTGCGCTGCAAGGCCAAGAAGTCGGTCGCGAACTTCAAGGTTCGTGAAGGCATGGAAACCGGCCTAAAGGTCACGCTTCGCGGGAATCGGATGTACGAGTTCCTGGATCGCCTGATCTCGCTGGCGATCCCCCGCGTGAAGGACTTCCGCGGCCTGTCGGCCAAGGGTTTTGATCGCACGGGGAACTACAACTTTGGTTTCAACGAACAAACGGTCTTCCCGGAAGTTGACGGCGCCGCCGTCACTTTCCAGCAGGGCATGAACATCACGATCTGCAGCAGCAGCCCATCGGCCGAGCAGGGCCGGGAGTTGCTGAGCGGGTTCGGGTTCCCCTTCAAGACCGAGGAAGACAAAAAAGGCAGCAAGTAAGAGAACTCCGCGACTTGTCGCGGATTGACTACTGAGGATGAACTATGGCCACCACAGCCTGGGTAGAAAAACAGAAGCGTCGCGAGGCGCTGGTTAAGAAGTACGCTGAACTCCGCCGCAAGCTGAAGAAGGAGAAGAACTTCTCCGCGCTTGCCAAGCTGCCCCGTGACAGCAGCGCGACTCGTTCGCACAACCGCTGCCAGTTGACTGGTCGCGGCAAGGGCGTGCTGCGGAAGTTTAAAATCAGCCGCATTATGCTGCGAGAGCTGGCTCTGGCCGGCAAGATCCCAGGACTGAAAAAGGCCAGCTGGTAAGAGAATAAGTTGCTAGTTGTCAGTTGTTAGTTGCTAGTGATGGCAACTGGCTGATCTAGCAACTAGCAACTGACAACTAGCAACTGAGAAAACGATGAACAATCAAGATCCCATCGCTGATATGCTGACGCGAATCCGCAACGCCAACCGGGTAGGCCGGCGGCTGGTGCTGATTCCCAAGAGCAAGATCTGCACCGGTATTGCCCAGGTGCTGAAGGAAGAAGGTTACATCGAAGAGTTCGATGTGATCGACGACACTCAGCAAGGTCAGATCCGCGTGAAGCTGAAGTACTCGCTGACCGGCCAGAAGGTCATCCACGAGATCGACCGCACGAGCAAGCCCGGCTGCCGCGTCTACCGCAAGGTGGAAGAGTTGCCGCAGGTACTCAATGGCATGGGTATCGCCGTTGTCAGCACCAGCAAGGGTGTGATGTCGGACCGTAAGGCTCGGGAGCAGAATGTCGGTGGTGAGTTGTTGTGCGTGGTGAGCTAAGTGTCATGAACCGGTCGGCAGTCGAATGACTGCGGACTAAGGACCAATGACCAAGGACGAATAAAATGAGCAGAATTGGCAAAAAACCCGTCGCCGTCGGCAAGGCGAAAGTCGCAGTCAGCGGCCAGAAGGTCAACATCGAAGGCCCCAAGGGCAAGCTATCGCTGGACGTACATCCTTCGATTAAAGTGAAGCTCGAGGGCACGGACCTGGTCGTGACCCGGCCGGACGACGAGAAGTTCAGCAAAGCGCTGCACGGGCTGACCCGCTCGCTGCTGTCGAACATGATCGAAGGCGTCCTGAACGGCTACAAGAAAACGATCGAAGTACAGGGCGTCGGTTACAAGGCTGAGCAGAAGGGCAAAAACGTCGTCCTGTCTGTCGGCTATGCTCACCCGATCATCAAAGCGATCCCGGGCAACGTGACGGTCGCGCTGGAAGGCACGAACAAGATCCACATCTCCGGCGCCGACAAGCAGGCCGTTGGTCAGTTTGCCGCCGAATTGCGGAGCGTCCGCAAGCCTGAACCGTACAAGGGCAAGGGCCTGCGTTACGAAGGCGAAGTGGTCAAGATCAAGCCCGGCAAGGCGTTCGCCGGTGCGGGTGCGAAGTAAAAGGAGAGCGACGAGGGATGAGCGACGAGCAATGAGTGAAAACCGGATTCGGTCTTGTCTTTCACTCATCGCTCATCGCTCATCGCTCATCACTAAAAAACTATGGCAGATAAACAAGTCAAGAAGCAGATCCGACTTCAACGTCGGCAGTGGAGCGGTCGGGCGAGCCTGTTCGGGACGGCCGAGCGTCCGCGGTTGTCGGTTTTCCGTTCGGACAAGCACATTTACGCCCAAGTGGTTGACGATTACACGGGCAAGACGCTGGCCGCTGCCGCAAGCACGATCGCGGAAGTTCGCGGCGAGCTGAAGAACGGCGGAAACATCGCCGCCGCAAAGGCCGTCGGCAAAGCCATCGCCGCGCGGGCTAAGTCGGTCGGCGTGACCAAGGTATGCTTTGACCGTGCTGGTCGGATGTATCACGGAAGAATCAAGGCGCTGGCTGACGCGGCTCGTGAAGGCGGTCTGCAGTTCTAACTCATTGAAAGCAGAAGACTATGTCTGAAGAAACTCCTAAACCCGTAGAAGCGACCACGACCGAAGCCCCCGCAGCGGCTGCCCCACAGGAGCAGCGCAGCGAACATCGCCAGGGCGGCGGCGGTCGTCAGGGCGGCGGCCAGGGTCGTGGTGGACAGGGCGGCGGCCGTGGTGGCTCGCGCGGCCCGAACCGTGATCGCGACGAAAGCGGCATGGAAAGCGCCGTCGTCCGAATCTACCGCTGCTCCAAGGTCGTCAAAGGCGGTCGAACCTTCTCGTTCGGTGCGCTCGTTGTCGCCGGCGATCGCAAGGGCAACATCGGCATCGGCTACGGCAAGGCCAACGAAGTGCCGCCGGCCGTTGAAAAAGCAACCAAAGACGCCCGCAAGGCGATGTTCAAGGTCAACCTCAAGGGTTCGACCATCCCGCACATCGTTAAAGGCACCAGCGGTGCCAGCACCGTCATCCTGATCCCGGCCCGTCCGGGTACCGGCGTGACGGCTGGCAAGAGCGTTCGCCCGTGCGTTGAACTGACCGGCATTACCGACATCCTCACCAAGGCCTACGGCTCGACGAGCCCTAAGAACCTGGTGAAAGCCACCATCGCCGCTCTGCAACAGCTGCAGAGCCGTGAAATGGTGGAAAACATCCGTGGCGTGAAACTCGTCAAGGGTGCTGGTGAATTAGTCTCGGCTTAAAGATAAAAGATTGGTGTTCCCATGAGCATGCAGCACGACATCACGACCGGCCTTCCCAAGAACAAGCGCAACAAGCGTATGGGACGAGGCGAATCCAGCGGCCACGGTAAAACGTCGGGCCGTGGTAACAAGGGTTCGGGCGCTCGTAACGGCAAATACATCCGCCGGGGCTATGAAGGCGGTCAGACTGAAATCCACAAGCGCATGCCCAAGCGCGGTTTCAGCAATGAAAATTTTGAGCGCCGCTTTTACGTCGTGAACCTGGCCGACTTGAACGAGCTGGCGGACGGATCGGCGGTCGATGCCGCTTCGCTGATCGAAGCCGGGCTCGTTCCAGACAGCTACTGGCCGGTCAAGATCCTCGGCGACGGGGAGATCACCAAAAAGCTCAACATCACCGCCGGTTTCTTCAGCAAGTCGGCGTTGGACAAGATCACCAAGGCCGGTGGCAAGGCGATCAATCTCAAGGGTGAAGCGTTCGCCACGCCGAAGGTGAAGTCGGTCTTCGTCAAGCGTGACAAGAAGAAGCCCGTTATCGCTGAAGAAGCACCGGCCGCGGTTGCTGAGAAAAAGGCCGAATAGTCAACATGCTGGTGATTGATGAGTGGTGATTGACGAATCACCTGTTGGTCAATCACCATTCGTCAGTCACCAGCCATCATGTTCAAAACGCTGATCAACATCTTTCGCGTCCCTGAACTCCGGAACAAGGTGCTTTTCACCTTGTTCATGCTGATGATTTACCGCATCGGCTACCATGTGCCGATCCCCGGGGTCGATCAGGATCACTTCAAGCAACTGGCCGACGCGCAAAAGCAGGGCGGGGATAACTCGGCTGCTTCGCGTATTGCCCAATACGTTTCGCTTTTTTCAGGCGGTTCGCTCAGCCAGAGTACGATTTTCGGGCTTGGCGTCATGCCGTACATTTCGGCCTCGATCATCTTCCAACTTCTCGGAACGGTGGTTCCTTCACTGGAAAAGCTTCAGAAAGAAGGCGAGACCGGCAGGAAGAAGATTCAGGAGTGGACGCGTTACGCGACGATCCCGCTTTGTATCGTGCAGGCAGCGTTCTGGATCACGTACATGCGCAGCACCAAGCCCCCGCTCGTGCAGACGGAATTCATGTACAACTCGCCGACGACCTTCTGGATCATGGGCGTTTTCTCGCTGACGGCCGGCTGTGTCTTCCTCATGTGGCTTGGCGAGCAGATTGACGAGTACGGCCTGGGCAACGGCATTTCGCTGATCATCCTGGCGGGCATCGTCGGCCGCATGCCTTCGGCATTGTTCATGCTATGGGAAATGACCAGCGTATCGGGTGGCGATGCGTCGCATCCCATTTCGCCGGGAAAGATCGGGATTCTGATCTTTTCCTTCGTATTCATCATCGCCGGTTCAATCTTGATCACCCAGGCACAGCGGCGAATCCCCGTCCAGCAAGCCAAGCTGACCCGCGGACGTCGGGTGTATGGGGGCAGCAAGCAGTATTTGCCGCTCCGTGTCAATCACGGCGGCGTGATGCCGATCATCTTTGCCCAGTCGCTGATGCTGTTTCCTGGTGTTTTGTTCGGCTGGCTGCATGGCCTGTTCCCGAATAATGCGACCATTCAGTTCCTCAATGACGAGTTTAAACGCGGTGCTCTGATCTACATTCTGACCGAAGTGGTCATGATCTACTTCTTCGCGTACTTCTGGACTACCGTTCAATTCCAGCCGAAGGAAATGGCCAACCAACTGCGCGATTACGGCAGCTTTATCCCGGGTCTGCGGCCCGGCAAGCGAACAGCCGACTATCTCGAAAAAGTGATGATGCGAATCACCTATGTCGGTGCGGCATTCCTGTGCATCATCGCCGTGATTCCGACCGCTTTGAACACTTGGCTGAGCATCCCGTTCCAGATCACTGCGTTCCTCGGCGGAACGGGCTTGCTGATCGTGGTGAGCGTGGCGCTGGATATGGTTCAGCGAATCGAAGCCAACCTCCTGATGCGCAACTACGGCGGCTTCCTCGGCGGCGAGGGCGGGACGAAACGAATCAAGGGAAGACAGTATTAGGAAAGTTGTTAGTTGATCGTTGCTGGTTGCTTTTGAGAAGAATTCTTACCAGCAACCAGCAACGTTCAACTAACAACTGCTTTTTCCATGCCCATCGTACTCAAGAGTCGCCGAGAGATTGAGATGATGCGGCGGGCGGGGCAGGTCGCTTGTGAAGTCCTTGGTCAGATGCGTGAAGCCGCCAAGGCCGGCGTGCTTACCATCCAGCTTGACGAACTGGCCCGCCGGGCGCTGGATCGAGTGGGCGCCATAGCGCTGTCCAAGAACTACCCGACGTACAAGCCCGGCGAAGGCTTTCCCGGGCACACCTGCATCAGTGTGAACGAAGAAGTCGTCCACGGCGTGCCGGGCGATCGGCAGCTTAAAGAAGGCGATATTGTCACGCTGGACTTGGCGTTGTCGATTGACGGCTTTTGTGCCGACACCGCCACCACGGTGACGATCGGCAAAGTAACGCCCGAGAGGCAGCGGTTGGTGGATGTGACGAAAGAAGCCCTCGTGCTGGCGATTTCGCACATGAAGCCGAACAAGAAGTGGTCGGAAGTGGCCAGGCTGATGCAGCATCACGTTGAAAGCAACGGTTATTCCGTGGTACGTGAGTTTGTAGGACACGGCATCGGGCGATCGATGCACGAGGACCCGAAAGTGGCGAATTTCGTCACCGCCGAGCAGCTCCGAGGCGATTTCCGCCTCCGCCCGGGCATGACCATCGCGGTCGAGCCCATGGTGGTGGCCGGCAAGCGGGATGTAGAACTGCAACCCGATGGCTGGACGGTGATCACCGCGGACCACAAACCCGCGGCCCACTTCGAGCATACAGTGGCGATGACGGACTACGGTGTGGACATCCTGACGGATGGACGGGCGCCTTTTCAACTTTGAGTGAAACTTAAAGTTGTGAGAAGCGAGGGGTCGCAGAACCCAGCTTTTTTGGTGTCCGGGCGGAAAAACAGGGTTCTGCGAACCCTCGCTTCCCGTAAGAGATCGCTTTGCGACCTCTTGAGTAATTATAGGTTTTGAGTATCATTGACGATTCGCCCCTCGGAAGAGGGTGTTTGAGGTGAAATCATGAAAGTTCGAACGAGCGTTCGTAGAATCTGTGAAAACTGCAAGATCGTGCGGCGCAAGGGCGTCGTCCGCGTGATCTGCACCAACGTTAAACATAAGCAGCGCCAAGGTTAAGCGAGGATCACATGCCACGTATTGCCGGTGTCGACATTCCGAGTGACAAGAAGATTAAGATCAGCCTCCGCTATATCTATGGCGTGGGTCCGACCAACGCGATGGCGATTCTCAAGGAATTGGGAATCGATCCAGAGCGCAAGGCCAAGGAACTGACCGAAGACGAGCTGGCCAAGATCATTGGCATCCTCGATCGCGGCATCCTGGTCGAAGGCGCTCTGCGTCGTCAGATCAGTCAGAACATCGGTCGCCTGCGTGAAATCGGCAGCTACCGTGGCAATCGCCACCGTCGTAGCCTTCCGACGCGCGGCCAGCGTACCCGCTCCAACGCCCGTACCCGTAAGGGTCCGCGCAAGACGGTCGCCGGCAAGAAGGGCGTGAAGGAATTAGGCAAGTAAGTCAGACGTATGAATGATGAATGCAGAATGAAGTCACATTCTGCATTTATCATTCTTCATTCATCATTTGATTTGCGGGGACGTCCGTAGTGACGAATGATCCGCAGAAAGTCAGAGCAGAACATGGCAAAAGAAACATCAGCACCAGCAGCCGGCGGTAAGGCCGCACCGAAGAAGAAGATCCGCAAGGGTGTTACGCGCGGGATCGCGCACATCAAGGCGACCTTCAACAACACGATGGTGACGATCACCGACACCAACGGCGAGACGATCTCCTGGGCGTCGGCCGGTACCGTCGGGTTCAAGGGCGCTCGCAAGAGCACGCCGTTCGCCGCCGGTCGCGCCGCTGAAAACGCTGCCCAGACCGCCCGCAAGAGCGGCATGCTGGAAGTCGAAGTCAAGGTTAAAGGCCCCGGAGCCGGCCGCGAGCAGGCGATCCTCAATCTTCAGAACGCCGGCCTCAAGGTCAGCGGGATCGAAGACGTGACCCCGCTCCCGCACAACGGCTGCCGTCCGCCGAAGAAGCGGCGTGTTTAAGAATTGAATCATTGTCGATCGGGTCATTGACGATTGATGACTCTTTCAATCGTCAATGGCTCGATCACTCAATCGTCAATCAAAATTGAAGCTTTACGCAGCGAGGTAGGCGTACAGATTGTCCCTAACGGTTGGGACGGGAACTGCCTGCAATCTGCTGTATCGCAAAGGAGAAAGTTATGCGAATTCGTTGGCGTGGATTGGAACTGCCTTCGCGCGTACAGCGCGACGAGCAGGTGTCGACCGAAACATACGGCAAGTTTTTTGCCGAGCCGTTCGAGCGCGGGTTTGGTACCACCGTGGGCAACAGCCTGCGTCGGATCCTGCTCTCGTCGCTGGAAGGCGCCGCCGTCACTCACATCCGCATCAAGGGCGCGGATCACGAGTTTTCATCACTGCCCGGCGTGATGGAAGACGTCACGGACATCATCCTCAACATCAAGAGCCTGGTTGTGAAGCTCGATGCAGATGAGCCCAAGCAAATGTCGATCACCGTCAAGAAGGCCGGCCCGATTACTGCCGGCATGATCGAAGCCGACCCAGCCATCACGATCACCAACAAGAACCATGTGATCGCAACGCTGACCGAAAACGTCGAGTTCTCGATGACGCTGACCGTTTCCAAGGGCCGCGGCTATGTCACGGCATCGGAAAACATTGGTAACTCTGAAGAACAGGAAGTCGGCGTGATCGCGGTAGACTCGATCTACTCGCCGGTCACCCGCGTGCGTTACGCCACTGAAGACGCCCGCGTCGGCCAGAAGACCGACTACGACCGCCTGATCCTCGAGATCTGGACCAACGGCACGCTCACGCCAGAAATGGCGCTGGTGGAAGCCAGCAAGATCCTGCGTAAGCACCTCAATCCGTTCGTTCAGTACTTCGAACTGGGCTCCGAGACGGTCAACGAAGACGCCCTGACGGCCCTTCGCGACGCCAACAAGGCGATGATCGACCCGGAACTCCAGAACAAGCTGAACATGACCACCCAGGAACTGGACCTCTCGGTCCGGGCCAACAACTGCCTGGAGTCTGCTAAGATCGCGACCGTTCGCGACCTGGTAAAGAAGACGGACAGCGAACTGCTGAAGGTTCGCAGCTTCGGCAAGACCAGCCTGCGTGAAGTGAAGCGCAAGCTGGCGGACATGGGTCTGAGCCTCGGTATGGATCTGGATTCGGCCCAAGCGCAGGCCGCCACCATGCCGGACGATGACGATGAGGATTCTGAGGCGTCCGAAGCTTCGGGAACGACCGAACAGGCTTGAATTTGAATAAGTTGTTAGTTGCTGGTTGCCAGTTGCTAGTAAATTCATTTGCTAGCAAATAACAACTGACAACTCATGCAGGAGTTACAATGAGCAGTCACATGATTCGTGGTCGGCAGTTGTCTCGGGATACCGAGCACCGCAAGGCCATGCGACGCAACCTGGTCCAGAGCCTCTTTGAGCACGGCAAGGTCCAGACGACCCACGCCAAGGCCAAGGAAGTGAAATCTCTGGCTGAAAAGCTGATCACGCTGGCCAAGGGTAAGACACTGAACGACCGTCGTCGGGTGATCTCGATCTTGCAGGATCGCCGCCTGACGGACGAAAACCAGGACTTCATCACGGAAGGGCCCAAGACGGTCATCCAGAAGCTGTTTGATGAAGTGGCGCCCAAGTTCGCCGACCGCAAAGGCGGATACACGCAGATTATCAAGACCGCCAAGTATCGCATCGGCGATGGCGGGACGCTGGTGTGGCTGCAACTGGTGAGCGAAACCAAAGCTCCGACGGGCACGATTCGCCGCAGCGCTGGCCTGCGTCGCAAACGCAACGAGAAGAAGCACGCATTCGCGGGACAGATTCTGAAGAAGCGGAAGTCCCCCGAAGCTGAAAAAGCTTCGGCCTAAACGTGCGAAGCTCAATTGCTCCGGTGGCCTGTCTGAGCGGGTCGGTCCGGGTTGTTCTGACAACATTTTGGATTCCGTTGCATTGCCTTGGTTAGCCGCCGCACTCGTGCGGCGAAACCGTCCCGCAAGCGGGGCCGCTAACAAAGCCACTGCGATCAACATGAAATTGCTCTTACAAAGCCAAAGAGCGGATCGCCCCCAGCCGGTCGATCCGCTCTTCTTGTTGCTTCAGGTGGCTCTGAAATGAAAATCGACGGCGATCGGGAATACCTGCAATCGTTGCCCTGCCGGTTATAAAAATCGGCGTTATTTGCATCTAAGTGACGGTCCTACCGTCAATTGTTGACAGTGCTCACGCGGAACTAATACAATCCAACCTTGTTGAGGCGGCCACGTCCGGGTGCAGTTTAACAAGATGGCCAATAGCGGTTATAGGGTAGACGACCAGCCCCGTCCGGCTGGCGCGAATAGGGGACTGGGGAACGGATTGCCCTCCGTTCATCCTGAATTTGAGACCTGAAGCGACTAAGCCGAGCGTGGTTAACCTTAGCTTCCATCTCAAACCGACCGTTTGCGGTGTGGCAACGATAACTTTACTGAAACGATCAACTGTATGTGGGAGAAAGTCATTCAATACACGCTGGTAGCCCTTTACCTGGGCACGCTGGCGGCGGTGGCGATCTACGGGTTCCATCGGTACGTGCTGGTCTACCTTTACATCAAGCACCGCCACAATGGTTACCAGCCCAAGGGTAAGTTTGAGTCGCTTCCCCGGATCACGCTCCAACTCCCCATGTACAACGAAGACGTGGTGGCCGAGCGGATCATTGAGGCCTCCTGCCAGATCGACTACCCGAAGGACAAGCTCGACATCCAGGTGCTTGACGACAGCACGGATCACTCTGCGGACATCGCCCGCGTGGCCGTTGAAAAATGGGCCGCCAAGGGGCATCCGATCACCTACATCCACCGCGACAATCGCGAAGGGTACAAGGCCGGTGCGCTCGCGGAAGGGCTGAAGCAGGCCAAGGGCGAATACATCGCCATCTTCGACGCTGACTTCGTCCCTCCGACGGACATCCTGCAGAACGTGGTGAACTACTTTACCGACGACAAGGTGGGCATGGTACAAGTGCGGTGGGATCACCTCAACCGTAACGCCAGCCTGCTGACGCGCAGCCAGGCGATCTTCCTAGACGGGCATTTCGTTATCGAGCACACCGCCCGCAACCGCAGCGGCCGGTTCATGCACTTCAACGGGACGGCCGGTGTGTGGCGCCGCTCAACCATCGACGACGCCGGCGGGTGGCATCACGATACCCTGACCGAAGACCTTGACCTGAGCTACCGCGCGCAGATCAAGGGTTGGCAGTTCGTCTACCTCCCGCAGTTTTGCGCCCCGGCCGAACTGCCGTGTGAGATGATCGCCTTCAAGCAACAAGCGCACCGTTGGACCAAGGGCAGCATGCAGACTGCGATAAAGCTGCTGCCGGGCATTCTCCGCAGCAAGAGTCTCCCGCGGACGGTGAAGAGCGAGGCATTTTTCCACCTCACCAACACGCTGGTCTATCCATTGATGGTGGTTTTGACGCTCATGATCTGGCCGGCGTTTTTCAACTTCTTCAATGTCGAAGGGCCGATCAAGCACTACACATGGGGCCATTACCTGTTTAGCGCCACGCTGTTTGTTCTGGCAACATGTTCCGCCAGCACCTTCTTTGTCTTCGGCCAGCGCGAACTGTTCGGCCGCGAGGCGGGTTGGAAGACGCTTCTTTACTTGCCGTTCCTGATGGGCCTGGGCGTCGGAGTCTGCCTCAACAACTGCAAAGCGGTGATGGAAGCCATCTGGAGCAGCATCCGCAAGGATCACGGCACGCAGGGTAAGAGCGGCGAGTTCGTCCGCACTCCCAAGTACGGCGGAACCACCCGCAACGCCTGGCAAAGCGACTCGGCCCGCCCGATGGACTACGCCGTCCAAACCGCCCGCAGTACCGCGGAACGCCCGGCCATCTTCACGCTGAAGCGTTTGACGTTGCCGATCATCGAGATTTGTTTCGGCATTTACATGTCGATCTTCATCTTCATCAGCCTGTACTACCAGTTCGCCTACGCGAGCGTGCCCTTCCTGTGCATCTTCGCCGGCGGGTACTTTTATGTCGGTTTCTCGTCGCTGTACGTGCTGTGGCGCATGCAGCAGGACGCGGAAGACCAGATCGCGGCACAGGAAATCGTGTCGACGTAATGCTCTTTAGTCGCATGGGCTACTATCCCATGCCTGAGATGCACCCCGGCATGGGCTGGCAGTCCATGCGACTTTTAGATCCATCGCTTTTTCCTGAAAAGCACCAGCATCCCCACGACCGCACACGCCATGAACGCCAGTGCCCCCAGAAATGCATAATGGCTGCGGAAGATCGGCTCGTCGAAGTTCATTCCGAAAAAGCCGGTGACGATGGTCATCGGCACACCGATCACGCTGATCGTCGTCAGTGTTTTCATCACTTGATTCAGGTTGTTGCTGACGCTGGAGAGGTAGATGTCGCGCGAGCCGAGAATCAGGTCGCGGTAAAGCTCCACCAATTCCACCACGCGCGACAGGTGGTCGGCCACATCGCGGAGATAGATTCGCGTCGTTTCGCGAATAAACGGCACTTCGCCGCGGGTGAGCTGGGCGACCACTTCCCGCTGCGGTCCGATCACCCGGCGGAGGTTCAACAATTCCCGCTTTTTGACGGCGATCCGGCCCAGCACTTCGGGCTTGGGGTCATTGAGTGATTTTTCTTCCAGGTCGTCGATCGATTCCTGGATATGGTCGAGGATCGTGTCGTAAGCGCTGACCAGTTGATCAAGAATGCGATACAGCAGGGTATCAATGCCCTGATCGAGCATCAGCGATGCGTTATCCCTGCAGCGGGCCTCGATGCTGTCGATGGTTCGCATCGGTTCGTCATGGACGCTGACGAGGTAGCGATCCGAAACGAACATGTCGATTTCCTTTGTACGTAGCCCCTGCCTGAACGTATCCAGGTCCGGCCCGTGGAACACGATGTAGAAGTAGCTACCGCAGGGTTTATGATCCTCTTGTGTGTAGAGTTCGATCTTCGGCCTTTGGGTGTAGGTGACGCTGTCGTCGATGGCCAAAGGGTGGAATTGGAATACATCCTTGAGCAGCGCCAGTTCCGTTTCCGTAGGCGCTTCCAAGTCGAGCCAGAATCGACAGTTTGTCTCCTCTAACGCAGCCTGCAGGGCGTCGGGAGTGGCTTCATGGGTGACATGACCGTCGGCGTGGCGGATATAGGTTCGCAGCATGGCTGCTACTGTATCGCCAGAGTCATCGCAGTAGAATCGGGACATGCCCACCCACGAACTTCCACATACGCCCGGCTGCCTGGTCTGCGGACGCCAAAACCCTGTGGGTCTGAAACTGAGCCTTTACGTCGATACGGACTCTGCCGAGATCCGCACCCGCTTTACTTCCGGGACGCAGCACATCGGATTCGAGGGAATCCTGCATGGCGGGGTGCTGGCGACGGTGCTGGACGAAGCCATGGTCTGGGCCGCCATCTGGACGAGCAAGAAAGCATGTGTTGCCGGGGAACTCAATGTGCGATTCCGTAAATCGGCCGTGGTGGGGGAGGAACTGTTTTGCGTCGCCAAGGTGATCGTCAGCCGCTCACGGCTGATCGAAACCACGGGAGAATTGACAACCGCCGACGGGCAGCCGATCGCTTCAGGGACCGGCAAATACGTTCCCCTTGCCGGCGATCCGACCTCATCGTTCTTTAAAACATTGGTTGAGGAGCCATCGACTCTTCGGGCGATTGAATTGTTGAAGCGATGAGCGCAATTGGACACGGGCTGGTGGCTCATGCGACAGCAAACGCTCATGTCGCATGGGCCACCAGCCCATGCCCAACGGCGTGATCCGTAGTGACCGCCATTCGAAGTTTCATACCATCGCCCCGGCCCGGATTTTCCATCGTCTCTGTGGTAAATTCTTAGTCCCATGCTCAACGAAGTTCTTAAAACCATTGAAGGCCGTAAGGATCAATCGCTCGCTCAGCTTGTGGAGTTTCTCAAAATCCCATCCGTCAGCACCAAGCCCGAGCACAAGCCGGACATGCAGCGGTGCGCTATTTGGCTGCAGGACCAACTGAAATTCGCCGCGCTAAACACGCAGATCGTGCAAACGCCCGGGCATCCGATCGTCGTTGCCAAGAACGAGCACGTCGCCGGTCGACCGACGGTGTTGCTCTACGGGCACTACGACGTCCAGCCGCCCGAGCCGCTGGAGCAGTGGACCACGCCCGCGTTTGAGCCGACAGTCCGCAACGGCGCGATTTACGCCCGCGGGGCGGTTGACGACAAGGGTCAGGTGTGGGCTCACGTCGAGGCGATCACCGCCTGGCAAGCCCATGGCGGGCTGGCGATCAACCTGACGATGGTGATCGAAGGTGAAGAGGAAATCGGCTCCAGCCATCTCGATGCGTTCATTGAGAAGAACCGCGAGCAGCTGAAGGCCGATATCTGCGTCGTCAGCGACACCAACCAGTTCGCCCGTGGCACTCCGGCGATCACTTACGGCCTGCGCGGATTGGTGTACGAGGAAGTCTTCATCACCGCTGTCAGCCACGATTTGCACAGCGGCCTGTACGGCGGGGCTGTGCCCAACGCCGCCAACGTGCTGAGCAAACTGCTCGCGACGCTGCACACGCCTGACGGCAAGGTGAATCTTCCCGGCTTCTACGACGACGTGCTCGACCTCTCGCCGGCCGAGCGGGCGGAGTGGCAGAAGCTGCCGTTCGACGAGAAATCCCTGCTCGGCGAGATCGGCCTGAGCACCGGCACCGGCGAGGCTGGCTACAGTTGGCTCGAACGCACCTGGGCCCGTCCGACGTGCGATGTGAACGGAATCACCGCTGGCTACCAAGGCCCGGGTGCCAAAACTGTCATCCCCGCGCAGGCCAGCGCAAAGGTGTCGATGCGGATGGTTGCCAGTCAAGACCCGAAGAAGATCCAGCAGATTTTCGAGAAAACGCTCCGCGAGCGATGCCCCAAAAACGTCAAGATCGAGTTCGCCAACCACGGACTGGCCGGCCCGGTTCGGACGCCGATCGAAGGCAATGCGGTCAAGCTCGCGATGGCGGCGGTGGAAGCCGGCTTCGGCAAAAAACCCGCACTGATCAGCTCCGGCGGGAGCATTCCCATTGTCGAGCTATTCAAGCGATTGCTCGGTGTCGATACGCTCCTCGTCGGATTTGGCTTACCCGACGATCGAGTGCATTCGCCGAACGAAAAGTTCGATCTGGATGCCCTCTATGCCGGCACTCGGACGGCGGCGGTGCTATACGAGAAGCTTTCGCATCTTTCGTAGCACGGGCTGGAAGCCCGTGCTACGACGGAGGAAGTAACATCTGCGGATTCTCGATCATCAGCCGGTCGACCGCTTCTTTCCCCACCACTCTGATCGCCTGCTCAATGCCGTCCAGCCGCAGTTGCAGCGTGTCGGGTTTGTGGGTGTCGCTGCCGAGCAGGAAGTAACGGCCTTCCTCCAGATACCGCTCGATTACGATCCGTGTGTGCGCTCGTGGCGAGTCGCTCAAGCACTGGAGGTTGCCCTGCAGCAGCACGCCGAGTTCGGCGAAGAAATCCGCCAGCTCCGGGTCATCCTGCACGGCCCGCATGCGCTCGGGGTGGGCGAGGATCACCGTCAGTCCCATCGATTGCAGCCATTTGACCGACGGCTCGAAAAACTCGGGAAGCCGATCCGCCCACATGTCGGCCAGGATGTATTTTCCCGTGACGCCCGCGGGAACAATTGTCTCGGTGGGGGATTGAAGGAACTTGGCGTGGAAATTGTGTTCTCCGCCTGGGATGAGTTTCAGGTGAATGCCCGAGTCGTCGAGTTCGGACTGCAACGCAGCCACCCAGTTTACGATGTTGTCCCGATGAACCGCCGCAAACCCCGGCCAGATGTGTGGCGTGCAGAAGCTGTGAGTGTATCCCGCGTCCACCAGCCGGCGGCAGCATTCCAAGGATTGGGCAACGGTCGCGCAGCCGTCGTCCACGCCGGGTAAAATATGGGAGTGTACGTCGATTCGTCCAAACGTCATGGAATGCGATTGTGGATTGTCGATGGTCGATTGTCGAGAGAAGCGTTCACAGGCCTTGCAGCTTCAACGATCCACAATCAACCCTCCACCATCCGCTCTCCACAATCAAACAGTTATTGGCCCCATCCCGTTGATTGACGCTGTGGTAAAGCGTGCATACGATGCGCCAGTACTTTCATCGAGGAGACGAATGTTCGATCCTAAAAACGCTGATCCGGCACTGCTAGCCCGGGCGGCGAAGTATGTCACGGAAGGCGCTTCAATGAATCAAACCCCGCCGGTCATCCCCGGCCGCGGACCGGTGATGATGCCCATGGCCATGCCCGGACCCAGTGGCGGAGGCATGAACCGCTATCGCGAGATGACGCTGGAAGAGCTGCTGCTCGAAAACCGCGTCGTCTTCCTTGTCGGCGAGATAAACCATGTATCCGCCAGCCGGGTGATCATGCAGATGCTCTACCTCCAAAGCATCAAGAAGGATCAGGACATCAACTTCTACATCAACAGCCCCGGCGGGGTGGTGGATGACACGCTGGCGATGTACGACATCATGCGCTTCATCACCTGCGACATCGCCACCTACTGCATCGGCCGAGCGGAGTCTGGCGGCGCCGTGGTGTTCATGGCCGGCAAGAAGGGCAAGCGATTCATCCTGCCCAACGCCAAGGTCATGATCCACCAGCCGTTCGGCGGCGTGTACGGCCAGGCGGCGGATATCGAGATCCAGGCCGAGGAAATCATCAAGACCAAGCAGACCTTGATCAACGTGATGGCCAAATGCACCGGGCAGACGCCCGAACGCATCCAGGAAGACTCCGAGCGAGACCGTTTCTTCGACGCCAAGGCCGCCGTCGCGTACGGCATCTGCGACGAAGTCCTCGGCGAAGATTCGCCTCAGGCGGATGTCGCTGTTGATGCAACGAAAAAATGATTGGGAGAAAAAGTTGCCAGTGATTAGTTGCCAGTTGCCAGTCAAGGCAGATGGCTCTCTTACTGGCAACTGGCAACTAACCACTGGCAACTTATGCAAAATTCACTCATTCCAATGGTGATCGAAAAGTCCGGCCGCGGCGAGCGGGCGTACGATATTTATTCGCGCCTGCTCAAAGACCGCATCGTCATGCTCAATGGGCCGGTGACCGACGAAAGTGCCAACTCGATCATTGCGCAGATGCTGTTCCTCTCCAACGACGACCCGAAGAGCGACATCCAGTTCTACATCAACAGCCCCGGCGGCAGCGTGAGCGCGGGGTTTGGGCTGGTCGATACGATGAAATTCCTTCGCTGCGACGTGGCCACCACCTGTATCGGCATGGCGGCGAGCATGGGCGCGATCCTGCTGACGGCCGGCACGAAAGGCAAGCGATCCTGCCTGGCCAACAGCCAGGTGATGCTGCACCAGCCACTCATCGGCGGCGTTCTGCAGGGGCCGGCGACGGACTTGGCGATCGAAGCTCAGCACATGCTTCGCCTGCGTGATCGCATGTACAAATTGATGGCCCAGTGGACCGGCAAGACACAGGAGCAAATCCACCGCGATTTTGACCGCAACAAGTGGCTGTTCGCCGAGGAAGCTGTGGAGTACGGCTGCGTTGACCGCGTGCTGCAGAGTGCGCCCGAAGCCATCCGCCGCGCGCCCGAAGCGGCCGGCGAGGAAAAGGAATAGGACAACGCTGGACTCTGAACGCTGAACGCTGAACGTAAACATGGTTCATTGTTCATCGTTTATTGCTCGTCGTTTGAACTTGAATGAAGCATCTTGTAGGCGTGGCAATCTCGCTCTTTGGTTTACTGCTGATCGGCTGCGGTGGGCCGAACAAGGCCAATGTCGAATTGCGTAAGCAGAATCAGCGGTTGCAGGATGAACTCAAAGTCCTAAAGCAACAAAACGAGGGCAACCTCGCCACCATCGCCGCGTTCAAGAAGTCGGGCGATACGAATATCGCGCTCGCCGGCGAGCAGTTAAGCCAACTCTTCACTGTTACCAAGATCGACATCGCCAGCCTCTCTGCAATACGTGAAGGCGGACTCAAGATTTACGTTACACCTCGCGATTCCGATGGCGACATCATCAAATCGGCCGGGGCGATCACGGTCGAGGCGTTTGACCTTTCCCACGCCGACAAGCCGCAGATCGGTCATTGGGAGTTCGCTGCGCAAGGGTCTGGCAAAAACTGGTACGAATCATGGATCGTTCGCGGGTACGCACTAGAGTGCCCATTATCCGCACCACCTGCTATCGCCGAAGTGACGGTGCGCGTCTCGTTCACTGATACTCTCACTCGGCGCGTGCTGACTGCCCAAAAAGTGATCACCGCGCCACCCGCCACGCAACCTTCGGCAAAATAATCCGTACAATACAGACATGGCAGACGACCCGATCGATCGCCGACGATTCTTCCGCCGCGGGCTGCAGGAACTGCTCAAACCCTTGGTGGAGGCGATTTCACCACTGGAGCAGGCAGCCCGGCACATCGGTTCGATGGAATCGCGGATGGCGAACGCGTCGCAGCCCTCAACAGTACCAAAAACCGACTGGCTTCGTCCGCCCGGCGCGTTGGACGAAGCACTACTCAAGACAACCTGCGTCCAATCCGGCGAGTGTGTGAATGTCTGCCCGGCCCGCTGCATCAGTCTCGATGTCTCGGGGCAGAAGGGCGACGGCCTGCCGGTGATCGACGTCAATCACATGCCCTGCGTCGTGTGCGATGGGTTGTACTGCATGCACGCCTGCCCGAGCGGAGCGCTGTTGCCCACGCCGTTGGCTGACATCGACATGGGCACTGCCCGCTGGCGCGAGATGACTTGTTTGCGATCAACAGGAGAAGATTGCACGATTTGTGTCGACCGCTGCCCGCTGGGCTCGGCGGCGATTGAATTGGCGGACGGGAAAATCCACGTCATCGACGACGGCTGCATCGGCTGCGGGGTTTGCGAGCACGCCTGCCCGACCTCGCCGAAAAGCATCCTCGTGATTCCGCGTTCGGATGCGACTGGGTAGACTTCTGCACCGGGAAGGAAGGATATGATGTTAGCAGCAGCCATGCAGTCTCTCCGACCGGGATTACGTGCGATGGTTCAGAACGAATTGCGTGGCGGCGAGCGTGTCGTCTGGGCGGCTCAGCCGGTGACTCGCTACTTTACGCCAGCGACCATCGCTCCGATGTTGTTCGCCATCCCGTGGACTGCTTTCTCGATCTTCTGGACCGTCAGTGCCGCCTCCGGCTTGGGGAAAGCGGGCGGCGAATCCGTGATGTTTGATGTCTTCCGATACGCATTCCCCCTGTTCGGTCTGCCGTTCATACTGATCGGTTTGGCTATGCTGAGTGCGCCGATCTGGGTCGTACGATCACAGCGACAAACGGCGTATACTATCACCGACCAGCGCGCGATCGTCTTCAAACCGGCCTTTCCGGGCGCGCGCAAAGTGCAGAGCTTTTCCCCCGAGTTGATGGCGTCACTTGAACGAACGGAACGTCGCGACGGCTCCGGCGACCTCGTCTTTGAAAAGTACCGTCAACGCAACGGCAGCAGCGTATCGACCGTCCGCAACGGATTTGTCGGCATCGCCAACGTGCGTGACGTGGAAGAGACGCTTCGAGCTACGCTGTTAGTCAATCGCACGCGTGCCATCAACCCGGCCTGAGCCGCTGCTCGATCACGCGGCGCATTGTTGCGTGCGAGGCGTCTTTCCCGGTCCAGAGCTTGAACTGCCCGGCCGCCTGGCGGACGAACATTTCAACGCCGCCGATCGTCTTCGCACCGGCGGCTTCGGCTTGCTGCAGAAGCTTGGTTTTCATCGGGTTGTAGATGGTGTCGAACACCACGGTGTCGGCTGAAAACTTCATCGGCTGGTCGCCCACCGGCGATTCGTTCATGTTCGGGTGCATCCCCACGCTGGTGGTGTTGATGTAGACGTGGCAGCAACTGTCGCACAGTTTTTCCATGCGGGCCGACACGACTTTGCCGGTCTTGCCGTCAAATTCCTTTGCCAATTCGTCAGCCCGCTCCTTGGTGCGATTGTATACAACGACCGTCGCCCCGTAGCTGGCCAGCGCCGCGACGGCGGTCCGGCCGGTGCCGCCGGCGCCGATCACCGCGACGCGGAAGTTGGCTAACTTCTCTCGCGAGCAACCGAGCTTTGCGGTGATGCTGTCGAGGATTGCCGCGTAATCTGTGTTGATACCGGTCAGATTTCCGTCACGAATGTCGATCGTATTCACCGCCCCGATTTGCTCGGCCAGCGGCTCAATGGTCGCGTCTTTTTCCTTCAGGTACCTCAGGGCATTTTCCTTGTGCGGCAGCGTGACGCTCAGGCCGCTCAGGTGCAGGGGTTTGAACTCCAGGAACGTTTCCATGAATGCCTTGAAGCTCTCGTACCCCGGCTCGACGAGCATCGGCAGGTACACGCCGTCGTAGCCGACCTCATCAAAGCAGGCGTTGTGGATGGCCGGCGACATCGAGTGCTTCACCGGGCTGGCAACGACGCCGTACACCTTGGTATTGGCGTTGATCGCATCCCAGCGGTACAGCCGCTTCATGTCAGCGATGCAGACCTGGCCGGGGGCGGTGCCGGATTGCGCGTCGAGGCTGGCGAACGTAAGGAACGCCCCGAATTTCTTCGCCAACACCCGGCTGAGCAGGCCAGCCTCGCCCATGCAGAGGGCGATCGTCGGCTTCTGGCGGGATTGGAGGATTTCGAACGCTTCGATGTTGTCGCGGATGCTTCGGGAGGTCCAGACGATCTTGTTGATTTCACTACCGCTGCGATTAAGTTCCTCAAGCAGGTTGTAGAGCCGATCCGGTCGGCCGGAAAAATCGTGAGAGCTGACAATCACACGTGGTCGTTCGTCTTGCTCCAGGTCGGCTAAAAACTCGCCTAATGACTTGGATGACTGCTGCAACGTTTTGAGCTCAACATCGACCCACGTTGCGCCGTCTTCGAATGCCATAGCCAGTAGCACGGAACGCTCAATCCCGTCGCGCGATGACTGACCTCCTTCCCATGTTGGTCGACACGTTGCGATCACAGGGATCGGCAGATTGGCCAACACTGGGCCGAGCAACTCGGGGTCAGAAAGATTATCAATTCGGAATTCGACGAGATCCGCTCCTGCTTCGGCGGACAACAGCAAGTCGCGTCGTGCCTGCTCCAGCGACTCTACGAAGATGGGGACGCAAAGATAGGTCATTGCTTGACTCCCTCTCCCGGTAGTCCGGGAGAGGGCTGGGGTGAGGGTTCTGGTATTTCACCGGCGAAGTCGCGAATCGACAGAACCCTCACCCTACCCTCTCCCGGACTACCTGGGGAGGGAATATCTCAGAGTTATTTGATCAGCCCGAGTTTCTTCATCTCCGTCGCGATCTGCTGCTTGGTGGACTCATTGGCTTCCCAGAGCGGCAGGCGGAGCTCGCCGGTGTCGGTGCCGGCCAGCTTCATCGCGTGCTTGATGCCGACGGGGTTTCCGTCCGCAAAAAGCGATTTGATGAACGGGAACAGCTTCGTATGGATGATCCGCGCCTCGGCGAAGTTGCCGGCCGACGCCAGGCCGACCATTTTGCTGATCTGGCCGGGGATGACGTTGCTGGCGACGCTGATCACGCCTGTTCCGCCGATGCTCATCAGCGGGAGGGTGAGGCTGTCGTCGCCGCTCATGATGACGATGTTGCACAGGCTGGCGATTTCGGTGGCCATGTCGAGGCTGCCCGTGGCTTCCTTGATCGCGACGATGTTTTTATGTGCGTTCAGCCTTGCCACCGTTGCGGCGCTCATCGTGATGCCCGTGCGTCCCGGGATGTTGTACAGCACGATCGGCAGATCGACCTTGTCGGCGATCGCCATGAAGTGATGATACAATCCTTCTTGGCTGGGCTTGTTGTAGTACGGGTTGACGCTCAGGCCGGCGTTGGCGCCGACGTCCTTGGCGGCTTTCTGCAGTTCGATCGCTTCGCTGGTGGCGTTTGCGCCCGTTCCGCCGATGACCGAGACCCGGCCCTTGGCGAATTGCACCGCCAGCTCGATCACGCGGATGTGTTCCTTGAAATCCAGCGTCGGCGATTCACCGGTCGTGCCGACAGGGATCAGCCCGCTGGTGCCGTTGGCGATCTGGTGTTCAATCTGGTCTTTGAAGCGGGCCTCGTCCAGCTTTCCGCCCTTGAAGGGCGTCGTCAGGGCGGTCATGGCTCCGCTAAGCGTTAAACTCGACATCGCAAAAACCTCTCAGTGCGTTCCAGTTCGACCGCGGGAAAACCCCGCGAATCGGAACGGGGAATTGTAATTCAGGAAACGCGATTTACCAAACCGCCGGGCGGTCACTTCTTGCGAAGTTCCAGCAGCATGTGCCTGATTTCGGGGAGAATCAGCCGGGTCATGCCTAATTCCACGGCCTGGGTGGAACCGGGCAGCGCAAATACCGGCTTGCGGCGGGCGATGCCACCTACCGCCCGGCTGAGCATCGCGCCTGAGCTAATCTGCTCAAAACTCAATTGTCGAAATAACTCCCCGAAGCCTGGCAGGGGTGTGTCGATGATCTTTTCGATCTCCGGCACGGTCAGGTCGCGCTTATAAATGCCCGTCCCGCCGTTGGTGATGATGGCGTGTACGTCGTTATTCATCAGGCAATTTTCCAGCGTGGCCGTCAGTTGTTCGATCGGGAAATCGGGCAGTACTTTGTAGTAGCTGACGGTATGGCCTGCATCAGTAAGCAGGCGGCGGATAGTCTGGCCGCTGGTGTCGGTATCGGGCGTGCGGGTGTCACTCAGCGTCAGCACGGCGAATTGGCCGGTCTGCGATTGGGCGGCCTGCTGGTGGTCCTGATATCCCATAATGTTAATTCTGAATGCTGAATTCTGAATGCTGAAAAGCAGATTGCACTGGACGTCAACTTGAACATCGATTGCATTTTTTCAGCATTCAGCATTCAGCATTCATCGCCACCGTCTTGACCGGAAAGGACCGTAATCAAGGCTTTCTGATCGCGGTCAGTCTGCCTTCTTGTTGCACGATGACGTAGTCGTTTTGGCCGGGCATCAGCGGTACGTCCACGCGGGATGGGCTGCCGCGGCTGATCGCGAGGATTTCCAGCATGTTGAGTTGTCCTCGATAGACACGCAGGTACGCCACCGCATCGCTTTCGAGCTTGGCGGTCATCGGCTTGTTGGTTGCCGCCCGCTTGCCAACCGGGAGCAGGCTGCCCCAGGAGTACAACTCGGGTTTCACCTGACGATCAAGGGCGATGTCCTCCGGAGCCATGAAGTCGTCCTGGAACGGCTCGCCTTCTTTGGTGAAGCCCATTGTCAGCGGGGTGTTGGTCTCATTCTTGACCGAGACCATGTAGCTTTCCGATCGTGTCGAGCAGCCGACCATGATCGAAAGTACCAGCAGCGGAAGATATGCGCGTAAGTTCATGATTCAATCGTAACTTGCGCCGGCTATGACGCAAACTGTTCTTGATATTCTTCGTACGCCAGTACCTTTAGATATTCCATGTAACGTCGGTTGATCTCTTCCATCGGCAGGTTGAAATAGTGCTCGAGAATTGGCCCGACCGAGTCCGGATCCCATCCGCCAATGTTGCGACGGTGCGTGCCTGAGGGATCATAAACACGACCCGCTGCGGTGTCGGCCAGCAGGTGTTGAAGCACGGGCGCGTACTTGCCTTGATCTGCTTCGCGAAGGAACTTGGCGAATGCCCAATTTTGGGAGTAGAACGTGTCAATCACTTCCCCCGACCGTCCGACGATTTCTCCCGCGTGAAGGGTGGCAAGACGCGAGAGGGGCAACAACGATTGCTTCTCGATCGCCCGACGAAGGGCATGAGCGCGGATACGATTGACCGACAGATTGAACCGCGGCAGGCCGTCTTTCACCTGCATGTCCTCGAACATGCAGGCAATGCCTTCTTCCAAAAACGGCGGCAATCGACCGGCAAAGTTGCGGGCCACAAACTGATGCCATCCTTCATGGGCGGCTACCGAATACGTGCGAGTATCGCCCAGGTCGTAAGCCACATACCAATCGCGCAAGGTGTAACCGCCGCGGCTGATCTGGAGATAAACCCCGGCCATCGAACCAGTATTGCGGCGGGTAAAGTCCGCCCACTCGTCGCGCCGGCCGAAGACGTAGCAATTCATCGGGGCCGAGTCGATCGGGACGATTCCGGTGAGTTGGCAATACATGTCGAAAGCGCCTTCCATCACCTGGGCGATTTCGTTGGCGTATTGCAGATCTTTGAGCGTGGTGTAAATCGTGTAATGCTGGGTGGTCAGACGGTACGCCTGCGAGCCTTCGTACTGCCACGCATCCACTTTGACATTCGCGGGAACATCGGGCCCCAACCGCAGGCCGATGGTTTTGCGGGTTGTGCTGCAGGCGGGCAGCAGCAACAACATTAGACAGAGAATGACCCAGCGAGCACGGCCCATGCGATCAATCATAGGCCTATCGCTTTACGTTCGAATCCACCGCTGACACGATCTTCTCCTGGAGCAGTTTGTACGTCGAGTTGCTCTTGGGTGGGATGCCGTTCATCAAAATGCTGAAGGCGTACCAGTTTTCATCCTTGGCTTTGAAGTAACCTGATAACGCCGAGACGCCTTCGACAAACCCGCTCTTGGCAAAGACCCGTCCGCGAAGGTCCGAGCCTCGGAAGCGGTCGTCCAACGTGCCGTCCACGCCCGCAACCGAAAGGCTGTTCAAGAATATCTGGCGATGGCGGCTGAAAAAGTCGTAAGCGAGCGTGCGGGTCAATGCATCGGCCGTGATCGAGTTTTGCTTCGACAGACCGCAGCAGTCGTCGAACTGGTACTGGTTTTCAGGCACGCCGGCTCGTTTCATGAATGCGGCCATCGCGGCGGCGGCGGATTTCCAATCGCCGGTGGCGTGATTGACTTCGACCGCGAGGCGTTTGCCCAGCGCCTCGGCGTAGAGGTTCATGCTGTCTTTGTTTGCCCGGGCGAGGACGACGGGCAGCGGAGTCTCGTGGACGGCCACGATCGACCATCCGCCGTTATCCTTGGCAGCGAGTTGTGATCGAATGGTGCGATCACGAACGACCGAGCCGCTGAACGTAACTCCTGATGCTGCGATTGCTTCCATCAACACCGTACCGGCGAACATGGCCGGATCTTCGATATTGACCGATACCGGCGCTATCGTAGAGCCTCGCGATTCGCCGCCGAGTACGATGTTGTTGGAACCGGGCACACGCGAAAGGACGATCGAATTCTCGTTCCCGTGAACGCATGTGTTCTTGATCGACACGTATTTCGTCGGCGGATTCATCGAATAGCTGACGATCTGCCCGAATCCATTTGAAGTGACGGTGACGTCAATGCAGTTTGCGTTGAGATTTAATCCCGCCACGCCGGCCATGTATCGGCGGTCATCCTGTTTGGTCGGCCAGTTGGGATGCTGAAAAAGCTGCTCAAATACGCTGTCATCCACCAGCAGATTATGAGCCGCGGCGATTCTCTTTTCCTTCAACCGGGCGGCCCAGGCGTTGAAGACGGTGAGCGTGTCCCAGTTCACTTTTTTGAGCAACTCCGCGTCGCCGAGCGTCGGATCGCCATCACCCACGACGGCCAACTCATTCCCTTTGATCGCCAGCACCGTGCGGAACTTGAAATCAGGTCCCAGCCCGTCAAGTGCCGCGGAGGTGGTGACAATTTTAAGATTGCTGGCAGGGATCAGCGGCAGGGTGGCGTTGTGCTCGTAAACAATGCGGGTGGCTGCGGGATTTTCGCCTAGGCGGACGATACGAATGCCCACATGGGTTTTGGCGAATGCCTTGTCGGCTAGGACAGCGCGGAGGTCGTCATCCACGCTCCCCGCCAGCACCGGCGCGATCGCCGTTAGCCAGAGGATCAGGATTGCATAAAGGGGTCGTTTCATCCGTGAAAATCCCTGCTTTCCAAACCTTTTTGACGTCCGCCGGCGCGAACGATGGGCCTACCTTATCGGTTCAGCGGCGTCTGGCAAGTGAATCGGCGTGTGCGGTGAAAAAACATAAATCGTGGATTTCCTTGAAGTTGAGTCAAACGGATTTGATCCGCCGACCATGGCCGCCAAGCCGGTTGAGGTGGCTGATTCATCTGTTGCCCCCGCCTGACCCGCGTTTTCGGCATAAAAACACGTTTTGGACTCAAAAAGCGATCAAGGAAGGTTCAAAATCCTGCTAACCATTGGCGGCTTGAGAGTACAATACTGATGCAGGAGTGGATGATGCATAGCTCGATGCTTCAAATCGCGGCCGGGTTGGTGTTGGGCGTGTTCCCGACGGTGCTGTCTTCCCAGAGTTTACCGGCGTCACCCGCGACCCAGCCGGTCGAGCAGTTGGCGGCGAGGGCGGATGGAACGCGCATCTTGGTCTTGGCATTTGCGCCAGTCCAGGCATCGGACGCGGATTGGATCAGTCGCGCAGTGCAGCAAAGTGTGGTCGCCGACCTATCCCGCCCCACGACCGGCCAGCCGCTGCAGGCGATCAGTGACTCAACTCCAGTCAACTCCACCAACGATGCGATCGAAGCAGGCAAGAAAGCGAGCGCCAAGTACGTCGTGACCGGCAACTATCAGATGGTCGAGCCGAACCTGAAGGTAACCGGACAAGTGATCGACGTGGAAACCGGTAAAGTGGTCGGCGGGCTGAAGAGCACGGGATCGGTTCGCGAACTGTTCGACATGCAGGATCGGATCGCCGGGCAGGTACGGTTTTCCATCGCCAACGAGCGGATGGCCGGCAAGAAGCAGCAAACCGCGGTTGCATCACTGCCAAAAAACCCAGAAGCTCCGCCCACGATCGAGCCATTAGGGCCGGTGGTCGCTGTACAGCGCCCGTACGATGATTCTGACCTCAGCCGCGCCGTCGCCGACGATGTTTCGCTGATCGACCGATACGACGCGGCGGGGCAGTCGTATCGGCAGCGGTATTATGACGATTCATACTACGGCTCGTACCCGTACTATGGCGGATACGGATACGGAAGCTATTACAACTTCAACTATTGTTTTAATCGATGGTACCGCCCATATCCCTGCCGGCCGTACAAGGATTCCCCGCACGGTGGGCACGGGCACCATTGTGATGATCGTTCCGACGCTTCGACGGATCCCAATGACCTGACGCACAAAAACGACATCACGCACCAGAACGACGTCACGCACGCGTCGCCGTTTGCATCGTCCGATTTCAGTACCCAGCATCGGGACGAGGTTGTGTCGCATTTGAACGGGCCGATTGCGATGACGATGCAGGGAATGGGGAATACGAACTACGTCAAGAACTCTGCGAAGAATGTGACGCCGCAAAGCGGTAACGACGTCGCATCTCGGAATCAAAGCTTCAACGCATCGCCGATCCGAAATGACGGTCATACCCCGCCAAGCACCATGCAAAAAGTCCCGGCCAATAGGGTCAGCGGGTCTTCCAACGCGGTAAGAGCACCGCATCAGGTGGCGGGCACGGCCAAGTAAGGATTTGACCTCGGGCGATCCTTTCCCGAAGATGCGGGAATGACACGAGAACAGCTCGCTCAACGGATTGCCCAGGTATCGCTTCTGCACGGGAATTTCACGCTCCGCAGCGGGCGAACCAGCACTTACTATCTTGATAAATACCGCTTTGAAACCCAGCCGGACGTGCTGATCGAACTAGGGAAGATGTTCGCCGCGAAGATCGCCCCGGGCGTCACCCGGATCGCCGGTGCCGAACTGGGCGCGGTTTCCCTTGCCGCCGCTGCCGCGATGGCGTCGGGTAAGCCGTTTGTGATCATCCGCAACCAGAAAAAGGACTACGGCACGAGCAAGCTGATCGAAGGCATTCTCGAGCCGGGCGATAAGGTGTTGATCGTCGAAGACGTTCTCACCACCGGCGGGCAGGTGCTGGAAGCGGCCAAGACCCTTGAAGCGGCTGGTGCGAAAATCGACCGCATCGTTTCCGTGATCGACCGTCTGGAGGGCGCTCGCGAAAACGTGGAAGGGGCCGGCTACGTCTACGAAAGCCTGTTCACCACCAAAGATCTCGGCATCGCCAAGTAGAGCCAGACGCGCATAACATGGATACGGGTACACCATGGCAACACCGCTGACGCGTGAGCAGTTTATCGAGCAGGTGCTGCAGTACATTGGGGAGAAATTCCCGCTGGTCAAAGCAGCCCGTGGCGAGCCGCCGTTTTCACTCCGCATCGATGGACAGATCGCATCGCTGGAAAACATCTATCGCATGACGATGCTGCGCCCCGAGCAATCGCGGCAGCACATTGAGCGGTGGATCGTAGAACTCATGCGGGCCGGCGAGGGTTCGCCCGACCGCAGCGCCAATCTCGACGGGGTGAAAGACCGCATCCTGCCGATGGTTCTCCCCGGCACGCCGAGCGAGAACCCGGCGGAGGGGATCTCACAGGTGCTGGTGGACGGTTTGCAGGTGGCGTACGCCATCGACGGCGACCGCACGATTTCCTACATCACCCACCAGCAGTTTGAAGGCTGGAAAATCGCGCTGGAAGAACTGCACGAGATCGCACTGAACAACCTGATCGCCAGGAGCGAAGCCATCGAAGCCCAGGCCGCCCACGACGGTTCGGGCAACATCAACCTGATCCTGTTCCAAACCCTGGACGGCTACGACGCCAGCCGCGTGCTATTGCCGACGTTGCACCAGAAACTGCGGCAATATTTGGGCAGCCCGTTCGCGGCGGGAATTCCCAATCGCGATATCCTGCTCTGCTTCCGCAACGACGACGAAACGGTCAAGCGGCTGAGCGCCCAGATCGCGGAGGATTATCGCCAGATGCCGCACCAGGTGACGGAGAAACTACTGCTAATTACGGCTGATGGCCTGGCGCGACGGACGACGTGAGGAATACCGCAACTACAAATCTGTTACGCTGGGTGCACGACGAATTACCTCAAAGCCGCGTCGTCGGTCTTCATTACTCGGGAATCCCGTCCACAAGAACGCGACAACGTACGCTGCCAAGCCAATCAGAAGCGTGGACAATACCACTGAGCCGCTGATCGACGTCATCCAACGAATATACGATCCGGTTAGCGTTTTCGGTGCAAGTGTGGCGCGCCAGAACGGAAGTGTGATTGCAACTGCGGCACTGAGGATATTGCCCAGAAGTAGCCATCCCCATCGCACGCGGCCAAACTCCACTCGCCTTTTGATCCAGACGGTTTCAATCACCGTTGATAGAACCACCGCTGCGGGCATCCAGGCGATCAATATCTGCTCACCGGCGGGTCCCCAAGCCGCGCCAAGGACGAAAAGTCCAGCGATGCTGGTGACGATGGCCGACAGGAAATTGGCTTGAAGCGATACGGCGATCGCCGATTGCTTTACACCGGCGAGTGTGACGAAAGGCCTCTCGACGAAGGCACAAAGAATCGGCAGGACGAATCCGACGTGAAAGCCGATTAGGTTAAAGCCTGGCAACACACACAAACTGCTGGCCGAGCAACTGGGACATGCTTGTACGAGGGTCACAGGACCAAGAATCAAAAGGAAGAACGCCAGAAGCGGCCATCCATTTCGCATGTCACGATTGTATCGTCGTCCATGTGCGCGAATATAGAAAACTGGGAATTTTGGTCGTAGCATTTACGGAACGAATTCAAACTCTCCGGTTACCGCCAATGGAACGATTTGGCGCAAACAAAAGCGGCGTAGCCGGATTGATCGACTACGCCGCCTTGATTCTTGCTAAACCGGTCACTTATCCGGTCACGCCACCGGGAAGGAACCCTTCCAGCTTGCGGGCCCGCACCGGGTGTTGCAGCTTGCGGATGGCTTTGGCCTCCACCTGACGCACGCGTTCGCGGGTGACCTTGAAGATCCGGCCCACTTCTTCGAGCGTGTAGGTGTAGCCGTCGCCGATGCCGTAGCGGAGCTTGATGATTTCTCGCTCGCGGTACGTCAGTGTCTTGAGCACCTGTTCGATCTTGTCCTTGAGCATTTCCTGCGTCGCGGACTCGACCGGATTATCAGCCTTCTCGTCTTCGATGAAGTCGCCGAAGTAGCTGTCTTCCGATTCGCCGACTGGACGGTCAAGGCTGATCGGGTGACGGCTGATCTTCAGCACGCGGCGGGTTTCGCTGACCGACATCTTCGCGCGCTTCGCGATTTCTTCGATGGTCGGCTCGCGGCCGCACTCCTGCATCAGCTGCTTGCTGATGTTGCGCAGCTTGCTCATCGTTTCGATCATGTGCACCGGGATACGGATGGTGCGGGCATGGTCGGCGATCGCACGGGTGATCGCCTGGCGAATCCACCACGTGGCGTACGTGCTGAACTTGTAGCCGCGGCGGTACTCGTACTTGTCGACGGCCCGCATCAGGCCGGTGTTGCCTTCCTGGATGATGTCCAGGAAGCTCAGGCCGCGGTTGCGGTACTTCTTTGCGATCGACACCACCAGGCGGAGGTTGCCGCCGGAGAGCTTACGCTTGGCATCCTCGTACTTGAAGTAGATCTTGCGGATCTGCACCACGCGCTTGTGCAGGTCTTGAGCGCCTTCGAGCACGAGGTCTTCCAAGCCGGCCAGCTCTTCCTGGCAGACTTCGAGGTCTTCACCCGGGTCGCGCATCTTCTTGAGTTCTTCGATGCGGTGTTCGAGTTCCACCATCTTTGTGCTGATCGACGCCAGCTTCTTCATCAGCGGCGTGACCTTGCTGGTGCGGAGCGAGAGCTCTTCCAGCAATTTCACGCTGCGGCGGCGACGGCGACGGATCGCCAGGTGAAGGTCTTCTTCTTCCTTTTTGCCTGCGTTGCGGAGCGCATCCCAGTCGTTGCGGTTACGGGTCAGCATCGCGCGGACGCTGCCGAGGTTGAGCGGGATACGCTGGCCGATCGTGCCTTTGTCGGCCTGATCTTCGGCGGTGCTGATCTTCATCGTGCGGTCGAACGGCAGATCGCCGTCGTCGACCTGCTGCAGGATTTCAACAGCGCTCTGCAGGCAGTAGTCGCTTTCGAGCACCTTGCTGCGGAAAATCTTGCGGGTAATTTCGATCTTCTTCGCGAGGGCGATTTCCTGCTCGCGGGTGAGCAGGGGGATTTCGCCCATCTGCGTGAGGTACATGCGGACCGGATCGTCGATGCGCTTGGTGGATGCTTCCTGGAGTTCTTTCTCCAGGTTCATATCGATTTCTTCTTCGTCTTCGTCCTCGTCAACGACGACGTCGCCTTCTTCGGCTTTGGGCACTTCGCCTTTGCTCTTGGGCGGGAGCGTGGCGCCGGCCACAACGCTGGCGATGGACACGGCGGCAACGACCGTGGTCTTGCGGCCCTTGGGCTTGGCGAGGAAATCGGCGATGTCGGTCTCGTCGATGAGCTTGATGCCCATCTCGTCGATCATCATGAGCAAGCTATCGAGCTTGTCCGGCGAAACCACTTCGTCAGGCAGTTTGGTGTTGAGTTCTTCGTACGTGAGATAGCCGCGGCTGGTGCCCATCTCAAGCAGGATTTTAACCCGCAGGTCGGCTTCTTCCTGAGAGCCGGATCCGATGAGCGGACTTTCGATGCTGGTGGAAGTTTCCTTCATAATGACGCTAATCCCAATCCCCGCTGGCAGCGGGTTCCCCGCGACAATCGCGGGAGCCGACAGACCATCTGTCGGCAACTCACTCAACATCAACCCCCGGGGCCAAGGCCGTCGGGGACATTCCCGACCCCTGTAACGCGGGGGGATCAATGCTGGACACTCGCTATTTAATTGTAGGACAGTTAGTCATTGGTCATTAGTCATTGGTCATTAGTGAAAAATCCTTCCACCAATGACCAATGACTAATGACCAATGACAAAACCATCACATGCGCTTCAAATCTGGCGTTCGAGCGCGTTCCTGCAGTTGGCGGAGCAGGTCGATTTCGTTCGACGCTTCGCCGGGCTGGTCGGGCGATCGTCGCAAGTCGGCGACGAGTTTTCGTTCTTCCAGCCGTCCCTGGGTTTGCTTGAGATGCCCGATGGCATCGGTCAGGGCCTTATCGACATCGCCGAGCGTATCAGCCTCGTTCGATAGCCGAATCGCCAACTCTACCAGATCAGGCTGGTCTAAGTAACCCAGGAATTCGTTTAGTACCGCCTCGCCTTCGTGACGTTGATGATCCCAGTACCTTTCCGCCAGTTGGCGGCGGGTATCATCGATGAACTGCTCGTAATGCACATCTTGCTGCACCTTTTGCCACAATTTGGGCTGGTTCAGCAGAATCCCCAAAATCCACTGTTCGGCCCGGTCCTGAGCGGTCAGCGGGCCGGGCCGTTTGGCAGGTTGCTGCTGCGGGTCGGCCGGGCCTTCGGTATTATGCCCCGTATTTTGGGGCGAGGTCGGATAAAAATTCGGCTTCCGCTTGGCCGTCATAAACCGTTTATTCAGCTCGACTTCCGGGATTCCTGTGAGTCTGGCCACCTGCGCCAACGCCATCCCCCAACGGAGTGAATCCACCGGGCCTGACCCGCGGGCACCGGCCAGTAACGACAGGTATTGTTCGACCGCTTTCTGACGCCCGGTCAGGTCGTCGTTTTCCGCAAACCGACGAAGCAACTGCTTCCATTTATACGACAACGCATCGGAAGCGTTCGTCAGAAGGGCATCAAACGCCTCCTGACCGTTCTGCATCAAGTATTCATCTGGATCAACGCCTTCGGGCATGGAAGCAATGGCGATCTCCACTGGCTGTTGCAGGAACAGCTCGACCGCCCGATCGACGGCGGTGTCGCCGGCGGTATCAGCGTCGAACAGCAGCACAATTCGGTCGGCGAAACGTCGCAAGATCGCCAGGTGCTGCTCGGTCATCGCCGTCCCGAGAATTGAGACGACGTTGGTACACCCGTACTGATGCGCCATTACCACATCAGTGTAGCCTTCCACGACGGCGACGATCCGCGTTTCGACGATCCGCTTGCGCGCCAGGTCGATCCCGAAGATGCAGCGGCTTTTGCTGAACAGCGGCGTTTCCGGGCTGTTGAGGTATTTAGCCGGGTCTTCCGAGCCGGGCATCACGCGCCCGCCGAACGCGATGACGCGGGCGTTTTCGTCGCGGATCGGGAACATCAGGCGGTTGCGAAACGTGTCGTACACGCCATCACCACCCTGGCGCTGCTTGACCAGTCCGCCCAGCGCGAGCATCGGAGTCGGGAACTTCCGCACCAGCGGGCTGCGGGTGAGGTTGTCCCAGCCGTCGGGGACGTAACCGATCTGGAACGCCTTGATCGACTCAGCGTTGAAACCGCGATTGGCGAGGTAATCCCTCGCCGGCTGACCGATTTTCGGATCGGCCAATGACTTTTCAAAGAGCGAGCAGGCGGCCGAATGGGCTTCGAGCAGCACCTGCTTTTCACCGGACTTTTCCTTCGAGGCGCCGTACTTGGGCAGCTCGATATTCGCCTGTTCTGCCAGCGTCTTGAGCGCGTCGATGAATTCGACACGGTCGCGCTTCATCACGAAATCGAACACCGTCCCGCCGGCCTTGCAACCGTAGCAGTAGAAGACCTGCTTGCCCGCGTCGACGTGAAACGACGGCGTTTTTTCTTGATGAAATGGGCACAATCCGACGTGGTCTTTCCCGCGACGCTTCAGTGCAACGGTTTGCCCGATCAGCTGCACGATATCGGTCGCCTGAAGCACCTTGCTTCGGGCGTCGAAGTTCGCGGAATCGGAAGATCGGGACATGTCGGCCAAATGCACCTCTGAGTTGGGAGGGCGAAAAAACATCCCCCTCATTATCTTGGGCCTCGCCGGCGAAATGAGCGGCGGGGCGGTTTAGACTTGTTCGATTCCCAAGCCGACAAACATCCACGGTGCGGGAAAACCATCCTCCGCACCTTCGCCCGTGAACCGGGCTGATCCTGTACAAAATGGAATATAAGTCGATGCGCCGCAAGACCTACCGACGAGCAACGATGAACCGGGCAAATATAGCAGGCATGGGCCGGGGAATCAACTTTTTCGTGGGAAGCGACAGGGATCTATTAGTTCAATAGGAAAGACGTAAATTCATTCAAAGTAGTTACTTATGGATTCTGGAGTCGAGCGATCGCAGAAGATGATTAAACACGAAGCGTAGACAATTTGGGGCTCGAAGGGAATATACAATCAACGAAGGACACGAAGAGGTCTCAGTTGACCCAAACGGTTCGACTGCTCAACCCTTCATCAGAGAAGGTCTGAATAGCCGAATGGCTGAGTCCACGGAAGGCTGCTTCGTGTCCTCCGTTGCTTCGTGTTTGCTCCTCTTCACACGCTTACACTGCTGCGGGGGCCTTGGTCATCTTGCTTTTATCGGCCGCGTCGGCGTTGGCCCGGGCGGACGCTTTGTCGGCGGCGAGCTCTTCCACAGTCTTCGTATGGATGCGAGCGGCGCCTTCGGTCTGGATCATCTTGACGCGCGTGCCCTTAGCGACATGATCCGCCAACCGCTGTTTAGCCGCGGCGGCCACGCCGCGATATTGCGGTAGCCACCGTTCCTGCGCTACCAGCATATCGTCGGTCATCTGCCAGACCTCTTCCGGGTTGCACACCGCGCCCACCAGCGGGTCGTGCAGCATCGCCTGCTTGAGCAGCGTGACGTCGCCATGGACGGCCGCCTCCACGCCCATCTGCTGGACGCGGATGCTGGCGCTGCACGTGGCCGCGGACGCCAGGGGCAGATCGCCGATCACTGGGACGTTAATGCCGGTGCGATCGACATAGCCCGGCAACTCGATGATCGAGCCGTTGGGCAAATTCGTGATATGGTTCTGATTCACTACGTTGAAGTGCCCACGGTACGGCCTGCCGGTCTCCAGAGCCTCGATGATCCAACTGCCGTGCTCCTCGCTGCGGTCGGTTGGCGAGATTACCGCGGGCTTTTCTTTCATCCAGTTCGGGAAATCCGTCTCGAACCAGCTGCGACCTTCGGTACACACGCGCAGATAGCCGCCGGTTTCGCCATTGATCCAGCTCGAGAGGTCGATCCACTGGTTAATCTCGCCCGTGCGCTTGCGGTACCACGGCAGGTATTCGCTGAGATGCCCGTTGCTCTCGGTGCTGTAATGGCCGAACCGTCGCAGCACGTCGATCCGCACCTTCTCGGTCTGCGGGAACTTTGGATGGGCTTCGAAAAGCTGAAGCAGCGACGGCGTGGCCAGCGTCCTGCCGTCGACGGTAACGGACTTGCCCACACCGTGGATGAAATCGAACCCGCGCCACTTGGCCTGGATGCACCAGGTCTGGTGGTTGATGCCCGCGAACACCGCGTCGACTTCTTTGCGATGGAGCTTGTTCTCGTGACCCGAGGCGTAGTCCTTGTAGGAGGACTTATCGCCAACGTTGAGAGAAAGGCCATTCGTCTTGGCCCAGTGTTCGATGCAACTGGCGATCTGCCAGTGCGCACCCTGCACGCCGTGGCACAACCCGATCGTCTTCACACCGCCGTACTGGTTGCAGGCCCAGGTGTTCATCGCCATGGGGTTGGCGTAGTTGAGGAAGAGCGCGTCTTTCTTCGCGACTTCGCGGATGTCGCGGCAGAAGTCGAGCAACGCGGGGATGGTGCGCTGGGCGTACATGATCCCGCCGGCGCAGATGGTGTCGCCCACGCATTGATCGACGCCGTACTTCAGCGGGATGTCGATGTCGGTCTTGAACGCTTCAAGCCCGCCCTGGCGGATGGTGCAGATAATGTAGTCCGCGCCGGCGATCGCCCGGCGGCGATCCGTCGTCGCTTCCACCTTGGCGGGCAGATTGTTCGCTTCGATATCGCGTTGGCAGAGTTGCGAGACCATTTCCAGGTTCCGCTGCGAGATGTCGGTAAACGCGAAGGCGGTGTCCGCCAACTCCGGAACGCCGAGAATGTCGCGCATGAGTCGCCGGGTGAATCCGATCGAACCGGCACCGATCATCGCAATCCGAATGGCCATGAAACTGCTCCTGTGGGTAATTTGTGAGTGTTGGTAGTATCCTGACTCGGCAAAAAAAGCTTGCAATAGTCAGAAAATGAGAGATATAGTCTATTTGTGAATACTTATTCACTTCAAAAGTGGCTACAAGCGGTGTACGGGAAGCGGACGAGCGTCACCCAGCGCTACGGCCCCGGCCGGCTGACCAGCGTGGGGCTTGAACACCGCGAAGACCCGCGCGACTACCACTGGGACGGCCTTGCCCGCGGCGGGCGATCGAATCAGCCGATCGTGATCTTCCAGTACACGCTCACCGGCTTCGGCACGTTTGAACGGCAGGGCGTTGCTCGCCGTGTGAACCCCGGCGAGGCGTTCTTCGCGATCGTTCCTTCCGCCCATCGCTATTACCTATCGACGGATTCGCCGGAATGGAGTTTCGTCTGGCTGCTGATTCCGCATCCGTACGTGCTGCAAAGGATGACCGTGCGGCTGGCAGAGGCCGGCTACGTATTCACGCTCGATCCACAAAGCCCGATGATGTCAGCCGTCATGCGCTTGTTCGAGGGCGTCTGCTTGCAACGCTTCCGCGACGAGTTTGCGTGGGAGTCGGCCGTATTCGATTTCCTGCTCGAATTCGAGCGAACACTTGCCGACCGCCGCTACCAGCGCAGCGCCCGCGAGCAAGTGCTTACCCAAGTCGCCGACCGCGTCCGCGAAAACTGGTCGGCCACAATCAACATCGATCAACTGGCCCGCGAGTGGGGGATGAGCCGAAGCCACTTCAGTCACCACTTCAAATCCACCACAGGGCTTTCGCCTGCACACTACATCACCGATCTGCGACTGGAGCAGGTGTCAAGACGATTGGCCGAGTCCGACGACAAGTTGGAGCGGATCGCGCAGGAAACGGGATTCGCCGACGCCAATCACCTGTGCAAAGTCTTCCGCCGGCATCTGCACGTGAGTCCGGGGGAATACCGAAAGCAGCTCACGTAGGGTGCCATTCATGGCACCATGGATTTGCGACGGATCAATCGGTGCCATGAATGGCACTCTACATTAGAACAAGATCGGCTTACCTAGTTTTCGCCGGATCACCTGCATCTGCCCGACGTGCGTCGCCAGATGCAACGCTGGCATGTGGAGCATGAACGCAACAGTGATATTGGTTCCATTCGCAAAGGGCGAGGGGACTTCGCGGGCGAGGTCCGCGTCCTTTATCGATTTGACGAACTCGATCGTTCGCCCACGGACTTTTCTGAACAACGCCACCAGCGCCTCCTTGCCCATCGGGTCGGTCACCGTGGCTTCGTGTTCACGCGATTGAGCGTATTTTTCCGCAAACCCGGCAGGCAGTTCGATCGGCGTCCCGCCACAATGCTGGAGCATTAATGACTCACTGCGACACAGGTGTCCTAGCATCCACTCGGCATGGTTGGCGTGATCGCAGGGGCGGACCAGCATATCAGCGTCGGAAAAGTCCGACAGCGTGCGATCCAGCATGCCGTGGCCGCGTTCAAGGATTTCGACGAGGGTGTCACAGTGAGTCACAGTTCTGCTCCAGTTGATTACTCGGTTTAAAGGCACGACTATGCGTCTGCCATCTCCGCGTCCATCGCTGCGGCAATGAGGTCGTCGGACGCTACCGTGGTGGAGTCGATGGTCTCGATGTTTGGCTCGTCTGCCTTGAACAGCCGCTGCTGTTCAAGTCGCTTAATACGCTTGGTGCCGGCGCCCAGCAGTTGGACGGCCTCGTTGCCGAGCAGCATTTGCAGGTCTTCCTCCATCGCCTTGGTTGGGCGCACGCCTACGCTGCGGTCGAGGCGGATCGACACCATGCCGGCGGGGCTGGGGACTTGGCAATAGACGTCGGAATTGCCTTTGTACTTCATGAGCAGTGGTTTGATCTGCGGCAGCATGTCCGCGCTGTGCCTGGTCGGGTCGAGCTTGAGCATCAGGCCCGTCGTCAGGCGATTCACCGCGTCTTCGATCGGGATCACTTCGTTGATCAGCAGGCTGGGCGTCTCTCGCTTTTTGTCCACTTTCCCGCGAACGAACACGATGCTCTCAGCGGCGACGGCCGTCGGATACTTCTGCTGGATTTCGGCGAAGGTTTCGGCGAATGCGGTCGCGTCGATCTGGCCGTCCAGATCTTCCAGCGTGATGATTGCCATCGGCATGCCGGCGGACCTGCCGTTCCTGGTGATGATCTTTTTCACCCGGCTGATCATCCCGCCGATCATGACTTCGCTGCCTTCGGATCGGTTGGCGGCTTCGCGAGTGCTTTCGGTGGTGTAACGCTCGAGTGCGGCCTGATGCTCGTTCAGCGGGTGGCTGGTGATGTAAAACCCCAGCAATTCTTTCTCAAACTTCAGCAACTCGGCTGGGGCGAATTCTTCCACATCGGGCAGGCCGATGTTGGTGGCCCGCGGTGTGTTGGCGGTGGCGGGGGCGGCGCCGAACATCGCCATCTGGCCGGACCGCTTGTCGTTCTGGATCTGCTGCCCGGCCTCGACAGCCGAATCCAGCACGGCCAGCAGCTGCGCACGCTTGGCGTTGAAGCCGGCGAACGCGCCGCACTTGATCAGTGCATCGATCGTTGACTTACTCATCGTCCGCAGATCGACCCGCTCGCAGAAGTCGAACAGGTTGGCGAAGTTGCCTCCCTTGTTCCGCTCCTCGACGACGGCCTCGACGGCTTTTTCGCCCACGCCGCGCACCGCCATCATGCCAAACCGGATGACGCCCACCTTTCGCGGCGCGGCTTTCCGCTTGCCTTTGGGAACGTCTTCGTCCACGTAGACCGGCGTGAAATCCTTGTCCGACACATTAACATCCGGCGGCAGCACCTTGACCCCGCGCGTGCCGTCGGGCATCGCCAGCCGTTTGCATTCCTCGATGTACTCGACGACTTTTTCCGTCGATCCCATTTCAAACGTCAGCAACGCGGCCATGTACTCCACCGGGTGGTAGGTTTTCATGTACGCCGTCTGGAACGCAACAATTGCGTAGCGCGTGGAATGTGATTTGTTGAAGCCGTACCCGCCGAATTTGAGGATCAGGTCGAACAGCTCATTGGCTTTATCAGTAGTGACCCCTTTTTCTTTGCATCCCTTGATGAAATCGGGATTGAACTTGGCGATGACGTCGGTGGTCTTTTTGCTGATCGCCTTGATCAGCTTGTATGCGTTGGCCAGTTCGATCCCGCCGAGCTGGTTGAAGATCTGCATGACCTGTTCCTGGTAGACCATGATGCCGTAGGTCTCTTTCAGGATGTTGTCCATGATCGGATGGACGCTGGGCACCACCTCGCGGCCGTGCTTGCGGTTGCAGTAGGTGGGGATCAGCTCCATCGGGCCCGGGCGGTAAAGCGCGTTGGCGGCGATGAGGTCTTCGAGGCGGTCGGGGGCCATCTTCATCAGCAGATCCTGCATCCCGCCGGATTCGAACTGGAACACGCCCTTGGTTTCGCCGCGACAGAACAGTCCGAGGACTTTCTTGTCGCCGAAGTCGACTTTTTCGATGTCGATGTCGACGCCCTTAGTCTGCTTTACCAGATCGACGGAGCGAATGAGCGTGGTGAGCGTACGCAGGCCGAGGAAGTCCATCTTCAGCAGGCCGCACTTTTCGCTGATCGGGCCTTCGAACTGGGTGAGGACGTTGTCTTCCTTGTCTTTGCAGAGCGGGATGACGTCATCGAGAGGCTGGTCGGCGATGATCACACCGGCCGCATGAACACCGGCGTTGCGGCAGAGGCCTTCGAGCTTTTTGGCGATGTCGATGACGTTGGTAATGACCGGATTGTTCTTGTAAAGGTCGGCCAGTTCGGGCGTTCCTTTGATTGCCTTGTCGAGCGTCATGCCCGGCGTGCTGGGGATGAGCTTTGTGAGCTTGTCCACCTCCGCCAGCGGAACGCCCAGCACTCGTCCCACGTCCTTGCACGCCGCCTTCGCCGCCAGCGTGCCGAACGTGATGATCTGCGCGACGTGCCCGTATTTCTTGCGAACGTAATCAATCACCCGTCCGCGGCCGTTCTGGCAGATGTCGATATCGATATCAGGCATCTCGTTTCGGCTCGGGTCCATGAATCGTTCGAAGAGCAATCCGAACCGAATCGGATCGACGTTACACAGCCCGAGCAAGTAGCCGACCATCGTGCCTACACCCGATCCGCGGGCACCGACCGGAATTCCGTTGTCGCGGGCGTAGTTGCAAAAATCCCATACGATCAGGAAGTAGCTGCAGAAATTCTTCATGCAGATGATCTTCAGCTCGTACTCCAGACGATCCCGGATCTCCTTGGAAACGTCGGTCGTGCCGTACCGCCAGATCAGCCCGTCTTCGCAGAGTTGGCGGAGGTATTTTTCGTCATCGGGGGTGCGAATTCCGGGTTCCGGTTTTCGGATTCCAGGGTTTTCTTTCCCGGTCCCAGATTGCCTGAGCTTCTCCACCGGCACTTTGTAGACCGGCGCATAGCGCTTGGAGAAATCCAAATCGAGATCAATCATTTTTGCGACGCGGACCGTGTTCTCCATCGCGTCGTCAAAGCCTTCGAGCGCTTCTTTCATCTCGTCCGGGCTTTTGAGATAAAGCTCCGTCGGATATTTCAGCCGACTTTCATCCGCCACCAGCCGGCCCATGCTGATGCAGCAGAGGCAGTCGTGGGCGTGGTGGTCTTCCTTCTTCAGGAAGTGAACGTCATTCGTGCCGACTAGTCCCACCCCAAGCCGCTTGGCAAGCCCCGCCAACTCCGGGTTGACCTGGTCCTGTTCCGGGATGTGCTTTTGTACCTCGATAAAGAACTTGTCAGGCCCGAAGATGTCCAGATACGTCTCAGCCGCCTGCTTGGCGAATTTCATATCGCGCTTGAGAAACGCGCTGGCGACTTCCCCGCCCAGGCAGGCGCTAGTGGCTATCAAACCCTTGCTGTATTGACGAAGGATTTCTTTATCAATTCGCGGTTTGTAGTAAAACCCTTCGCGATAAGCGAGCGATGAGAGTTTGATGAGGTTTTGATAACCCTCACGGTTCTGTGCCAATAAGATCAGGTGGAACGCTGCTTCACCCGCGTTGCCGCCGGGCGTGGATCGCTCGCGACGATCGCCGGGCGCCATATACGCTTCCATGCCGACGATGGGCTTGATATTGGCTTTTTTGCATTCGTTGTAGAACTCCACGACTCCGTACATGCAGCCGTGGTCGGTGATGGCGATGGAATCCATCCCCAGTTCCTTGGTCCGATTAACTAAGTCAGTAACGCGGCAGGCACCATCGAGCAGGGAGTAATGCGTATGGACATGCAGGTGAACGAATGAAGGGGATGCCATGAACCAATCCTCCGTGATGAATCCGACACCGGGTTATACGACGCGAAACCGCCTCGTCAACTGCCGGTGGATAACTGCCAAAGTGGACCTTTGGAAGGGTCGATAAATCCAGTATAAGCCTTGTGTAAGGTGAGTAGCAGACCGTTGGGAAGTTGATTTGGAATCGCCGATATCCGTCCATCATCACGACCGTACACTGAGCGAAAAGCTAGCTCGGGCATGGGCTTACGTCGGATACGGCGTTCAAATGCTCCCGCCGCTGCTGCTGCCGATTTTCCCCAAGCGGTCGGCGGTGAAGCAGGTGGCGATTCACGATCGGGTGGTTCGGTATTACCGGCATTGGCCGTCTTGCGAGAGGTTGATTCGGGATTGGGACAGCTTGTCGATGCGTGTTCCTGGCGCGACGGCGTTTCAGTCGCCGCATTGGCAAGGTGCGATCACCCGATTTGCCGACAGTCTGGGCACGCTTCGATTAGTCACCGTTCATCAGGGTGAGCGGCTGTTGGCGGTCGTTCCGTTGCAATGGAGCGGACGCGGCCATTGGCACACGCCTGGGCGACTTACCACCGATTACCTTCACCCGCTAATCGACCCCGAAAACGCCTCCGGCACTTGGCGGGCGATTCTGGAAGCCGTTCGCCAGTTCGCCGGGCGATCGCTGAGGTCGATTTCGTTCGATCTGATCGCCGATGACGCCAGTTGTCGCCAGCAACTTGCCGATCTGCCGGCCAGTACCGGGTTCAAGGTCGTCGATGAAACCGTCAGCGCGGTCACCACCGTTCCGCTCGCGCTGACATGGGATGGCTATTTGGCGTCCCTCGACAGCCACCACCGCAAGGAACTCCGCCGCAAAATCCGCAAGGCCGAACGGTGGGGAGGCGCGCAGCTAGTCTCCAGCGATTCGCACCTGTCCATGGAACACGCCCTGCGTGACGTCTTCCACCTCATGGAATCCAGCGGCGGCGGCAAGGGGCGCAAGGCCAAGTGGCTCTTCCGCCCCCATTTCAAACTCGCCGCACCGGCGTTGATCGAGAGCGGAAGATTGATCGTCCATCAGCTCTTCCTGCAACACAAACTCGCCGCGTGCGTGATTGCGCTCCCTACCGCAACGCATCAGATCCTCTGGTGCGGCGCAATGGACCATGACCTGACCGAATGGAGCCCTGGCATCGTGTTGTTCGGCATGATCTTCCGTCAGGCCATCGCAAACGGCCAATCAAAGATCGACCTCCTTCGCGGCCAGTATCCCTATAAGTACGCGCTGGGAGCCCAAGACATGCCGATGCATCGGATCACGTTGCTGAACGAGAAATAGAAAGAGGTTCTGTCAGAAAACGATCGGCTCGACCGTACGAAGGAGACATCATTCTACGGTTTCCGAATTGGACCTGTCCGGTTCAAATCTGTAACTGTTTACCGTCCCGCCGTGGATTTTAGATTGTTTCGGTGAGCAATGTCCTAGCATGAATAGCTACGTCACCTTCGGTCTACCCAATGACGATTCGCAGGAAGGTGCGGAATGCCAAAAAATGCGTTACACCCATTACATCAAGGGTAAGGCAATACTTCGTTTCTAGGAAGGAGATAGCCATCCCAATCGAAGGTGGCATTCGATGTCGTCATGGTTTTCCGATAGGTTTGACCCGTGTACGAAGCACTGCGAACGCTGCCGTCCTCGAACGCGAAATTCGCGGTGGCCAACGCTTTAGCTGACCGGCTTCTAAGTGGACTGTACCCCCCAGCCATCATCCCGTCGCCGCGCATGTGGCCGGCCTCGACGACGCCACCTGTTGCCTCGAGGCTGATATCGGATGCAATGATTCTCGACTGCCAGCCCTTCACCAGTTCACCCGAAGTTTGTGCCTGCTTGAAGATTCGCGGGGTTCCCATTCGTCGCATCGCCTCGGTTGGCCGCACAGGCATTCCATATAACGGAGCAGGTGTCACAATTATTCCGCTATATACACCGCTGATCGTATTGTAATAAAGCGAGTAGAACGTCCCAGGGTATGCGCCCGGGCCATAAAGAGATATACGGCTTTCCGCTTCTTCACAGAGCCACATTTTATTTTTCTTATAACTGACACTGCCACCGCAGTAACGGGCGAGCCCAACTGGCGGGGCGTCCATCACGCGAACCCGTCCCGGGAATTGGTTCATAGGGGTGGCGGCGGGCCAGTAACCTTCTGAGTCGTTCGCGTAGGCGATCGAAGCCGCCGCGATCTGGCGCAGATTGCTGGCGCACGCCGTCAAGCGTGCCTGGTAGCGCGCCTTGTTGATGACCGGAAGAAAAAGTGCAACCAGTACTGCGATGATCGCAACAACGACCATCAGTTCGATAAGAGTAAAGGCCCGAGGGTGTTTGAAATTTCGATCCATCTTGATTCCTCTGCGTCCAGAAAAACGGCCCGTTCCTATTCCGGATGTCACTATTAGTATGCGATGATACCCTTCTCGTATGACTATCGCCAAGGACGAAATTGCGCAATCCGACTTCTACTAATGCGCAAAGCTGCCCACCGCGAGAGCGAAGAGCTCGCTTCATTCCGATCGGTGCCATCCGATGCGTTGCCCGTCCAGACCGCTACGGATCGGCCGTCCCGGCGGCCACGACCTCGTTCGTTCGGCAAGCGGTCTGCTTGTCCGGTCGCCGCGAACGGCTTACGCTTTAAGGCGTGAAAAGCAAACGTTCCAGCACACATCAACTGATTGGTAGCGAGCCGAACCATACGCTTGTCGGCGTTCAATTCGACCCATACCACAGGCTAGTCAAACAGATGCTCGAGCGATTCGCCGAGCTTCGGTGGCAGGTCGTTGATCTCAACGCATTCACCCTTCGGCTGCCCGCGGAAGTCCGGTTCAGCGGCGCATTGGTAAAGTGCCTGCCTACCGACGAGCTGGCCAAAAATTTGCTAGGGCGCGGCATTCCCACCGTGCGTCTCGGCCGGCTTCCCAACCCCGACGACCACCGCATGCCCGCTGTCATTACCGACCATACCGCCGTCGGCCGGATGGCTGCGGAACACTTTGCGCAGCGCGGGTTCAAACATCTGGCCGCTGTGGGTAGCGATCCACTGGGGGACTTACGTCAACTCTACGAGAGCTTTCAGAAGCGGGCCGAAGAATTGGGCTGCCAGTGTCACCTGCTCAAACTGAAGGAAAAAGAGATCAAATCCAAGGTCACCGCCGACCGCAATTTCCACGACGTCCAGAAGCAGTACATGCACGAGTGGTGGCGCACCCTGCCCCGCCCGCTCGGATTGCTCGCCGGCAACGACATGGCCGCCCATCGATACTGTCAATGGGCGCTCCAAGCCAACCTCCGCGTGCCCGAAGACATTGCGGTTCTAGGTTTGGGTAACACAGCACTCACCTGCGAAGGTGCGGTTATCCCCTTGTCCTCAGTCGATACCAATGAGTCAGCTATCCTCGATACCGCCATCGAAACTCTTCGCCGCCTGATCGCCGGCGAGCGCCTTGCGCAAACCACCATCCCGATCGCCCCCCGGTCGGTGATCACTCGCCGCAGCACCGACGTGCTAGCCGCTTCCAATCCCCATGTGGTGAAGGCGCTGCGGTTCATGTGGGACCACATCCGCGACAACCTGTCGGTCGATCAGATCACCCAGCATGTGGATGTCTCGCGGCGAACGCTGGAAGTCGGGTTCCAACGCAACATCGGCCGCGGCATCAACGCCGAGTACCAACGCCGACGCATGGAAAAAGGACGCGATCTGCTGCTTCAAACCGACTGGAGCGTCAGCCAAATCGCCGACTTCCTGGGTTTCACCGAACTCAAATACTTCTCCAAGGCCTTCCGCGACGCTTACGGGACAAGCCCAATGCGTTACCGCCTGGGCACGCTGCACACCCGATAACACCGTTCTGGAATGAGTCGCTCCCATATCTCCGGAAACGGGCCAGCTTTGCGCAAAAAGAGAAATCGGATTGCGTAATTCGCCACCTTGGCGCAACATGATTTGAATGACATAATATGCGGTTAGGAGCCAGTGAGCTGAACCTGGGACGTTCAACCGTCTGGCCGTTGAGTGACAGGGAGATAAAATGCGTTCGCAACACCAATCGGCAACCAATCCGTCTTTTGATTCTACCAACTTCACCGCTCTAGCTGAGTTATCGGACGCCAGCCGGGCATGGCTCGCCGCGTCGGCGGTGGCGCAGCGGAAGGCGAAGCGTCGCACGCTCCGCAACGGGCTGGTGGCGGTCTCAGCTTTGGCGATCGCTGCGTTGGCTCCCTCCGCCACTCGCGCGGCGACGCTGTACTGGGACGGTGGTATCATCAATGGTGGTGACCCCACAGCCAACGCGAACGGCGGTGCCGGCAACTGGAACAACGCTCTCACCAACTGGGACACCCTCGCCGCAGGAGGCGCCGATACCGCGTGGACAGCCGGTGACATCGCCGTCTTCAGCGGCACTGGGGCAACCGTCACCCTCACTGACAATATCACCGTCGGCGGGCTTACCTTCAACAAGGTCAACGGCGGCACCACTTACTACACTCTCAATGCCAACGGCAACACCCTGAGTTTCGCGAGCGGGGACAACGCCATTCGCTTGAACATCGGCAATGGTGGTCCTCCTAATGCCACCATCACCGGACAGGTCGCAGGAACCGGTGCCAACGTGATTGTTGCTCCACAGAGTACCGTGGCTTCAGGTGGTAGCTCTAATTTCGGCACGGTCTTTTTCAATGGTACCTCCACTGGCGGCTGGACTGGCGCCACGACCATCAACGCAGCAGGGACCCTCTCCACCGTATCAACTGCCGCACTCACCAACCGGGTCTTGGCCAACACCTCCGGCATCACCCTCAACGGCGGCACGATCCAATTCACCAGAGACAGCAATTCCAACATCGATGCCATTACCTCCAACGCCATCGGTGTGAACGGCGGCGGCACGTTCAGCGTCACTTCTACCAACGGTGGTGCCAGTGCCATCGAGAACATCGGCGCGGTGACCGTAAACTCGGGGCAGATGAACTTCGTGCAAACGGCGAACAACGCCAACCAACTCGTGCTGACCAGTCTCAGCAGGGGCTCCTCCACCACCTCCGCGGCTACCTTTTCCTCAGCCGCTTTTGGAACCGCCAGGTGGAAGGTATCCGGCGCGGGCACGACGAGTGGATGGGTTAACGCTGATCCTTCCAATTCCATCATCGGCGCATGGGCCACCACTGGGACGACAGCGGCTCTCCAGACGGATTACGCCGTTTACAATGGCGACTTTGTGACCCCGGCCAACACCGCCGCCTCGGCGGAAGGCACTTGGACTGATGCCACCAAGCAATACACCTTGAGCTACGCAGCCAAGACGGCCACCTCACTCGCTACTGCCACGCGCAACATCGCGGCACTCAAGATGTCCTCGACCGCCACGACCATCGCATCAACCACAACAATTGGTTCCCCTAATTTCGCCATCACCGCGCATGGATTCTCTGTGGGAGACCCAGTGGTGCTCGGCACCCCCACTGCCACCAACACCATCGCTAATTTTACCTTTGGACAGGTTTATTACGTCCAAAGTGTGGTGGATGCCAATACGATCACTTTGGCGGCAACACCCGGCGGCACCGCAATCAATGCTGGCACTGCACGAACTGACACCACCATCACCGGCGGCCTCAAACTGGATTCGCTCAAGAATCTGGGAACCACGGGCATTCTGAATTCCGGCACCGCCCCGATTGCCATCGGCCGCACGGCCGCTGGCGGCAATATTTCCCTTCCCACAGCCGGTGCGGGGAGTCTTTTCATTAACGCGGGATCCGGTAGCATTGGCATCGACGCTCCCATCGTGGACAACGGCGGTGCCCTGACGGTCGTTAAGACAGGCAGCAGCATTCTTCACCTCTCCGGCAACAACACCTTCATCGGCGGCCTCGTTGTGAATGCGGGCACCTTGCGCTTGTCAGGAACCCAAAGTTTCACGGGTGGCGTCACCCTCAACGGCGGAGCTTTTGGTGACAGCACCGACGGCATCTCCGCCGCGGAACTCGGAAGCAACAGCGTTACGGTCAACGGCAACGCATCCATGAATATCACATCCCTTGAGACCCTGACCGGAGCAATAGCGATCAGTTCGACGGGCAATCTTAAATTGATAACCGGCGCTACAAGTGGCACCTTAAGTGGCGTGGTGAGCGGTAGCGGGGTGCTAACGTATACCAATGTCAACGGCAGCACTCTTATTTTAAGCAACACGGCCAATACGCACACGGGCGTCATTTCAATCGTCAGCGATAATAACCAAAACGCTTTTTTAGCCGTGAACAGTTTGGCCGATAGTGCGTCCCCAGGCGCGGGCAACATCCAAATGGGTGGTGGTGGAACTCTTGGTGCCTACTCCTTCGCCTTGCACACGGGTGCCATTGCGCCGCTGATCCTCAACAATCGCCAGGTGGAATTGGTAGGCGACGGCCCCAGTGCTGCATATCTCTTTAAGCTTTCCAACAACAGCACGCAGGCATTCACCATCAATTCGAATCTTCTCGCCAGCGGCACGAACGTCAAAACGCTGACACTCGGCGGAAGCGGCGCTGGCTTGAGCACCTTTGCCGGCACCATTACCAACGGCAGCCACACCACGCTCAACCTCACCAAGCTCGACGCCACCAGCACATGGGTCCTTTCCAATGCCGCCAGCAGCTATAACGGCGTCACCACAGTCACCGCCGGCACTCTTCGTTTCAGCAGCATCGCCAACGCCGGATCTAACAGCAGTCTCGGTAATTTTGCGACCGCTGGAGCCACCGGCATTTCCCTCGGCGGCGGCACACTCCAATACGTGGGCGCGAGCGGTGTCTCGGTTGACCGTGGCGTTACTCTGACTGCCACCAGCACGATTGATGTGAATCCTGCCGCCACCACCTTGACCCTTGGCGCGTCCTCGATGGCCGCATCCACGCTCAACGTCACCGGTGGCAGTAACGGCAGCAGTCTTGGTCTCGGCGCGACCGCTCTGACAGGTGCGGTAACTCTGAACCCGACTGGGGCGGATCTGATCGTCGCCTCGGTCAGCAGCGTGGCGGCGCAAAACCTGACGCTGGGTGGCACTACGACCGGCAACTCAGTGACGGGTGCGATCGCCACCCTCACCGGCACCCTCACGAAAAACACCGCCAGCACCTGGACGCTCAACGGCACCAACTCTTACACCGGCACGACAACGGTCAGTGCCGGACTCCTGCGAGTGAACGGCTCCCTCAATGCCGGTAGCGCCGTGGGAGTCTCCGCTGGTGCCCTTGGTGGCACCGGCACGGTCGGCGGCGCGGTAACCGTCAGCGGCACCGGCGGCATCAACCTCGCCAACGGCTCGGTGGGCACTCTTACCCTCGGCAGCACGCTGGCCAGCACCGGCGCAGCCGCTGCAAACAACTTCGTCTTCGACCTCGCAAGCGCGGGATCCACGGTGGACAAGATCGCCGCGACCGGGGCTTTCAGCATGACGACCAGCGGAGCGGTCGTGGTGACCCCCAACCAGCTCGGCGGCGCGGCTAATCGGCTCACGGCGGGCACCTATGATCTCATGACCACCTCCGGCCTGACTGCCGGCGGCGGGCAGTTCCAGCTCGCTACCACCAAGGCCTTCGGCCAGACCTTCTCGCTGTCCGGCACCACCACCACTGCCCTTAAGCTGACCACCACGCAGGTGACCAGCACGGTCGCCAATACTACCCTTTCCGGCACCAACCCCTCGTGGCTTGTGGGGGCCAATTTCTCCGGCGGATCGGTTCCTGACTATGGCTCCAACGTCACCATCAATTCTGCCATCGGCACTTCCCCGCTCAATGGCAGCACGGACATCAACAGCCTGACCTATGGCACCTCCGCCACCACGGCCACCACCATTTCAGCGGGAACAGCAACGGCAGGCACCCCCGCCAGCATGCTGGTCCTCGAAGCCAGCGGCGGCACCGGCATCACTGTGAGCAATGCGACCTCGATCGGTCATACGATCAGTGCCAACATCGGCTTGGCTTCTAGCCAGACGTGGAACATCAGCAGCAGCCCCAACGGCACTGTCGACGGCCTCGCCATCACCGGCACTGTCTCAGACTTTGGCGCCGGCTACGGCCTCACCAAAACTGGAAGCGGCTTGCTCAATTTTAGAGCTGCACCAACCCCCACCTACACTGGCACGACCACCATTAATGGTGGCGGCGTGATGTATAATGGCAACAATCCCAGTGGCAACATCACCATCAGCAGCGGTGTTCTTGAAGCATACTTCGGCGGCGGCTTAACGCGTCCGCTCGGCACGGGGCCCGGTCAAGTTCAGATAACCGGCGGTGTCAGCGGTTTCTCCGGCCAAGGGGGCACTGGCTCCGTCTTCACCATCACCGGCACTGGCAGCAGTCCTATTGTCTGGGGTAGCACATATTTCAATCCCAGCGAATTCATCCTCCAGTCCGCTTTTACCAACGCTAACTCCGGGAACTCCAGCTTCACGAACAGTATCGACCTGAATGGTGCCAACCGCACCATCCGTTCCGACCAAAACAACAGCACCTACGGCGGCGGCGGCACCTTCTCCGGCAACTTCACCAACAGCACCGGCACGGCCGGCCTCATCAAGACGGGTATTGGTTGGCATACCTTCAGCGGTGTCAATACCTACAACGGAGGTACCACCATCAGCGCAGGCACGTTGAGCTTCTCTACCCTCACCTCCATGCCTGCCACCGGTGCGGTCTCGGTGAGCAGCGGTGCCACCCTCGGCGTCACGGTCAATACCGGCGTATGGGTAGGCGGCGCGGGCAACGGAGGCATCGCCGGACTCACCAACGGCCTCGGAGGCCAAGCCGGCTCCACGGTCAGCTTCGCTGGCAATTCCGGCCTGCTGCTCAACGTCGCGGGCAACGTGACTGAAAGCAACGCCATCAGCAATGGCGGTGCCACCAACCTCTCGCTAACCAAAATCGGAAACAGCACCCTCACGCTCTCAGGGCCGAGCACTTATTCAGGCTCGACGACCATCCTCGCAGGCACGCTGGCCTTCAGCGGGGATGCCAACGTGGCCAGCGCGAACCCCTTGGGCCAGTCATCCACCGCAGCGGCGAATCTCTTGCTGGGCAACGGCACCACGTTGCAATACACTACCGGCGCGGCTGCCAGCACGGACCGCTTGTTCACCATCAACGGCACCGCCGCAGGGAATGGAGCAACCCTCGACGCCTCCGGCGCCGGAGCCATCAACTTCACCAACACCGGCGCTCTGGCCTACGGCACGACCGCCCAGACCCGCACCCTTACCCTAGCCGGATCGAATACCGGCAACAACATCCTGGCCGCCAGCATCGGAAACAACGGCGGCAGCTTGGTCAGCCTCACCAAATCCGGCGGAGGCACATGGAGACTCACCAACGCCGGCAGCAGCTACACCGGCGTCACCACGATTAGCGGTGGGGTCCTCGAAGCCTCGGTTCTGGCCAATGGTGGCAGTAATAGCTCCATCGGTGCATCGACCTCCGTTGGCGGCAACCTTGTCTTTTTGGGCGGTGCTGCTTTTGGTTCGCTCCGCTATGTGGGCAGCGCGAATGTCGTCACCAACCGCGCATTCCAAATGGCAAACGGAGCAGGTGGCGGCGCGAACATTGACTCCTCCGGCGTGGGCACACTCTCGTTCAACACGCCTGCAACCCCCCTCACCTTCAACACAACTAACGAAGTCCGCTCACTCGTTCTGAGCGGTACCAACACCGGAGCTAATACCTTCGGTAAAATAATCATTAACAACGGCGCTTCCGGTCCAACCAGTTTGACCAAGTCCGGAGTGGGTACGTGGATCCTCGACCAAGTCAACCCTTATTTGGGCTCAACCACCGTTTCTGGCGGTAAGCTAACAATCGCCTCGACCGGCACAATCAACAGCACCAGCGGCGTGACCATCAACGGGGGTGAATTCAATTACAACTCTTCCACTGCCTTGTCCCAGCCCGTCTCCTTCACCGGCACGGGCGGAACGCTGAGCGGCAGTGGAACGATCACTCCGGCCGTGACCGTGACGTCGGGTAACACCATCGCCCCAGGCAACAGCGTGGGCAACCTCTCGACTGGCAACCTTACGCTGAACTCGGGCTCGGTTTATTCGGCGGAAGCCGATCTGGCGACCGTCGTTAGCGGCACGGTTTACGCTGCGGACCAGATCAATGTCACGGGCAGTGTGACGTTGGTGCCTGGCTGCACTCTGGTCTTGAGCTTGTTGAACAACCCGACCGGGCTGGTCGACAAGACGATCGTGCTGATCAACAATGACGGTACGGACGCGGTTAGCGGGACTTTCACCAACATCATTCCGGGCTCCCAAGGCTTGCCGAACCTCACCTATACCATCGGCTACAATTACGATGTTGCATCCGGGTTGTATGGCGGAGTTAACTCAAACGACGTGGCGATCACGTTCTCTGCCGTCCCCGAACCGACCAGCCTGGCATTGCTAGGCCTTGGCGGCTTGGGCCTGCTCAAGCGTCGCCGGCGTCGCTGATCAGAGCCTGCTGGACGTATTTTCTCCTCCGCGCCCCGCCCGGGTCCCCCTCCCGGCCGGGGCCTTTTTTTGGGATCAGCGATGCAGTCAGGGCTTGATCAACGCTGCCAAGCATCATCACCATCCTGCTCATTCATGCCGATTAGGGTGATCAAATGGGACGAAAGAAGCCGACGGATTCCAGCCCCGCAGCAAGCGTTCCTTTATCGTCGAAGTCCCGAGGACGAAGGCGGAGGTTGGAAGGGGAATTGCTCTTTTTGGCCGCCTTCCTTCCTCCTTTGTCCATGGGTTCGTTAAAGTAGCCGCATGTCGCTCAACAGTGAACTATCGGATCTATTCAGAACCTTTGCCGCGATCATGGAAATCCGCGGCGAGAGTGTCTTTAAGAGCATCGCGTTTTCCAAAGTCAGTCGGATTTTGAAGGACATGACGATCGACATCCGCAAGGCTGTTGAGGCCGGCACGCTCGATCAGATCGAAGGGATCGGCGCGTCCAGCCGGAAGATCATCGAAGACTATGTGAAAACCGGCAAAAGCAAGGATTTCGAGGAAGTCGCCGCCACCGTGCCGGCCGGGCTGATCCCGATGTTGGAGGTGCCCGGACTCGGGCCTAAAACCATTTCCCTTCTGTGGAAGCAGCGGGAGATTACCGGTCTTGAAGAGCTTAAAGCGGCGCTGGCCGCCGGTAGGTTGGGGGGATTGCCGGGCATGGGGGTGAAAAAGATTCAGTCGATCGCCGACGGGATTGCGCTGCTCGAAAAGTCCGGCGGGCGTATCGGCTTGCCATCGGCGATGGTGGTGGGGCAACTCATGCTCGATCACGTCCGCGCCATCCCCGGCGTAAAGGGGGCGGAACTGGCGGGCAGCCTGCGGCGACGTAAGGAAACCATCGGCGATATCGACATCATCTGCTCCACCAAGCCATCGATCAACGGGGCGGAGGTCACCAAGGCATTTACGGAAGTGAACGGCGTTGAAAAAGTTCTCGGCCAAGGTGATACCAAGGCCAGCATTCTGACCGCCGAAGGCACGCAGGTTGATCTTCGCGTCGTGCCGGAAGTCCATTACGGGGCGGCGTTGCTTTATTTCACGGGTTCCAAGGAACATAACGTTCGGCTGCGAGGGCTTTCGCAGGACAAGGAACTTACGCTCAATGAGTGGGGGCTTTACAAGATCTCAGAGTACGAAAAATCCGGCAAAAAGACCGGCGAAGCCCCGGTGGCCAAACCGGTCGCATCCAAAACCGAAGAAGACATTTATCAAGCCCTTGGCCTGCATTATATCGAGCCAGAATTGCGTGAGGATCGCGGCGAGATCGACGCCGCCGGCGAAAACAAGCTGCCCAAGCTCATCACCGTGGCGGACATCAAGGCCGATCTTCATACTCACACCACCGCGTCGGACGGCCAAAATTCCATCGAGGAAATGGCCGAGGCCGCCAAGGCGAAAGGGTATGCGTTTCTGGCGATCACCGATCACTCCAAGAGCCAGGCCATCGCCAACGGCCTGTCGGCCGAGCGGTTGCTGAAACACGTGGAGGCGATTCACAAAGCTGGTTCTAAAATCAAAGGCATCAAGCTGCTGGCCGGGTGCGAGGTGGATATTCTCGCTGACGGGCATTTGGATTTTGAGGATGACGTGCTGAAAGAACTCGATCTGGTGGTCGCGTCGCCGCACGTGTCGTTAAAGCAAGATTCGGACAAGGCGACGGTCCGTATGTTACGAGCGATCGACAACCCATTCGTCCACATCATCGGCCATCCGACCGGCAGGCTGATCGGCAATCGTGACGGGCTGCCTCTGGATTTCGAGCGGATTTTCCGCGCCGCAGCGGCCAATGGCACGGCGATGGAGATCAACAGCGGCTATCCACGTCTCGATCTAAACGACGTCAACGCCCGCGCCGCCATTGCAGCCGGATGTGTGCTTTCGATCAATACCGATGCCCATAGCACGAACGGGCTCGATTGGATTCATCTCGGCATTTCCGTCGCCCGCCGAGCGTGGGTGGAAGCGTCGAACGTGATTAACTGCTATACGCCGGAAAAGCTGACGCGATTTTTGCATCAAAAACGCAAATAACTGTAATCGTGAAACTTCAGAAATTATGGCGAACTAAACTTAACAATTGACGTCGAATCGGATATTAGGTTCTGTCTGAAAACATTCGATCTGTCTGGAGGGCGGCTGTCCCCAGCCGCCGCGTATTTCGGAAGACCCGGCGGGTGAGGACACCCGCCCTCCAGGGCAAGGTCAATGCAAACCCTGCTTTCAGACGAAGCTTAATGGGCGGTCACATCGTGGGTCTGCTGGAATTGGTTGAAGAGGGAAGGAAAGACATGCAGAACAATCCAAGACAGAGGGAGCGCCGTCGCTGGTTGATGATGGGGCGGTTGATCGTGTTGGCGGCCACTGCGTCGCTGGCGCTGGCGACGCCATCGACCAAGCCTGCGGAAAACACCCCGCGTCAAACGGCACAAATTCTTTCATCGCAGGGCATGGCGGCGCTGGCGGCGCGGGATGCGCGGGCTTCACTGGATGCGTTTCTGGATGCCCAGCAACTCATCAAGACGGACAAGTCGATCCCTCCTGTAGATCCGGTACGCGTACAAGCCTCGCACGGTTTGGCGGTGGCTTACATGCTATCGGGCAAGTACGACAAAGCCGGGGAAATTTTCAAGGCCGGCGATACGCTCGACAAGGTCGCGTCCACTCCCGCCGTGCCAAGGGTGCTGCTGTACAACCGCGCGGTGCTCGATATCAAGCAGAGAGTCAATCTCATGCGGTCGATCAAATCGGTTAAGGAATATCTGGCCGCCCATCCGGAGAATGACCAGGAAATGATCGATCTGCTGGGCACGATGCTGGACCGGGCGGCACGGGATGAGCGATTCTCAAAAGCATCGTTGTTCTCGCAGGCCAGCGCGTTTTATGTGACCGCCGCTGAAAAGCTTGAAGCCGCCAATCCCGATCAACGCAGGTGGGGCGTGGAATGGGTGTCGCACAAAGAGTACGCCACCCGATCAAAAGAACGGGGCAAGATTGTTGCCGAGTATGACAAAGCCGCCGGCAAGTTGAACGCCGCTTTAGCTGACGCACGCTCGGCCAACGACTATTTCAATTCCGAGCGAAGCAAAGCCGCCATGGGGCGGGGAAATTCGCTGCGTGAAGCCACCCGTCAAAAGCAGAGTGCGGATTCTCGTGTCGCCGAGTGCCAGGCATTGGCCGACGAGAAGCGGGCGTTGATTCCCGGCTACCCCTGGTTGACCGAACTCGTGCCGCTGGTTCCTGATGAATCTTCACTCCCCAAAACCGTCGCAGTCGCGACGGAGAAGCCCGCACCGATGGATGACGGAACTCGACCGGACCGGCCAAGGAAAATCCGGGACGTTGGTCACGAGACGTCGACCCCGCCGGACGATCATCACCCGCCGGTCGACGGAAATCCTCCTGCAGTCAACGATCCCCCGGTCAATCCGGTGCCCGAGAAGCCGCGCGTGGCCGAGAAGCCCCAACAAGTGCGGATTACCCGCTACGCCGCAGCGTTCCCGGTGGGGTTTGATCTGCTGATCACTTCCGGTGCCGCCGTGGATCATGCCGAGTCCATCGGGCTTGAGGATTCACAAGGCAACACCCACAAAGCCGAGCTGGTTCGTGCGGATGAAAAAACCGGGCTGGCCTTGATTCGTGTCGCAGGGCAGAAGTTTGCGTATCTCAACTTGGCCAGCACCTTCGCCGGCGGCGAGGTGCGTTGTGTCGGTTTTCCAACGGTGGCGATCTTTTCACCAACGCCCGAAATCATGCCCGGCAAGGCCAACAAGCCAGTTGCCGGAAACTGGTCGGCGGCTTTCAGCGTCAATCCGCGATTGGCCGGCGCACCTATGATCTTGCCCGACGGCAGTGTTGTTGGAGTGGTGATGGCCGATCGGGATTTGCCGCCATCGCAAACGCCGGCCATTCGATTGGACGAGGTGAAAACATTTCTTGGCGACGATGCGCCTCATCGCGCCAATCAAATCAAGACCGATCCGCCTTATGTGTTGATATTGACTGCGTCGGTTTTGAAATAGTCGCAGAATGACGAGAAGTGGGAAAAGAAAAACGGACCGAAAGGGAGCCACCGCCTTCGGTCCGTCAGTCAATTACGCTACTAAAGATAGTCGTTGTTCAGGATACGTCAACGCGCAAGCGCATATTTTTTGCTGTTCATACGTTGCTCAATCGCGCGGCTACTTCTGCATCAGTGATTCGATCATCGGTTTGATCTGCGACCACAACGCCGCATCGCGCGACGCGAAGAGCAGATTGGTTTTCAGCCAATCCACTGGGTTACCAATGTCATGACGTTTGGATTTAAGCACAATGCCGTGAACCGGCTCACGTTGCACGAGAAGCTTGAGCGCGTCGGTCAGTTGAATTTCTCCACCTTTGCCGGGCTTGGTTTGATCAAGGCAATCAAAGATCGCGGGCGTCAGCACGTAGCGGGCGGCGATCGCCAGGCGAGAAGGGGCGGTTTCCTTTGACGGCTTTTCAACCAGCGTATCGATCTTGATCACGCCAGCTTCGATCATCGTGCCGCCCACGATGCCGTACCGCTCAACCTTTTCCGAGGGAACCTCTTCAAGCCCGATGACGGCTGTGCCCAGCTTTTGGGCGGCGGCGGTGAGCTGATGGGTCGGCAATTCTTCGCCGGAGAAGATGGTATCGCCGAGCAGGCAGACGAAAGGGTTGTTCCCAACGTGATGACGAGCCTGATTGACCGCATCGCCCAGCCCGCGCTGTTCAGCCTGGCGTACCGCGTGAATTTTCACTCGCTTCATCAACGAAACGAGCGATTCCAGCAGCTTTTCCTTCCCGCCGGCTTTGAGGCGTTCCTCCAATTCGCCGTAGCGATCGAAGTGGTCTTCGATCGCCCCCTTACCGCGGCCGTTGATCAGTAGCACGTCGGCGATTCCCCCGGCGACGGCTTCTTCAACCACGTATTGAATCGTCGGTCGATCCAGAATCGGCAGGAGTTCCTTCGGCACCGCCTTGGCAGCAGGAAGCATTCGCGTCCCGAAACCGGCGGCGGGGATGACGGCTTTGGTGATGTTCATACGGGGTTCCAGATCGGTTCGAAACGAAGATGGAAAAGATTGTAAAGATGAATGCAGCCTTTCCTCATCTATTCCATCTTTTACATCTTCGTTCCAAAGAATTCATCCGAAAATGTTCGGCTTAATCGTCGTGCAGCCGATTTTGCTTAGTGCGGCGGTCAGTTGCTCGAATTGCTCTTCGCTGTGATAAACGCCGCAGATCGCTCCGCCGCTGCCGGCGAATTTGGCACTGGCTCCGGTGGATCTGGCGACGTCGATCATTCGCTGGTTTTCCATGGCAATCGGCATGAACGTTTTGCGCAGGTCGAAGTTCTCATTCGTGATCTGGTGCAGAGTTTGCCAATCACCGGACATGAGTGCGGCGTGGCCGCGGTCGGTCAGGTCGCGGTATTTCTGCATTGCACTTACGACTGTCGGGTCTCCCTGCTCGTAAAGCTGTCGCAGGTTACGGTGTGTCACATCGCTGACTTCCGCCCGGTTCGGATCAAACGAAACATAGAGCGGAGGCATTTTGGTGGGCTTCAGCGGGATGTACTGGCCGTATCCTTGCTTCTGCACCAGCTCTTTTTGGAAATCCATGTAGACCATGCCTTCGTAGCTCTGGATGACACGGTCCTGAAGCCCGGCGGAGATATTCAGCTCTTCCTTTTCCGCCGAAAGGATCACGCCGGGCATGATGTGGAGTGGGATTTCTACGTTGTAGAACTTCATCAATGCGCGCAGCGTTGCACACATGATTGCACTGCTACCACTCATTCCCACAAGACGCGGGACATCGGTATCGAACTTCAACTGGAAGTTTCTATCCAGCGGCAAATGGGCGTGGTGGGTGGCGGCGTAATCGTAGAACTTCTTGACGATCGCCTTCATCAGGCGCATTCCCCCGTAGTAGCCGTGAAGCTTCACGTCACGCATGAATGCAGTGACAGAGTCGTAACGGGCGAAATCGGTTTCATCGGGAAGAATCTCGAATTTGTCGGATTCGGTCAGGGTGACTGTTGCTTTGAACTGACGGATAACGAAGGCTATCGTTTTACCGTGGTATCCATCCGAAGGATTGCCAACCAGTCCGGCCCGGGCATAGGCATGTGTAATGATGGGCATGGAATACATTCTTTCAAATAGCGCCTAGCCACCGATGGGGCTTTATGAACACCGATTTAGAAACGAAGATTCAAAAGATGCAAAAGATGGAATTCTGATCTTTTCGATCTTTTTCGTCTTCGTTCCTCCATTCCATTGGTGACCATCGGTGCCGCATCGGTGGCTAAATCTTCTGCTTTCACGCCACCGCAGCGGTGATCTTCTTGGCTGCGTCGGTCAGGTCGGTCGCGGCGATCAGCGTGGGCAGGTCGGCCTTGGCGTTTTTCAGAATCTCGCGGGCTTTTTCCACATTGGTGCCTTCCAGGCGTACCACAACAGGCACTTTAAACCCGATCTTGTGACCGGCTTGCACTAGTGCGTCTGCGATCAGGTCGCACTTAGCGATCCCGCCGAATATGTTGACCAGGATGCCTTTGACGTTCGGGTCCGACAGGATGATCTCAAACGCCTCGACCGCTGCTTCGCTGGTGACGGATCCGCCGACGTCGAGGAAGTTGGCCGGTTCGGAGCCGTGGAGTTTGATGATGTCCATCGTCGCCATCGCCAGGCCGGCGCCGTTGACCAGACAGCCGATCTTGCCGTCGAGCGCGATGTAGTTGAGGTTGGCTTTTTTCGCCCGTACGTCGAGCGGCTTTTCCTGACTCTCGTCGGCCATTGCCACCAGGTCGTTATGGCGAAAAAGGGCGTTGTCGTCGAAATTGAACTTCGCATCCAGCGCCAGCATCTTGCCGTCCTTGGTGATCACCAGGGGGTTTATTTCAACCAGCGATGCATCGGTTTGGTAAAACGCCTTGGCAAGGTTGCTCATAATCTTCGCGGCCTCGTTGGCCTGCTTGTCGCGGAAACCCAGGCGGAAGGCGATCTCGCGGGCCTGATAGCCCTGCAGGCCGAGCATTGGGTGCAGCGGGACTTTGATCAGCTTGTCAGGGTGAGTCTTGGCGACTTCCTCGATCTCCATACCGCCTTCGGCGCTGGCGATCAGCGTGGCGGTGTTGCGGGCGCGATCTACGGTGATGCCCAGGTAGTATTCCTTGGCGATTTCCACGCCCGGAGCGACGATCAGCACGCTCACCGGCACGCCTTCGGGCCCGGTCTGATAGCTGGTCATGCGGTGCGTGAGCATGAATTTGGCAGCCTCACGGGCTTCGTCGGCGGACTTAACGAGTTTCACGAACCCGGCCTTGCCGCGGCCGCCGGCGTAAACCTGTGCCTTTACCACGCACATCGGGGACTTAAACGTCTTGAAGGCCTCAGCCGCCTCATCGGGCGTACGAACGACTTCGGCCGGCGGAACCGGAATGCCGGCGGTGGTGAGAATCTGACGGGCCTGGTATTCATGAATTTTCATAGTCGCCAGAGCATAGCGGAAATTAAATTGACGGTCGACAGCCTGCGCCTTAGCTTGGCAAGGCGATGCCGTCGGCCATTGTTTTACTTTCCGGGGGATTGGACAGCACGACCTGCCTGGCCATCGCAAAGGCTGACGGTTTCTCACCGATTTACACCATGGCGTTCGACTACGGCCAGCGCCATCGGCACGAACTGCTTGCGGCAGAAAAGCTGTCGAAGCAAATGGGTGCCGCCGAGCACCGCGTCATTAAGATCGACCTCCGCCAGTTCGGCGGCTCGTCCCTGACCGCTGACATCGACGTCCCCAAAGACCGCAGCGACAGTCAAATGTCCGCCGGCGTGCCCATCACTTATGTGCCGGCCCGCAACACGATTTTCCTCAGCTATGCGTTGGCGTGGGCGGAAGTTCTGAACTGCGATCACGTTTACATCGGCGTGAACGCGCTCGACTATAGCGGCTACCCCGACTGCCGGCCGGAGTTCGTCGAGAGCTTCCAAAAAGCCGCGAGGCTGGGGACGACGCGAACCAATTTCGCCATCCACGCGCCGCTGGTGCATTTGACCAAGGCCCAGATCATCCAAAAAGGCATCGCGCTCGGCGTAGATTACGGGCAGACACACAGCTGCTACGACCCCAGCTCGGAGGGCCGGGCTTGCGGGCATTGCGATTCGTGCCTGTTGCGGAAGAAGGGTTTTGCCGAGGCAGGAGTGAAGGATCCCACGCAATATTCTATTGTTTAGGCAGGTCTGATTCGCCGGTCAGGATGTACCAATTGTGGCGAGCCGATTCGATTTGACTGACTTCACCAGAAAGACGCTTGGCTTCTGCACAAAGCCGCTGGCGATAATCCGATTGATCGATCAGTGGCCAAGCCTGCCGATTGTCATCCAGATCCTTCGCGCGCCGGCTGAAGAGCTTCCCAACCAACACATCGATAGGATCCACCCGCATCACCGTAATCCTGCCGAACACGCCGAGGGAACGTACACGTTGGTTCCATCCGGCGGGAAGATAGTGGGATTGGAAATGCGTGATTTTTAATCCGTAACGAGTGCATAACTCCGCGAGTAATTCATGTTCGTTGCGCAGCGTTGCAGGGATTTCGTCTACCAAATCTACGTCATCTGTGTGACGGATGATGAGGGCGTCGATCATTAATGCGAGAGAACCACCGATGACAAACTTCGCGGGAGCCGTTACTCGCGTTCCTAGTTCGCGAAGCATTTGCAGGAGTGAGTTTGGGTCAGTGGCGTCCACGATGCGATCTCCGAGTGTGTAAAAACCTTCTTGGGCGTCCGTCGCCGAATAGGTGTCGCTCCGGTGAGGAAAGGTGACGGATTGAAGCCTGCGATTCAAGACGCCCGAACCCCAGTGCTGCTCAAGTGCGGCCAATCCGTCGCGGATAAGCAATCTTGATCGCGTATCCAGTTCCTTGCTGCACGCCGTCTCGCGCAATGACAGCAAGAACTGCATCGCGTCGATGGGCCCGCCGGAGCGGATGAGTTGCCAAGCGTCTCGAACGGGAAGCATGTCCATATGATACCGCGGGGCGGTCTTACAGGCGCGGGAAAACGCCGGGTCGACCGCTATCGAGATGCAGCCGCTCCATCGGCAGGCCGAACACTTTTTCCAGCGTCTCTGGTTGCAGTACGGCGTCGGCAGGGCCTTTGGTGGCGATCGAGCCTTCCATTAATAGCACCAATTCATCTGCAAATGCGGCGGCGAGGTTCAGGTCGTGGCTGGCCATCAGGACGCCCAATTGCCGCTCGGCGGCGAGGCGTTTGAGGAGTTGCAGTAGCTCGACCTGGTGTTTCAGATCGAGATGCGTCGATGGTTCATCCAGCAGCAACGCTCGCGGCTCTTGCGCGAGACAGCGGCCGACGAAGACTCGCTGGCGTTGCCCGCCGGAAAGGGTGTCGAGGGGGCGGGAGAGCAGATCGTTCAAACCGAGCAGGGCGGTGACTTCGGCGATCACGGTGGCGTCTTGCGCCGATTCGATCCCGAACGCCCCCCAATGCGCCGCCCGGCCGAGGCGGAGAACGTCAATCACCCGGCTTTGCGGGTCGGCCGAAGGGGTTTGGGGGAGATACGCAACGTGCTTGGCCAGATTGCGGCGCGGCCAAGCGACCAGCGGCGTGTTTTCCCAAACGATCGAACCTGTGGGTGACAGATCGCCAAGCAAGCATTTAATCAACGTGCTTTTCCCGCTGCCGTTAGGCCCCAGCAGCGCGACGATCTGCCCGGCGTCGAGCGTTATGCTGACGTCGCGCAGCGCAGGCTTCGTGGCGTAGGCGAAGCTGAGGTTGTTGGCAGTCAAAAGCATAGCAATGAGCAATGAGCGATGAGTGGGTTTTTACTCATTGCTCATCGCTTTTCACTCCCTCCTTCGCGTCTGCCATAACAACAACAGAAAGAACGGCCCGCCCATCAGCCCCGTCAGCACGCCGACCGGCAGCCATTGGCCGGCGAGCGATCGGTGTGCTAAAAACCGCCCGGCCGAGTCGGCGACGCATAGCAAAATCGCCCCGAAGGCGGTGGACAGCGGCAGCAACTTGCGTTGATCGACCCCGACCAACAGCCTCGCCATATGCGGCGCGACCAGCCCGACGAACCCGATGGGTCCGCTGATCGCGACGGCCGACGCGGTCATCAGGCTGGCGATGATCAGGCTGATCCACCGCAGAAGATGAATCCCCACGCCGAGCGAGCGGGCCTCATCGTCACTCAGTGCAGCGGCGTTCAGCCAGCCGGCGAAGTAGAGAAGAATCACCCAGCCGACGCTAACGACCGTAACCGCCGCCCACTTTTGCTCCGGCAGAAGCGATGTTTGCAGCCCGCCAACGAGAAAAGCCATCTCGCTTCCGCTGCCGGCGGGAGATTTGTTGAACTGAATCAGCAGCAGGTAGAGCGATCCGCACACCGCGTTGACGATCACGCCCACGAGCAGCAGCGTGATCGGCTCGATCCTCCCGCGGCGGGTGGCAAGGGCAAACACGATCCCGACGGCTGCCATCGCGCCGAGGAACGCAAACGCCTGCTGGCTCATCGCCCCCAGAATCGCGAGCAATCCCGCGAAGCTCGTCAGCCGCCAGACGTACGCTGCAAGTGATGCACCCGCGCTCACGCCGAGCAAGTAAGGGTCGGCCAGCGGGTTCCGCAGGATGGCCTGATAAACGCACCCGCTGCTCGCCAGTGCAGCGCCGATCAGCGAAGTGATCAGGATCGAATCTCGCCGGAACTCGAACACATCGTCCTTAGGCCATTCAATCCTTCCCGTCGAGCCCACCATCATGCACGCCACCGCCACCACCGCCCAAATGCCGGTGGCGATGAGAATGGACTTAAGAAGTTGGTCGGCGGTGAAAGGCTTCAAGTGTTACCGGCGAGTTTTACCACGAAGCAGCGCCGAGCACTAAGTTTAAAGAAGAGTGGCAGCCACCGATGGGGCACCGACGAACACCGATTTAGAAACGAAGATTCAAAAGATGCAAAAAATGGAATTCTGATCTTTTCAATCTTTTTCATCTTTGTTCCTATATTCCATCGGTGTTCATCGGTGCCCGATCGGTGGCTATAACTATTTATTTTCAATCAGCCGATCCGCAAACAGTTTTGCAGTTTCGGCGATATGCGGGCCGGGTTGGTGGAGAAACCAGTCGGTGATGGGGTAAACCCGGCCGTTTTTGACCGCTGGTAAATTAGGCAGCGTTGTCCAGGCGGTTTTGGCCTGAGCCAGCGCCTGATCCGACGCACCGGGCAGTAGTTGTAGAATGAAATCGGGCTTGAGCGACGCGAGCATCTCCCGGTCGATCGTCGGCCAATGCGGTCCGCCTTCGGGCATGACATTTTCCCCGCCGGCGGTGTCGAGCAAGTCACTGAGGAAGGTGCCGCGTCCGACGACCGCCTTGCCTTCGACGTCAACGACCATCAGCACCCGCGGCCGAGGCTTGCCGGCGGTTTGACGACGAATCGCATCGAGCTGGTTTCGCAACGAATCGACAAGCGCCTTCCCCGCGGCAGGATCACCGGCAACCGCCGCTAACTGCTCGGTGGCGGTGTAAATGTCGGCAACTTGCTCGATCTGCACGTTCACCAGCTTGATGTTTTGCGATTCCGCCCGCTGCACCAGGCCGGGCGGCATGTGGTCGGGACGCATCTGCACGACCATTGACGTCGGCTTGAGTGCGATCAGCTTTTCCCAGTCGATCTGCTGGTAATCCCCTACGCGCGGAAGCGTGCTGACCTCCGGCTGATCGTCGAAGTTACTGACTGCCACCAGTCTATCCCCGGCGTGCATCGCCAGCAGCAAACCGGTGGCGGCCGGGACGAGGGAAGCGATTTTCGTCGTCGGAGCGGTGGTTGGAGGATGCGGGGCGGGTCGGTCACAGCCGGCGGGCAGAATCGCCAGCGCAACGCCCAGCAAGGCGTTCAAAAAAAACGCAAAATTACAGCGTGATCGGCCGGTTCTTGATTGACCCATGGCGGGCGGATGCTAGATTTGCCGTATCTCGATGTCAAACGATTGAGGGCAACCCTTTCTCAGCAAGGATGCATACATGAGCGATCAAACATTCTTCGGCAAATTGGGCAGTTGGTTCCGCGGCGGCGCTAACCAGGGCGATCTCCCGCTCGTTCAGCACGGCGAAAACGGGGACTCGCGCAGCACGTTCCTCCGCCCCTGGGCCAAGCGCGATCAGGCCATCGCCAACCTGCAGGACGGCTTCAACACGCTCACCGGCCTGATGGGCAGCATCCGCGATAACCTTGAAACGCAGAACAACCGCCAGCAGGAGCTGATGTCGCTGCTCTCGCAGCTGCCGCAAACGCTGGAAGGCCTGCCCGAAGCCAGCCGCGTGCAGAGTGAGACGCTCAAAGCCATTCACCAGCAACTGGCCACGCAGAACGGCCATCAGACCAAGCTCGGCGACATTCTCGAGCGCATCAGCCAGGCCAGTGCCGAACAGCGCAAAACGCTGAACGCCCTCGATGAGCGTTTCGAAACCGTGACCCAGCACGACGCCGCCATCAGCCAGAACCTTTCGTCGGTCGGTAACGCCATGCAAAGCGTGAGCAAGAACTCCGCCGCCAGTGCGGAGGTGCTCAGCCAGATGAAGGAAAACATCACTGCGCGTGATGCGGAACTTGAGCGGATTCTCCATCGGCAAGGCACGCGGTTCACAACGATGCTGGCGGTGGCTATCTTTCTGTCGATCGCAGCGCTTGTGGCAGTCAGCGTGATTGGGTATTTGGGGTTTGAGGCGCTGGGTAAGATGAAGTGAGTCGCTGAAATCTCGCCAAATTCTGGATTCTGGATCCTGCTACCGGTGACGTGGTTCCTTTGCCGTTTCATTACCGGCGCAGCGTGGATTATCGTGGGATCGCACCGTTGGTCCGACCAGCATCCTGCTCTCGCATTCACAATTGTGATCGTATCCGCGTTTCCGCTGGGGTGTTTGTCTGCTAGGAATTGGGCTTGGTGATAATCGCTAGCAGAACTCTGCACCCACCTCGAAATGCCCCTCATCCGTCTGCCGGCAGGAGATGATGCGAATTTCGGAGCGGACGGTTTGTTCGCCGATGCCGATCTCGATCATCTGGAACGAGCCGGTCGCCATCGACTGATCGACATCAAACGCCACGCCATGGCGCGACAGGTTGATGGCCCGCACTTCGGTCTTCTTTTCCTGATCAAAATCCGTCGGCGAGCAGACCCACGCCTCGGCCACGTGCGGCACGCGGGCGCTGCGTCGGCGGTCGTCTTCACTGGGCTTGCGGCGGGGAAGGGGGTTGGGAAGTGGGCTGACCATGTGTTTGGTATCGGCTAGGGGCGATGCGCGGTTAAGGGCCGATAAGGCAAATTTCCGGAACACGAAACCGCCTATCCTAAGCCCGAATGACGAAACCCGAAATCCGAAAGAATGACGAATGACGAAATCCGAATGACGAAGTTTGCCTATGAAGCCTTTTCGTCATTCGTTATTCGGGCTTCGTCATTCTTTCGGATTTCGGGTTTCGTCATTCGGATTTGCCCATCTTCCACTTCCCTGATTGCCCGAAAAACCGGCACGGGTTGTCATAAAATACGCCCGTCAGTTCCGCCTCGGAGTGTCCTCGCCGGCGGAATTCCAACGCCGTGTCGATTAGCATCGACGGGGAGGATTCGCCCCAGTCGCTGGCGCTGTTCACGCAGATCATGTCCGGGCCGAATTGCTCCAGAATATCGCAGCCGCGGGTAGGGGTCACTTTGGTCACGGGATAAATCGTCAGACCGGCCCAAAAACCGTTCTCGCGTGCGATGCGGATCGTGTGTTCTTCGCAGTGGTCGATCAACACTCGCTCGGGAAGGATGCGTTTGTCGTTTTTGAGAATGGACGTGATGATGTTTGTCCCTTTGTGCTTATCTTCCAAGTGCGGCGTGTGGATGAGGATCAACTGGTTGTACTTGGCGGCGATTTCCACTTGCTCTTCAAACACAGTGATTTCGTTCCGCGTGTTCTTGTTCAAGCCGATCTCGCCGATGCCAAGAACGCGCGGATGCTTTAGTAGCGGCGGTATCAGCTTGATGACTTCGCGACTGAGCTCAACGTTTTCGGCTTCCTTGGCGTTGATGCACAGCCAGCTGTAATGGTCGATGCCGTACTTGGCGGCCCGCTTGGGTTCGATGTCGAGCAAATGCCGAAAGTAATCGCCAAAGCTGGCGGCCGACGAGCGGTCGTAGCCGGCCCAGAACGCTGGCTCGCTGACGGCGACCACGCCCGCACGGGCCATGAAGAGGTAGTCGTCGGTGGTTCGGCTGACACAGTGGATGTGGGGGTCGATGAATTTCATATGTAGCACGGGCGTCCCGCCCGTGTCGATGCACTATGACATGGGCGAGACGCCCATGCTACTTAGGTGGCGGTGTCATGTCACTCAGTATCATCTGCACCTGCTCGGCGCGACTGGGTTTTTCCAGATCAGTCTCACACAGCACGGCGAAGGTTCGGCGGAGGTTCAGCAGCCGCGGATCGTCGTCGAGTACCGCCTGCCCGCCGGCGGCGCGCTGGATGCGATCGAGGTCGGCCGCCAGCGATAATGCCCGCCAGCGCATCTCCAGGTATTGATGATCCAGGATGGATTTTGCGTCGGTCATACTTTCAATTCTACACGGAATTCCAGATTTTGTTTGACCCTCAACCCTGTCGAAATAGAATACGTCGTCGGCCCGGGTAAAACACCTGGGCGGATGGATCGGCCGGCGTTCTCCGACGGTCGATCGCGTGGCTCGCGAAGGCGTTCGCGAGCAAAAGAGCCCGGCGGCGGGCCAGTAGGGGCGAGAGTTTTTTGCCGCCTTTGGCGGCTTCAAGCTCCACTACTAAGACGGGTGTCCCAGTCTCGCGTGAGCGAGGACCGAAACCCGTCGGCAGTCACCCCGAACAGCGCCCGCGACGGCTTGGCATGGCCACGAGCCTACGGCGGCCGTTATCCGGCCCATCCGTCCGCTCGTTCGAAATGGAGGTGATCCGTGAACCATTCTGACTGTACGTGTGGGCTGCTGTGAGCAGCTCTTGCGGGTGAGACTCCCGCAAGCACGCGGCTGCTCGGCAGCCCGTCGGAGAGAGCGTTAACCGCTCTAGCCTCCGACACAGCAGAAAGCACTCTGCAAGGCCCGGGACCGAATCGGCTCCCGGGCCTTCTTTATTTTCTGGGGTACTCAAACGCGGTGACATCCAAAAAATTAACCACGAAGCGATGAAGGAACGAAGCGGTTTTCGAGTGGACCGCGCCGTCAAGTAGTCACCTCTGCTGAGTTTTCTTAGTGCAAATCTTTTTCAACTCGCTCAACACTACCATGAACCGCTTCGTTCCTTCGTCGCTTCGCGGTTAAAACTTCTGCGTGCGGCATGGCGTTCAGACAATCCAATTGATTAGGCTCAATACCAGCTATTCCCTAGGGCAGAGTGATTGTCCTAAATAGCGATTGTGTTCCTTCTCGGCCCCAGCCTTGGGATTGGGCGCTAGCGAAAAGTCGCTGAACGAGTTCAACAGCACGAAGTGATAGGCCGAGTTCGGCGGCGCTTTCCAAGACCAGTCGCAGGTCCTTTTGTTGCAAGTCGATCGTGAAGCCAGGGGCGAAATCCCCCTGGAGCATGCGGGGGCCGAGGTTTTGCAGTTGCCAACTGCCTGCGGCGCCACCGGCGAGGGCTTGGATGGTGGCGGCGGGATCCAAGCCCGACTGTTGGGCGAAGTTCAAGGCTTCGCTGGTCGCCAAGTTCGTCACGCTGACCAGAATTTGGTTAACCAGCTTCGTCAGTTGCCCGTTTCCGCTGCGGCCGGTGTAGGTGATGGTTTTGCCGAGCAGTTGCAGCAGGGGCAATACCCGATCGAACGCGGTTTTGTCGCCGCCGACCATGATGCTGAGGGTGGCGTTTTTCGCGCCGACATCCCCGCCGCTGACGGGCGCGTCGAGCAGGATGATGCCCTTGGCCGCTAGTTGCGCTGCCATCTCTCGCGTGGCGGCGGGGGAGATGGTGCTGTGGTCGATCACAATCGTGCCCGGGCGGGCACCGGCGATCACGCCGCTCTCGCCGAGCAGGACGGCCTGCACATCGGGCGTGTCAGGGACGTTGACGAATACGACGTCAGCACCGCCAACGGCTTGGGCAGGCGAGCTTTGCCACGTCGCGCCGCGATCCAGCAGCAGCCCAGCCTTGGATTTAGTGCGAGTATGGACCGCCAGTTCGTGTCCTGCGTTTAACAGGTGGCTTGCCATGGGCAAGCCCATGATTCCCAGACCGATGAATGCAAGTATCTGTGGCATCGACTGGAGTGTAGTGATCCTTCGCGTCCGGCTGAAGCGGTACGAGCGGGTGAAGCGTACTTATTTCATGATCAGCACGATGATCAGGATCACGTTAATCAGCAGCGAAACGCCCGCCCCGATCGCCAACCCCAGCACGATCTGATTCTTCCAGATGCTCTCCGGCTGCGGCGCGGAGGTAAAGATGTCAACGGTCTTGCCGGTTTCTTCGATCTTCGAGAGTGAATCCAGATCGACGCTTCGACGGGCATTGATCGGAGGTTGACCGCTTCGGACCAGGCGGAGGTCTTCCAGCATGTCCTCGGTGCGGGCGTAGCGTTCGTCGCGGTTTTTAGCCATCGCGACTTCGATGATCTCCCCCACGCCGGCGCTGAGTGCGGTATTGATGTGGTCCGGCGGAACCAGCGGCTGCTTCAGGTGCTTGTGCATGACGGCCGACGGGTTTTCGCCTTCAAAAGGCGGGCGGCGGGTCACTAGGTGGTACATCGTCGCGCCCAGGCTGTAGATGTCCGCGCGGAAGTCGATGTCAACATCGCCACGGATCTGCTCCGGGCTGATGTAATAAGGCGTGCCGTAGGCTTTACCCGCTTCGGACTCGGCAGCGTGCTTGTCGTCCACCGCCCGAGCCAGGCCCAGGTCGGTCAGCTTCGCCACGCCGGCGGGCGTGAGCATGATGTTCTTGGGTTTCACGTCGCGATGGATCAGCCCGCGCTCGTGGGCGTGCGCCAGCGCGTCGGCCATTTGGATCGTGATATCCAGCGCTTCATCTTCAGAAAAGACTTTCCCATCGCCGTGCGGCGGGGGAGTCATCACGTCGTACAGGCTCTTGCCTTCGAGATACTCCATCACGAAGAAGTGAAGCCCGTCCGGCGTGCTGGCGACGTCGATCGCCTGCATGATGTTCGGATGACTCAGCCGGGCGGCGGCTTTTCCTTCCTTGTAGAAGCGGTCGACGAACTCGGCGTTCTCGCTCATCTTCCGCGGCAATACCTTGATCGCCACGATGCGGTCGAGCGAGACTTGCCGAGCCTTGTAAACCGTCGCCATCGCCCCTTTGCCGAGCTGACCGAGCAACTGATAGCCGGGAATCTGGGATTTCTTCTGGTCATCCACGCGCGAGCGGATGCGCTTGACTTGGTTGATGGTGACGAAGTTGTTCTCCACCAGCAGGTCGGCCAGGCTGCGCTGGTTCGGGTCGGACGACTGCTTTTGCTGCTCGCGGCAGAAGTCGATTTCAGACTTGGTGGCCAACCCCATTTCGACGACGGCTTTGCCGACTTCGGTATCGAGGCTAGCGGCGATTCCGGACGCATTGGAACCCGATCGGGACATCAAAACCATCCAGGACGGTGAAGGGACTGAATCATACGCCATCGCCACAACCCCGGTTGTTTCAGGGTATTGCGACGGCTAAGACGCCCCATGAGTATGGTCGGCAATGGGGGAGTGTCAAGAAATTCCAATGCTTGCGGCAGGGCATTTTGGGTTTCGGACGGGTAAAACTGGCAATCGGGGCGACCCAGTCCGCCTTTGCAACCGATGACGTAGGTTGACAGACCGACCGGCACAGATACAAATGGGGATTCCAAACGGTGGCCGTAGCTCAGTTGGTAGAGCGCCAGGTTGTGGTCCTGGACGTCGCGGGTTCGAATCCCGTCGGTCACCCTTTTCCCTGCTTACTTTGCTGCCGATTCGCTATCCGCCCCCCAGCGGTAAAGCTGCGGGCTGAACTGCTTCCACTTGGTTCGGCCTGAGAAGGTGTTGCTCACCTCGCGGATTCTCGAGAGATAGTTCTGGAATTCGGCCGTGTCGGTCGTCCGCGGGCCAAAGCCTTTGGTTCCGACCACACACCACCATTTCGGGCTTGGCGACCAACGCGGCAGTCCTTGAATGACGGTGCAATCAATGCCGCTTTTATTTAACAGCTCGGCCGCCTCGCGGGTGACTTTCTCATCCTGATAGCTTTGGATCATCAGGTAATTCATGTTGATGATCCGTTTTTCCGGTGCAGAGGCGACGGCGGAGTTTCCGGGGTTGGAAGGTTCTTCCACCGGCAGAACGACTGGTGCTTTCTCCGGGGCTTTAGGCTCCGCCCGGCGGGGAAGATCCAGAATCGCAGGGTCGGCCGGCTGCTTACGGAGGTCAGCGGTGGTGACCGCCGACAGGGACGGCGTATTGCTTCCGCCCAACTTCGATACGATCAGCATCGAAAGACCGACGACAATCACCACCGCCGACACACCGATGACGGCGTTGGTGGCGTCGAAGTGGAACTTCGGGAGTTTGCTCAACCAAGATTCTCGCGGCGGGCGCGGCTCGAGCGCTTCAGGCTCGGTTTCGATGTACCGCGGCCCGGGTTGTGGTTCGGGTTCGACGGTTTGATCGTGCGCAACCGCTTTCGGCGAGATCGACCGCCAGCTTCGTTTGAATAATGCGATTAAACTGGGGGAGTGAAAAACGCTGCGATTCCTGACAACCGGTTCAAGCGTGCGACCGGCCGACATCACTTCAAACAGCGCCGTGGCGCTCTTTTTCTTCCTCGGCATCCATGCCTCACTTTTTTGCGAAAACCCGACAGGCCGATCCTTCAGCCCGCCGCGACTGGCCGCATTCTCCGAACGCGAACGTCACAGTAAACAAAAATACGATTCGAGCGCGCGCTGGTCAAGATGAAACCATGGGATAATTCGCAGAATAAGAGGCAATTTCTGCGTGTAAGAAGAAAATGAACGCCAAGACGTCTAGAACGCCAAGCGAATAACGCCAAGAATCAAAGCAGGCTTCTTCCCAGACACCGACATTTGCAATTTTTTTGAGCTAAAAGTGCAAGTGTGCGGTCTCGGGCTCACCTTTCATTCTTGGAGATCCTAACTTGGCGTTCTTGGCGACTTGGCGTTCATCTTTTCTTTGACGGACTACGTCAGCTCCAAGTCCGCAATCCGATGAGGCGTGATGCGTGCGAGCGAGACTTCTTTCGCCGGTGATTTGCCTTCCCAAGAAGTCCAGACGATGACGCGAGATCGGTCGCCGGAGAGGGCGGCGACGTGGCTGGCGCTGGCAACCAACCGGCGGACGCCTCGGTGGTGGCTGAGATACTGGCTGACCAGATCGTCGTCGATCCCGACGCAGTCGATCGCGCCGTCGTCGCCGGCCAGCAGCAACCGTCGGCCGCCCAGCCAGGGGAGGGCGGTGATGGCGGCGATTCGCTGGCCTCGGTGTTCGAGCTTAATCAGCGACCGCGTGGCCCGCTCCAGCGCCCGTAGCGTTCCGTCGTCGTAAGCGATGATCGAGCGGTGGCCGTCCGGCACGATGCCGACGATTTCGTTTCCGCAAGGGCCACCGACTCGAAGGATCGACTCGTCGTCGGCGAGAGTCATTAACTGCGGCCCGACCGCGAAAAGAGTATGCGAGCCATCAAACGTGGTGAGGTGCCGTGGGCTCCCGCCGAGTTCAGATGGGCGATGAAACGCAGCCGGGCGATCGGGCGAGCCGATGGTCCAGCTCACCAGCCCGGCCTCGCTATGGCAGGCGATGATTTGCCCATTCCGCACGATCACCCGGCTGAATCCCTGCGTGGTTTCGATTACTCCGTCGCGATACGCCACCGCATCGGCCGGGCACGAGATCGGCGCAATCAGCACACCGTCGCGGGCACCTATCGCCCAGTACGGCTGGCCTTCGAGGGTAACCGCCTGCAGGCTACGGGTGGGGCCTAGCGAGTCGGGCAGATGGGCCGCCGTCGGCGTGACGTCTCCGGTGAGATCGATGCGGATCAGTGTGGTTGCCGCGACCACCCAGACCGCCGTGCTGGCTGACCGGGCCGAGCCTGCCAGGAGCAGCGTCTTGAGCATCGCCCCGCGGTCGGCCGGTCCGAGCGATTCGATCGCTCGCGTCACCGCCGACGACGACGCGCCGCCACGCTGGGTTTCGAATTGTTTGAGCAGATCAACCGCCTTCTGGAAATGCTCCACCCGCCCGGCCGACTCCTGCTCGGCCAGTGTTCGCTGCATTGAGACGATCTGTTGCTGAGTCAGGGTTGGGCTGTCAAGCTCGATCCGGATCGGCGGAAGGAGTTCGAGTCCGCACCCGAACGCGAGATCGCCGGCGGCTTTTTTCAGCAGTTCGCATAAAGCTCCACGGCCGGCGTCTGCCAGCACACGATCGGCCGGAAGATCCTTGGTTGCCTTCTGAGCCGCTGCCCGCAGACTCGGTTGAAAGTGGGCCATTACCTGGGCGGCCGACACCGAGTTCCGCGAACCGAGCAGCACTTCTTCCAGCATCTTCTTTTCCGTCGGATCATCGATCGCCCGGACCGAGGCAAAAAAGCTGGCTCGCAGTTGATGACCGTCAGCCGTCGTCAGATCGTCGAATTCCCATGTGATTCGAGTCGCGGCCGCCCCGAGCAACAAGGCTCCGGCGTGCCGGCGGGCAAGTTCGTACGAATGAGATGCCATAACCACTCCAACAAACCAAACGACGCCCTGATCTTATCCCAAAGTCAGGGCCATGTGAGATATAAAGACCACCCGGAGTTGGAAGCGGTCATTCGAGGTGGTGGTCGTCATATTGATCGACGCCGAGATATCGGACGCCAAAACCCGTGTCGTAGTGTCCCGGCAAACTTGCGACCCGCGATGGCGCGGTCTACCATTACTTCAAACGCTGCTGAGGAGACGATTTATGACGATCCTACGTTGGTTGATGGGCGGGCTGGCTGTGGTTGCGATCGGTACGACGCTTTGGGCCCGTCCGGGAACGGTAAAGATGCGCGACGGCGCGAGCTACGAAGGCGATATTACTGAAGCCGAAGACGGATCGGTAGTCGTCAAGGTACGCAATGTCGATATGCGCATTGACCGCCGAAATGTGGCGGGGATCACTTACATCGACGACGCTGCCGGCGATTTTAAGAAGAAGCTGGCCGCCCTCGGGCCTAAAGACATCAAGGGTCGTCTGGAACTGGCTCAATCCGCACTCAGCCAGCGGCAGTACGATTGGGCCAAGCAGGCCGCGCAAGGGGCGCTGGATATTGACCCCAACAGCAAGGAAGCCACCGATTTTCTGATGATGATCCGCCGGCAGCAGGAACTCGAGCGGACCCCCAAAGCCGACCAGAAACCACAGCCCGGCGGCGATCCGTTGATGCCCGATGCGTCCGGCAATCCTAAAGGCACGCCCGCCGCGGTGGATCGCAAGACGCTGACGGCCGACGACATCAATCTCATCCGCCAATTCGAACTCGGCAGCGAGGAAAACAACTTCCGCGCGACTTTGTTGAATGACGTTCGCAAGCGGTTTGTCGCCCAGGATGCCCAAGGCACTCTGGCGGAATTCACGGCGCTGCCGGTCCAGAAACAAGCCCGCTATATCCTGTCTCGCGCTCCGGGGATGCGCAACGACGTGCGAATCAATTCCGATCCTGCATCGATAACCCAGTACCGCCAGCGCGTGCAGCCGGCAATTCTCGCCGGCTGTGCTACAACCGCCTGTCATGGTGGTGGCAACGCCGGCAATTTTGTGCTGATCAACCCGGCCGACAACGAGGCGGTGGCGTACACCAACTTCTACATCCTGACGCAGTTCGTGAAGAAGCTCGATAAGGACGCAATGGCCCAGATGATCCATCGCACGGCACCGGATAAATCACTGCTCCTGCAGTATTCGTTGCCTCCAGATGCGGCCGATTTGCATCACCCGGCGTCCGCCGGCTTCCGTCCGCCTTTCCGAAACACGGCTGATCCGCGTTACAAGATCATCAGCGACTGGCTGTCGAACTCGCTGAATCCGACGGCTCCGGATTACGGCATCAAGTTCACGCCACCGACCGCCAGCAGCCCCGACACACCATCAACCAAGCCGGCAAACAAGTAACGGCGATTGAATCTAAAGCATGAATCCGTCGCTCTACCTGGTAATGCTGATGGCGGTGACGACCGGAGCGGCGTGGTGGCAATACCACCTGCGCCGGTCGCTCTCGCGTGAACTCCGCAGGCTCGCGTCGAAGTGGCAGATGAATTACAGCCAAGGCGATCCGCTTCAACTCACACAGCGCATCGCTGGAGTGTTCGCCGTCGTCGGGGCGGCGCACGTGACGATCACCGACTTGATCTATGGTTTGGAAGACGATCAGTATCGATACTACCTCGCAACTGAATTCACTGTCGGACTCTCCCGCAGCAAAAAACGAGTGCGCCGGGTGGTGACTTTCACCGAACCCAAGAGCGGCTCGATCCGAATCTTCTCCCCCATGCGCGTCGCCCCGGCGGAGATGACGATCGTGGAGCAGTTCGAGTTCCTGGGGTCAAAACCTTCTGAGTCGCATGAGCTACCAGCTCATGCCGAGTGATCTCCAAATTTTTAGCAGCCAACAAAAGAACTGAGTGAGTCCTTGTAAGGGCTCACTCAGTGTCGTTGAGTTCTTTGGGCATGGGCCGGTAGCCCATGCGACAGGACTCGTCTAATCCGCTTTCTTGATCAATACGAATCGGCCGGAATTGGCGTTCACCACGTAGAGGAGAATGCCCTTTTTCAGATCGCCATTTTTCATTGCATCGCGGGCCTGTTCGGTATTGGCGACCTTTGTCTTGTCGACGTCCGTAATCAGATCGCCAACCCGCAGCCCGGCCTTGAACGCCAGTGAGCGAGGGATCACGCCGGTTACCAATGCGCCTTCCTTGCCTTCGGGCAGGCGGAATCGCTCGATCATGGCATTGGTCGGGTCTGTCAGTCGCAGGCCGAGCGTTTCGGAGGTTGCGGGGGCGTCACCGCCGGGCTTGCCGCCATCGGGTACGGTGGATTTGCCACTACGCATCGCGGTCAGGTCATCCGGCTGCTCGCCGAGTTTGACGGTGACATCGACGTCTTTCCCGTCACGCCAAACGGTCAGCTTGGTGTCTTTGCCGGGCGCGGTCACGGCGATCTGGTTTCGCAGTTGCTGCGTGTTAGCCACTTTCTTGCCATCGATCTTGGTGATGATGTCGCCATTGCGCAGCTTGCCATCGGCCGGCGTGTCGGGATAGGTCTGTTCGACGAGCACGCCGTCCGAGCCCTTGTACTCAAGCCGCTCGGCCAGGCCTTCGGTCTTGGCGACATCGGCGATTCCCACGCCCAGCCACCCGCGCGTGACCTTGCCGCTGGTCTTGATGTTGCTGTAAACAAACTTCGCCTGGTTGGATGGGATGGCAAATCCGATTCCCTGGAATCCTCCCGAGCGGGAAGCGATCGCCGTGTTAATGCCGATCACATCGCCGCGCAGATTTACCAGCGGGCCGCCGGAGTTGCCGGGGTTGATCGGGGCGTCCACCTGAATGAAATTTTCATATCCCTGCTGCTGATCGAGAATTCCCGCCTGCCGGTTGAGCGCACTGACAATGCCGTGTGTCATCGAGCCGACGTAGCCAAAGGGAGAACCGAACGCCAGCACCCAGTCGCCGCGATCGAGTTCATCACTGTTGCCCCACTTGGCGGGGATCAGCTTGTCGGCTTCGATCTTGATGACGGCCAAGTCAGTCTTGGCGTCCGTACCAAGCAGCTTACCGTTCTTGATCTCGCGGCCGTCGGAGAGGGTGATGTCCATCTCGCTCGCGCCGCCGGCGACATGATTGTTGGTCAGGATGTAGCCCACGCCGTCGGCGACTTCCATGATCACGCCCGAACCGGTGCCAACCTGTTCGGTGTCGCCGCCGTCATTGCCTCCGCCAAAGCCGGGGGGCACATCGGGCTGGCCGTCGCCGTCGCGATCGGGGAAGAATCGGCGGAGCATGTCTTCATCGAACGGCAGGGCGCGGTTGCTCACGCCTTTGATGGTTTTACGCACTTGAATGTTCACGACCGACGGCTCTACCGCCTTGCCGACCGCTTTAAAGACGTTCGACAGATCGGTCACCGTCGCCAACTGCTGGCGGGTGACTTCGACTTCCTCCGCCGCGCGGGCGAATTTTACGTTCTGAACAAAATTCGACCCGACCAGATAGGCGGCGATCGACGCGCCGCCGATGGTCATGGCGATCATGGATTGGCGAAATGGATTCATGGTTACTCCTGTATTCTGCGAATAAGTTGTTAGTTGTTAGTGAGAGCTATTGCATGAACTAACAACTAACAACTAACAACTTACTCTCCTCAATTACCAAGGCCCGGAGATGTCGCCTGATGGCGCTCGCCGAGGTTTTTGATCTTTCTCGAACTCGCGTTCTTCAAGCTCCTCAGCCTCGCGACGGAGAAACTTGGCGGCCTCATCGGGCGGCATTGCGTACACGTGCTGCGGGGCGGGGTATTCGCCCTTGGCGATCTGGCGGACGTATTCCGAAAATGCCTTCTTCATCGGCGGACCCAGATCTCCCAGCACTGGCGCGAAGCGGGGAGGGTGTTCGGTCAATCCCAGCAGATCCTGAGTCACCACCACGCTCCCGTGACAAGCCGGGCCAGCGCCGCAGCCGATGACGGGGATGTTGGTGTAACTCACCACCGTCTCCGACACTTCGGGCGTGACGGCTTCGAGCAGGATCGAGACTGCACCGGCCTCCTGCATTTGCAACGACAGATCGACGATCGCCTTGGCTTCATCCGCCGTGCGTCCGGCGATCTTGTATCCGCCGAGCACGCCCACCGATTGCGGCCGAAGCCCGAGATGCGCCATCACAGCGACCCCGGCGTCGGCGAGCTGGCGAACCAGCTTCAACTGACTGGCCGCCGCCTCTATTTTCACGCAGTCGCAGCCGGAAAGTTTCACCATCTGCATGACGTTTTTCACGCCGCGGGCGGTCGATCCGTGGTAGCTGCCGAACGGCATGTCGGCTACCACAAAGCAGTTAGGCGCGCCGCGTTTGACCGCGGCCGTGAGCTCGATCAGGAATTCCAGCGATACGGGCAGTGTGCTGCTATGCCCCAAAATTACATTCGCCGCCGAATCGCCGACCAGCAGAATGTGTACGCCTGCTTCCTGCATCAGCTTGGCGGTGGTGAAGTCATAACAGGTGAGCATCGACACCTTTTCGCCGCTGATACGAGCGGCGCGGAGCGTCGAAAGTGTGAACCGTTTGACCTGCGATGCGGACATACCGTTATTGTCCTCCGAGCGGACAATTCTAGCACGGGATCGTCACAAAACGACGGGGGTGGACTGCGCGTTATAAAGATTGTCGGATTTCGCATCATCGGGCAGCGTGGAAACCCCGCCCGTACCACGGGCCTCCGGCCCGTGCCAGACACGTCTGAACCTGAAATACCTGAGGTTTTCGCAAATAAAATATCAACCGCACGGGCTGGAGGCCCGTGGTACGATTGAGGTTTACAATGACCTCCTTGCAAGATATTCATGCCCCTTTACCATCAAAAATCGAAAGGCCAGCCCCTTGATCTTCCGACGATTCCATCCGCCGGGCGAACCTTACAAGTCGATTATTCCCTTCAGCTTGCATATTCTATTTCCCGATCCGACCGACGCGCCCTATGCTCCAAGGTTTATCGAGCGGCCATACGTCGATAGTTGGGATTCGTGCCGTGCGACGATCTGAAAGGTCCGCGTTTGTCGAGTACCGTAGAATTATCTCCCCGCACACGTGTGATTCCACTCGGGCTGATCGCGCTGATCGTCCTGGGCGCTCTGCTCCGCTTCTACCACATTGGCGGATCGGCCATCTGGTGGGACGAAGGCTTCAGCCACCGCTGGGCGACGCTGCCGATCAAAACCGTTCTCCACGAAACCAGCACCGAGGACTTCAACCCGCCGCTGTACTACCTGATGCTCAACGGCTGGGTCCGCGTGTTCGGCGATTCCGAGGCGTCGATGCGCGCGCCGTCGGCCATCTGCTCGATCATTGCCATCTGGCTGACCTACCTGATCGGCCGGCAACTGCTGCGACACTCCGTCGCGATGCTGGCAGCGGGGTGCATGGCGGTGGCGCCATTCCAGGTGTTCTACGCTCAGCAAGCCCGTTCGTACGGACTCATGCTCGTGTTTTCGCTTACGTCGATGTACTTCTTCGTCCGCCTGATCCGTGAGAAAAACGCCGGCGTCGTGGTCGGCTACCTCCTTTGCACCGCTGCCACGTTGTACGCTCACGTGTACGGTGTCTTTTTTCTGATGGCGCAATGCCTGGTGGTCCTCACATTGTGGGTCCGCCGGGAAAAAACCGAACTGACGATTAGCCGCGGCGTGATGATCCAGCTGGCGCTGGGCGTGCTGCTGATCCCGTGGCTGCTGTTCGCCCTCAATCGAGCGGCCGCCGCGGACGCGGGGTTTTGGATCGAGAAACCCTCGGTCGGATTTTTGCTTCGCGAATCCCGTAAACTCACCGGCTCGCGGGTGGCGATGGGCGTGACGGTGGTCTTCCTGCTCTTCACGCTTGTGACGGTCTTGCTCGATTGGCGATACAACCGGAAAATCCAGCAATCCCGCGGCGAAGGAAAGCCGTTCTCGCCGATCGGTGCGTTCGCGCTATTGCTCACGTGGTTTCTGGTCCCGCACGTCGTGCCGATCGCCATGTCGTACGTGATGCACCCGATCTACGTCCACCGCTACGCCATTGGCACCTTGCCCGCGATGTACCTACTCGTCGCGGCCGGCATTTGCTGGCTCCGCCCCAGGCCCGTGTCGGTGGCGGCGGGGTGCGTGTTTTTCGGCGTGCTGGTGACGGACATGATCAAACTCGTTCAGGCACCGGACAACCACGCCGCCAGAACGCTGGCGGCGTACGTCGACAAGACCGCGACACCCAACGACGTCTTGGTCTTCGACTACCACAGCGGCGGGGGCCGCAATACCTTCGACTACTACTCCAAGCGAACCGATCTGCAAAAAGGGTTCATCGAGTGGGCCTTCGCGCCGCTCACGACTCGCTACATCGAACTGCTGAAAGAACAGGCCCACGACGCCGACACGGTGTGGCTCATCACGCTAGACCGGGCTCCGAAAGTGCGTCTGGTGATGAACGAGATGCGAAGCGATTACCCGTACATCACGCGCTACCCCGGCAAAACGTCTGCCCACATGGTCGCGATACGGTGCTCGAAAACTCTGGCCACACAGCCGGCTGCTACAACTCCCACGAAAACTACTTCGGCCCAAGACTGACGATCGTCATCGGATCAAACGGAAACTCCCGCATCAGCTGTTGCAGTGACGCCGGTGTGATCGAGTTCAGCGTTTTCATGTCGTCTTCCAGCGACCGGTACTGCTTGTTGTAAAGCCACTGGCTGCCGATCGCGCGCATCCGGCCGAGGGGGATTTCGCCGCTCAGGACCAAGCTGCTGGCGATCTTGTTTTTTGCTCGTTCGACTTCATCGACGTTTAAATCCGTCTTCACCTTCTCCAGTTCCTTGAGCGCGATGTCAAGCGCCTGCTCGGATCGCTCGGGGGCGGTGGTGAGGGCGATGTAGAAGCTGCCGAGCCCGTCGTGCGGGTAGAATCCGAAGTCGGCGTCCTCGGCGATGGCGTTGTCGACCAGCGCCCAGTAGAACCGGCTGCCGTCGGAGTCGCCGATCACGTCCGCCAGCACGCGGGCGGCGAAGCGGCGGTCGTCCTGGCTGCTCGGGCCGGGCGTCATGCCCATCGTGTACATGCGGTTGAGCTTCGGATCGAACAGCGTTGTCCGCCGCGGCGTGTAGGTCGGCTCTTGCTGCTGACGCGGGGCGTTTACCTTCTGCCACTCGCCGCAGTATTTCTCCGCCAGCTTCACGACTTCATCAAACTCAAGCCTGCCCGTGACCGACAGCACCATATTCCCCGGCCCGTACCGACGGGCGAAGTAGTCGGCCATCTGGTCGCGCTCCAGTTTCTTGATCGAGTCGGCCGAGCCGAGCACGCTCATCGCCAGCGGGTGCTCGCCGAAGTGCTGTTCCATCAGCTTCTCGTACAGCCGATGCCCCGGGTCATCGAGGTACATCGAGATTTCCTCGAGGATGACGTTCTTCTCGGTATCAAAGTCGCTCTGCCGGATCGCCGGCCGAAGCAGGTGCGAGAGGTGCTCGATCGCCCGCTCGGTAAACTCCGGCAGCACGTTAGCGTAGTAGGCCGTCATCTCCTGGCTCGTGAACGCGTTATACTTCGCGCCGATCTCATCAAAGATGCGGTTGACGTCTTCCCACGTGTACTTGCTCGATCCCTTGAACATCATGTGCTCAAGGAAGTGCGACACGCCGTTGATCATCATGTCTTCATCGCGCGCCCCGGTCTTCACGAACAGCCCAGCCGCGAAGGAGTGCGAATCCGGGTTGATCTCCGCGACGATGTCGAGCCCGTTGGGCAGGGTGGTTTGTTGAAACGTCAATGCCATAGTTCATGTCCTCGTAAGCCGCGCTAAAGCATAGGCAGCGACGCACAAAATAGGGCAAATCCGCCGGCTCATCCACCTTGGGATGCATGAATCCGATGGTGAACGACTCGCCGCGATCGGTCCCCGAGCAAAAAAACAATCCTCCCGACCCCCATCCCCGGCCAACTCCCTTGCCGGCCAAAATTTACGCTACGATTGTCGCCTACAAACGGGTGCAAAAAGTGTGCTCCAAGGTAAGAAAATGGAGGAATTTGGAGCAAATTCAGGGGAGCGAGTACAAATCCCTCCAATCATTCCACCCACCCCCTTTCGCTTTCGTCGTCTAAATTCAGCCAACGATCCACTCTCGAAAGCGCGGACGGCCTAGAGGGAGACGCAGAATCCCCCGCGTACCACCGATTAAATTCAGTTGGCAGATGGAAGTTGATTTGCCGACAAGGACTGGTGGGTAAGAGGGATTAGTCCAGCGATCCCGTTTCGCCGTCCTGTAGCGTTTCAATCACCGTCCGGCCGTTTCTCAGATTACTGCCTGGTATTCCAGTAGTATTTAGGAATTTGTCTCTGGGTCGCCGGCCCGGTCATCCAGTTGTAAAGTGCTGCTCCTGTCGTCTTCAGATACGGCAGATCGCCGCGCGGAGCGCCCGCCGCATGGCCGTCAGCGAAGAGGATATTGGTGACACCGCGAGTGTCCGAATCGGTACCCACGATTGCTTCATTGTAACGTTTTCCGTGACGGAATCCGATGATGCGATCGGTTAAAGGGTTGTTCGCCGCACCGCAAATGTTATACAGTTTTCCGTCAAATACCAACGGCGTTTAAGCCGCTTGATGAAGGTTAACGTACTTCCACGGATGGAAACAATCGACATTGGGCGCAACGGCAGGAGTTGCTCTGGGTGTCGTTGTAAAAGCGATGCCCTGCATGGGAAGATACTGCGATGCGGAGGTTGGCACTTTGGAGACGCTGAGGTTCGCGGTGGCACCGTTCACGCCATAACCCACGTACAAAATGCACGCGCCAGCCGCTCCATTGCTAGGTGACTCGGTGTTGGTCATCATCCATTTAGAATCATACCGTGTAAAATTCGTCGGGTCTGCAGGGCAAACCAATACCGTGGACGGAGCCGCTTGGTTGGATGTGCCGCTGTCAATGATGTGCGGATTGGGCAGGTATTTGCCATTGACTAGAATCATTGCCCAAACATCGGCCTTGTCTCCGTCCCAAGCAATGGTCGGTACGATGATGTTCTGATAATCGTGGGCATAGAGTTGAAAAGCCAGGCCAATTGATCTCAGGTTCGAAAGACATACAACCGCCTGAGCCTGCCGCCGCGCTGAATTTAGTGAGGGCAGCAAAAGAGCGATCAGTACTGCGATAATGGCGATCACCACAAGCAGTTCAACGAGCGTGAAAGCCTTGGCAGGACGTGGATCAGACTTGACCATCGGCAACTCCTCTCAAATAAGCCGAACATTTGCATCAATCCCGCTCGCTCAGATGATGGCGACAGGGGCCATCCAACCAACCCAAATGAAGCACCCCAAAACCGCGTTTTTTTGGAGTGACACGGAACTTAACTCGGATGGGCATCACCTTCGGTGTTAACCCGAATTCCATTTTACTATGGTGTACAAACGATTGCCAAAAGTCCATACGCCGATTTGCGCATATTAGTTTCCCGCTGCGAAAAGCGATAAGGACGTACTCAGGCGATTCCCTCGCGCCTGCCGGTCGAATCCAGAATGCCGGTGCGGGATGATTTGCCGATAAGAGTTGATCGGTGAATGGGGGCGAACTGGATGTCCCTTTCCCCGCATGAGGAGATTCCCATGTCCACCGGAACGGTCAAGCTCCAGCTCGTCCCAACAGCTCCGCCGGTACGGGTGTTTAAGGCATCCACAGACGCTGATACCATAGCCAAGTGGCTGCCGCCGCAAGGGTTTACGGCAAAGGTGCATTCGCTGCGGGTCGGGAGTCATCTAGAAATGCAATCGGCGTCGATCCTGTCAGGCCGAGGTTGAAATGCACTGGCGATCGCGGTTCAGGGGCTTTTGGCATAAATCTTGCCCAGCTCGGTTAACGAGCCATCCTCGTTAAACAGCGACGACGACGTCAGAGCGGCGCTTTTCGGGACGCTGGGGAACCAGGCGTAGCGCTCGATGAAGGCGATTTGATTGAGCTTGGGCAGCGTTTCCTTCATGAACTGCTGGACGACCTGCGGGGAGTATCGGTTTTCCGCCGGCGTTTTGGCTTTCCAGTCGCCGATGGCGAATTCGGTGATCCAGATGGGTTTGTCGTACAGTTCATGGATGCGGACCAACTTGGTGATGAATTGTTTGACGTCAGGCTGGCCGTACCAGTGGACGGCGACGAAATCGACGCGCAGTTTCTTCTCCTTCGCCTGTTGCATGAATTGACGCATCCACTCGCCCTCGGCGTTCACGCAGGCGGGGCTGCCGAGTTTTGCGCCGGTCTTCATCAGCGTCGGCCAGGCTTTCAACGCCAACTCCACCGAGACGTTCGATTGCTCGTCGCTGTCGGGCTCGTTAAAGCCCAGGAGAATGGCTTGCGAATGTTCCTTCACGCTGGCGGTGATTTCTTCGAGCTTGGCGTCGAGCGTGTCGGCCTGCCACTTATTGCTGAAGACCATCGGAATAAACTGAACTCCTTGGGGCTCCTTGCCGGGATTTAGGTATCCCCAAGTGTAGTGCCAGGACACTTTCAGGTCTTCGACCTGTTTTTCCCAGACTTCCGCTTCCTTGTTATAGGTAGTTATTCCGACGCCCTTTTTTGACACGGCCTTTGGCTTAGTCGTCGCGCCGGCGAAGGCTTGAAGGGTCGCGTAGCCGAGGAAGGCGATCAGCGGGATCAAAAGCATATTCAGGGCGCGATATTTCATTTACTTTCCTCGTCTTGCGCAAAAACCTGGCTTGGTCGTCCCGCGTTAGCTCAATCACTTGGCGCGAGTTTCGGAGACGTGATCGGCATAAATCTTGCCCAGTTCGGTTAATTTGCCGTCCTCATCAAACAGGGCGGATGATGTCAGCTTGGGGCTTTTCAAACTACCGGAAAACCAGGCGTAGCGTTCGACGAATCCCAAATGATCGAGTTCCGGCAGTATTTCTTTCATAAACTTACGGACTTCCTGCGGGGTGTGGCGATTGTCCTCCACCGTTTTGGCCTTCCAGTCGGCAACGGCGAATTCGGTGATCCAGATGGGTTTGTCGTACAGTTCGTGGATATTCTTGAGCTTCGCGATGAAGGCTTTGGCGCTCGGCCCGCCGTACCAGTGGACGGTCACAAAGTCCACGCGGTACTTCTTCTCGTCGGCCTGCTTCATGAAATCGCGCATCCACTCGCCTTCGGCGTTGACACAAGCCGGGCTGCCGAGTTTCAAGCCGGACTTCATCAAGGTTGGCCAGGCTTGAAGAGCGGAGTCGACCGATAGATGAGATTGGTTCTGATTGTCGGGTTCGTTAAATCCCAGAAGCGCGTTGGAGGCATGTTTGGATTTATTGGCAGTGATATCGTCGAGGGTGGTTTCCAGCTTGTTGTTCTTGGACTTGTATCCCCAGATCATGGGGACAAACTGCACGCCTTCGGGTTCCTGGCTTGGGGGATTGGATCCCCACGAGTAATGCCAGTTCACCTTCAAATCCGCGACTTTTTCTTTCCACTCAGAGGCGCTGTTCTTGCCTATAACGATGCCGATGCCTTTTTTGGAGAGTGGTTTTGTTTCCGCATGACCCTTTGGTTCAGCGTGGCCTTTTGCTGACAGCGGCGAGTCGATACAGAAAACTATGCCCGCCAGGGAAATCAAACAGATCGCAAGCGCATTGAACTTCATTGGAATTCCTCTTTTCACTTTCACTCTTTATAAGATGCGCCGGAACCTATGGGCCAATGTTACGATAATCTCACCCTTTTTGGCCCGAATCGGATGGCGTTAGACTAAGGCAAATGCAACGTCGCAACAATCGCTTGAGCGTTGCGACTCAATTCAAAACTCGAACCACAACTTGATGATGAACGAGATAGCAGCCTTCCCATTGTGAGGGCGGTCACAAGTTGGACTGGAACGTCATCCTCCAGTCGATCACAGGCAGGGCGTTGTTTCCAACACCGACGGACGCTTTTCCTTAATCTGCCTGGCGGATCGGTTGGTTGCCGCGGCCTTACAAAACGCGGTCATTTGGGGCAAAGAAGGGGCGGAATCATTACGCGACATTGACGGGTGTCGGGGAGGAATGGTTATCGGCTGGGGATCGGCTGGGCGAGTTGGAGTATTCGCTAGTTGCGCCCGATGCGTGATTATCGTCCCTACAACAAAAAATGAGGGGTTTTGCACAAATTATCCACTTGGTTCGCGACTTTAGCAGATTTATATCCGATTTAATCAATACGTACCCTCCGCGCGTTTCGGGAGTTGATTCGGTGTTTCCGAAGCTTGGAGCTGTTTATGTCGAACGTATCGATGGATCAGGATCTGCCGGTGGCGCAGCAGCAGCCGACCACCATTTTTGAGTACTGGTTGGCGGTAAAACGTCGGCGGCGCATGGTGTTGATTATCACCATGATGTCGATTTGCGTTGCCGGAGCGATGGCCTGGCTGTGGCCGGACCGCTATTCAGCCGTCATGCGCCTGCAGGTTGAAGCGCCGGCGATGGAGAACACGCCCGCCGGTCGTACGACGCTGCAGCAGTCCGTTGAGTCGATTCTCACGCAGAAGACGTTGGCGGCGGTCGTAAAAGAGCAAAATCTCTGTCAGCAGTGGGCTGATGGTGGCCAGCCGATCTCAGAGGCGGATGCGATTTCGCAATTGCGTCATAAGGCGCAAGTATCGCGCCGCGCCGAGCAATCGATTGTGGAAGTCACCGTAACCGATGCCAGCGAAACCGCAGCGCTCACCCTCGCCCGGGCGATCGTTGACTGCTATCTCGCCCAATCAATGACGGCTGCGAAAGAGAATAGAATTGCCACCAATGATCGGCTGAATCAAGAACTGACGGCCCGCCGAGCGGAGCTGGCCGATAATCGCAGCAAGCTTGACGATTTGAACGTGAAGCTGGCGTTATCGGCAGAAGAAGGGCAGGCGGATGCGCGAGGCATCGCCCATTTGCAACAGCAAATCGCAACGGCAAGGTTGGATCTCATCATCCGCGACGCCCGAGTGGCCGCCATGGAGCGGGCCGCCCGGCAGGAGCAGTATTGGGCCTTTGCGATCCTGTCCGGCGACGGTGAGATCAGCCCGCTGGTTGAGCGCCGCACATCGTGCGATCAGGAGATGAGCACGCTGAACGGGTTCGGCCCGAATCACCCGCAGGTCATTCGGCTGAATGATCTGCGGGCAACGATTACCGCGCAGCTGGCCGCCCGCGTGCAGGGGCGGATCGAAGCAGCCAAAGCCGATCGCGACGCCACCGCCGAGAGGATCGACAGCCTGACCGAGCAAGCCGAGCAGTGGAGGGGACTGGCCGCGTCGGTGGTAACCGATCAGAACGCCGCCAAAGCCGCCGAGCAGCGAGATCTGTTTTTGCAGGCGTCGTGCGATCAGTTGGAGACGAGAATCCGCGAGCAGTCACTGAACCTCGTGCCGGTCCGCTTGCCGCTGAGCGTGCTCGACGAACCGAAAGTGGCGCGCCGGCCGTTCGGGGTGATGATGTTCACTACGCTGGGCACGGCGCTGGGCGTCGGCCTGGTTTTGGGTGTGCTGGCGGCGCTGACGGTGAATGAAGGCGATCACAGCTTCCGTTACCTGGTGGATGTCGAGCGTTCGCTCGGCCTGCCGGTAATGGGCGTGCTGGGCCTGCTCCCGGCGCATGCCCGTGCCCAGGACCGCTCAACCGCCAAGGAAGGGTTTCGCCTGTTGCGCAATCAACTGGAGTGCGTGCGGAGCGATCAACCGTTCAAGTCGCTGTGCGTGGTCAGCGCCGCCGCCGGCGAGGGCAAATCGTCGGCCACGGCGCAATTGGCGTCGGTTTGGGTCGAATTGGGCTTGCGTGTGCTGGTGGTGGACACCGACCTTCGCAACCCTAGCCTGCACCGGCTGTTAGGCGCGTCCAATGATTTCGGGTTGGCGGATTTCTGCGTCGGAGAGCGATCGATCGATTCGCTGATCCAGACGACGAGCATTCCGGGACTGTCCGTCATCGCCGCCGGCCGCGCATCGACCGACGCGGTGTTCCTCGCGCCCGCCAAGCTCCGCCAGATGGTGGCGACTGCGTCGCGTCAGTTTGACATGGTGCTCTACGACACCGCCGCCTCGCTGCAGGTCAGTGACGGCCTGCTGGTCGCACGGGAAGTCGGCAAGTGTTTGATGGTTCTGCAACATCACTGCCACCCGCAGCACATGGCCCGCCGGGCGATGCGGATGATCCAACGTACCGGCGCGACGTTTGCCGGTGTGGTGGTGAACAAGATCCGCGCCGACGAGCAGGAACTTTTCTTCGGCTACGACGCGAGATACTACTATGCTCAGTCGGCCGACCTGAAGCCGCTGAAGGCGCTGTCTAACGTCGCCTCGGCGCGTCGTCAGGCGGCGTAGGGGAATGCGACACAGAGGCACGGAGGCACAGAGAGAAGCACAGAGGAATGCAACGAACTCTCTGTGCTTTTCTCTGTGCCTCCGTGCCTCTGT
>JANMES010000055.1:0-5392 GCA_031377185.1 Phycisphaerae bacterium
AGTACCAGTACGGCTACGACCGCGACGGCAACGTGCTGTACAAGAACAACACCGTCAGCAGCAGCAACAGCGAGTTGTACGCCTACGACAACCTGAACCGTCTAACGAACACGCAGCGTGGCACGCTCGACGGCACCAAGACCGGGCTTACCGGCAGTTCCACCCGCAGCCAGAGCTGGACGCTGGACGCCTTGGGCAACGCCGGCACGGTCACCACTGACGGCACCGGCCAAAGCCGCACGTTCAACAAGCAGAACGAGCTGACCACCATCGGGGCCAGCGGCCTGACGTTCGACGCCAACGGCAACGAGACCATCGACGATACCGGCAAGACGCTGGTGTACGACGCGTGGAACCGGCTGGTGGAAGCCAAGAGCGGCGCGACGAGCCTGATCCGCTACCAGTTCGACGCCTTGGGTCACCGCGACAAGGAAGGCGCCACCGATGTCTACTTCACCGCCAGTTGGCAGGCGATCGAAGACCGCAACGCCAGCGGCCAGGTGACGACGCAGTACGTCTACAGCCCCGTGTACATCGACGCCCTGATCGAACGAGACCGCAACACCAACGCCGACGGCGTCACTGACGAGCGGCTGTACGTGCTGCACGACGCGAACTTCAACGTCACGGCCATCGCCACGACCGGCGGCACGATCGCTGAGCGGTTCCAGTACGACGCCTATGGCAAGCGAAGTGTGCTCAGCTCAGGCTGGGCGAGCACGACCGATGCGTACGGGTTCCTGCAGGGCCATCAGGGCGGGAAGATCGACGGCGTCACTGGATACACCCACTTCCGCAACCGCGAACTAAACACCACGCAGATGCGGTGGATGCAACAGGATGAATATTATTACGACGGGTTGAACCTTTACGACCTAAGAAAAAATAATCCGTTCGCATGGCTTGATCCCAATGGTTTGGCTGCAACGACGCAACCATCTAGTCCGGGGTCCAGAATAGTTGTTGCAACTGAGGAATCGACGAAGGATTTCTTGGATCCAAATGAGGTAGATATTTTGGCACCAGCGACATTACGCGACATTATCGATCAAATAAAGAGTAAGACTGCTCGCGGCCAGTGTGGCTGCATCTCAGAGCTTGTTCTGGTCGGTCATGGTGGTGGTACAGGTAAGGGAGCACAAAAAGACGCTCGAATTGTGCAGCCGACTGAAAATGCTCCGCCGCAATTGCTCATGCGTCCTGGTGCTAGGGATCTGCTACTTGGCAAAGAGAACAGCAATTCGCTTGGGTCTTTTGACGGTAAAGGGACTCTGGATCCGACGACATTGCAATTTCTGAAAGAACTAAAACCATTCCTTTGCGATAATCCAACAATTACTTTCGTTTCATGTAATAGTGGCAAGGGTCCGGCCGGACGCGAAACCTTGAAGAATATCGCGAGAGAAATCAATGGAACGGCAGTGGGTTCGGCGGGGGGAGTGTACGGCGTTGGATTTAATCCTCTTGGTATTTTTAGTGTAACCCGTAGTTACGCTTGGCAGCCTGTTCGTGAGGGCCGCCGGCCAATATCACCAAAAGGTGCCATATGCTGCCCAAAGAAATAACCAAACGCCATCCTGTCCTGGTTGTTCTGATATTGCTTACTATAAGCATCAGCGTCATTTGCTATCGCGCGCAATTTGAGAATCGCAATGTCGCGGTTGAAAATGTTTTCGCCGTTGCGAAATTGCGAGCCTTTGCAAGTGCATACGAGCGAGTTGCCTCAAAAGAGAATGGCGTTTTTCCCAAAGATATGACCTACGTGATTGAATCTATTAATGAAGATGATATTCGTCATGCGGCAAGTGCGTCCGTTGTCAACGCGGAAAGATTGAAAGAGGAAATGAAGAGCGGGTCGATAAAAGATACCCTTTCGTTTGTTTCCGGGCGTCAAGTTGATCGCGTAAATATGGATGAACCGTTTGTTGGATGCCGGAGTCCTGGACACCCACTTTATAATCTAGTCGTCAATCGAAAAGGGGAGGTTGACGAGATTAGGCGTGCCGGTAAATGAAGTGAAAAGAAAGAGAAAGCGGCCGGGGTGTGGGCAATACGTTGGGACAGGGGCAGAAGGGACAGAAAATGGGAGCGGAAAACGAGACAGGTCCAATTCCACAAAAGTAGGCAATGGCGGAAATGATTTTACCAATTCGCTCAGCCGGACGTTTACCAGCAACGCTGGCTAGGCGGTGTGGGCGAAGCGCATCGCCTGCATTTAGTGATATGTCGGGCGGCTTTTGATGAAAGACAAGGTGACAACATGAAAAGGCGATCTATCTTCAATCTCGCTGATGTCGAGCCAGTGGCAGAAGTCGAAGCGGTGGAAGAACGCTTCGCCCATGACCTTTACGGAACGCATGCCCCCGGCCAGATTGATCGTGGCCGGTTGGATGACTGTGACTTCCAGCAGGACCATCAGGGCGGCGGGATCGACGCGGCTGCCGGGCTACTCCACTTTCGCTATCGTGAGCTGAACCCTGCACTGATGCGATGGATGCCGCAAGACCCCGTGGGATACGTCGAGGGCCATGAGGCGTATTAGGCCGTAATGAAGCCTCCCGCCGACTACAGAACAGAAAAGGGGTCACTACGGCTCTGTCTCAATCCTCGAGTTCTTTGCAAAGTAGCGTGATGTTGTGAACCAGCACCCGTAGCATCATCTCCTGCTGCTGGCGTTCGGGTGTGCGGGAACGCAACGCCGCGCCCAAGTTCCGTTTGATCATGCTGTGCGTCGTTTCGCTCTGGGCACGCTGGCCGTACTGCTTCTTGGCTGATGGCTGTTTGAGTCGTTTGGCCATGAGTCGTCTCCATCGGCCGCTGGGCGGCTTGCTCGTCGGGCGGCCGATCCCCGGCGGGATCAGCGATCGCACGCCCATCTGCTCCCGCGCCAGACGGTGATTGTGCTCGGCATCATACCCGGCGTCAGCGACCACGACAGCCACCCGGGCACGGCGGCTGGCCTGCTGAAGCAGTGGCGCAAAGTCCGGCGAGTCCGAGCCGTTGCCGATGTGCGTCCGCGCTGCCAGGATCAGGTGGCACCCGGCCTCCACCGCGATCGCAAGCTTGGGCAGACGACGCAGATTGATCCCGCGGGCGGCGTTGACCGATTCGCCCCATTTTCCCGGGCGTTTGGCGTCGGCCAGCGCCATCCGCCGGCACCGGCGGTCGTAGTGAGCGCTGCGGTGATGACGCTCGAAACACGTGCTGTCGATCGCCAGCGTACGGCGGTTAAGCGGCGAAAGCAGGCGGGCTTTGGTGAACAGCTCGCTCAGCAGGTCCAGCATCCGCTGACACCGCCGATGCGACAGCAACTCGGTAAACGCCCGCCAGAGCGTGTTGTGATCCGGTGCCCGGGCCAGGCCGATGTCGGCCAGCCACTGCGGACTGTCAGCAAGCAGTGCCTGCGTTCGCCGATAGCTCAGGCCGAAGAACTCGCGGACCACGAGACAGGCGAACAGCTGCGCGAGCGTATAATCATGCCGCGAGAACTTGGAGTCAGGCTCTGGAAGAAACCAGCGGGCCAGTTGATGAGCTACCCGCAACACCGTCCGTGGAGATTGACTGGTTCGCATCCGCCAGCTTGTAGCCAACGTCACCGGATGGCGCTACTGAACAAGCGCCGAACTTATGAGGGTTGAGACAGAGCCGGTCACTACTGGCTCTGTATAGAACCTATCCCAGTATAACAAAGACGATCGCGACGTTGTGCGTCAGGACCATCAACAGCATGTCACGTCGGCGGCTCTGGTACGTCCGGCCACGCAGGCTCGGGCCGCCGTTGCGTTTGAACATCGAGATGGCCGTCTCCACCTGCGGCCGGTGGCGGTAGGCCTTCTGGTTGAACCGCGTTTTCATCAGCCGGCGATACGGGTCGCTCGGCAGCTTGGCAGGGTCCTTGCTCGGGCGGCCGTGACGCGGCGGGATGGTTGAAACGATCCCGTGCTCCTCGCGCAGCAGGCGGTGGTTGTGGGCGGAGTCGAAGCCCGCGTCGGCCACCAGACGCTCGATCGTGACCGACTGCGGCACGCCGGTCATCAGGCCTTCCAACGGATCGATGTCCGGCGTGGGTCCGGCGCTGGCGACGGCCGTCAGCACCAGGTGCGTGGCACAGCAGATCAAGACCATCAGCTTGCCGAACTTCTTGTAACTCACCTGCTTTTTCGGCTGTTTTCCCTCTTTCGTGCGGTGCGTCCGCCAGATGAAGTAACGGCTGGCGTGGTGGGTATCAAACCCGGTGGAGTCGGCGGCCGAGTGCTTCACCCGTCGTTTGGGCCGCAGCAGCGTCATCGTCGATTCGAGCAGCTTCTGGACGTTGTGATTGCGAAGCAGCCTTTCCGCCGACTGCTGGAGCGTGGTCCAGTGCGGCACTTTGGTCAGGCCGATCACCTCGCGAAAATCGGCACTGTCCTGGAGCAGTTGGCAGACGCCGCGGTAGTCCTGCTTCTGATGGGCTTTGAGCACCAGGCAGGCGAACAACTGCCACTGGGTGAACTTCTTAGGCGCGAACTTGTGACAATAGGGAGGGATCGACCGCCGGGCCGCTTCGTGAGCGACCAGCAGCACCTTCCGTGGCGACTTGCTGGTGAGTGACATGCGGGAGATGTAACATCTGAATCGGCCGAGCGCTACCTAACGAGCGCCGAACATCTGGGGGTTCTATACAGAGCCGGTCACTACTGATTCCACAAAAGTAGACAATGTTTGAAAATGATCTTTACTGTTCAGTCAGTCGCTCATCGCGGGGTTGCTTCACCAGCTACGACGCCGCCACCGGAGGCAGCGTGGTCAACCAAGTCCAACGCGCTTTCAACGGCCTGGGCCAGCTGACCACCGAGTACCAAGCCACCAGCGGCTCGGTGAACACCTCCTCCACGCCCAAGGTGCAGTACGGCTACGACACGCTGGCCAACGGCAGCCGGATGACGAGCATGACCTACCCCAACGGCCGGGTGCTGAACTACAACTACGCCAGCGGCCTGGACAGCACGATCAGCCGGCTGAGCAGCATCACCGACTCGTCGGCCACGCTGGAAAGCTACAGCTACCTCGGAGCCGGCACGGTCGTGGCCCGCAACCACCCGGAAAGCGGCATCAACCTGACCTACATCGGCACCGGCCCGGGCGACGGCGGCGATCAGTACGTCGGCCTCGACCGCTTCGGCCGAGTGGTCGACCAGAACTGGACCAATGGCACCACCAGCGTCGATCAGTACCAGTACGGCTACGACCGCGACGGCAACGTGCTGTACAAGAACAACACTGTCTCCTCCAGCAACAGCGAGTTGTACGCCTACGACAACCTGAACCGCCTGACGAGCATGCAACGCGGCACGCTCGACGGCACCAAGACCGGCCTGACCGGCAGCGCCACGCGGAGCCAGGACTGGTCGCT
>JANMES010000076.1:0-2678 GCA_031377185.1 Phycisphaerae bacterium
TAACCCTCTCCCGGAGGGAGAGGGGACCGATGCCTCACCTTCGCGAAATCAACCTCACCAGCGCCTTGTCATACGCCTCGTCCACGAACATCGGGTGATACTCCGCGTTGCCGCCGTTGCAGACTTGGCGGATTTGGGTCAGGTATTGGTCGATCTGCTTTTTGTAGGTTTCGCGGAGGTCGGCCGGGTCGATTTGGAGTTCTTCGCCGGTTTCCAGATCCTTCATCGTGATCTGCCGGTCGTACGGCAGGTCGATCTCGTTGCGGTCGAGCAAATGCAGCACCATGGCCTGATGCTTGCGGTAGCGCAGGTGCTGCAGCGCTTTGGTCAGTTCTTCGGGTTCGACCCACAGGTCGCTGATCAGGATCACCAGGCTCCGCCGCGGCAGGCGCTCGGCCAGCGTGTGAAGGTGCTTGGTGAGATTCGTATTTACGCCGACGTCCATCGACTCGAGTGCTTTGAAGAGGCGATCCAAATGCGCCGGCGACGAGCCGGGGGGGATTTCGATCTGGATCGAATCGTCGATCGCCACGAGACCGGCTAAATCCTGCTGGCTGGCCAGCAGGTAGCTCAGGCACGCCGCCAGATGCCGGGCGTAATCCATCTTGCCGGCGAATTTCATGCTGCTGCTGGTATCGATGACGATTGTCGCGCGGAGGTTGGTTTCCTGCTCGTACAGCTTGATGTAATGGCGGTCGGATCGGGCGTAGGCTTTCCAGTCGAGGTGACGAAGCTCATCGCCGGGCGTGTACTCGCGGTGCTCGCTGAACTCAACGCTAAACCCTCGGTGCGGCGATTTGTGCTGGCCGGTGATGACGCCTTCGACGACCTGCCGTGCCATGAACTGCAGCTTGCCCATGCGGGCCGCGTCGGTGGGGGCGAAGTATCGGTACCTGTGGATCGGCATGTCTTAGTGCTGAGGACTGAGTGCTGAGTGCTGAGTGAAGAAATGCATCATATCTCCTCCGCCGGTCCGCCCGCTTCAGCGGGTGGCAAAACGCGCCCTAAAAACTCGATCACCATCCCTCCGTACTCCCGCTGATCGACAACGTTGAGGGCGGGTAAGGCTAAATGGTCGTTTGCGTCGTGGCGAAACACAACTAAACCGTCCGGCGAGAGATGCGATTCGGCGAACCGCTCCGCGAGTTTCACTATCGCCGCGGGTTGCTCGCCGAGGAAACGGTAGGGTGGGTCGAGGAAAATCAGGTCGATCGGCCCCCTCGCCCGGTACTCCGGGAGAGGGTTGGGGAGAGGGTTCTGGTGATTCGTGGAGTTGCGTGCAAAACTGGCAGAACCCTCACCCCCGCCCTCTATCGGGGTACCGGGCGAGGGAGGGCGGTTTTCGAACCACTTGAACAGGTCGCCTTTGACGACCGTGGATTGGGTGGTTGCGCGGATGGCGTCAATGTTTTTGGCCAGGCGGATCAGCGCCGACCGATCCGCCTCAAAAAACGTCGCATGGCTCGCCCCGCGGCTGAGGCATTCCAGACCCATGCTGCCGGTACCGGCGAAGCAGTCGTAGACTCTCGATCCTTCGATCCGGGGGGAGAGGATATCGAAAAGCGACTGCTTGACGCGATCGGTGATGGGCCGGGTGACATCGCCCTCGGGGGCCAGCAGGTTTCGACCGCGGTGCTCGCCGGCGATGATGCGCATGGGCATCAATGTAGCGGAATGACCCGTGGCTTGGCTAGAATCGACACCGCAAAGGCGTAAGCGACAAGGCCGGCCCGGTTTGGCAGGGACTGTCGCTTGCGCCTTCGCGGAAGCAACCGTCGAAAGTCGTTGGAAGGAGTCCGTGTTTCATGGCCGAGAGTTTATGTGACAAGTGTGCAGCCTTGTGCTGCCGCTATTTTGCCTTGCAGATCGATACCCCAAAAACCGCCGAAGATTACGACAACATCCGTTGGTATCTTGTTCACGAGAACGTGGTGGCGTTTATCGAAGACAAACACTGGTTCGTCGGGGTGATGACCAAGTGCAAGCACCTTCAGCCCGACAATCGCTGCGGCATATATGAAGAACGCCCGCGCATCTGCCGCAAATACTCCACCGATAACTGCGACTACCACGGCGGCGAATACCAATTCTCGCGACTGTTCACCAGTGCGGACGATCTGCGCTCATACGCCGAAAAGAAGCTCGGCCGATCGATCCTGCCTCGGCCGAAGCGGGCCAAGATGGGACGGCTGAAGGGATCCGTTGGGCGACGACGATTGTCGCTGCCGGTGATGGCGAAATAAGGGGATTAGGCGTTGGGCGTTAGGTATTGGGAGGAACGTCGAAAGCAAACCCTAACGCCTAATACCTAACGCCGAATATCTATTCCGAGGGGAACCGCGATGGACCGCTCCATCCACTACGAAGCAGCATTTGAAGCCCATCTTCGAAGCAAGGGCATTCCATACGTGGCCGTCGATGAGGCCAAAAAGGCTCTTTTTGCCGACGCCAAACTAAAGAGCTTTGACTTTGTCGTATATAGCAAGGCCGGCCCGAACCTTCTGGTCGATGTGAAGGGCCGGTCGATGCAGAACAAAGGCGCGCGGTCGTCGTTTGAGACATGGGCCACTCAGCAGGATGTAGACGACCTCATCCAGTGGCAGCAGGTCTTCGGCGACGGGTTCAAGGCGGTCTTTGTCTTCTTGTACTGGATCGACCCGCCCCTCGTACCTGAGGCC
>JANMES010000089.1:0-103854 GCA_031377185.1 Phycisphaerae bacterium
GGCGATTCTGGGCGTCACTACCGCTACGCTATTCCCGGCCATCTACCGGTCGGACTGGTTTCAAAACCGATACGTGAATCCCGCGAAATAGTCGAATCGCCCCTATACTGATCCATCCATGCTTGAATCGATCACCCAGCGTCGCTACCTGCTTCCGTTCAAAGCCGCCCGGCTGCCGCAGCAGTTTACGGATGTGCTCGTCATCGGCGGCGGGGTGGCGGGGCTCCGGGCTTCCATCGCGGCGGCGGACGCGGGTGTGGACGTGCTGCTGCTGACCAAGGACACGATCGACCAATCCAACACTTGGTACGCGCAAGGTGGCATCGCCGCGGTGCTGCAGCCGTTGGATTCTTACGAATCGCACGTGAACGACACTCTCAACGCCGGCGCTGGGCTCTGCGACCGCCGGGCGGTGGACATCACCATTAAGGAAGGCCCGCAGCGGGTGCTGGAGTTGCTGGCCTGGGGCGCTCGATTCGATAAGAAGGAGGGCAACCCGCACGATCTGGCCTTCACCCGCGAGGGCGGCCACAGCTTTGCCCGCATCGTTCACGCGTACGGCGACGCCACCGGCAAGGAGCTGGCGCAGACGCTGATCAACACCGTCCGCTCGCGCGAAAGCGTACGCATCAGCGAGAACAGTTTTGCGATCGACTTCATCACCGAAGAAGACTCCGGCGCACCGGGCACCAACCGCTGTCTGGGCGTGATCGCGATGATCGATGGGCAGGTCCGCATGATCTGGGCCAAGCGAACCATCCTCGCTAGCGGCGGGGCCGGGCAGTTGTATCGCGAAAGCACGAATCCCCCGATCGCGACGGCCGACGGGCACGCGATGGCGTATCGCGCGGGGGCAACCCTCAAAGACATGGAGATGGTGCAATTCCATCCGACCACGCTGTATCTGGCCGGTGCCAGCCGAGCGCTGATCACCGAGGCCGTCCGCGGTGAAGAGGCGTATCTGGTCGACCGCAACGGCTACCGCTTCATGAAGGACTACGACCCGGCCGGCGAGCTCGCCCCGCGCGATATCGTCAGCCGGGCGATTGTGTCGCAGATCCACAAAACGCACTTCACGCACGTTTTTCTGGACGTGCGTCACCTGGCCGGCGAAAAGTTCACTGCCCGCTTCCCACAGCTGGCGAAGTTGTTGAAAGATTTCGACATCAACCCGGCCAAGGAGCTGATCCCCGTCCATCCTGCGATGCACTACATTATGGGCGGCGTCGACGCCGACGATTATGGCCAGACCAGCCTCCCCGGCCTGTACGCGATCGGCGAAGCCGCCTGCAGCGGCCTGCACGGCGCGAACCGGCTGGCGAGCAACTCCCTGCTCGAAGGCCTCGCCTACGGCGCCCGCGCCGGCGCGCACGCAGCGGCGGCATGTAGCGAAGAGATCAAATTTCCGATCCATCTGGAGTACCGTGTCGCTCCGAGCACCAAGACTGAGCTCGACATCGCCGACGTGCGCAACAGCCTGCGCAGCGTGATGTGGCGTAACGTCGGCATCGAGCGCGACGGCGCCCGCCTGGAAGAAACCCGCGAGATCATCAGCTTCTGGAGCCGCTACGTGATGGACAAGGTCTTCGACCCCAAGGTCCTCTCGCCTAAGGCGGTGGAGAACGGCTGGGAGCTGCAGAACATGCTGACGGTGTGCACGCTGATCACGATCGCCGCGTACGCGAGAACCGAAAGCCGCGGCACGCACTACCGGCTGGATCACCCGCAAAAGGACGACCAGCACTGGCGCATGCACCTGTTGTGGAAGCGCCCGATGGAAACGCCGATCCCGTCGCCGTTGCAGTAGGAATTTCCCTTTCCCGGATTACCGGGAGAGAGGGGGCCAGGCAGCCGTGGTCGGACGTTATGTGCTTGTCGGCCGCACCGCTACAATAGGGTCCAGCTCGTTGTATTCATGGACATCACGCCCCAGCCAGATTCTCAGCCCTTGGATAGCGTCCCGATTGAGCTCGCGCTGCGCGACGCGGTTCGCCGGCTTCGCAGCGTGGTTGAAACCGCGGCGGACGGGATCATTACCATCGACGAGAACGGGATTATCGAATCCATCAACCCTGCCGGCGCGAAGATGTTCGGGTATTTTCCGCACGAGCTGGTCGGGCGGAACGTGTCGATGTTGATGCCCCAGCCGTACTCGCGCGAGCACGACGGGTACATGAACAACTACAAGCGGACGGGCATCGCCAAGATCATCGGCATCGGCCGCGAACTGCAGGCGGTGCGGAGCGACGGGAGCATCTTCCCGATGCGACTGGCGGTAAGCGAGATGGCACTGAGCGGCCGGCGGGCGTTTACGGGCATCGTCTCTGATCTGAGCGACCGTCGTCAGTTGGAACGCCTGGTGATGGAGGCCGGCGCTGCCGAACAGCGACGCATCGGACAGGATCTGCACGACGGACTTTGCCAGCAACTGGGTGCGATCGGGCTTGCCGTCGAGCGACTCAAACGACGACGTGAGAGGGGACAGGAGATCGACTCCGCGGAGTTCGCCAAGATTCAGAATTGGCTCCACGAATCCACCCAACAGTTGAGGCAGGTGGCGCACGGCCTGCAACCGGTGCATTTCCGGGCCGGCGGGTTGCCGCAGGGATTGCGCGAACTCGCAATGGAGATCAGCGATCGCTTTCATATTGTGTGCAAGGCGCACTGTGCTCCGTCGGTACACATCGAAGATCACACCATCGCCGACCATCTTTATCGCATCGCACAGGAAGCAGCCGGCAATGCGATCAAGCACGGGAAGGCGAATCGCGTGCGGATCCAGTTGGGCGTTCCCAAGGCGGGAGGGATATTTTTGGCAGTGCTCGACAACGGACGGGGATTTTCCTCTGCCTCGCTGCATCGTGCCGAGGCTGGCATGGGGTTGCGGATCATGAAATACCGGGCCGATGCCATCGGCGCTGACTTCCGTATCCAACCCCGCCGCCGCCGCGGCGCGACGGTGTGGTGCGGGCTGCGGCCGATCAACAGGGGTGGCAAGCTGGCGGAGGAGTAGACGGATCGTCCGGCGATGCGGAGTTTCAACTGCAAAGTGTTTGAACTGATCGGACCGTTAGAGCGTTTTACGCCGCTGTGTGGCGTGCCAGTCTGAATCGACGTCTTCCTGAGAGCCGTTGACGCTGCAATGAGGCGCAAACCGATTTCGTCCAACAAAAAACAAGGGCGATAAAGCCCGTGTTTCGGATGTGTCATTCAAGTTGGATGGTTGTTGCTGCTTACCGCGCCCGATGACGACGGCGGCCGAGCAGCATCGCGGCTGAGAGGCCGACCAGGCTGAGCGAAGTCGGTTCGGGGACGGCGTGGACCGTGGGAGTAGGCGTCAGGGAGCTGACGATCATCGACGGGCGATAGCTCGATCCACCACCGCCTCCGCCACCACCGCCTCCGCCGTATTTCGGTTCCGAGCCCGGGCCTGCTCCGCCGAGAGCGAACATGTCGATAAGACCGACGCCGCCCCCGGCGCTATTGGAGGAGAAGTAAGACATCGGGCCGGTGGTGGCGCTGGTGGCCATCGACGCGCCCAGCGTTGGATCCCAGGCGCAGGTGGTGTCAGCCATCGCGAACGAAGTTGCACCGCCGACATGGCCGTCGGAGTCTTTGAAGAACTCTTCGCCCCAGGACGATTCCTGCGGCTTGGCGATCAACGCCAATTGCCGGATGCTGGCCAGCTCGTCAGCGTCCAGACCGTCATGGTTGGAACGGGCAAACAGCTCGTCCAGCGAGGCGTCAGCTTCATCGTCTTTGTCGGTGAGTTGGCTGATATCGCCCACGCCACCCTTAAGCGCGAGGACATCGGGATAAGTTCGGCCGGCCCGCGGAGAGATGCGGTAAACCGTATCACCCACTGCCAGAGCGGCCAGCAAGCAACCTGCGGTAATGGCGAGCGTTGATTTCACGATCCCTCGGTCTTTACAAAATCCCTGTTGAAGAGGGATGCGAATTGCATGCCTCTCCCATCCGTCCTGAATCTACCTCGTGCAGGGCGGTCACGTCAACATAAACTATTCAAATCCCGAGGGCATTAGTCTGCCCGATAATAAGATGGGCAATCTGTGTCGGTCCCTGAAGCCTTTTATTCGTCCGTTTGAGGTAAGTCCCTGATCTTCAACCGCTTCGATGCTTGACGGTCGGAGTTCGGGATTTCGCCGCTTGCGGCTTCGCGCGAGGGGTGCGTTATCCCTCGCGAAGCCGCAAGCGGTTGGGAAATCAGGGGTTTGGATTCCATCACCGCTCTCAAGGTACACTTCGGCGTTTTATTTTGAAATATCAGCCCTCTCGATATGATGGCCCTCCCATGGCTGAATCCTTACGCGGGCAACGTATTCTCATCACCGGCGGGGCGGGCTTCATCGGCTCGCACCTGGCGGCCAAACTCGTCGCTGGCGGGGCGATCGTCACCGTTTTGGACGACCTGTCCACCGGCCGGGAGAGCAACCTGGCGGCCCTCCGGGGCAAACCGGGGTTCCACCTCGTCCGCGATTCGGTCGAAAACGAAGCCACCGTCGGCACGCTCATGAGCCAGTGCGATGTGGTCTACCACCTGGCCAGCGCCGTCGGCGTGCAGTTGATCCTTGATGAACCGGTTCGCACCATCCGCACCACCATCCACGGCACCGAAGTGGTTCTGGAAGCGGCGTTTAAGTTCAATCGGCCGGTGCTGATCACCAGCAGCTCGGAAGTCTACGGCAAGGGCGCCCGCGTCCCGTTCAACGAAGACGATGACGTGGTGATGGGCGCCACCCGTTTCAGCCGGTGGAGCTACGCGTACAGCAAGGGGATCGACGAGTTTTTAGGTCTCGCCTACCACAAGCAATCCGGCCTGCCGGTGACGATCGTGCGGCTGTTCAACACCGTCGGTCCGCGACAGGTGGGCATGTACGGCATGGTCCTGCCGCGATTCGTAACGGCCGCGCTCGCCGGCAAGCCGCTGCAGATCTACGGCGACGGCAAGCAAACCCGCTGCTTCTGCCACGTGTTGGATGTGACTGACGCCATGCTCAAGCTGATGGACACGCCCAGGAGCGTCGGCCAAGTCTTCAACCTCGGCAGCGACGAGGAAATCTCGATCGTCGACCTCGCCAAGCGCGTGATCGAACTGGCCGGCAGTAAGAGCGGGGTCGAGTACATCTCTTACGAAAAAGCCTACGGCCAAGTCTTCGACGACCTGCCCCGCCGCGTGCCGAAACTGGACCGAATTCGCTCGGTGATTCCGTTCGAACGGAAGTACAATCTGGAACAGATTATCCAGTCGGTGATCGCGGAACAGCGGGCGGGGTAACCGAGGCAGACAGTTTCACTGGCATGACTGAAACGCGAGTCAATTTATGTGAGGTAATCGCGCCAGAAGGCGTGAAGCACTACTTTACTGTTTTGCCATTAGATTTGGTCTTTTCCAAGGGACTTATTCCAGAAGCAATCGTTGGAGCTCTACGTGCTCCACCGGTCGAAGGCCAACCGATAAAGCCAGAATCGTTTGCCGAAAACAGCATATTCGTAAAATACATGCATGACTTTCTTTCAAGAGAGGCTGCAAACGAACCGGAGTGCATTCGACAAGCCAATGAACCGGGAGTTGGATGGGTTTACATTGTTGACCAAAGGACGCTGACACCCGGCGGAACTGTCCCACCCGAGGACATCATTGGCGCTGTCCAAGCAAAAGACGGGCAAATCGTTCCGGACTCTTACCGAGGAAGTCCAAAGCACGCGATTTTGTCCGATCGTGGTTTTTTCCGTTTATCGGCTGAATTGCATAAAAAATTAGTTGCCGAACTGAAATCAAAATATCATTGATACAAGCAAGGTTTCGAAATTGAATGGCTTAACTTGCGGCGTTGCTCGGCCGAAGAAGAGTAAGCAGGCTGTACAGGCACGCGGACCCGGCCAAACATTGAGCTATCGGACGTCGTACTAAACAAGTCAGTGGACCCGGGGGCGAATGGACGAGATCGGCATGCTGGCACAGATCGTATCACAACCCTTTAAGGTCGATCAGGTACTCTCACCGTACGTCTACGTTTTCTACGCGGCCTTTATCATCTCATTTATCTTCACGCCGCTGATGCGGATGGTCGCGCTCTACTTTGGCGTGATCGACAAGCCGGACCAGAAACGCAAATTACACAAAGCACCGATCGCCTATCTCGGCGGGGTGGCGGTGTTCCTTGGCTGGCTGGCGGGGATGGCGATCAGCCAGCAGTTGCAACTGCACCGGATCGAACCCGGCTGGCCGACGGATTACCTGGTTGTGAAGTTCAGCATCGTCCTCGGGGCCGGGGTGATCGTGATCCTGGGGTTGTGGGATGACATTTACGGCGTTCCTCCTGGGCTGAAAATCGCCGGGCAGATTCTGGCAACCGCGCTGCTGCTGTATGACAGCGTCGGCACGACCTGCCTGGGGCCGATCATCCAACCGATCAGCGAAAAACTCACCTTTTACACCGGTCTGCCGCCGGTCTCGCCGGCGGTGATTCAATTCCTCAGCAGTATGCTGGTGGTCGGCGTGGTGGTTGGATGTTGCAATGCGTCGAACCTGATGGACGGCATGGACGGCCTGTGCGGCGGGGTAACGGGCATCATCGCGGCCGGCTTCCTGTTTATCGCCGTTAGCCTCGCGATGGTCGGCGGCGGGTTGCACACCAACGCTGATGCGCTTCGCATCGTGATCGCGCTGGCGCTGCTGGGCGCTGTGCTGGGATTCGTGCCCTACAATTTCAATCCCGCCAGTATCTTCATGGGCGATACCGGGAGCATGCTGCTGGGCTATTGCTGCGGCACGATGATCATCCTGATGGCCGAGGAACGGCCCAAGTGGTTTTTGGCGGCGATGGTGATGTTCGCGCTTCCGATTCTGGATACGACCCTCGCCTTCGCCCGCCGCTGGGTGGGCAAGCGCCCACTGTTCAGCGCCGACAGCCAGCACTTCCATCACCAGTTGCAGCAGCGCGGCTTCAGCGTGAGGCAGACGGTGCTGATCGAGTACGGCTTGGCGATTTTCTTCGCACTGCTCGGATCGAGCATGGTTTTCCTGCGAACCCGCTACGCCGGCGCGATCTACATGGTTGTCTTTGGATCGATCATCGTGGCGGCATATAAAATGGGGATGATCCACGAACGTAAAGTCGTCCGCGAACCCAAACGCCGCAAGAGCGATTCCGCCGGGCCGGTCACGCCCGAATCCCGATCCACCGGTACTGAAAGTTCGCCGGGGCGCCACGCGGAATCGCACTCGTAGGCTAATTTTCGCACCCGCCCGTCCATCGATCGGACCCGCTCGGAATCGAATATGATTCCCCCATTATCGGTATAAGTCTATACTTTGCAGTATTTTACGAGTTTGATATATCAGCAAATGGCATCCCGAAGGCGGTTTTTCGAGGTCAAAGATGGCACGATCGCTCCTGGAATATCCCCAACTCAAGCACCGGAGTGGTTAGCCGCCCTGCTAGCGGGGCGGGACCGCCGCTCGATTGCACTGGCTAACGGGGCGATAAAACTCGAAAAAACACGCTCCGAGACCTCAATCATCTGGTCGGGACGGGATCGACCCCGGAATTCTCAGGAAATCGCCACGGTTCGCCAAGCCGGGAGTAAAATTGTCCGATGATGTGTGAAGCTGGGTGAACTTTTCCGCTGCTAGGGCGCGGGTTTAAGTGTAAAGTACCCAGTGATGTCCGCCTGATGCGGGACGTCGGGTGCGTTTTCGATTTTGAGGTTTAGTCATGGATGTAACAATCATCGGTTGCGGTTATGTGGGTTTGGTGACCGGCGTGTGCTTGGCCAGCATTGGTCATACCGTGCGCGGCGTGGAAAAAGATCAGCGTAAGCTCAAGGCGCTGCAGGACGGGCATTGCCCGATCTTCGAGCCCGGCCTGCAGGAATTGATGCAGGAAAACTACGCCTCGGGTCAGATCCAGTTCACGGATGACGTTCACGCCGCGGTGAAGAACGCGGAAGTGGTGTTCTTGGCCGTCGGTACGCCGCCCAAGCCGGACGGCACGGTTGATATGTCGTACCTCGAAGGCGCGGGCAAGGAAGTCTGCGATGCGCTGGCGGCCCAGAACAACGATTACCTCGTTACGATCATCGTCAAATCCACCGTGCCGGCAGGTACGAATCGCAAGCTGTACAACTTTTTGAAATCGCAGACCAAGGCGTACGTCGCCGTCGTCAGCAATCCTGAATTCCTGAAGGAAGGCACGGCCGTCCAGGACTGCCTGAACCCCGATCGCATCGTCGTCGGAGGGGAATCGCCTGAAGCATTCCGTATGATGCGTCGACTGTACGATCCGCTGGTGAAGCGCGAAGAAAACTTCATCACGATGAACTGGGAATCAGCGGAACTGACCAAGTACGCGGGCAACACCATGCTGGCGGCGCGCATCTCGTTCATGAACGAAATGACGATTCTCTGCGAGCACTACGGCGCGGACATTGAAGACATCCGCAAAGGCATCGGCACGGATCAGCGAATCGGGCCGAGCTTCCTCCGGGCCGGTTGCGGGTACGGCGGATCGTGCTTCCCGAAAGACGTGGCCGCGATGGAACACATCTCCCGCCAGGCGGGGCACGAGAATCTCTTCGTCGAAGCGATTCAGACCGTGAACAAGAATCAGAAGAAGCGTTTCGTTGACAAGATCGCTGCCAAGCTCGGTCGCGAGATCCAGGGCGCGACGATCGCGGTGTGGGGTCTGGCGTTCAAGGCAGACACCGACGACATCCGCGAGTCGGCGGCGATCGACGTCATCACCTATCTGCTCGAAAAAGGCGCGACCGTTCGCGCGCACGACTACAAGGGCATGGATCACATGAAGGAGTTGTTCAAGGACAAGGTCGAGTGGTGCAATGATCCGGTGACCGCTGCCGGCGGGGCTGATGCGGTGGCGCTGGTGACGGATTGGCCGCAGTACACGACGCTGCCGTTCCGCAAGATTGCAGCGACGATGAACGCACCGATCATCTTCGACGGCCGCAACTGCCTCAATCGCGACGTGATGCGCGAGAACGGCTTCCAGTACTACCCAATGGGCCGCCCGCCGGTGGAAAATACCCTGCGGCTGAAAGCGCGCAGCTAGGGCGTCTGCCGGTCTTGGTTAGCTATCGCGATTGTGCGGCGTACTCGCCGCGCAGGCGGGGCGGCTAACCAAGTGCCATGCCGGAAGTAGCTTGTTCGAAGGCTTCGATCGAAACGATCATACTGAAGTGGAAAACCCGGGCGCTCGCCGGGTTTTTTTGCGTTTTCTGTGGAAAAATCAAAAGAATCGAGTGTTCAGTCCACATGTTGAAACCGTGACACTTTGTTGACTTCCGGGCGTTGCATTGTTGAGCTCTCCGTTGGAAAAGGGACTTTTTTTCAAAGGAGCAATAATGATTCAGTTTCACAAGTCCGTGGCTGCTCGATGTGCGTTGGCGCTCGCGGCTGCGGTAGGGTTCGGGGCAACTCGCACGGCGATGGCGGATGAAGCGCCTCAGCCGCTTCTCACCCAGGTGCTGAACGACGCCGGTGTGGGCAAGCTGCTGGACGACGCCCACGTCAAAATCGGCGGCTACGCGCAGGGATCATGGACGTACAGCATGAGCGATCCTAAGAATCCGACGATTCCCGGTCGCGGGTTCGATTTTGAAAATCAGGATTTGACGCTCAACGGAATCGGGCTGAACTTCGAACGAACCGTCGATGCGTCCAAGGGCGCGTTCGATGTCGGCGGCAAACTCGCATTGCTCTATGGCGGTGACGCCCGCTTCACGCATTCCAACGGCTTGTTCGACGACAACCAGCACGGCGATACGCAGTACGATATCACCGAGGCGTTCGTTCGATTGGCCGTCCCTGTCGGGCGCGGGCTGACGCTGGATATCGGCAAATTCATCACGCCGATCGGCTATGAGTATGTTGATCCAACCAAGAACACGCTCTATTCGCACGGGTACTTGTTCAACTTCGCTGCGCCGTTCTCGCAGACGGGGATTATCGGCAAGCTGCCGATCTCGGATCAGTTGACGGTGATGGCCGGCCTGACGCGAGGGTGGGATCAGTCGCTGGAAGACAACAACGGCGCGATCGATTTCCTCGGACAGGTGCAATACAAGCCGGATTCTCAATGGGATACCTATTTCACGCTGAGCGTGGGTCCGCAGCAGGCGGATGCTTACGGCTATCGCACGGAACTGGACGTACTGATCTACTACACGCTGAACGAGAAGTGGAAGTTCGGCGGCGAAGCATTGTATGCCATCGAAGCCGACGTGCCCGGCACGAGTGATGACTACTCGCAGTGGTACGGCGCGGCGTTCTATCCGTCGTACAGCGTATGCAACTACGCCAGCATCAACGGCCGGCTCGAGTGGTTTAGCGATAACGACTTGGTACGCGGCGTGGGCGCGAACAATGTCTACGAAGCCACGCTAGGCGTGACCTTCATGCCGATGGCCGGGCAAAAGTGTGTTGGCAGCGGACTTCAGATTCGCCCTGAAATCCGCATCGACTACGCCGACGATAAGGCGTTTGACGGCGGCAACAGCTACTCGCAAACCACGTTTGCCGTGGATGCGGTGCTGGCGTTCTAATGTCTGACTGCACGCGGGAGGACATCCGCCCTCCAGTCGAAAGTATCCGCCGGGCTTATCACGAAAGTGATGAGCCCGGTTTTTTAGGTATTCATATGAGGCAGAGCTCGCGAAGGCGCGAAGTCCGCGAAGGATTCGCGAATCAATTACAAGGTGCGTTTTCTTTGCGATGATCTCACGGACTTCACGCCTTCTCCGGCTCCTACTAACCTGGATTGAGCGCACGCAACGTCCGAAAATGTTTCAGGCGGGCGTCGGGTCGGGCCGATAGTGATTCGGACCCATGGCCAGACGCAAGCCCGCCAAAACCTCGTTGCCGACCAGAAAACCGGGACTCGGCGGGATCAACGTCTCCGATCTGCTCGGTCGAAAGCCGGTCAATCTGGACACGCCGGAACTGCAGCGATTCCTGGCTGGAAAACGGGTGATGGTGACGGGGGCAGGCGGTTCGATCGGCTCGGAAATCTGCCGCCAGACCATGAAATTCTGCCCCGAGCGGCTGCTGCTCGTCGAGCAGGCGGAGAACAACCTGTTCGAGATCGACCGCGAGCTGCGCCATACATGGGTCGGCCAGGACATCCGCCCATACATCTGCGATATCACCGATGTGGCCCGCGTCGAGCAAGTCTTCGCCGCCGAAAAACCACAGGTCATCTTCCACGCCGCCGCGCACAAGCATGTGCCGATGATGGAGATCAACCCCGGCGAGGCGATCAAAAACAATATTTTCGGCACAAAAATCGTCGCCGACGCCGCCGCCGAACACGGCGCGACGGCGTTTGTGATGATTTCGACGGATAAAGCCGTCAATCCGTCGAGCGTGATGGGGGCGAGCAAGCGGATGGCGGAGATGGTGATTCAGGGATCGGGGAAAGACAAATGGGGTTCGGGGTTCAGGGTTCAAGGTTCAGGGAAAGACTCGACCTTACCGTCTTCACCCCGAACCCCAAACCCTGAACCCCGAACCCCAATTACCGAACCCGGAACCCGATTCCTCGCCGTCCGTTTCGGCAACGTGCTCGGCAGTTCCGGCAGCGTCGTGCCGATCTTCCAGCGGCAGATTGAAGCCGGCGGGCCCGTGACCGTCACGCATCCGGATATGACCCGGTATTTCATGACGATCCCCGAAGCGTCGCAGTTGGTCATGCAGGCGGGGGCGATCGGGCAGGGCGGGGAAATCTTCGTGCTGGACATGGGCCGGCCGATCAAGATCGTCGAACTCGCCCGTGAACTGATCCGCCGAAACGGCCTGAAGCCGGGGAAAGACATCGAAATCGCCTACAGCGGCATCCGCCCGGGTGAGAAGCTGTTCGAAGAACTCGCCGGCGACGATGAGCAGACCTGCCCGACCGGCCATGAGAAAATCCGCATCTGGCAGTTGCCCAACTTCAGCCGGCAGCAGGTCGAGCGTTCGCTCGAGCGGCTCCGCCACGCCGCCGGCGGTTCGCGGGATGATGCATTTGCCGCCCTGCAGCAAGCGGTTCCCGAGTTCCGTCCCGGCTATCTCGGGTCGGTTGATCGCACCCCCCAAAGTAAGCCGATTTTGCGTCTCGTCGGCGGCGAACTCGACGAAGTGGCGGCCTGATCGGGTTGGCGGCGGGTGATTACAGTTCCTACCAATTTATTGCTGATCTAACCGGAATCGGGCCCATCCCCGATAATGGTAAAGTTTTCAGTATCAAAACACCGACTTTATAGTTGTAACGGACCGTCTGAGTCCGTCCCGAGCGATCCACGGAAGGATCGTGCCCGCTAAGCCAAGGAAGGTTTGCAATGCGAACCGTTGCGATCATCAATCAAAAGGGCGGCTGTGGGAAAACCACCACCAGCATCAATCTCGCCGCCTGTCTTGCCCGTTTAGGCCAGAAAACCCTCCTCGTCGACATGGACCCGCAAGGCCATTGCGGCGTGGGTCTGGCCGTGCCGGAAGAGCAGATCGAGCGCACCATTCTCGACGCGCTGATCGAAGAGCGCGACGGCAAGACCGCCAAGCTGGATGATCTGGTCTGGCAGATCGCGACGGATTTTGATCTGGCCCCCAGCAACATCAAGCTGGCGGCGTTCGAGCAGATGTTCGCCGGTCGGCCCGGTCGCGAAGATCGGCTGCTCAACGTCATCCAATCCGCCAAAACCAACTACGCATGGTGCATCATCGACTGCCCGCCATCGGTGGGCCTGATCACGTTCAACGCGCTGCGAGCTTGCGACGAAGTGGTCGTCCCTGTCGAAACCGGCTATTTCAGCCTCCATGGTCTGACCAAGATGATGGAAACGCTGGAAATGATGAAGGAAAAAGCCGGCAAGGACATCCTCATTCGCGTGCTGCCGACCCTATACGACACCCGCACCAAGCTGGCGCGTGAAGTGCTTAACGAGCTGCGCAGCAAGTTCAGCGGGTACCTGATGGAAAGCACGGTCAACTTCAACACCAAGCTCAAAGAAGCCGCCAGCTTCGGCCAGCCGATCACCGAATACGATCCGGGCAGCCGCGGCTACAAGGATTTCGTCAACCTCGCCCGCGAGCTGATGGGCCATCGTCCGACGGACGTTGAAGCCACGCCGACCGAAGCGCTTTCCCGCCCGGCCGAGCTGGTCCAGCGCGCCAAGCAGCTTGCGCAGTTGACGACGATGCAGTTCGGCAAGAACGCACTGCTGGACAATAACACTGCCGCTCCGGTTGCGGTCCCGCAGGAAATGGCCGCTCCGATGACGATGGGTTCCACCGCAAGCCGCCTGCAGTCGATGGGCATTCCGGCCGAGAGCGCCGCGGAACTGGCGATCACCAACACCGATCGCAAACTGGCCAACTTCTACGGCGTGAAGCAAATGGGCGAGGAAGTGATGTTCGCCGCGAAGTTCGAGGCCCGCAAAGTCCTCATCGCCGGCGATTTCAACAACTGGTCTCCGATGTCGACCCCGATGCACACCACCACCCGCCCTGGCGAGTGGGTGACGCAGCTCCCATTGCAGCCGGGCCGCTATCGCTATCGCTTCGTGGTCGATGGCAAGTGGATGACCGATCCACACAACTCGTACGTTGAGACCAATCAGTTCGGAGAGTTGAATAACGTGATTGAGGTGGACTAAGCGGGGTTCAGGGTTCGGGATTCAGGGTTCAGTCTTTCCGAACCATGAACCCTGAACCCCGAACCCTCTGCACCGAGAGACGCCATGGAATCGAATCCCCAACCCCGGCCCCTCAGCGAGATCAGCCACCTGTTCCTGAGCAACGTGCGCGACCTGCCCAAGCCCGGCGCGCCGCGGCCGGTGCGGATACCGCCGGGGGCGCCGCGTGATCAAGCCCGGCCAACGATGCACGAGAGCGTCGATCTCACGCCTGAAGAGTTCGCCGAGGTATTCGGGAAAATTGAACTTGACGAAGATGACTCGATCAAAAAGCCGATCGTCCTGGCTGTCCTTGGTTCGCACCTGGCCGGAAATCAAGCTGATAAAGTAAGAGGCTACGCCCGCCACTACGCGGTCAGCAGCGGATACAGCGTGGGGATGATCGAAGTCGATGCAAGCGAGTTCCGCCTGATGCGGTTTGAGCCGGGCATCGAATCGCACGCCAATGAAGACGGAACAGAGGCCGAATCGTTCGACCCGCGCCACATGGCGGAAGTAATCGAGGAGATGAACGTCGATGTCGACCGCTGGCTCTTGCATGTGGTTAACCCTCGGCTGCCCGAAGCGCGCACGCTGCTTCGCGCGGTGAGCCATTGGGTGATGCTCAGCACCTGCGATCACGATGGCGTGGTCAGTTGCTATCGAACCCTCAAGGGTTTGGCCGACCTGCAACGTCCGAGACTGTCGCTCGCACTGCTCGATGCCCCGACGGCCGCCGAAGCAACGGTGATCTATCGCAAGCTCTCCAGCGTCTGTCAGCAGTTCCTGAATTGGCCACTGGAATATCAGCAACCGGTTCGCCCGGCGACGCAGGTTTCAGAAAGCCTATTGTTGAATTGCCGTCCGCTGCGCGACAAGGCCCAACTCGCGGCGGCGCCACAGTGGCAGATCGTCGCTGACTTCCTCGCCCATTCACAGCCCGAACCCATGTCGGCCGAGCCGTCGATCGAACAGGAAACAGCGGCGCTGGCTGAGGAGCAATCGCTGGAGGAGGCGCTCAAGGAAGAGATGCCCCGGCGATTCTCATCAGTGGAGCAAGACAAGGGTTCAGGATTCAGGGTTCAGGGTTCAGAGAAAGATTCGGTGCCCATGTCTTCACCCCGAACCCCGAACCCCGAACCCCGAACCCCACTTTCTCTCGTGCAACCCGTATCCGACACCGGCACCAGCGACGTGGTTGATCTGCCATCGACCGATTCGTCGCCGTCAACGATTCTCTCCGCGATCATCCGTCACACACCCGGTGCGCTGGTGGAATGCCCCGTCCGCCCGCCGATGTGCCCTGAAGCGACGCTCGCCGTCGATCGTGAGCACGGCTTGGTGCTGCTGGCCGTCACCAAGTCGGGATTGACCGATCTCCGCTCAATCGCACAGGCGTACCAGTGGCTCAGCCAGAACCGGCAGTTAATCGGAATGGCCGTTCCACAGTTCACCATCGACATCCACCGCCAGCCGCAACTTAGGCTGTTGGTTGATCACCGCGACATGACCGCCGACCTCCTACAACCCATGCTCGAAGCCGGCCACGTCAGCGTACAGGCCTACCGCAAGCTGCGGTGGGGCGATCGCATGGGCCTGCTGCTCGACGCGGCGTAGGCGGACTCAGCATCATCCAAGCGATTTCTTCAAGTGTTACGTAGATCACCTCTGTTGTAGATGCGACTGCGTCCACATCACACTTGGCATTTCTGAAGGCTATTCGTCAAATTCATCGAAATTTCCAAGCGGGTCTGATCGGCTCAAAGGTACAATCCGGTATCCATCAGGAGATCGTTATGGTTGGTACCGACAAACTCCAAGTCGCCGTTGAAGCGCTTCGCGAAATGGTTTGCCCGACGTGCTCGATCCGCCCGGCCGGGAGCGAAGAGCTCGGGCCCAAGGTGGCGCGGTCGTGTCAGGCCAAGTGCTCAGTTTTTATTCATTTGCCCAAGCTGATGGCGGTCGCCAACGTGGTCAACACCGATCCGCCGGGCGTGTGCGAACGGATCCTCAACGAGATGATCTGCCAGACCTGCAAGGTCAGCCCGAGCGGCGGCGGAGACTACTGCTCGTCCCGCGCGGTCTGCAGTTGCCCGCTGTCGACACAGGCGACCACCGTCATCCGCGTGCTGGAGAAAGTCTGTCGTCCGCACACGGCCAAGCGCGTGGGTTAGACTGCTTCGATTTTGTTTCCCATCATTGCGCAATAAAAAACTCGGACATGTGTTCGCATGTCCGAGTCATTCGTATCCGCCTCCGAGCGGCTACCGGTATTCGCGGGAATAGACCGTCGCGAATTATCGGTAGAATTCGATAATCAGGTTCATGTTCACTTCGAACGGAACGTCTTCCGGAACCGGAAGCTGCTTGATGCTGCCTTCCAGCTGGGCCGGGTTCCACTCGAGCCACGACGGCACGTTGTGGCCGGCGTTTTGTTCCATGTTGTCGCGGAGGACCTTGGCGATGCCTTCCTTGAAGGTGATCTTGTCGCCGGGCTTCACGATGAAGCTGGCGATGTCAGTCTTCACGCCGTTCACCAGAACGTGCCCGTGGGCGACGATTTGGCGGGTGGCCCAGATCGTGCGGCCGACGCCGAGGCGGCGGATGACGTTGTCCAGGCGAGTTTCCAGCAGCGTCATCATCGAGCTAGCCGTGTTGCCCTTGGACTTCTTGGCCATGTCCAGGAACTTGCGGAACTGCTTTTCCATCATGCCGTAGTGGTAACGCAGCTTCTGCTTCTCGGTCAGGCGGATGCCGTATTCGGTCGAACGACGACCGCGGTAGCCGTGCATGCCCGGCAGGGTCAGCTCTTTACCTGTGTGCTTGGGGATGTCGGCGATCGGTGCACCGACGCGACGAGACAACTTCACCTTCGGACCCGTGTAACGGCCCATGACAACCTTCACTTTCCAACCAGCAAAGCTGGCTGCTCAGGACATGCGACGCGCCGAACGAAGGTTCGACGACTTATTCGCGGTTCCGCTGGTCATGGTTCTGAGGCATGGCCAGCGGCCTCCAGTGGATGGAGGGTCGGGAAATGTACCCAAATCAGTATGATTTGCAAGATTCTTTAACCGCGAAGATCGCGAAGGCGCGAAGAACGCGAAGAATACTCCTGTTTGCCTCGTGTTCTTCGCGCCTTCACGATCTTCGTGGTTAATACGGATTTCAGTTATAGTTCCGGCAAGAATCAATGCTCAATTTCTTCCTCGAAACCTTCCGCCTCGGCCTTAAGAACCTGCGGCTGCACAAGTTGCGCAGCATCCTTACGGCCGGGGGCATCATCATCGGGGTGTTCGCCGTCATTGTGATGGTCTCGATCGGCGAGGGGAGCAAGAAAGACGCGCTGGAGCGGATGGCCCAGCTTGGGGCGACCAATATCGTCGTCCGCTCGATGCAGCCGCCGGAAAGTAATGAGGCCAGCAGCAAAACCCAGCGGATTCTGGAATACGGATTGAAGAAGGAAGACCTACTCGAGCTGCAAACCCTGCCCGGGGTGAAACGGGTCGTACCGCTACGCAATACCGAGCAGAAAGTCGTCTACGGGGGGAAACGCGCCCAGGCCAACGCGATCGGTACGACGACGGGCTGGTTCGACATGATCAACCTGCGGCTGGAGCGCGGGCATCTTTTTTCCCACACAAACGACGAAAACGGCGACGCCGTCGCGGTCATCGGCGATAGTGTGGCAAGACAGCTATTTCCCTATCAGAACCCGCTAGGCGAAACGCTGCTGATCGGCACGAGCGGGATGGCGACGGTGCAAGCGACGATCGTCGGCGTTCTCGAGCCGACGGGTCTTCGCGCTGGTGCCGACGGCGCGGGCATCACGCAGCGCGATATCGATCAGGACGTTTACATCCCCTACAAGCTTGCGAAAAGAGCGTTCGGCAACAACAGCATGAAAGTCACCGCCGGCAGCCGCGACATGCGGACGATTGAGCTGACGGAGGTGTGGCTGCAGGCTGACGGGATCGAGAACGTCGAGCGGCTGAGCAAGATCGCCGAGAACATGGTCGGCCTGCCGGCGCGCAAAGACGTTGAAGTGAAAGCCCCGATCCAAATCCTGCGCAACGCCGAGCGGCTGAGCCGGATGTTCAACTTCATCATGGTGGGCATCGCCAGCAACTGCCTGATCGTCGGCGGGATCGGGATCATGAACATCATGCTTGCCAGCGTGACCGAGCGGACGAAGGAAATCGGCATCCGCCGGGCGATGGGCGCCAAACGCGGGCATATCACGCTGCAATTCCTGATCGAAACCACGGTCATCAGCCTGAGCGGCGGCTTGATCGGCGTGGCGTTAGGCTCGGCGGTGGCGAAGCTGTTGCCGCGAGTGGTCTTCTGGTTCTCGCAGCAGAATTACCCCACGTCGATCGCCGCGTGGAGCGTGATCGGCAGCTTTATCGTCAGCGGCTTGATCGGGGTTGGCTTCGGGCTTTACCCGGCGATGATGGCGGCGCGGATGAATCCGATCGATGCGCTGCGGCATGAATAGGATATTGAACCACGGAGGCACGGAGACACGCTCGGCGTTCTGATACAACTCCCCGAATGCACTTTTCTAAATCTCGTTTGCTATGAAGCTCCAAAAGAGAGCGCGCGCCTCCGTGCCTCAGTGTCTCAGTGGTTCAATATCCCTTGTTGTCAGTGAAAATAACCGAATCGCCTTCTTCGCCTGCGGCACGACCTGCTCGCGGCTGGTGAAGGTCCAGCCCTGCGGCGTGAGCCAGGCGGGGAAGTCGTCGCCGGTTGGTCGGCCGGGTTCGCCGATGAGGACTCGGCCGCTGGGGGCGAGATGGGCACGCCAGAACGCTTCCAAGTACGGCCACTGCTTTCGTTCGTAGAGGATGTCGGCGCCGAGGATGAGATCGAACGTCTCGCCGAGCCGATCGGTCTGCCAATTGAGTCGGCGGGAACGGATCGAGGGGAGATATTTCCTGTTCCATGGCAGGCGGCGTTTCCGCAGACGTCGGCATTGGATCAGTAGCTCGGTATTGAAGCGGTGCGTGTTGAACTGCGCGAAGAGCAAGGCTTCCTGCTCCATGTCTGCAAAGAGCACGCGGCAGCCCATAGCCGCGGCGACCGTGCCGCTTAAGCCCATGCCGCAGCCGAGGTCGAGCACCGAGACGTGCGGGCCTAGGTTGGTCCGCCCGGCCAGATACGTCGCCATGCCGATCGCGCTGTCCCATAGCTCGGCCCAGTAGGGCAGGTGTTGCGGGTCGGATTCGCGCTGGCCGCTCAGCTTTTCTCGCAAATCTGCAGCGGCGGCGACGTCGTCCAGTACGCGGTCGGGATCGGCGATCCGGGTGAATGGGATCGAGAGTTCGCCGAACTGCATCGAGATCGTTACGGTTTGATACCGGCGATGGATTCGCCGGAGCAGTTGAGCGGATTTTCGGATCCTTGCAGTCACAGCCATAAGCCGGCCGATTGTAAAGGGACAGGCGTTGTCGACACAGGGCCGGCGGAGTGATATCGTTTAAGACCAAACAACATGAAGATTTTGCGTTTCATCCCAATCCTGTTCCTGTCGCTCGGCTGCGAAAGCGGGGCGTTGGAGACCGGTTATTACCCCAACAAGCTCAACGATTCGTCCAGCGAGCGGCAATCCTACTACGCCGATCCCTACTCCCCGCAGGCCACCGCCAAGACCAACAGCAACCCTGATCCATCGCTGCGTCGCCCGACGCGTTATTAAGCCCTATCGCGGGCATTTCGCGTCCGATAAGTCCATTTTTGCGTCCAGAAGCGGCTTTTTCGATGCGAACAATCGCCTTGCAGGCGGTTTTTCGCGGACCGGCAGGTTTTTTGCCCGATCATTCCGTGGGTAGACACCCTGATTGGCGTCTCCTAGACTTGGGCAGAGGATTAGAGGAGTCATTTCTGCAACGCATTGATCCAGACCGATTTGTCAAACTCGTCCAACCCTTGCTGTGCAGCAAGGATGTGACAGGCTTGTGCTCCACGCTTCAGGAGAATTGGAGCAAGCAGGACATCCTTTGCCTGCTCCAGGGTAAGCACTGCGACGCCCGCAAAGTGGCGGCGTTGGCGTTGGGATTGCTTGGCGACGTTCACTGCGTGGATGCCTTGGCCGAGCAGCTTTCCGATCCGGACCCGATCGTCAATCAGATGGCCGAGCACGCGCTCTGGTCGATCTGGTTCCGCAGCGGCACACCGAAAGCCAACTGCGAAATCAAGAAGGGCCTCGATGTCCTCAGCGGGCGGAAGTTTGATTGTGCGGTCCGCCATTTTTCCCGTGCGATCGAGCACGCCCCGAATTTCGCCGAAGCGTACAATCAGCGGGCGATCGCCCATTACCTAAAGGAAGAATACGAAGAATCCGCCCAGGATTGCCGGGCGACCGTGACCCTGATGCCCTGTCATTTTGGCGCCTGGGCGGGCTTGGGTCATTGCTACGCCCACATGAATCGCCATCAGGAAGCGATTTCCAGCTATGAACGGGCACTGGAGATCAATCCCCACCTAACCTGCGTTCGCGATGCGGTTTTGGAACTGAAGTCCGGGGCCTAGCAGGCGTGCAAGTCTGACGCGCTTTCTGAGGCATCTGATATTTTCCGTTTCTCAAGAACGGATGAATGCCAAGACGCCAAGAGCGCCAAGGCCAGTGCCAAGAGTGTTAAACCTCCTATTTTACAGATGTCACGGATTAGTTTTTCATCTGTGTAATCTGTGAAATCTGTGGATCATTCTCTTGTCTTTCGGCGTTTCAATCTGGGCGGTCTTGGCGTCTTGGCGATCATTCAGCATTTTGGAGATTTGAAATGGCAACGCGTTCGCAGTTCGACCGCTTCGTCTCCGCCGTGCATCATCGCGCGGTGGTGATGGCGATCGTCGAGCGCGTCGGCCTGGCTCTTGCCGTGGCCGCGGGCGTGGCGTGTCTGCTGGCGATGGTGGCGGGGTGGCGGAGCGTGGACGTTTGGCCGATCGTCATGGCGATTTTCGGCGTGTCGGTGGTCGTCGGCATTGCCTGGGGCGTGATACGCCGGCCGACCATGCTCGACGCGGTCATGCAGGCGGATCAGCAACTTCAACTGGCGGATCTTCTCTCATCGGCGTTGCTTAGCACCTCCGGCGATTTCGGCCTGGCCGTCCGCGTGATGGCGGATCGGGCTTGCGGAAAGCACTCGCCGTCGGAAGTGATGCTCGCCCGGTACGGCGTGCGCGCATGGAGCGGAATCGGGCTTGCGTGGGCGACGGTGATCGTGGTCGGCCTGCTGGCGGGCAACGGTGCGACCTCCCGGGCCGAAGAAAAGGGGTCACTACTGATTAACGGGATGCTGAGAGCTTCGGAAATCAGTAGTGACCCCTTTTCTTCGGAGAGCGCCCGTCGCGATGTGCGTACGCCCGGCGGGCGGGAGGCTGCCAGCGATGGCCGTTCCCAGCTAGGCGGGCCCGCTGATCCGAAGCAGAACTCCGCGACCGCCGCAAGCTCGCAGGGCAAGTCGATGACGCCCGCAAATGAGGGAGGGCAGGAGTCGGGATCGACCGGCCAATCATCGGTTGATCCGACACGCACCGCACTCTCAACCAACGCCAATCCAACCTCGCCACTCGGCACCATCCCCGGCGGCGGTGATGGGGCATCGTCGGCCAGTCCGGCCGGGTTAGGAGAATCATCGACAGGTCGGGTTGCTGCCCGTCCCGCTGATCGATCCGCCGCTCCGTGGTCGAGCGACCGCTGGCCGACCGATCGCGACGCCGCCTTGCACGCCGTTCAGACCGGTCAGATTCCTGACGCCTACCGCGATCTGGTCCGCGACTACTTCACGCCAACGGTGGCGAAGTAAGCCGATTGAAGCCCAACTTGTCCTCCCCGCCGATCAGCAATGCCGCATGACCCGGAAACAGCGGCCCGATGTCATGCGTGATCTTCACGAACGGTAGTGTCACGCGCATCGACAATCCCATTCGCCGCTTGTTCGAGCGGTTCGGTTCGGATTGGTGCAGCGTTTTCTCGTTGAACAGAAAGAATTCCCCAGGCTTTAGTTCCATGTTGATCGCTTTGGACGTATCGACGTAATTCATGTCGGCCATCTCACTGAACGCCATGCCTTTTGGCGATTTGACGTGCGGCACGACTTTTTTGTGTGAGCCGGGAATGAGCCTTACGCAGGAATTTTCGACCGTCACCGGGTCGATCGCCATCCATGCCGAGACGTTGACCACCGGTTCCAATGGCCAGTAGTTCAAGTCCTGGTGCCAGGGAATTTCCGACCCGCCGGGTTCCTTGGTGAAGAAGTATGAAGCCCACAGGATCAGATCATCGCCGTACAGGCTGCGCATGCGATCCACGATCGCCGGGTGCGAACAGAGGTGATAGACCACCGCGCTATCGAGGTGCCGGCATTGCGAGGGCGCTTTGGGGTTTGGACCGGTGGTTTGGAGTACCAGTTCGATTTGGCTCCTGAATTCCGCCATTTCCTCAGGCGTACAAGCGGCGTACGGACCGAGGTAGCCTTGGGTGTGGAACCGTTCGATTTCTGCTTTGGTCAACGCAAAACTACGGGTTGCGATCACGTATCTGCTCCTATGTATGAGACGGTGATATTGAATCACAATATCTCGCCTATTCCATACGATCGCCCGTTGATTTTTTGTGCTGAATCGGTGATGAATATTATTCGATGGCTGACCCTGTTCCCCTGTTTCTTAAGTCGCTGATGCGTGAAGCGATTGTTGACTTCACATTATCGGGCGAGCTGCGTGTCGCGCCCGACTGGGCTGCCCCGCCGAGGTCGCTGCCGATGCATTTGCTGTATTTCGTCACCGAGCATGCGTTCGCCGGGCAGATCGCGGGGCAACCGATCCGCGTCGAGGCCGGCTCGTTGCTGTGGGTGATGCCCGGCGTGCCGCATGCATTCTGGATCGACCGCGGCGAGCCGGAATTCAGCGTCCGCTACTTCCGTGTCGGTTTGTCGCATGAACAGGCACCGTTACGGCTGTCGGACGATTTTTTGCTCGTCAACGAGGCCTGGGAGGCCGGGCAGGTCGTGCAGCAGATCGTCGACGAAGTTCCCAGCAACCTCCCATTCGCCGATCAACGGCTGCGGGCGATGCTAACGATCCTCTTTTCCTCCGCCGTGCGATTGCGTGACCGTCGGGAGGACGGTTCTCGCACGTTCTCGCGTACGCAGCGGATCAAGCTGACGCACTTCGTCCGCGATAGCGCCAGACTGCGACCCACGCCTGCCGATCTCGCGGCCGAACTCGATCTGTCGCCGGACTATTTCACCCGCCTATTTCGAAAAAGCTTCGGAAAGTCGCCGCGTGCCTGGCTGGTCGATCAGCGGGTCCGTCATGCGGCATCGGCGATGCTGAACTCCACCCGGAGCATCTCGCAGATTGCAATCGATTTCGGGTACGAGGACGTGTTCCTTTTCAGCAGACAGTTCAAGCAGGTGATGGGCATGGGCCCATTGAGATATCGGAAGCAGAGCGGTTAGCGACGCAAAACAGCAACAAGTCTGTCCGTTGAGGGAAGGTCTGGAGGGATTTTTGCTTCCGACCCGTATGCATAAATCATTATATTAGAAAGAGTTAGAGGCATCCCTGGCCGCACATCCGGATTTTGCGGAAAACTCTTCCCCGTCTCGCGCGTATGGCAAGAAAGGATGGACGGGGTTACATTTGGCAGTAGACCTTTGGGGCCGATTTCGGATAATCGCTCTCCCGTGGAGCCAGTGACACGGGGCCTGTTTGCCGGTTGGGCAAGGCGCTTCCGTCATGTCTTGGGATCCGCAGGATCAGAAAGATTTTGTGAACGAGGAAGAAGAAATGGCTCGTTTGACCGATCCTGCGTCGACTGACGTCGCAGGGAAGATTGCCAAGTCCGCGCCGCCAGTACACCGTTCGCTGGATGGGGCGGTGGTTTGCCCGTTCTGTGGAAGCGCCAGTTCACGCACCGAAGAACCGTGCGCCAGTTGTGGCATGGAAAACACGCCGGCCACCCGTAACAGCACGCGTGGGAGAGTCGGTCCCTGGTACGTCCTGCAAAAGCGCAATCCGGCAGCTCCGGGGATGAAGTACGAAACACTGATCAAGTTTATCCGCAAAGGCCGCATCCAACCCAAGGCGATTTTGCGCGGGCCGACGACGTCGCAGTTGTGGCGTTACGCGGCGAGCGTCAAAGGGGTCAGCCGCGAGTTCGGGCTGTGCTACAACTGCGGCAGGGACATCGAAACCACCGCCAACCGCTGCCCACACTGCAGCCGCGACCAGCGACCGCCGGCCGATCCGAACGCGCTGCTGGAGTCAACCGCTACCGCAAAACCCACCGCCCGACCTCAGCCGGTGCAGGATGACGTGGATTTGCGGGAAGACACCGTGTTCGGCGAACCTTCCCCCGAACCTGCCGCGCCGGCGGTGAAGCAGGCGACCGTAACGCCAGCCGCTCCATTCAGCGCGGCACCGATTTCCAACCCCGCACCGTCGGCGTTTCCGTCGCCGTCGAGGGACGAAGTCGATCGCCAGGAAATCGCCGCCGGCCGGCTCGCCCGCGAGCAGGCCCCGCGCGATCCGAGCAAAAATGCCCCCACGCTATCCGCCAAGGAATTGGCGACCGCGTTCCAGCTCGATTTCACCCCCGTTGCTCGCCGCCGTCGCCGGAAGATCAGCAAAACGCTGGTGGCGATAATCCTGCTCCTCGTCCTCGGCGGAGCAGGAACTGCGGCGTACATGAAGATTCCGGAATTCCACAACCAAATCGATGGGTGGTACACAAAAGCCAGCACCAAGATTCAAGAACTCACCGCGGGCACGCCAGCCACCAATAAGCCCGCTCCGCCTTCACTGGATAATCTGACGCTGTTGTCCAAGCCGACCAATAGCGTGGTTTCACCAGCAGTAAAGAATCCTCCGCCAACGGCCACTTCGGTTGATCCGTCGCCGCGGAATTCGAGCAACCCGTCCCCCACGCCCAAGCCGGATCAGGTCGTCGAGACGCCCAAGCCAATCGAAGTGACCACCCCGAAGCCCACGATGACGCTCGACGAAGCCTACGACCTGTCCCGCAAGCTCTGGCGTCAGGCCAACGACGCCGAAGCCCAAGGCGACTGGGCCACCGCCGTCGCGCGGTACGAGCGGATCAAGACCCTCCCTGAAAAAGCTCAGCAGAAAGGCTTGGACCTCCGCCTGAGCGCGGCCAAGGCGAAACTCGCGAATTAAGAGCGTGGGGCAAGGGGAATCAGGAAAAAGTGGAAAGCGATGAGCGATGAGTGACAAGGCATTCACTTTCCGCTCGTCGCCTTCCACTTTTTCCTGAATTCGCTTGCCCCTATTTCGTATCGAAATCAATCTGCTTGACGTAGACCAGATCTTTGAGCGTCTGCCCGGGCTCGCCCTTATCCCGCTTGTGCAGGACGAACGTGCGGGTGGCTTTGCCCGTGTCCATGTAAATCGGCGCCGCCACGTCGCCGGTGATTTGGTCGCCGTTGATGAGGGTGAAGGTGTATTGGGTCTCGCGGGCCGGGTAGGTTTTGCCGCTGTAGACTTTCACGTCGCTGCCGCTTTCCTTGAACTGCCACTCCTTTTCATCGCGTTCCCAGACGACTTTGGCGGTGGCGCTGGCGATGAGGCTGAAGGGGATATCGCGGTAGTCCTTGATCGTTGGATCCCACACGCGGACGGGTTTGTCAGTGGTGGTGGCGGCGTTACCTTTGACGGTCTGCCCGTTGCTCAGAGTGATCGTCGCCGGCCGGGCGTCGGTGGGGGCGTTTTGGTTGACCAGCGCAGCGCCCCCCGGCTGAGTCGCTGGGATCTCCACCGCAGGTTGGGTGGCGGGCTTGGCGGCGTCGAGGAGAGAGTCCATCACCGAATCAGCCGGCTGGGCACAAAAATTGGATCGAGATATTTTGCCCGGCCCCGCAGAAGGATCAATAGGCTGCGGTCCTGCGGGGAGTTTTGTGAGAAAAAACAACGTGGAATCGCAATTCGTCACGGCTAGTCCCTTTGGATCGTCGGAATGAGCAGTTCCGGACGGGCAAATGGGATTTGCACCCCCACCGATGAGAGTGACCTGTCGGGCCTGCAAAAACATCGTTGACGAGATTTGCCAATCCGGGGCCGGTCGAGAGCTGGGTGGTCTTGCCGTTGCCACAACCATGACGCAAAGCAGAAGCGATGAAATGGCAATTCGAAATCTCATGTTAGATCATTTTAACCACAGTTGGGGCACCAATGAACACAGATAAGCGATTGTTTTTCATCTGTGTTAATCTGTGCCCCATCTGTGGCTAAAAATGATCCCCAAATCGCGATCGCCCAAATCCCCCCCGGCCCGTGGGCGGTGGGCGTCAGCGGCGGGGCGGATAGCGTGGCGTTGCTGTCGCTGCTGCGTGATCGAGTTGACCTGCAACTCACTGTGGTTCACCTCGATCACGAAACCCGCCAGGGCCAAAGCACCGACGACGCGGCGTTTGTGGCAGAACTCGCGATGCTGTGGCGATTGCCTTGCGTGGTCGCCCGGCGCAGCCAGATCGAGCCGGCGCTGCCCACGCCGATGAGCAATCCTTCGGCGCTCTATCGCGCCTGTCGGATCGAACTGTTCCGCCGGGCGATCGCTGAGCGTGGATTGCAAGGCGTGATCCTCGCCCACCATGCCGACGACCAAGCCGAGACCGTGCTGCATCGGCTGATTCGAGGTTCGCCGGTCACCGGGCTGGGCGGCATGCGGTTTCGCAGTGTGGTCAACGAGGTGACGATCCTGCGTCCGCTGCTGGGCGTTCGACGCGACAGGCTGCGGCAAGTGCTGATCGACCGCGGCCAGCCGCATCGCGAGGATGCTAGCAACGCCTCGGGAGACTATCTGCGTAACCGCCTTCGCCGCTGGCTTGCCGATCGGCCAAGCGTGGTGGAGCGGCTGCTCGATATGTCTTGCCAAAGCGGTGGGCTGCGCGATTGGGTGGCCGATCGAGCGCCCGTGCTATCGGCGTCGTTCTTCACGCGGGAATTGTGCGACCTGCCGGTTCTACTCGCCCGCGAAGCCGCCAAGCGGTGGTTGATGGCGAGGGGAGCGCCGGGGGACGAACTCCCGTCTGCGGTGCTCGATCGGTTGGTCGAGATGTGTACCGACGCCAGCACGCCCGCAAAGGTGCAATTCCCCAGAAATCTCACCGTCAAGCGTCGAGGTGGGAGGGTGGAGGCGGTTCGGAGCGATGCAAATCCGGTCACGCAGGTGTAGCTGGTTAGCCGCCCCGCTGGTGGGCGGGATCGCCGCACAAGTGCGGCGGCTAAATGGGGCGTCAGAACTCAACTATTCAATACCATAAAGTGTTTATAGGAAGTAAGTTACAACTAAATTTAGGAGTATTTCCCGGGTTCCCGTATCGCAGACGGGCCCGTTGAATTTCGACGATCCACGGTTTTTTCCAAAAAAACCAGTCATCAATCGCAACATTCCGGCCCGATAACCGATCTAACAGTGGAAGTTTGCCCGTGGGGCTGCAACGATATCGCAACACCAGCCGTTACGGCGGGTATTAGTGGATGTTCAGACGGTTCAGGAAGGGATTGATTTATGAGCCAAAGCCGACGAATCCAACGTTTCGGGTTTACGCTGGTTGAACTGCTGGTGGTGATCGGCATTATCGCGTTGCTGATCGCGATGTTGCTGCCTGCCCTCAACCGCGCTCAGAAACAGGCGAATTGGGTGAAGTGCGAATCGAACCTGCGGCAACTCGGACAGAGCATGGTTACCTATGCCAACAACTACAAGGGCTGGCTCTTTCCGGTATGGAACTTCAACCCCAACACCAACGAATACATCACGCTCGGATCGAACTGGCCGCCGAACCACCGTTGGCCGATCTTTTTTGAGAAGTTCATCCATCCTGATCCCGAAGCCGCTCAGTACGCTGCGTGGGTGGGTTCTTACGATCCACCGACCAACTACACCATGGGCACTTACTCAGCGGGTGTGGGCACCTACGATCCGATCAACTTTGATCCGGTTCCGTGGACGCCCAAGACGCTGATTTGTCCTGCGGACATGGATGCATTCGAGGCGCACTCGTATATCCTCAACAAGCACCTGGCCGCTTCGCCGGACCAGTTGTTCCGGGCGTTCAACAGCTCCCGCAAGATGGTCGGCGGGCGGGTGATCGTCGCCGGCGAGAAGGTGACGACCGTTCGCGACTACTACATGGAAGTCACCAGCACGAGCCTTGATCCAGCCACCAAGCTCACGGAATTTGCCCGCACGGTTGAGTTGTACCGTCACGGCAGCAAGTTCGGATCGAACTACCTTTACAACGACTGGAGCGTTAACAACGTTCCCGCCGCCGAGGTGCTGGGCGCGATCGATCCTTGGGCTGTTCCGTAAACCAGACAACTGCCTACATTGCATTCTCCCGGACTGGCCGCTTCAGCGGCCAGTTCTTTTTTTGCCCCCTCGCGACTCGTACACTCTCAATCATGCCTGCTTCGCCTCAGCTCGATCCGCAAACGCTGCTGACGGCGTATTCGCAGGGCGTCTTCCCGATGGCCGATCGCGAAGGTGCGATCCGCTGGTACACCGCCGATCCGCGTGGAATCCTGCCGCTGGAACACTTCCACATCCCCGGAACCCTTCGGCAGACGGTTCGACAGGGGAAGTTCCAGATCCGCATCAACCACGATTTTGCCGCCACCATGCGCGCGTGCGCCACCGTACCCCGCGAGGACGGAGGCACATGGATCAACCAAACGCTGATCGCTGCCTACGTCCGCCTGCACGAGATGGGCTTCGCCCACAGTGTTGAAGCCTGGCAAGACGGCGAGCTTGTCGGCGGGCTGTACGGCGTATCGCTCGGCAGAGCCTTCTTCGGCGAATCCATGTTCCACACCGTCCGCGATGCCAGCAAAGTGGCGCTCGTCCACCTCGTACAACGCCTCCGCGATCGCGGCTACGAACTGCTTGATACGCAGGCGACCACTTCGCACCTCAAGCGTTTCGGCGCGATCGACATCCCGGCGGGGGAGTATGTTGTTCGATTGAGGAAGGCGCTGGAGAGGAAATGCGTGTTTGATGGGGCAACTGGTGATTGATACGTGGTGATTGACGAAAATAGGTGTCAATCACCACTGATCAATCACCCGATTCACTCATCCGGCTCGATCGTCACCGTCAGGCTCTTGGACTGAAACTGCTCCTGATACAGCTCGGCCCGTTCCTTGTGGGTGACCAATAGCAGAGCCAATCCGTTCTTGTCGGCCTCGCGGGCACGAATTTCAGCCTCTTGCTGTTTTAGCGGCGTTAGCTCGACCACGGTGTCTATGACGTGATCAATGGAGTTCACATCGTCGTTATGCAGAAGCACTTTCCACATCGGCATTTGGCCGGGAGGTGTGCGAACAGGCTTTCCTTTGTGCTTCTGCTTTGGATCGAGCGTTGCGGTGTTTCCACCTTGGCCGGTTGATTCCCGGGATTCAGAGCCGTCCGGGAGAAGTTTTTCCTTTTCGTTGGACATGACGGAGATTTGCAAAAACAAGTATATCGCCCACGCCGGGTTGGGGTATGAAAAAACCGGGGAATTCGACAGGAGCCATTTCCATAAGGTTTGGGGCTCATCTTGGGGCGTAATCCCTTGTACACTTGAGACATGGCGCAGGTGCGATTGATCGCCGGGGCGATGAGCGGAACCAGCGCCGATGGTGTGGACGTGGCCATCGTTCGCATCACCGGCCGGGGTTTGGGGATGAAAGCCGAACGGGTCGCCCATCACGCCCACCCATATCCGGAGGCCCTCAAGCAGCGGATTTTCGCGGTACGCGAGAGCGGAAGTGTCACGCTGGCAGAGCTTGCCGGGCTCGGCCGGGAGATTTCGCTGGCGTACGCCGATGCGGTGCAAGCTGCCTTGTCAGCCGCGAAGTTGGCTGCGGGCGATTTGGCCGCGATCGCGGCGCATGGTCAGACGCTGTATCACGCCCCGCCGAGCACGATTCAGTGGTTGGACCCGGCGCTGATCGCCAACCGTGTGGGGTGCGTGGTGGTCAGCGATTTCCGCCGGGCCGACTGCGCCGCCGGCGGGCAGGGCGCGCCGCTCGTGCCGTTCGCGGATTACCTGTTGTTTCGTCACGACACCAAGCACCGCGTCCTGCTGAACCTCGGCGGGATCGCCAACCTCACCTTCGTGCCCGCCGGCGGGAAAATCGAGCAGTTGATCGCCTTCGACACCGGCCCGGGCAATTGCATCAGCGATTGGCTGATGCGCGAGCTCTTCCCCGAAGGCCCCGGCGTGGACGAGGACGGGCGGATGGCGTTCCTCGGAAAAGCCGACGAAACGCTCGCGACGGCGGTGCTGTCGGCTGACTACTTCAAGCAACCGCCCCCCAAATCCACCGACGGCCCGGCGATGATCGACCTGTTCTTCGATCGCGCCGGCGACTTGGGGCCCCGATCGCAGCTGCCTCGCCTTCTCGCCACCGCCTGCCTGATCACCGCCGGCGCGATCGCCCGCGCCGTCCGCGACTTGCTACCTCATTTCCCCGACGAACTGATCGTCAGCGGCGGCGGCGTGCATAACCGCATGATGATGAAATGCCTCGGCGACCAACTCCACGGCGTCCCAATAAGCACGACGGATTCGCTGGGCGTTCCGTCGGCGGCGAAAGAGGCGATCGCGTTTGCACTGCTGGGAGCAGCGACACTTGACGGCGAACCGTCCAACGTGCCGGCGGTGACGGGGGCGTCGCGGGGCGTGGTGCTGGGGTCGATCACGCCGAGGCCCGTTCAGGTAACGAGCGATGAGTAACGAGTAACGAGGCATTCTTTCTCGTTACTCATCGCTCGTTACTCGTTACTCTATCGCCATGGACTGTTCCCACATTCTCACCGAACAACGCCTGCCCGAATCGATGAGCCTCGACACGATGAGCATCGCCGAGGCTATCGCGCTGATGAGCGAGCAAAACCGCGTGGCCGTCGAGGCGGTGGCGAAAGTCGAATCCGCGATTGTTGCGGCCGTCGAGCTGGTCGTCGCCAGCCAGCGGATGGGCGGGCGGCTGTTCTATTTCGGCGCCGGCACCAGCGGCCGGCTGGGCGTGCTCGACGCCAGTGAGTGCCCGCCGACGTTTCGGACCGATCCCGAGCAGGTGCAGGGCATCATCGCCGGCGGCGAGGCGGCGATGTTCCGGGCTCAGGAAGGGGCTGAAGACTCCGCGGGCGACGGGGCCAGAATCGTCGATGAGAAATCGATCGGCCCAAAGGACGTCGTGATCGGCATCGCCGCCGGCGGGACGACGCCGTTCGTCCACGGCGCGCTGAGACGCGCGGCCGAGCGCGGGGCGAAGACGGTGTTTCTCTCCTGCGCCCAACCCGTCCCGAGCGAGGCGAAAGTCGATGTTGTCATCCGCCCCCTGACCGGGCCGGAGGTGATCACCGGCTCCACGCGCCTCAAAGCCGGCACGGCGACGAAGCTGGTGCTCAACGCGATCACGAGCATCGCGATGGTGCAACTGGGAAAGGTTCACGAGAACCTGATGGTCGATTTCAAAGCAAGCAACGCAAAGCTGCGCGACCGGGCGGTGCGGTTCGTCTGTACGCTCACCGGTATCGACCGCGCTGCAGCATTGGATTTGCTCAAAGCTGCGGACGGTCATGTGAAAACCGCAGTGGTCATGCATCATCGACGACTATCGTTTTCGGATGCTAAGGCTGCGCTCGATCGATCGCATGGCAGACTCCGTGCAGTGCTTGCGGCTACCAGTTAGCCGCATCGGGATCGTAAGGCTTCTGTTGTCCCCAGATTCGATTCGCAATCATCGCGCCGATCAATCCCCAAATCACGCAAGAAAAAATGATGCTGAGACCCACGGCCGTATAATCCCACGGAGTCAGTTCGCCTTCGCCGAAAGGGGGCGGCACAAACATCACGAAGATTGCGACAGCCGGGAACGACACAAAGTTGATCGCCCACCACGCAACCATCGCGGGCATGCTATCCGCACCGTGCGTGATACTGAGGACGCATAGGTCATAGAATGCAACGAAGCCGAACATACCAAAGAACCCAACCCGTGTCGGACGCCGATTCCACTGTCGCCGGGCGGGTTTGTTGTAATTAAGAATGGGTGTTGGATGTTCCATGTGGAAAAATGAACTCAACCTAAAAGGAAAAAGGAAGAGACTTTCGCCTCTTCCTTTGAGCAATTCGTCACTTCATGTTTAAAAACTTACTACCGCTGTGCGATCGGCACAACCTTCAACCCCGTCTTGCCGACGTAGTCGTCCGTCGGGCGGATGATGCGGTTGTTCACATGCTGCTCCATCACATGGGCGCTCCACCCGGCGATGCGGGCGATGCCGAAAATCGGTGTGAACAAATCCAGCGGGATGCCCATCGTGTAGTACGTGCTGGCGGAGAAGAAGTCGACGTTGGGGTTGATGTTCGGCTTCAGCTCTCTGACGACCTTGATCAGCGCTTCGGACATCTCGTACCACTTGCTGTTGCCGGCCGCTTCGCCGAGCTGTTTGCTGGTCTTGCGGAGGAACGTGGCGCGGGGGTCAAAGGTCTTGTAAACGCGATGGCCGAAGCCGGGGATCTTGCCGCCGGACAGCAGGGTTTCGCGGGCTTTCTTTTCGGCGTTGGCGGTGTCGCCACATGCAAGCAGCAGTTCCATGACGTCCTGGTTGGCCCCGCCGTGAAGGGGGCCTTTGAGAGCGCCGAGCGCGCCCGTGACGGCCGCGTGCATGTCGGACATCGTGGCGGCGATGACGCGGGCGCTGAACGTGCTGGCGTTCATGCCGTGCTCGGCGTGCAGCACCAAGGCGGCATCCATCACGCGAGAGAGCGTTTCGTTCGGCTTTTTGCCGTCGATCATGTACAGGAAGTTGGCCGCGATTGAGAGTGACGGATCGGGCGCAATGATCGGCTGGCCTATGCGCAAACGGTGGAAGGTGGCGACGATGGTCGGGAACTGCGCCGTCAGCCGAATCGCCTTGCGGCGGTTGGCGGCGGGGGAGTTGTCGGTCAGGTCGGGATCGACGCTGGACAGTGCGCTGACGGCCGTTCGCAGCGCGTCCATCGGCTGGGTGGTTGCCGGGAGCGCCTTGATCACGTTCACCACGTGTTCGGGCAGCGCCATGTTTTTGCCGATGTCGGCTTTGAGAGCATTGAGTTCAGATTGGTTGGGAAGCTTGTTTTCCCAGAGAAGGAACGTGACTTCTTCGAAGGTGGTGTTTTCGACCAGATCTTCGATCCCGTATCCGCGATAGATGAGATGCCCAGCCGTTCCGTCGATGAAGCAGATCTCACTTTTGGCGGCCACCACGCCTTCCAGGCCTCCGCCCGGGGCTTTAGCTGGTGCCGAACTCGAAACGGCTTGACTCATGTCTACTCGCTCTGTTGGAGGACTCGATCCGGATCAATAAAAATTCGATAAGACAATGTACGGTAACCGAACCGCAGCGGATACGGAAAACGCTGCCCGGGCCAAAAATGTTTGCTGGGGTTTGGCGGTCCGCTACACGGGCGGACTATAGCGGTCGCTAAGGGGCGCGTCAATTTACAGAAATCTGCCGTCAGATTGCCGCTAAAATGTTGCAACGACTGACGCAACGTCAGGCCGTCTGCAGGGTAATATTGGGTAATGCAACTCCCCGGAGGCCGCCATTTCACGAATTGAAACCGACGCAATTGCGATCGCTGCAGAGACTCAGTCGCTGCCGGTTCCGGTGGAGGTAACATCCGACGCCCTGACTGGCCTGGTCGAGACCGAATCCAGGGCCTGCCGGTGGGCGTTTACCGCCTTTGCGGTGGCCATCTCGGTGGGATTCCTTTACGCCTGTTTCTGCTACTGGGTTCCTGCCAATGGCGGCGTGGATCAGAACGGTTACCTCTACGGCGGTCGGAAGTTGGCAGAGACCGGCACGATGAAATACGCCCCGGTCGATCTGACGACCGGCCAATTCGATCCGCACCAGTACGTCAGCGGCATGTGGGTGGGGGCCGACTACAACAAACCGACCGAACGCTTCTATCCCAAATACCCGATCGGCCTGCCGCTGATTGTCGCGGTCTGCCTCAAGATCGGCGGACCTGACTGGGGACCTTGGCTGACGTTCACGGTTAACCCGATCGCGATGGCCGGCGCGGTACTGGCAACGTACTTCCTGATCCGCACGTTCTGCGGATCGTACCTCGCACTGCTGGGGCAACTGATCTTCGCCACCAGCCCGGTGGTGATGCTGCTGGCCATCGACGCCAACAGCCACGCGACGGCGACCTTCTGCGTCACCTTTGGCATGGTGGCAATGATCGCCTGGTGGCGGCGCGGCTCGCTCTGGATGGCACTGATCGGAGGGTTCCTGCTCGGCTATGCGGGCACGATCCGCTACAGTGAAGCAACCTTCTGCCTCGTCATCGGCGTGGTGGTTCTGATCCGTCTGGGCAAGTTCTGGAAAGCCCCGTGGCGCGATTGGCTGGGCGGCATTCTCGCGACCGTCGGCTGGCTGATCCCGATGGGCGGTTTAATTGCGTACAACCTCGCCTCGCTTGGCTCGCTGACCGGTTACGACCCGACCAACGAATCCAAACCGGGCAGTTCGTTCACGTTCGAACATTTTCAGGACAACTGGGAAACCCTGCTCCGCCATCTCACGACCAACGGGTTGTTCTTCACGTTTCCGATCGCGATCGTCGGGTTGGTCTTGATGTTCGCATGGAGCAGGCGGGTGGCGCTGGTGATGTCGGCTTGGATCTTGCCGTGCATGGCGTGCTACACGTTTTACTACTGGGCGCCCGATGGAACGAACATCGGTTACCTGCGATTTTTCACCACGATCATCCCGGCGTTGACTCTTTGCGGCGTGTGGGTGGTCGGCTACGGTACGCGATTGGTCTTGGCTAACACCGACTCGTGGATGCCTCGGCTTGCAGTGTTAGCAGTCGCGCCGGTGGTCGCGATCTTTTCCACAGCCGTTGCGCTTCAGGCCAGTTCACGCGAGATGGAAAGCCAGCAATTCAGCCGGCTGGCGCTGAAGAACAATGCCGACCAAATCCTCGCCAAAGCACCGCCAGGTTCGGTCATCCTCGGCGGAGACAATCAACTGTTGAATTACCTGCAGTTTATGCGGGATTATGTGTTGTTTGATCAGAGTACGTATCGCGATTATGTGAATCGCGAGCGCATGGAAAACTGGAAAAAGCAGTTTGACGGCGGCGATCCGCAGGTGATCGACCCCGGCCGGGTGAATGCGCTGTACGAGCGACTGAAGGATTTCGATCAAAAGGCGCTCGACGAGCGACAACGCCAAACGGTCCTGGCAAGCCTGGCGGCGGGCAAGCAGGTGTTCGTGCTGGAAGGCCCGACCGAACGCAAGCGTGACCGAACGCCCAGGCAGCAGTTGGACATCATTCGTAAGCTCACCAACGAGCCGGTTGGCGGCGAGCAGTCGCTATACGCAGACGTGGTACAGCGTTGGCGGTTGATCGTTGTCGCTGCCGGCGCGCAGTTGGGCAAGGAAGATCGCGACATGCGCCGCCAGCCTCGGATCGCCAAATCGATCATCAGGCCCATCAGTTACGAGATGCCGTGGTTGTTGTACGAGGTATCAAAAAAGGAACTACCGGCGAGCCCCGAACGTCAGGCTTTACTGACTTTCGAGATCGAGCAGAAAGCCGCCGCCGCTCTAGCCGAAGCCCAGAGGGAAGAGACAAAGAAAGCCCGCGTCGCCGCCGAGTCCAAACGGCGAGAGGAAGAACGCCAGGTCCGATTGACCGAGCAGAAGCGACGAGAAGAAGAGAAAAAGGCATTCAATATTGAGATGCAGAGGCTGGCGAACGCTCAGCAGGATTTGCAGACAAAGATCACCGCTGCCGGCGAGCAACTCGATCAAACCCTGGCTGCCAAGGCGGAGGCGGAAAAGCAGTTGGCCGACCTTAAATCCCGGCAGCAGGCGACGGCGGAGGCATCGCAGCGATTGGCCGCTGAACAAGCCAAGGTGCAGCAATCCCTTGCGACGCTCAGTCAGGAGCAAACCCGCCTGACTGCCGCCGTCGGAGATGCCCGGAATCAGCTTGCGTCGCTCCTGCAGAAGATCGAATCAGCCAAGAGCGAGCTACGATCGATCGATACTCCCACCACCCAACCGGCGACGCAGCCGACATCGGAATAATTGCCTCGTACCACGGGCCTCCGGCCCGAGCCTTGTGCGATCGAATTTCCAACGTCGCGGTTCCTTCCATCGGATCATCGCCCGCACGGGCCGGAGGCCGTGGTACAGGCGGGTCAACAAAAAGGCCGCGACATCCAGTCGCGGCCTTGTAGATTCAGTCTCGTCAGTTGGATTACTTAAATCCCTTGCGCCGCTGCCGGCTGTAGCGGGCGAGGGCGTCTTCGATGATCGGGTACGCCATCTTCGCCGGCTGGATGTCGTCGACTTCGACGGCCTTGCCTTCGAGCTGCTTGTAGTCCTGGAAGAATCGCCGAAGCATCGTCAGGCGATGTACGGGCATCTCAGCGGCTTCGCGGTAGCTGTTGAATTCCGGATCGTCCGTCGCGACGGCGATGATCTTGTGGTCCTTTTTTCCGCCGTCGATCATGACCATCAGGCCGATCGTGCGGGCGTGGATCACCGTCAGCGGAACCACGGTTTCCTGACAGAGCACGAGCACGTCAAGCGGATCGTCATCCTCGGCCAGCGTTTGCGGGATAAACCCGTAGTTGGCCGGGTAGTAAACAGCGGAGTACAAAACGCGGTCGAGCTTGATCAGGCCGCTGGCCTTATCCAGCTCGTACTTCACGCTGGATCCGAAGGGGATTTCGATGATGGTGCTGTATTCCTGGGGGATTTCCTCGCCAGGGGTTACATCGTGCCACGGGTGAATCATGTTCGTTGGTTTCCTTACAGAAAAGGGATCGTGAATTCACTATAACCGCGCTCTGAGGAAAAGGGAAAAACGGGGGAGGAACGGGTCCAATAATGGCGAATGGAGGGATTGACGATCGGGTCATTGGCGATTGAAGAACAAGCCTTTCAATCGCCAATGCCCCGATCTTCAATGACCCAATCGGCTTGCTAATCGGTGTCTTTATTGGCGTTGCGTTCACCCATCACGGCCAGCCAGATGCCGAGTTCGTACAGCAGACACAGCGGGATCAGCAGCGCGATCGTCGCGGTAATCACATCGCCCGGCGTGATGGCGGCGGCGATGATTCCCATGAAAAAGTAGACATATCTTCGGAATGACCGCAGGGCTTGGATTGACACAATCCCCACGCGCGCCAGTGCCATCACCACCAAGGGCATTTGGAAGCTCAGGCCGAACGTAATCAGCATACCGATCACCAGGTCGATGTATTCCGGGAGGTTGTACTCCGTGGCGATGAGGTTCTCCGCACCGAACGGGATCACCTTTTTCTGCCCGCCGATGAATAATTTGAGCTGGCGTTGTTCGGTGTTGAACCATACCTGCCCGCTGACCGGGTTGGCCGGATCACCGGCGATTTCATCGATACGCGACGGCGGAGGGTCGCTCGGCCTGGTGGTGACCAGTGACGTAGTGCCGCTGGGCAATTGCACGTCGGTAGCCCATGAAATGAAAAACTGCACCGTCCACGGGAGTACCAGGAAATAGACGAAGAGCATCCCCGTCACCAATAGTCCAACACTCAGCGGGACAAACTTGGTGATGTATTTGCGTTCCTGTGGATACAACCCCGCGGCCACAAACTGCCACAACTGATACAGAATCCAAGGCGACGAAAGCAAACCGGCACAGATCAGTGACAATTCGATCGTCGACATGAACACGTCGGGCAGTTGGCCGGAGTGGAGTTGGGGAGAAAGATCATAACCCTGCAGGGCGTGTACGAGTGGAGCGCAAAAGAGACTCAGAAGATCCTTGCCGAACCACAGACAGACCGCTGCGATCACGACGAACCCAACCAGCGCCAGAATCAGCCTCCGGCGGAGTTCCTCCAGATGTTCGCCGATCGACATGCGGAAGGAATCCGGGTCGAAGAGCGGTGGTTCGGAGTTGGAGGGATCGGCGTCGCTCATGTGTTGAAATTGTAGTCAAATCCGAATGACGAAACCCGAAATCCGAATGAATACCGAATGACGAAATCCGAATGACGAAGATCTGCAACCTTCGTCATTCGGATTTTGTCATTCATTCGGATTTCGGGTTTCGTCATTCGGGCTTCGCATCAAACTTCCAGCATCAGCCTCGTCGGGTCTTCCAGTAGTTCCTTGACCCGGACCAGGAAGCTGACCGATTCCTTGCCGTCGACCACGCGGTGGTCGTAGCTCAACGCGATGTACATCATCGGGCGGATTTCGATCTTATCGCCCACGGCCACAGGGCGCTTCTGGATCGTGTGCATGCCCAGTATGCCGCTCTGCGGCGGGTTGAGGATCGGAGTGCTCAGCAGACTGCCGAACACGCCGCCGTTGGTGATGGTGAAGGTTCCGCCGGACAGTTCATTGAGACCCAGCTTGCCTTCGCGGGCGGCGAGCGCCAGACGCTTGATCTCGCTCTCGATCTTGGCGAACGACATCTTCTCGGCCTCTCGCATTACCGGGACAGCCAACCCGCGATCAGTGCTGACCGCGATGCCCAGGTGGACATGCTCGTTGTAGACGATGTCAGTGCCGTCGATTTCGGCGTTGATGCGGGGAAATTCCTTCAGTGCCAGCGACACGGCCCGGCTGAAGAAGCTCATGAAGCCCAACCCGATACCGTGGGTCTTTTCAAACTTCTCTTTCAGCCGGCTGCGGATGGCCATGACTTCGGACAGATCGACTTCGTTGAACGTGGTGAGGATGGCAGCGGTTTGTTGCGCTTGGACGAGGGTTTGTGCGATGCGGATGCGCATCTTGCTCATCGGGACGCGCTTTTTGCCGTTCTCGTCAAAGCCGGTCATCCCGCCTGCCGCGGCGACCGCAGTGGGTGTTGCGGGAGTGGCAGGTGCAGCGGCGGAGGGCATCGGCTGGCTTGTGCTGGTCGACTTCATCCCGTTGCCCTTGGGTTCGGCGAAGGTTTGGGCGTCTTCCTTGGTGATCCGACCGCCTGGGCCGGTACCTTGGATCTTCGATGCGTCGAGTCCCTTCTCCGCCACCACTCGGCGGACGGCGGGCGAGAGGTCTTCTGACTTGCTGCTGGTTGCCACAGTAGCGGGCTTGGTTGTTGGTGCCGGGGCGTTGGATGCTTGAGCGCTCTGTCCCGCTGAAGCGGGACGGGCCGACGAGGAGGGATTTCCTGCTCCTTCATCGATCCGCGCGATGACTTCGCCTACGTGCACGGTATCACCTGCGTTTTTAGCAGGACGAAACACGCCCGCAACCGGAGACGGAATATCGACGTTGGCTTTGTCGGTTTCCAATTCGCACAGAGCTTCGTCGATGGCGACGGCATCTCCGTCGTTCTTCAACCAGCGGAGCAGGACGGCTTCGGTGACGGATTCCCCCATGCCGGGGACGGTGACGTTTGTTGGCATAGTTCGAGATTTTGAATTGCGGATTTCGGATTGCGGAATGAAGTGGACACCGTGTCTTCTTCATTCCGCAATCCGCAATCCGCAATCCGAAATTCCTAATCTTTGTTCTGCTTAGGCGTAGATACCACGGCAGGCTGTTTTGGGGAAGAGTCCGACGCCGCGACCGGCACGGAAGTGGCTTGTTCAGTCTTCACTGCCGCGGCCGGGGTTTCAGGCTTCTTTGAAGGAATGTCCAACGCGTGGGCGATGATTTCCTCTTCCTCGATCACGTGAATCTTGCTCGAACCCGTGGCCGGGCTGGCGGATTCCTCGCGGCCGTGGAAGGTGAGGACTGCAGTGTCTCGCAGCAGTTCGCGCAGCCGCGGGGCGATGAATGTCCACGCACCGCGGTTCATCGGCTCTTCCTGCACCCAGCCGATTTCGTTGGCGTTGCTGTACTTGCTCAGCATCGCCTGGATTTCCTTCTTCGGGTACGGATACAACTGCTCCACACGCACGATCGCGACGTTCTTCAACTGCTCCTTCTCACGGGCATTGGCAAGCAGGAAGTAAATCTTACCGCTACAGAACAGCAGGCGTTTGACGGCCTTGGGATCGGGCTGGGCCGGGTCGTCCATCACCAGTTGGAATTCGCCGTCGGTGAGATCGGACAATTGCGACGCCGATCCCGGTAGGCCGCTGCGGAGCAGCATCTTGGGCATCATCATGATCAGCGGCTTGCGGAACTTGCGCAGCTGCTGGCGACGCAGAACGTGGAAGTACTGCGACGGAAGCGACGGATAGCACACCTGGATATTGTTTTCAGCACACAGGCTCAGCCAGCGCTCGAGGTATGCGTTGGAGTGCTCAGGTCCGGCACCTTCGTACCCGTGCGGAAGCAGCATGATGAGGCCGGACATCTTGCCCCACTTGCTCTCGGCGGCGACGAGGAACTGGTCAATGATCGCCTGGCAGCCGTTGACGAAATCGCCGAACTGCGCTTCCCACATGACCAGGTTTCGGGGATCAGCCGAACTGAAGCCGTATTCAAAACCCAGAACCGCCAGTTCCGAGAGCATCGTATTCACGATGATGATCGGCGCCTGCGTTGGGGTGATGTTGGCCAGCGGGTAGTACTTGGTACCGTTGTTGTAGTCGTGCAGCACCGCGTGGCGATGGCCGAAGGTGCCACGCTGCACGTCCTGTCCGACGAAGCGAATCGGCGTGCCTTCGGTCAGTAGCGAGCCCAGGGCCATCATTTCAGCACCGGCCCAGTCGATGGGGGCTTTGCCTGCGCCCATGTCGGCGCGGGTCTGTAGGATTTTCACTAGCTTAGGATGAGGCGTAAACCCTTCCGGCAACGCCACAGCTCGTTCGGCGATGGCCTTGAGCGTTTCGGCGGGAACAGCGGTTTTGGCGCTCCAATCGGCGCCAGCTCGACTCATCCCTTTCCAAACGCCGCCGAGCATCTTCAGGGCTTGTCGCGGACGGGCCTCGCGGGCGGTGGCGAGTGCTTTCTCGAACCGTTCCCACGCGAGCGCTTTCATCTTCTCGAATTCCTCGGCGGTGATTACCTTCTCGTCGATCAGGCGATTGGCGTACATCTCGCGGATACGCTCGTGCTTCTCGATTTCCTTGTACATCAACGGCTGGGTGAATGTAGGTTCGTCGGTCTCGTTGTGGCCGTTGCGGCGGTAGCTCCAGAGGTCGATCATCACGTCGCAATGGAATTGCTGACGGAACGCCACCGCCAGTTTCGCCGCGTGCAGGCAGGCTTCAGGGTCGTCGCCGTTCACATGGAATATCGGGGCCTGAATCATCTTGATCACGTCGGTCGGATACGGCGTGAAGCGGCCCTGCTTGGGAACGGTGGTGAACCCGATCTGGTTGTTGATGATGACGTGAATCGTCCCGCCGGTGCGCCAGTAGGGCATTTCCGACAAGGCGAGCGTTTCCTGAACAATACCCTGGCCGCAAATACTGGCGTCGCCGTGGATGAGGATCGGGGCGACCTTGGTACGCAGGTCATCGCGGCGATGGTACTGCTTGGCGCGGACGATGCCTTCGACCACCGGGTTCACCAATTCAAGGTGACTGGGGTTGAACGACAGGGCAAGATGAATGTTCTTGCCTGAGCCGGTCGTGCGGTCTTGGCTGTAGCCGAGGTGGTATTTGACATCGCCATCACCTTCGTCTTCGTCGCGCTGAATCGTGCCGAGGAACTCGGCCATGATTTGCTCGTAAGGCTTGTTTAATACATGGGCGAGCGTGTTCAATCGCCCGCGGTGGGCCATGCCGATCACGGTTTCTTCGATACCCAGCACCGCGCCGTCATCGACGATGGCGTTCATGAGTGGGATGAAGGCTTCAGCGCCTTCCAGCCCGAACCGCTTGGCGCCGATGAACTTCTTGGCCAAAAACTCCTCAAACCCTTGTGCAGCCACCAGTTGGTAAAGAATATCTTTGCGTTCCTGCGGGGTCAGCGCGGGCTTGTTGTAGATCGGCTCCATGCGGGACGTGAGCCAATCACGCTGGGCCTTGTCGGAAATGTCCTGGAATTCCACGCCGAGGCTGCGGCAGTAGGTGTCACGGAGCTTTTCGATCAGGTCGCGGAGCGTGCCGTCCGTCGAGCCAAGGAAATTGCCATGACCGACGCGTCGGTCGAGGTCGTCGACCGACATTCCGAATTGCGACAACTCCAGCAGTGGATGGTTCGGTCGGTTCTTCCCCAGGGGGTCGATCTTTGCCAGATAGTGGCCTAATTCGCGGTAGGAATGCACCAGGTTGTACACGCCGACATGCGCCAGTTCACCGTCGTGGGCGGTATCGCGGCTGGGGCCTTCGGACTTGGCGTAACCGCTTTCAAAGCCTGCGAAGAACGCCTGCCACTTCTCGTCTACCGACCGCGGGTCTTTTTTGTACTGTTCGTATTGGCGATCGATGTAGTCCGCGTTCGCACGATTAACGAAATCGAAGAATGGCATGATGAATGACGCTCCAAATCGAATACAGGCGAACCTCTAAGCATCGTAACTGGACGCCGGAAAATCAAGCCGACCGCCTCATGAATACACGCCATAGGTCAGCCGGGTGCTTCGGGCTGAATGGAATCCCCGTGGGGGCATCCAAGTCCGCTGCCTTACGATGGTCCTTAGTTTCGCACAATTCATCACTTAGGTGCAAATCTATTGAACCCAAATCGGGCCTAAACACCGCGGACCCTACTTGTCATTATCGATCCTATGCCGGCAAAGGATGAATCGTCTGGAGGGTTTCCCGTAGGGCGAACTTTTCGAATCCTGCTACTAAAAATTTAGCAGCTGAATCTGCCCGGTTCTTATGGGCGGCCTAGAATCAGGTGGCGAGCACGGTGTTATCGGAACCGGGATGTCAGGTTGGCTTTCGTGTTTGACGCGGAATCGCGGTCTGATGTTCGGTAATTCCCCGATACTTCCGAGGCGAGTCAAGCGTGACAATCCGGCCTGTTGTGGATCGGTTGGCGGCAATTGTGTGGCTGTCGTATCGATCCAGGTTTTTACGAGTCGGTGATCGGCTCGCGGAAAGGACTCTCCCATGCCAGGCAATACCAGTACTCGCGGGTTTGCTTCGATGAATCTAGAGAAGCAAAAGGAAATCGCCCGTAAGGGCGGAAAGGCGGCTCACCAAAAAGGGACCGCCCACGAATTCACCACCGATGAGGCCCGTGCCGCCGGTCGCAAAGGCGGCGAGCGCGTCAGTGCGAACCGCGCCCATATGGCCGAGATCGGTCGCCTCGGTGGTAAGCGGTCGGCGGTCCGCCGATCCATTCATGTGGGGCGCGACCAGTCGCCGGCCGTCGGGCAGGTTGAAGCGTCCTCTCTCCGCGAATCGCAACCCGCCGGATAGGGTGTCACATCGGCGTGGAAGCGATTAGTTCAATGAAGCAGCTTTCAAACCCGCCAGTTGTTTTTTTGCGAACGGCGACAGTTCAGGCTGCCTGGCCATGACGCTGTCAATGTATCGAAGCAACTCGGCGGCTTTGTCCTTCTTGCCGGCTTGGCTTAGTGCTTCGGCTTTGCCGACCATGGAATCGATCATTTCCGGTTGAAGCATCAGCGCCTGATCAAAATCCTTGATCGCATCATCGAATTTCTTGAGTCGCAAGTTGATTTGTCCTCGTGTGTCATAGAAAGCCGCGGTTTTCGGGGAAGCGGCGATCGCATTGGTGGAGAGTCCCAGCGCCTCGTCGAGCGACTTATCCTGTGTCAGCAGCAGGAACGCCATCGCGTTAGCGGAGTATGTGTTGTCGCCGCGAAGCAGGGCCTGGCGGTAGGCGGATTCCGCTCCGGGCAGGTCGCCAGCACCGCGCAGGCTTTCGCCGAGCAGGGCCCAGGCCGTAATGTCCGAATCGCTTTTCTCCGCGACCCATCGCAGCAGGCGATTGGCTTCAGCGTAGCTGGCGGGATCCTTGTACCGCATGGCCACTACATACCAGGCGCGGGACAACGCGGTCTGATCCCTGAGCGAATTGTCATCCAGCATCGGCGAGGCCTTCTTGATCCACGTGACAGCGGACGCATTGTCAGGCATGACATCGCCGGCCATCGCGAGCCACAGGTGGCGCACGCCTGGATCCTTGAGGTCGTTTTCCATGAGAGCGATGGCGTCGGCGGTCCGGCCGTCCTGCAACAGGGCTCGGCCGTATGGCCAGATCACATCCATGGAATTGCGAATGTCTTTCCTGGCGGCGTCCACATAAGGAGCGAGCACGGCGATCGCCTGGCGGGTCTGCCGGAGACCGACCATCGCCTCACCCGCGGCGATATCGCACGGGCGTTGGTTATCCATTGAGCGCGCCCGCCACTGATTGACGACGCTGAGTGCCGCAGTCCAGTCATTCTGGTTGGCATAGACGCGCCACAGGGTTTGCAGCGGGGCCGAGTCGGTCGGCAACGCGGTTGCCGCAAGCAGGCAGACTTCGCGGGCGCGGTCGTACTGACCGGCGTCCATGTACGCCCAGATCAGCCGCTGCGAAGCAGGCCAGAACTTGGGGTTGCGGTCAGCGATTGCTCTGTATCGATTGACCCTTTGAGAAGGGTTTTCATTCGCGGCGGCCGATTCGATGGCGGCGGTGAACAGTTGTTTCGCGGCCACGTTTTGCGGGTTGCGGGAGAGGATCGACAACTCCATCGACACGTCCAACGTAGCCGGCGCGGCGGCAGCGTCGTCGGCGAGTTTGGCGAGCGCAATCAAATCCGCGTCTTCCTTGTTGGTTGCCAGCATCGGCGCCAGTGTCGCCTTGGCGGCGTCATATTGACGGCGACGAAGCTGGAACGCCGCCAGCGACTTGGCCGTTCGCGAACCGGGCGACGCCTTGACGGCCGCTCCGTACCACGTTGTGGCTTCCTCAGGGGACAGATACTGCTCCGCCAGTCGGGCCTGAATCAACTCGGCTGTTCCCGGTGCGGGTTTGTCTGAAGCATCGGTCAACCGCCCGAGTACGGTTTTGGCTTTCGCCGGTTGATTGGCGGCGAAGAAGTAGTCAGCCGCCGCGGCGATCGCATCCGATGTGATCGGCGAAGCCGTCGCGACTTTTTCGTACATCGAAGCGGCCTGCAATGTCTTGCCGGAGCGCCGGAACAGTTGAGCGATCATCGCGTCGCGCGACGGATCATCGCCGGCGATCGACTGCAGCAGTTGAATCGCCCGTTCGGACTGCCCTTGTTCGGCCAGTGTTTGAGCAACAACGCGCTTGCCGATCGGAGAGAGCTGATTTCCATTGGCCAATCGTTCCAGATAGGCCTGTCCTTCAATCGCTTTGCCGTTGTCGATCAACAGGCTCGCCAAGCTCATGGCGATCTGCGGATCGCTTGGACGGAGCTGGGCCGCGAATTTCAGTTGTTCGATTGCGGCAAGGATGTTGTTGGTCTTGAGCAGCGTCGACGCCAGCATCAGCCGCGGGTCGGCCAGCCCGGGGTTGGAGCGGATCAGGTCGTTGAGCATCGTGACGGCGTCGGCACGATCTCGCTCGCTCGGCTGGCCGTCGAGCAGGTAGCGGGCTCGCTCCAGTCGCCAGGTGACGCCTTCTTCGACGGTGAGTGACTTCACGCGATCGATCGTGGCGGACCAAACGGCGCGGTCATTGGTTCGGGTTTCAGACTTGAGGAACGCCGACTGCACGCGAAGATCGGTCGTGAATTCCTCCACCGCCGATTTCCACGATTTGGTTGCATCGACGTTGCCGGAAGTTTCCAGGTACTGCGCGGCGGCGACTGCCCATGCAGCGCGATCGGCCTGCCCGGCGGCGGAGTCGGTCAGCAGCTTGCGGCCTTCTTCGGCCTTGCCTTGGGCGAGTAGTGCCCGGGCGCGCGCCAAGGCCAGTTCGGGAGCTTGATTGCCCGCCTGCACCATCGCATCGAAAATCGTCTGCTGCTGGTCGAGCTTCAATTCGTTACTGACGTTGACCAGCCGGAGAAGTGTGTCGGTCGCGACGGGCGGGTTGGCTTTGATCGCGCTCTGGATGACGGCGATCGCTTTGTCGCGGTTGCCCGATTGCGCCAACAGCGAAACGTACATCGGCAGCGTCTGCGGTTCATTGGGCGATGCTGCCTGAATGTCGGCAACGGCTTGAAGCAGCCCCGCGCCTTTGACGGCGGTGGGGTTGTCCTTGGTCAATGCCGAAGCCGCCATTGCCATGGCGATGCGCGTCGGCAGGCTCTTGGGATTGCGATTGTCAGCGACCGTCGCTTCTTCGACCGCGTCCTGCCCGCGACCGGTGAGGGCCAGCGTCTTGGCGCTGCGGACGTGCGGTTCGGACCACGCGGGCGCGATGTCGCCGGCGGCGCGGTAGGCAGTCAGCGCCAACTCGGTTTCGTTCAGCTTCTCGTAAGCTTCGCCCAGCCAAAGGCGGATGACGGCGTTGTCGCGGTCGCGATTGGCGGCGTTGAGCAGCATGGCGACGACCTTTCGCGGATCGGGCGCGGGAACCGCGTAGCGGGCCGGGATGCTGGTCGACCAGGCGAACGCTTCGTCGTCGGCGGCGCGACCGGCGAGAGTCTTGACCGCCATCAGGGCTTCGCTCGATTGATTGTGCTCCAGCAGCGAGATCGCCTTCATGGCCAGCAGGTTGCTGTCGGCCTTGGTGTCATCGGGCTTGATCGCTTCCAGCCGCCTGGCCATTTCCTCGGTCTGACCGTTTTGCCAGAGGCGTTCGACGAGCAGTTGCAGCACGTCCGCGTCGTTCAGATCGGTGACGGCGTGCTCGAGCAGTTTCTGCGACTGATCGAACATTCCCTTGCCGTCCAGCATCTTCGTCGCCAGGCGCACGAAGTCCGGATCGGGCGCCTTTCGGCTGATGGCGAGCATCATGTATTTCTTGGAGTTGTCCTGATCGCCGTCGTAGAAATACGCGCTGGCCAACAGCAGCTCAAACCGCGGATCTTCAGGATGCGCATTGAGCCCGGCCTTCGCGCGGTCGAGCATTTCCTTCGGCGGCCGCTTGAGCTGCGCCAGCAGTGTGAAGGTGGTTCGCTGGCCTTCAATATCCAAGGGAGCCAGTTCGTTGATTTTCTCGGAAACGGTCAGGGCCTGATCAAATTTCTGCTGCGCCATCAAAGCGGCGGTCTTTGCTCGAAGGGCGGGTAGATCGTTCGGCGAAACCTGCAGAATGTCGTCGGACAACGCCAGGATTTCGGGATTCCATCGCACCCGCGTGTACAGTTCCAGAAGCTTGTGCTGACCTTGCGAGTCGCCTTTCTTCATGTCCAGGTAATTGATGAGGTACCCGATGGAGGTCTTCAGGTGTTGGCCGTTGGGCATGGTCACCTGACTTCGGGCGACTGCAAGCGCGTAAAGGGCTTCGGCGTCGTCCTTGTTGTCGCCGACGTACTTGCTGAGCAACGTGAGGGATTTGTCATAATCACCGTTGCTGAAAGCCGTCATACCGTCAGCGCGACGTTGCTTGTTATCTCTGGCAAGCTTGCCAAGCCTGATCGCAAGGATCCCGCCGACTACTCCACCCGTAACGAGCAGAATGACGAATAACGTGAGAAGACGGCGTTTGGTGGTGGGTCTCATGGAATTAGTTGCCAGTTGTTAGTTGCCAGTTGTTAGTGGAAACGATCCATCGTCAGCAGCCGCAACTACCAACTAACAACTAGCCACTCTTCACTATTATTATGATCGGCTTAATTTGGAGAAGATTTCGGCGTAGGTTTTCCAAATAATCTTCATATCGAGCCAGAACGTGCGGGTTTCGACGTATTCGATGTCGTACTTGATCCACTCCTGGAAATCCGTGCCGGCCCGGCGGGTGCGTTTGACCTGCCACAGTCCGGTAATCCCCGGTCGCACGCTCAAGCGGGCCTCGCGCCAACCGGGGCAGAACTGGTTTTCCTTATACGGGCTGGGTCGCGGGCCGACCATCGACATATCGCCGACCAGGACGTTCCAGAACTGGGGGAACTCGTCGAAATTGATTTTTCGCAACAATCTGCCGGTTTTGGTCAGGCGCGGGTCGTTTTCCATGAAAAACTGCGGGCCGTCCGCCTGGTTGAGCTTGGCGAGCTCGGCTTTCATCTTTTCGGCGTCCTTACGCATCGAGCGGAACTTCCAGCAGGGGAATTCGCGCCCGCCGAGCGTTTCGCGCATGTGCCCGAAGAAGAACGGTCTTCCGTCCTCCAGCCAGATCGCGAGCATGATGAACGGGTAAAGCGGTAGTGTCATCCCCAGGCCGATCAGCGCCATGATGATGTCGAACGTTCGCTTGCAGAAACGGTAAACGACACCGGTTTGCCTGGGCAACGGTTCGGTCGGCGGGGCGGTGGGGACGATTTCAAGCCACTGGATTGCTTCGGTGGCGGGGGCGCACGTCGGGTCATCCCACATGACGCTCGGCCCGATCAGCGTGGTGTTGGGTGCAACGGTGCGACCTGCGCCGACCCAAACGGGCCCGACGAACCGGGCGCTGGGGTCGATCTTGGCCTCGGGATCTCGCCAGGCGTCGCCTTGCAGCTTGGCGGCTCGGGATACGGTGCTGTCCGGTCGCTTCCACCTCGCGACCAGCTCATGGACGCAGTCGGCGACGTCGTGGTCCTCAAAACGATTGAAGACGCTGCCTTCAATGCTCATCGTCGTGCGGTCGATCTTGCGGGTGAATTTCTTGATCCGCTTCCACGCGGTCCGCGGATCCCGGGCGCTTTGCCACAACTGGGCGACGTCTTCGTCAGTGGTCAACACCACGCGGGCCAACTGTTCAGGCGTGTCATAAACGCGCTGAAAGCGGACAAACTTTCCTTCCGCGTCGGTCATCACCCATTCGCGGTAGCCGCGCTCGCGGGCGTCGTGCAGACGCAGAAACATCAGGTGCGGCTTCACCCAGTTCAGTGTGTCGATCACGCTGCGAAGCGAGAACAGCGGCAGCGAAGACGGATCCGTCAGCAGGTACAGCTCGGCGTGCTTGACGATTTCCGACCGTTCACCCTGGCGAACCACCTGCACGCCATGTGCGGCCCAGTAGCGGGTAAAGAGCTGGATCGGATCGAGCCCCCACATCGTGCGCGGCCCGGGCGGAAAAAACGCACTCGGTGGAGTAGCGGAGGTGGAGCGAGGTTCAATCTGGATCTGCGTCATGGTATAGGAGTCATTGGACATTAGTCATTGGTATTACCACAAATGACCAATGACAAATGACCAATGACTCTTCTTGTTTTACTAACAATTCTCCTCCCCCGGGTTAACGGGTGAGGAGAAGAATACTAATCTTTCTTATTCGAATTCTGCACCGCCCGGCCGAGCACGCCGTAGCGGTTGGCAGCGTCGATCGTGCCGACGATGCCCACCGATCGCATGGAGACGTTGCTCAGCGAGCGTTCGAAATCGCGGGCCTGAGCGCGGTTGAAGACCACGCCGCAGATCTTGGCGCCGATGCTCATCAGGTGACGTAGCGACTTCTCGATCAGTTGGCGCTGCTGCCCGCGGGCGACCGTCAGCACAATGCCGTCGGCCACCGTTGCAACGAGGCTGGCCTCGATGCTGCCCAAGATCGGGCCGGTGTCGATCAGGATCGTGTCGAAGTGCTTCTTGGCTTCGGCGATGATCCGGCGGAGGGCGTTGGGGCTCAGCGTGCTGGCGTGCAGCGCGCCGGCCGAGCCGACGGGGAGGATCGCCACGTCGGTGATTTCCGTCGTGCGGATGTGTTCGAGCACCGAACGATTCAATGCGGCTTCGAGGATGCCGGTTTCGGATTGCACGCCCAAACGGCGGGTCAGGCCGGCGCCGATCAGGTCGCAGTCAATCAGCAGCGTACGGCTGCCGCAGGCGGCGAAGCTCAAGCCCAGCGCCAGCGTCAGGCTGGTCTTGCCGTCGCCCGGCGAAGCCGAGGTGACCGCAAAGACCGACTGATCCGTCGCCGCCCCATTGATCTGCAGCATCGTGCGGATTTGATGCACGCAATGGGCAGCGGTGGCGGCCTGCTCCGGGTCGCTCAGGCGGTCCGGCAGGTTCGGCAAAATGCCCAGCAGTGTGATGCCCGACATGTCCGTGTCGGTTTCATCCGAGTAACGCAGGCGGCTATCCATCAACCCGATGAGCAGCATCAGCCCGACCGGAATGCCCATCCCGCCGAGGAACCCGGCGGCCGCGATCAGCGGACGCTTGTTGGCGGCGGGAACGGCATTATCACCGCCGTTGATGATTGCGACTCGGCCGAGCATGTCCTTGCGGAATTCCAAGGCATCAAGTTCACGGGTGCATTCGTTAATGTTTTGCGTCAGGAGGTTGATTTCCTGCTGCTTGCCGGCGATGTCAGAAGCCGTGCGGGCGACGTCGGTTGCCAGCTTACGCTTGGTTTCCATCTGACCCTTCAGCAAGTCGATCTGCCGGCGAACTTGCTCCGGATCGGTTGATTGAACGATCGGGGTTCCATCGGGCATGAAATTCTGCCGCATCTGCGGCGATTCGTAGTACGCCGTAATCTGTCTCTCGATCTGTTCTTCGTAGAGCTTGATTTGGTTCTGATACGACACAATGGTCGGGTGGACCGAATCCTTGCCGTACTTCAACCGGGCTCGTTCGAGTTCAAGCAGGGCGGAGTTCCGATCATTTACCAATTGTCGAACAAACAGATTAGAAGACGCCAGTTGATCGGCGGTGATCCGAACCACGGGCTTGGTGGCTGGAGTGCGTCCGGTCAGCAGAGAATCGTAGGTCATCTGCTGAGTATCGATCTGAGCCTGCAATACCGTCATCTGGCTCATCGTCGTGTCCTGCAGCACCTTTAGATCCGGCACGCCGAATTTCAGCGTGAGGGTCTGGATTTCGGCCTGTCGCAGGTTGATGTTGCCCTGCGCCACGGTGCGGCGGGTTTCGTACTTGCTCTGCTTTTCCCGAATCTCCCTTGTCTCTTCATCGGCTTGACGAGCGATATACGCCTGGATCAACGCACCGACGGCCGCCGAGGCGGTTTTCTGGTCGGTGTCGGTGTACGAGATCGTGATCAACTGCGAATTCTTCGGCGAGTCGATCGTGAGGTTGGACGCAAAGTACCCGCTGTAGTCGGCGCTGGTCGGCTTGCCGGTGTCCTTCCAGGTTTGGGTGGCCATTGCTTGCTGAATCAGGCGAGGGCTTTGCAGGACCTGAATCTGGACGCCAACGTAGGCGTTGAACATGGGCATGATGCGGTCGGCGTCGCTGAGGTTGCGGATGAGCGGCGAAAGCTCGATCTGTCCGGTCGCGGCGAACTGCTGCTTGGGAATGATCCAGCCCGCAGCGCCGCCGATCGCGCCGAAGATCAGCGCCAGGACGATGACGATGGGGTATCGACCACGCAGGAGTTTGTGTAGCTTCCCGAGCGGGTTCTGGTTGGCTGGCGATCCGCCGCCACCAGCGCCGCCGCCGGGGATGTATTCGCCCTGCATGGGCATGGGGTTCATCGAAGAGAGCTGAATATCCTGGCTCACGGGTGGCCTCCGGGGTTATTAATCGCTGTAATGACTGGGATAATGGGCTGAATCAAATCCGCAAAGATGGCTTCGCGATCGGCCTGCGGAAGATCGCCGTCCATGATGACCTGCACCTGGGCAGCACCGAAATATCGTTGTCGAAAGTCGGCCGCCGCGGCTTGCACAGCGTCCATGTCTCGTTTGATGCCTCGGTTGGGAACGATCAAGAAGTTGTAAACGCAACGCCGAAAAAGTCGTCCTTCGTTGGAACGGACGAAGATGTACTCATTGAGCGGAATGCTGACGCCATTGAGTGTCCATTCGCGGGCCTGCTGGAATTCCAGGCGTTCTCCGCGGGCCGGATAGCACTTGGGGGGCCAGTGCCCGTCCATGTCGCTGCTGTCCTTGCACTGAACGATCAGCAAGTCGGCCCACCGGGTTCGACGGATCGTTCCGGTGGCGCTGTTATCGACGTATCGCCGGCTGACGTATGCGTTAATGTCCAGCAGTTTCTGAGCCGCCTCGGGAATGGGCATGTTCTTGCCGGTCCAATTGCCCAGGAAGTAGGGCACGTTGGCCTCATCGGCGAGCAATTCCCTCATGGCCGAGTGATATCCCGCCACCTCGGCCGGCGGAATGTGCGTGCGCTGCTCTGCGGTCATGCCTGCGAGCAATCCCAGGCACAGCAGCGGGGCTGCGATCGTCGATCGAAATAGCTTCTTTCGGCTGATCATTTATTGAGCCACCAACGTATAACGCATCACCGGGATCATGGCCCAACGCAACACGCGTACCACGCCCAAAAGTAGCAAGAATGCAACGGGAAGCATCAACCAACCGGCGATATCGTGGAAATGGTCGCCAACGTGCCTTGGCCCGAATGCCAGCAAAAGCAGCGTGATGATGATCCGAAGCACGTTACACAGGATCGCCGCCAAAGGGCTGAGCAACAGCAGGATAAACCGGACCCATTGCCTCAAAGCCATCCCAAAGCAAAAGACGTAGCCGACGAGAATCAGCGGGAATACCATCCGCATTCCGTTGCACGCTTCGATGATCAGGACGGATTGGCCGTTGACGGTGAGGTTGTTGCCTTCCCGCTTGACGTCCAGCCCCAACACTTCCATCGACGTTTGCGAAACCCGCGCAGTGAACGCCTGCATAGGGACCGCGATCTTCTGACGAATGTGGTTCGGAACGGGCACTAGAAACAGCAGCACCAGAACCGCAGGCAGAAACCGCATGAGCACATGGCGGCCGAGGACCGACAGGACACACCCGAGCACCACCAGAATCGCGCCGAAATGGAAGAACGTATCCCGGTTCTGCCAGTATCCATAACTCCAACTGAACCAACCCAATGTAACGACTATCGGGCCGATGATCGTCCAACTCGGACGGGAGTACCGGATCCGGCTGGCGCGGACCCAAACCATCCACACCACGACCAGCGGAACCAGCAGAATGTGGCTGTTCTCCTCTTCCTTGACCGCTTTGTCATAGATGTCAGCCAGCGCCGAGGAGACAATGGTCGCCCCGAGCGCAGCGAGAATAATCGCGGCCGCTGCGTGCCATCGGGTCCAGCGTTGAAAATGTCGAGAGACGGCAGCCATATTTTCGGACGTTCCGGCGAGGAGCAACGAAGCGACCGCACCACCTGCGCGGAGCGACCCTGTTGTATCGACGATTCTGCCGCGCAGTATGAGCCGCGACGCTATGTTTCAGGCTTCAACCCACCGAAGCGAAGCATTATAGCTGCGTTCAAGAGGGCAGGAGTTTGATGGGCCGGTGTTATCGGTCCTTTCAGTCATACTTTGCTGGGCAAAGCTGGCACCCACAGGCGGGACATCTTGCATGACATGAAAAGCTATTGCAACGGCAAAGACGTTAGAACCGTTATAAACTACCAAAAACACAGTTGAGGCCGGTGAACAACGGAGATGAATCGCCGCTTGCGGCTTGGCGAATGAATCGGCGCTCCATTCGCAGGGCAACTCCCCGTGGTTGGATCGAGCATCACACGAATCCTGACGTCTATCGTGTTCGATCCACGAGCGATGCTCCCGCGGGAGGTCGGTTGGGATGAGGCTGATGAATTCTCGGACGTTTCAGCGTGAGATACGCCAGATTCCGCCAGGCCGACAGCTTTCGCGGATTGCTCCACACCGCCCGCCAGCCCGCGATCATCGCTTTGCACTTCTGACCTGCGACGTGCTCGCGCCAGGCGAGGTTGATCAGCATCCCTTGGACCTGCTCGACCGACTTACCCGGCTGGCTGACCAGCACGACCGGCGGTAGCGGTGGGTTGTCCTGTTGAAGATCGTCCTTACCGCTCTGACGCCGCTGTTCCTGAAACCGCTTGGCCGAAGTCTCGAAATAGAAACGGACTTCGCTGCCCTTGCTATAGGTGATCGATTCATCGTGCAGGCGATGCCGGTATGCCAGTTTCGGCTCGTACCACACACGAGCCAATTCACCGAGCCGGAATTGAAGATCGATGTCCTCGGCCGTCACAAAATACGGGCGGAATCCGCCGAGTTCCGCATAGGCGGATTTGCGAACCAGAAACGCGCCGATATGCGATCGGATCGAGCCGCGTTTGAGTTCATCGGAAATGTCCGTTCCCGAGGCGCCGCCGTCGTGTTCGACGATGGTTTGGCCTTTGTGGGTAATGGTGCTGTAGTTCCCGCAGACGGCTGCGAAATCCGGATTGTCCTGAAGGAATTTGATCTGCCACCCGAACCGGTCGGCCGGGTAGATGTCATCGGCGTCGCAGCGGGCGATGAATTCGCCGGTCGCCAGGTCCAGCCCGTGATTGAGCGCGACGGAAATTCCCCCACAAGGCCCGGGAACCATGCGCACGCGCTGGTCGTCGATCCGCGACACGATCTCGGCGGATTGATCGGTCGAGCCGTCGTCGATGACGAGCACTTCCAGATCCACATCGGTCTGTGACAGGATCGACTGGATCGCTTCCAACACGTACCGCTGCGCGTTGCGCATCGGCATGAGTACGGTGATGAGGCACATGCGTTGAATTGCCGATTACGTTCGAGGGGCGCAAGCGAGTAGATCAGGGGTGCAACCGCTGAACAAGGCCCGATTCATAATGCGACGTCACGGAGCGGGTTCGAGAGATGTTACTTTAGGAAGCTTGTGGGTTTTATCAAGTGGAAATCCTTTGCGGGCCTGGATTTTAGTGGAAAGTGGAAAGGGGGTATGAGTGGAAAGCGATGAGCGATGAGCGATGAGTAAAATGCGTTAGTTACTATAAATGTCCTTTAGACCACTCTTCACTCATCGCTCGTCGCTTTCCACTTTCCACTCTTTGCCTACAATCCTGAAATGGTCCAAATCGACATCGACTACACCGGGAAGCTCAAATGCGTCGCCAAACATGAACCGTCAGGCACGACTCTGACGACGGTTGCGCCCAAGGACAACATGGGAGACGGTTCGAGCTTCTCGCCGACCGATCTGCTCGCGACGGCACTGGGAACGTGCATCATCACCACGATGGCGATCGCGGCCACGAAGCACGGCATCGACTTGTCAACCGGGGCGACGGTGCAGGTGCAGAAGATCATGTCCACCACGCCGCCTCGGCGGATCGCGAAACTGCCGGTGACGGTGACGATCAACCAGGTGGTTCCGCAGGAGTTTCGCCAGCGACTGGAACACGCCGCCCACGCCTGCCCGGTTCACCGAACCATCAGCCAAGAGACGGAAATGCCAATCACCATCCACTGGAAGGACTAGCCGAGCGTGCGCCGATGGCTTTCCAATTCCGCGATGGCGATGATCGTGCTGGCGTGCGCGCTGGCATGGGAGGTGTATCGCGGGACCGAGCGGGGAACCCTAAGCGGTACGAGGAAAGGGCTTTACATCGCCGGTGCCATCGCCGCCGGTGCCATCGGATTGGCGGGAATGAAGGAGCGTCACCGTCGCGAATAACCGGTTTTTTCGGGGTTGCATGGGGCGTGTTTATCGGACTGTAATCAGCCTTACCCAATGGGCATTTTTAACTATTTCTTAGGAAAGTAACCCAAGTTACGGTTCGGCCGCGCGCCATAATTTGTGCACAAGTGTAGGTGGGACGTTCGATAACTATTCCGGAGGATTTTGCTTTCGATGGAGTAGGCCATGAGCGACATCACTGCGGAACGTCTGCTGCGTGAGGCGGATTTCATCGATCGATACACCCAGTACTACCGTCGGCAGCTCACTGCCGCGATGCAGGGTATGAAACCCGAAGAAGACGGCGTGCGGTGCATCCGCATGTGTATGGAAGCCCTCGACATGATGCGATGCAGCAAGTTGACGCTGGTCGAAGCGCTCGCGCAATCCACGCCCACCAAGTAAATGTCAATCTTCCGCCGGTCAGCCCGCTTCAGCGGGTTACGCCTAGCTCCCCCTGACAGTTCCCCGCCTGCGCTGCTATCCTAGTCCGTCTGTGAGCAACGACTACGACATTATCGTCATTGGCGGCGGTCACGCCGGTGCCGAAGCCGCCTGGGCCGCCAGTCGGCTGGGTGCCAGGACTGCTCTGATCAGCCTCGATCCCACCCGCATCGGCGCGATGAGCTGCAACCCCGCGATCGGCGGGCTTGCCAAGGGCCAGATGGTCCGCGAGATCGACGCCCTTGGCGGGTTGATGGGCATCGCCACCGACAACACAGGCATCCAGTTCCGAATGCTCAACCGTAGCAAAGGCCCGGCGGTATGGGGGCCGCGGGCGCAGGCGGATAAGTACAAGTATGCCGCGGAAGTTCAGCGGCTGCTGGCGACGTGTCCGAATTTGACGGTGATCGCGGGGGAAGTGGGGGAATTGCGGACGGGTTCGGGGTTCGGGGTTCCGGGTTCCGAGGAAATCAAGGCAATTTCAGGCGTTTTGCTTGCTGATGGGACTACCTTGTCGTGCCGAGCCGCGATCGTCACGACCGGAACATTCCTGCGGGCCCTCATGCACACCGGCGAACAAAAAACCGAGGGCGGCCGGGTGGGGGAGCAGGCTGCCAAAGGGCTCAGTGGTTGCCTGGTCCAGCTTGGCCTGGAACTCGGCCGACTCAAAACCGGCACCCCGCCACGGCTGCATCGGGATTCGATCGACTTTTCTCGTTTTGAACTTCAGGCTGGCGATGAAAATCCATTGCCGTTTTCATACCTGAACGAATACCCGGAACCCGGAACCCAGAACCCGGAACCCGGTCATTGGAGCCCCCGGCTCCAGCAGGTCTCCTGCTACCTAGGCAACACCAGTCAGCAGATCCACGAGATCATCCGCGCCAACCTGCACCGCGCGCCGATGTACTCCGGGCAGATTCAATCCACCGGGCCGCGGTACTGCCCGAGCATTGAGGACAAGGTCGTCCGCTTTGCCGATAAGGAAAGCCATCACCTGTTTCTGGAACCCGAGGGGCTCGACACGCCGGAGATTTACGTCAACGGCATCAGCACCTCGCTGCCGGCCGACGTGCAGGAGCAGATCGTGCGGCTGATTCCCGGGCTGGAGAATGCAAAATTCATCCGCTACGGCTACGCAGTGGAGTACGACATGGTCTGGCCGAGCCAGATCCGCAGCACGATGGAGACGAAGCTGGTGAGCGGGCTGTTCCTTGCCGGCCAAATCAACGGGACCAGCGGCTACGAAGAGGCCGCCGCCCAGGGGCAGCTTGCGGGCATCAATGCCGCCCGGCTCGTCGCCACCGGCAAGGCCGACTTCGTGCTCCGTCGCGATCAGGCGTACATGGGCGTGCTGGTCGACGATTTAGTCACCAAACCCCCGATCGAGCCGTACCGCATGTTCACCAGCCGCGCCGAGCACCGCCTGCACCTGCGCAGCGACAACGCCGACGAGCGCCTCACGCCCATCGGCCGGGAGATCGGCCTGGTCGACGACGCCCGCTGGGCCGCGTTCGTGCAGCAGCGGGAAACGGTCGAACAGCTCACCGCGTTACTCCAGCAACAAAAACTCGACGGCGTCCCCGTCGTCGATCTTCTCCGTCGCCCGGAAGTAACGCTAAACGACCTGGCGTGCCGGCTTCAGCCGGCATGGAATGGCTCGGTATCACCCACGCTCGTTTCAAAGATCGAAACCAAGATCAAATACGCCGGCTACATCGCGAGGCAGGACAAGGCCATCGAACGCTTCGCCAAGATGGAAACGAAACTGATCCCGACCGACTTCGATTACGCCCGAGTGACGGGCCTGCGAAACGAGGCGAGACAGAAACTGACGAAGTTCACGCCAAGAAGCTTGGGACAGGCTTTGCGAATCAGCGGCATCACGCCGGCGGATGTGACGTTACTGGCGATCGCGATCGATCGAACCAGCCGTTAGGTCTCGACGTTCGGCGCGTAAAATTCAATTAGGCCGCAACTCAAGCAGCGGCGAACTAGAATGGGCTTCTCGTTGCTTTTGACAAATCGCTTGAAAATCGTCCCTTGCACAAAGTGTCCGCCGAAAAAATACCAGTAGTTGGGCAGATCATTTCCAAGATGTGCCTTCTGGCCCATCGTGCCGGACTCCATCGCCGATCCGCATTTACTGCATTTGGTCGTGGTGATTTCCGCGCCGTCGTAAGGTTTTTTGCCCCGGGATTCGTAGTCCAGCGGCTGGTCCGGCATTTCAGCGGCCCTCCCGCATCGACAGCGGCGGTTGGAAGATTTCGGTGATGATGAACTGCTGTCGCAGCGTGGCGGGCTTCATCCATTTGGCGATGACGTCGGCGTTGACGCTCGGTGCCTGCGGGCGGGCCGACGGTGGTTGGACGGCTTCGATCGGCGGAACCTCTTCGACGGCAACCGCCTGGGCCTGTTGTCGCTGCGGGATCGGCGGCGGGGGGGATTTACGCTTCCGCTGTTGCTGCTGCTGATTCTGCTTTACACGCTTGGCCTGACGAACGCTCGCGGCCTGCTGCTGCTGGGCTTGGATCCGCTGGCGGTTCGACACCGGTACTCCGCCGGGCGGGGGGAACGGCGGCAGCGGTGTCTGCATCTGCCTTTGCACTTCCTGCAGCCGCTGGGCGACTTGACGCTGAAACGCCTCGAGGGCGCTGGGCTGCTGCATTCCCGGCTGCGTCGAACCCATCGGCCGGGCCTGGTTCCGCTTTTTGATCCCGCCGGCGATGGCGCTAATCACCCAGATCGCGAAAATGATCAGGCCGACAATACCCTTGGGCAGTTCGTTGTCGGCGGCGAGGTAGTGGGTCATATCGTTCACCTTCGTGGTCCGCATTCTGGTCCCTTCTCCCGGTAATCCGGGAGAAGGTTAGGATGAGGGTTCTGCCTGATTCTCCACTCACTTTTCGTCTGAGAAGAACCCTCACCCTGCCCTCTCCCGGAGTACCGGGCGAGGGTTCAAAAACCTTACGCCTTATCCGCCGGCTTGCTGATGGCTTCGCGCATCGACGTATCGGCCTGCATGTTTTTCATGCGGTAGAAGTCCATCACGCCCAAGCTGCCGTTGCGGAAGGCGTCGGCGATGGCCTTGGGCACTTCGGCCTCGGCCAATACCACCAGCGCCCGGTTTTCTGCCTGCTTGGCGACGTTTTCCTGTTCGTGCGCGACGGCCATCGCGCGGCGCTGCTCGGCTTCGGCTTGGAAGCGGCGCTTGTCGGACTCGGCCTGGTCGGCACGAAGCTTGGCGCCGATGTTTTCGCCGACGTCGATGTCGGCGATGTCGATCGAGAGAATCTCGAACGCGGTGTTCGCGTCCAATCCCTTGGCGAGCACGGCTTTGGAGATGCTGTCGGGGTTTTCCAGCACGTGCTTGTAGTCCATCGCCGAACCGATGGCGTTGACGATGCCTTCGCCGACGCGGGCGATGACGGTGTCTTCCGTCGCACCGCCGACGAGGGATTTGATGTTCGTCCGCACGGTCACGCGGGCTTTTACCTTGAGCTGAATCCCATCCTTCGCCACGCCGTCGATGGTCTGCCGGCCCATGGCGGCGTTGGGGACGTCGATCACTTTCGGGTTCACGCTCGTCTGCACGGCTTCGAGGATGTCTCGCCCGGCCAGGTCGATCGCGGTGGCGGTTTTCCACGGCAGATCGATGTTGGCCTTGGCGGCGGCGATCATGGCGTTGATCACGCGCTGTACGTCACCACCGGCCAGCACATGGCTTTCCATCTCCTGCTGCGGCACGTTAATACCGGCGCGGATGGCCTGAATACGCGAGTTGATGATGGTGGGCGCGTCCACCTTTCGCAGCTTCATGCCGATCAGTTCGGGAAAGCTTACTTTCGCGCCGCTGACGAACGCGCGAACGTACAGCCCGATGAATTGAGACAGGATGAAGAACAGCACGATCAGCACGATGACCGTGAACACGAGAATGCCGACGGTGATCGGGCTCCAGGTTTCGGTGGCCTGAGCTAACGGTAATGAATGCAACATGGTTTCCCTTTGTGGTAGTCGCTAGACCGCTCTCACAAGCGGCCGGCGGTTGTTAATACTGGTGACGGTTACGGTTTGCCCTGCTTCGATCATGCCGATTTCGCTGGTGGCTTCCACTCGCTGGCCGGCGAATTCGACGATGCCCATCGGACGCATCTCACTCATCGTCACGCCGGTCTGCCCGAGATGGACAGTCGGCGGTTCGGGGACGAGTTCGTTCGATGGCAGGATGAGTTTTTTCCCCAGCGGCGTTTTCGGCCAAATATGCATCGCCGCCGACCATACGAACGGGATCGCCGCCACGCTCGTCAGCATCACTGCCGTGCCGACCCATTGGTTGATGAGGAACGTTTTGGCGATCGCGACCACGAGGCAAATGACGCCCATCGCGCCGAGCAACCCGTGCGTCGGCAGAAACAGCTCGGCCACCAGCAGGACCAGGCCGATGCCGAACAGGAGGAGGATGGATTCGATCGGTGACATAACGTTTCTTGTTCAGTAGGACAGACATTCCTGTCTGTCACGGGCGGATGTACTCATCCGTCCGTATCAACCGTCGATCGCGTGTACGAATCGATGAGTACATCGCTTCGTGACAGACAGGAATGTCTGTCCTACCCATACGCGATTCAAGCCGGCCTGACGACCACCCGGCCGCCGCCGACTTCTTGTACGGTAACCGTCGTGCCGGCGACGACGAACCCGCGATCGGACACGACGCTGACGAGGCGTTCATCGCCGGCGGCCTGATCGATGAAGGCCGCCGACCCGCCGGGCTTGAGGTCCGTCACGGCCCGGCCGCGATCACCCGGGTTAGGCCAGCTGGCGGTCGATGGCAGAGTGGAAACTGAATCAGTCAGCCCCGCGGGCGTCGTTAAAATCAAGCGATTGAGGATCGGCAGTTTCGGCAGATATTTCCGCAGCCACGCGCCTAGGATCAGCGAGCAGATCATCCCGCCGACCATGACGATCAGGCCGTTCTGCAACGCCGTCCAAGTGCTGCCCAGCGACGGCAAGTACCCGGGCATGCCGTCGGGTTCCTTGGGGACGAACGTCAGCAAGAACCCGATGACCAGCAGCGAAATACCGCAAATGCCTGCCAGCCCGAAGCCAGGGATGATGAACAGTTCCACCGCGAGCATCGCCAGGCCGACGAAAATCATCAGCACTTCCCACCACTGGGCGAAACCGGTGAGCAGCGGCACGCCAAGCAGCAGGCCGAGGCTGACCATCGCGAACGCTTCTGCCGTTCCGTGGCCCGGGGCGTGCAGGGCGATGTAGAGGCTCATGATGAACACAACGATCAGCACAAACCGCGCGATGCCTGTGCTGAACCAGCGGAGGAAGATTTCTCCATTGCTTGGCAGGAGCGTCGCGAGGATGGTGAGATTGCGCTGCTGTGCCAGATCTTCGGCGCTGCTGGCGGTGCCTTTCGACAGGCCTAGCGTGACCGCCAGGCTGGTGCTGACGGTGAGCAGTTCGTTGGCCGAGTCGATCGGACTGCGCACGCCGGGCACGGCTGTCCACGATCCGTCGACGGTGAGCTTGTCGTACGTTGCCTGGGTAACGAACTTTCGCTGGCCGGCGGCGTTTTCGATCCAGTAGACCGTGCGCCCGACCGACACCATCGCCTCTGCCAGCAGCGGATCGTAGCCGTGACGGATGGCGGAATCGCGGAAGTCTTCGAGGATCGGGCTTTCGAATTTGGCGCGCTCGGTCTCAGGCAGCGGCTGAAGCGCGCCATCGGAGGAAACCGAGATAGGGGCCGAGTCACCCAGTTTGGCGGCCGGGCCCATCACAATCTCGTCGCACGCCAGCGCGATCATCGCACCGGCGGAGATGGCTTTTTCCGGCACGTACGCGATGACATGCAAATTGCTCTGCCGTTTGAGCATCGCCGACATTTCCAATCCGGCGCTGACCATCCCGCCGTATGTATCGAGTTGAAGGATAACGGTGTCGGCACCCAATTGCTTGGCGTTGCCAAGACGTTTGGTCAATTGGTCCTGCGTATATTCGTTGATCTCCCCGCTGATGACGATGACCACTGCCTTGCCGGACGTAGCTGTAGTTGGCGCGGTCGCGGGCGTCGCACCGACGGCCGTGATGCTGAACAAGAGTGTGAGGATGAACCCCCAAGCGAACTTCATGTCCGTTATTTTAACTGATCCCCCGACGATGTGAACGAGAAAACGACTATAAACCACCGGGATGTTCGGAATCGGCTATTCCGATGTAGGGTGGGCGCTGCCCAGCAACTTCCTACTCAAAACCGGTGGGCAATGACCACCCTACACTGCATTCGACAATCGCACGAGGGAATCGAGTGTATGCTTCGCCGCCCCGGAATCAACCGCCTTGGCGGCGATCTCCAGCCCGTCCTGCAGCGCGTCGCATTGGTCGGCGACCACCAGCGCGGCGGCGGCGTTCAGCAGAGCGATGTCGCGCTTCGGACCCTTTTTCCCCGACAGCACCTCGCGGATCGCCGCTGCGGACTCCGCGGCGCTGGACACCTGCAGATCTTCTACCTTCGCCACCGGCAGATCGAGCAGATCCGCGTCGAGCGTCCAGGTCTTGACCTGCCCGTCGGCCAGCTCGCTCACGCGCGTCGGGGCCATCGTCGAAAGCTCGTCAAGCCCGTCCTCGGCGTACACCACCCACGCGCGCGTGCTGCCTAGTTCCTTGAGAACGCTGGCGAATCGTTCGGTCAACTCCGCGGCGAACACGCCCAGCAGTTGGTGCTTCACCTTCGCCGGGCTGCTGAGCGGGCCGATCATGTTGAAGATGGTGGGGATGCCCAGCGCCGTGCGTGCCGTCGCAACGTGCAGCATGGCCGGGTGGTGCGATCGCGCGAACGCGAAGCAGATGTTTGCACCCTCGATGCACGCGCGCAGCCGATCGGACGACAACTCCAGTTTCACGCCCAGCGCCTCCAGCACGTCGGCCGACCCGGATTTACTGCTGGCCGAGCGGTTCCCGTGCTTGGCGACTTTTACCCCCGCACCGGCGGCGATAATGGCCGCCGTGGTGGAGATGTTAAATATCCCCTTCGCCCGAACGGCCGACCCACCCGTGCCGCAGGTATCCAGCACCACGCCCACGCCATCGACGGGCAGGGCGAGGCTTTTCTCCCGCATGACCGTGACCGCACCGACGAGTTCATCGACCGTCGATCCCTTCGCGGCGAGACCGACGAGAAACCCGCCGATCTGCGCATCGGTCGCCTCGCCGGACATCATGTGCAAAAACGCCTCGCGTGCTTCTTCGCGCGTTAGGTTCTCGTGCCGGCAGAGCTTGAGGAGGATGTCACGGAATGTAGTCATGGATAAAATCTACCTCACGCTGGCGAATGCATCGCCGCCGGTCGATTGGCCGCAGTACAGGCATCGCTTGTGCCGGGTTGAAATAGTCCGCCCGCACTTGTTGCATTGATGGGTTGAGGGCGTGACTCGCCCATCTGCCGCGCCGTCTACGAGATCGATCCGCTGCATTTCCACAAGCAGGTCTGCTTCGGTCAGGCCAGCTTTGGTCTTGAGCAGGTTCCACATCGCCATATTAATCAATACCAGCTTGTCGACGGATTGCTCGAGCTGTCTGACGCGGAACTGCTGGTCGGTTGCTTTCTGGCTCGCTTGATTTGCAGTCGTTCCCACTTCGCCGATCTGGCGCATCAGGTAAAGATCCCAAATCAGGTCCATCGGGCCTCCCGTAAAAAGGCTACTCCACTACGCTCGCCCCATCCGTCGCCGTCGTCGCGAAGACGCCGGCCTGCAGGTGGTATTTCATTTCGTATGCTTTGCTGATCTCGGCGATGAACGAGTCCACCGCCCGCGGCTGGACCAGCGACACCGTACACCCGCCGAATCCGCCGCCGGTCATGCGGCTGCCGTAGACGCCTTTGATTTTCATCGCCGTTTCGACCAGGAAATCCAGCTCGGGCACGCTGACCTCGTAATCGTCTCGCAACGAGTCATGGCTCTGCACCATCAGCTTTCCGGCGTCGTCGTAGCGGTGTTTGACGAGCAGGTCGGCAAACTCGGTCGCTCGGGCGTTCTCGCCCACCACATGGCGGCAGCGGCGGAAGATGACGTCGGGCAGCTCGGACTTGGCCGCCAGCACCTGCTGCATGGTGACGTCGCGCAGGGCTTTGACCGCAGGGAGTGATTTGCGGAAATGCGCCACGCCGGCTTCGCATTGCTCGCGGCGTTCGCGGTATTCGCCGCCGGAGAGCTCGTGCTTCACCATGCTGTTGACGACGACCACGCGCAGCTCGCTCGGGTTGATCGGGATGAACCGCGTCGAGAGGTCGCGGCAGTCCAGCAGCATGGCGTGGCCGATCTTGCCCTTGGCGACGATCGTCTGATCCATGATACCGCAGGGCACGTTTGCAAATTCATGCTCCGCTTTCTGGCTGATGAGTGCGACGCGCATCGGGTCCATCGTCTGCCCTGCCAGCGTGAGTAACGCGGTGGCGGTGCCCACTTCGATCGCCGCCGAGCTGGAGAGCCCGCCGCCGACGGGGAGTGTGTTATCGAGCAGGGCGTCCATGCCGACCAGCGGTATCCCCGCCGCGATCAGCCCGGCCGCCACGCCTTTGCTGTAGTTGGCCCACTTGGGGTTGCCGGGCGTGAGATGCTCGTTGACGGAGAACTCGGCGATTTCGCCTCGCTTGTACGTGGAGGCCAGCCGAACCTTGCCGTCGGCCCGCGCCCGGCAGGCGATGATCACGTGCGGCTCGATCGCCATGGGGAAGACGAATCCGTCGTTGTAATCGGTATGCTCGCCGATCAGATTGACCCGGCCGGGCGATCGAACGACGTGGATTCGTCCCTCGCCACCAAAGATCTTGGAAAACGCGGCTTTAATGGATTGGGTTTCAGGTGCCATAGGTTGAGAATGTAGATTGTAGAATGTTGATTGTCGATTGTGGAAGCCACAGACTCGACAATCCACAATCCACAATCCACAATCCACAATCAATGAGTCTAAAAGGCAAGTTTATCGCGTTTGACGGCGGCGAAGGGTGCGGGAAAAGTACCCAGGTTCAACTGCTCAAATCCCGGCTGGAGGCGGACGGGGCGTCGGTGATCGTCGTTCGTGATCCTGGCACCACCCGCATCGGTGAGCTGATCCGCGCGATTTTATTGAATCCCGATCACGACGAGATGGCCATGCGCTGCGAAATGCTGTTGTACATGTCGGCCCGGGCGCAAATGATGGCTGAATCGATCCTCCCCGCACTGGCGGAAGGCAAAACCGTCATCTGCGACCGGTTCGTCAGTAGCACGCTGGCGTACCAGCTCGGCGGCGACGGATTGACGGCCGACGATATCCGCAAGGTGGCGGAGATTGCCATTAAAGGTCGCTGGCCGGACGTGACTATGATTCTGGACATGCCGGCCGAGCGGTCGATCGCGCGGGTGACCCGCGCCAAAGACCGCATCGAGCAACGGCCGATCGAATACCACCGGCAGGTGCGGGAGAACTACCTCTCCCAAGCCAAGGCCGACCCGGCCCGCGTGAAGGTCATCAGCGCCGACCGGGATAAAGTCCAAGTTCACTCCGATGTGTGGGCGGCGGTGAGCCAACTGGCGTGACGATGTTCCTCTCCCGGTACGCCGGGATAGGGTAGGGTGAGGGTTCTGCCGCGAGATACAAATGGCATCCGATCGCGATCCAACGTGGCGGCTCAAAGGCTTCGCACGAGTGATGCGCCACAACGCCACCGACGCCGAGCGAATCCTTTGGAGCGAGCTGCGAAATCGCAAACTCAACGGCTACAAATTCCGCCGGCAGGTTCCGATCGAAGGGTTCGTTGTGGATTTCTATTGCATGGAGACGAAGCTGGCGATTGGGTTGGATGGTTCGCAGCACGGCGATGCAGAAGAATATGACACTTGGCGAACACGTATCTTATCAACTCTGGGGATTCACGTAGTGCGAGTAAACAATAACGATGTTTTGAAAAATCTGCGCGCTGTTCTTCGCACGGTCCTTGAAGAATCGAGACAGAACCCTCACCCTACCCTCTCCCGGCGTACCGGGAGAGGAACATCGGATGCCTACTCGACTTAGTGACATCTTCGGCCAGAACTCTGCCATCGACACGCTCACCCGCGCATACTTGGCCGATCGGGTGCCGCACGGGCTGATCTTTGCCGGGCCGACGGGCGTGGGGAAAGGCACCACGGCAAAGGCGCTGGCGACATTGTTTTTGTGCGAGAAGCCGAAAAAATCCGAGCCGTGCGGCAAGTGCGACAGTTGCCGGGTGATGGAATCGGGGAATCATCCGGATTACCACGTCATCTACAAAGAGCTGATTCGCGTGTACGATAAAACCGGCAAAAGCAAAGGTACAACGCTGTCGATAAACGTGATCCGCCCGGAACTCATCGGCCCGGCGGCGCACAAGTCGGCGATGGGTGTGGGCAAGGTCTTTGTGGTCGAGCAGGCGGACTTGATGGAAGCGCCGGCGCAGAATTCGATGCTCAAGACGCTGGAGGAACCGTCCGGCCGAACGCTGATCATCCTGCTGACCGATTCGCCAGGCTACCTGCTGCCGACGATCCGAAGCCGCTGTCAGATCATCCGGTTCGGGCCGTTGGATCGCGCGACGGTCGCGCGCGAACTGGCGGCCAGAAAGATCGACCCCGCCACCGCCAAAGACGCCGCCGCGCTGGCCGACGGGTCGCTGGGTGTGTCGCTGAAGTGGATCGAAGACGGCGTGGTCGGCCCGGCCCGCGAATTGACGGGCATCATCGATTCGTTCCTGGCCGGTCGTGAGGGCAGCGTTGATCTGCCCGCATGGTTCAAGAAAGCCGCTGAAGATTACGCCGAAAAGCAGCTCGAGCGCGACGAACTATCGAGCAAAGACCAAGCCACTCGCGAGGCCTACGCGCTCTACCTGAAAATCGCCGCCGACCGTTGCCGATCGAAGCTGGCCGGTGCGTCCGCGGCGCAAGCTGATCGGCTTTGCGGCGCGATCGAGTCGATCGTCCGGGCCGAAGGGTATCTCGATAGCAATGTGAATGCGTCGCTGGTGTTCCAGCAGTTGGCGCTATCGCTTTAACGTCGCATGGGCTACCAGCCCATGCTGAAATACCGCCCCGGGCATGGGCTGGTAGCCCATGCGACCAAAAATGTGGTACGACACCAACGCCAAAATCCCCGACTGGTCAAAGGCGACGAAATACCTCGCCAAGGCCGACCCGGTGATGAAGCTGCTGATCAAAAAGGTCGGCCCGTGTACGCTCGCGCCGCGGAAGGATTACTTCATCGTCCTCTGCACCTCGATCTTCAACCAGCAGATCAGCATGGCCGCCGCAGCGAGTTTGTTTAGGAAGTTCAAGGCTCAGTTCCCGCGCAACACGCCCACTCCGAGGCTGTCGCTGAAGTTTCTCATGGGCGATGAAGAACTCATCCGCTCCTGCGGCATAAGCCGGCAAAAACGGGCGTATTTGATCGATCTCTCGCAGCATTTTCTCGATAACAAAATCCCCGTCCGCCGACTGGCGAGCATGAGCGATGAGGAAATCACGCAATCTCTGACGGCCGTCCACGGCATCGGCCAATGGACAGCGGAAATGTTTCTGATGTTCGTTCTCAACCGCCCAGACGTTTTCCCCGTCGACGACCTGGGCCTGCAGGCGGCGGTCCATCGCGTATATGGCCTGCCCGAGCGGCCCAAGCCCAAGGTCCTCTTGCCGCTAGGCGACAAATGGCGGCCGTGGCGGACGGTGGCGACATGGTATTTATGGCGTAGCAGCGAAGGATGACCTATTTCCTCTCCCGGTACGCCGGGAGAGGGTAGGGTGAGGGTTCTTTTTTCGTTGGAATAAATTCCAAATCTCGCTCCAGAACCCTCACCCAGCCTCTCCCGGCGTACCGGGAGAGGAGCAAGACTCGGCGTATACCGCCTCAAAACTCGCTGCCGCGATCACCAATGCGGATGCCGCAAAGATGTGGTAATTCAAAAACGCCTGCCGGTTGAGGAACAGGAAAACGATCATCGTCACCGCCACGCCCAGCGCAAAGCCGGCGATGTTGCGCGGCAGGCGCCAGATCAAGAGCGCTCCCACCGGCAGCAGTACGATCGCCGCGATGATCGGCGATGGCGGTGGCGAGCCGGCGGGCAATGTCCGGGCGTAGAGAGCAAGAAAGCTAAGCGAGTCGTACCGGAACGGCTGGATCATCTGAATGTACACGTTGCTCCGCCAAAACGCCGCCCAATCCCACAGCGCCAGCGGGAGTGAGACAAGAGCCATCGTACCGAACACGATCGCCAGGAATGTTGCCGACGATTTCAGAGTCAGTGGGCGGGGCAGGATGATCCATAGCAAGGGAAGGAAGACAACACTGTATTGTTTGAGCGAGAGAAACAGCCCGATCGCCGCCGCCAACCAGGCGGGTTTCTGAATCGCGCACCACGCGACGAACGCCATCGCCAGAATGATCTGCGGTTCGGTCCACGCATCGCGGAAAACCAACCACGCACACGGCGCCAGAAGCAGGACGGCCGCTGCGGCGATCGACACGCCGCCGCGGTTCAGGGTCGCCAGTAAGACCGCAGCCAGGAGGTAGCATGCGGTGAGTCCGTACCGCGCATCCTGAAGGAGCATCTCGCTCGGCCAGGTCATCAGCAGCGACAAAGGCGGATACGGATAGCCGAACAGCAGTCGGCCATCTTTCTGCACTTCCCGCGAATACAACGGCGAATCATCTCGGCCGTTGTTGTTGTGCATGTTGGTGAACGTGATCGCGTACGGGTTGGTTCCTTTTGAAAATGCGGTGATCGCTTCATGATGAAAGTACCAGACGTCAATCTCCGGCTCGCTCTTGCCGATCAGATACGCCGCCACAGAAAACTGCGACACTGCCGCCAATGCGATCAGGCCGACTGCCATCCGTTGCCAGCCACTGCGGGTCAGTACAAGCCCGATGATGATCGTGCCGGCCACGCCCATCAGCGTCAGGCCGATCAATGCTTGCTCGCCCGACGACCAGAAACGGAGCAAATTCACGCCCGAAGGTCGCCAGGCGATTGCGCTTTGGACTATGAGCGCGATCAACACTGCGACGCCGATCCAACCGAAGCGTTTGGGGGTTCCTCGCGGCCGGATCAACACGGCGGTGAATGTGAGTGCAATCACGACGATCGCCGCCACGAGCGCGGCAAAATTGTAATCGCCGATGCTGACCGACAGCAGCAGAAAATAAAGCAGGCTCGCCAAGAGCAGCAACGCACAAACGTCGGCGGTGCCTTTTGGGAGTTGGACTTTGGCGATTCGTACCATGGCGATGAATTGTTACCGGGAATCAGCGGCAAGGGTAGCGGCGGATCGGGCGGAGTAAACCGCCTCATACGCTGCGGCCGCGAGGGCAATCGAGCAGGCGGCCAGAGTGTGGTAGTTTGCGAACGCCTGTCGGTTAAACATCAGGAACACAAACAGCGTCATTGCCACGCCGAGCGCGAAACCGGCCGGGTTGCGGGGGAGTTTCCATAGCAGGATCGGATAGAGCGGTAGAAGCAGGGCAAATCCGATCGCCGACGCACCGGCCGGCTCGTGGCCGAGGAGTTGGGCGATCCATACCTGGTAACTCAGCGAATCGTTGCGAAACGGCTGCATCAGTTGGATCCGCACGTTGCTGTTCCAAAATGCCGGCCAATCCCACACCGCCAGCGGCAGGCTGACGATGACGATCGTCAGAAACATCACACCCAACTGTTTCATTGTCTGCTTCGACCAAAACGGCGCGGGCAAGACCAGAGGCAACAGCGGCAGGATCACGATCGTGTACTGCTTCAGCGCAAAAAACAGCCCCAACGCCACCGGCAGCCACGGCCGGCGATACAAGGCGCACCAGACGACCGCCGCAAGTCCAAGGATCAATTGCGGCTCGGTCCAGCCGTTGACGAATAGATACCAGCTTGACGGCGAAAGCAGCATCAGCGCGCCCGCGCAGAATGAGATCGGCCCGCGCCCGATTTGGGTTATTAGAACCGCCGCAATCAAGTACGCCGCGATCAGGCCGTAACGTGCGTCCCGCAATAGCGTGTCGCTGATCGCGTTCAGCACGAGGCTGAGCGGCGGGTACGGGTAACCGAACAGTAATCGCCCGTTGTGCTGCACCTGCGGTGAGTAATACGGGCACTGATCCATCGGGTACTGCATGTACACGTTGGGAAAATCAATCGCGTAAGGATTCCGCCCGGCCAGCAGCGCCTTGGACGCATCGCGGTGGAAGACCAGCACATCGATCTCCAGCACCTTCTGCGAGATGGCCCAGCCGGCCACGCAAAGCTGCGCGATCGCTATGACACCGACGAGCCATGTCTGCCACTTGCCCGGCCGGTGGTACAGCAATATCGCGATGAAAAGGACGACGGAGATGATCACCGAGAACCCGGCGATGACTTTGGCCGGTGTTGCACCCCACGGCGCATGCACTTGGAGATTCGGCAAGACGGCGATAGCGATGCAGAATCCCGCCATCCCGCCGAGAACGATGATGGTCAGCCATCGCGAACTGCGAAGCAGTCCCGGCCGTGCAAGGAATACCGCGCCGAGCAGGATCGGCCCGATCGGCAAGGTGGCCGCGAGGGATTGAGGCGCATAAGTGCCGTTGCTAACCGCCAGAACCACGAAGTACAAAAAGCTCGCCGCCAGCAGCAGCATGGTGACGCGAAATACGCCGGCTGGCAAACAGACTGCGGAGTGTTGCACCGGGTCGGCGGTCGTTTCAAGAGTCTTGTCGGCTTCAGGCATGAGTGGTGATCCAACTTCAATCCATCAGCGGGGAGGATAGTGAGGCGCGTTCGGGTCGAGCAGCATGATGATGATCGCCATCACATACGCCGCCAGGCCAATCAGCATGATGAACAACGCGATGCGGTAGACGCGCGTTTTGAAGTCGCGATATTTCAGGCTCACCAGCAGCCAATCCTTAAGCTGCTGGCCCGGCTGCATCGTCAGCCAGCGGAGATGAAGCACGCCCCAGCACACCGTGGCCGCAGCGATCATCACCAGCAGCACGCCGCTGATGACTAGCACTTGCGCCGGCGTGCTGGTTCCAGCAATGTTCCGTCCCGAAAAGCCCGTCGTCGATACGATAATGCCGCACAACGTCAGCAGCACTTGGGCGCGGTTGTGCAGCACCAGGAAATGCCTTTCCAGCATCTCCATGATCGGGAGATACGAGCTCTCCCCGAACTCCTGGATGATTCGATCGGCCTCGGCTTCGCTGGTGAGTTGGTCGCTGTAGATCATTATTTGTCGGCCTTGGCGACGTGTTTTTTGGAGTGCTTGAGGTGGTCCTGGAAGTTTTTCTCGTACGCCGCGTAGATTTTGGGTTTGTTATTCAGGATCAGCAGGTTTTCGGCGTTGTCGGTGTCAGCCGAAGCGGTGAAATTGAAGCTGCCCGTGATGATGATCTGCCCGTCGATCAAGATGATCTTGTTGTGGGCGATGGCGTGTTCCTTGTCCACAAACGTCGGCACGCCGGCGTTGGCGAGATAATCAGCACTACTGTAGTTGGCGGTTTCAACCGACTTATCGACGATCACGCTGACCTCCACCTTACGCAGGTGTGCCTCGGCCACCGCCTTGGCGATCTTGGGGCTTGAGAAGAAGTATGCCTGCATGTGGATGGACTTTTTCGCCGCGTTCAATTCGGCAATGATCGCCTCGGCGCATCCGCCGTCAGGAGAGAAAAAGACGGCGATATTGTCCTCATTGGCGACCGGCCTGGCGTTGTGGACGGTTTCTCGAGCACCTAACGCCATCAGGCAGATCAATAGCGTGGCGAAGGCAGACATCTTGTTTTTCACGGCTATCCTCCAAACCCCGTCGCTCATTGGATCGCTGCGGCGGATAATTGTCCAGATTGCTCTTTCACGGGTTCAAGGTGAGCGTCTTCCATTCGAGCATAAACCCGCTCGTACGTCGCGGCCGCGATCAGCAATGCCGCGCCGGCGAACGTGTGGTAGTTCATGAACGACTGCCGGTTGAAAAACAGGAACATCACCATCGTCACGCCCACGCCCAACGTGAACCCGGCGATGTTACGGGGCAGTTTCCACAACAGCAGGGCATGGGTCGGAATCAACACCACAAACGCCCACGCCGACGACGGCGGCGGATGTCCCGGCGGGAGCGATCGCGCGTACCATGCCAAAAAGCTCACCGCGTCGTATCGGAACGGCTGAATCACCTGAATGTGAACGGTGCTGTGCCAATATGCCCGCCAGTCCCACAGCGCCACCGGCAGTGAGACGATTGCTCCGGTGAGCGCAATAGTGCCGAGGAACCGGAGAGACGACCGCACCGAGAACGGACGAGGCAAGATGAGCAGCAGCAGGGGGAGCAAGACGATCGAATATTGTTTCATGGAGAAAAATAGCCCGAGCGCCACCGGCAGCCACTTCGATTGCCGAAGACCGCACCAGGCGACGACGACCAGACCAAGGATCAGTTGCGGCTCGCTCCAGGCTTTGTAGTAAACCTGCCAGACTGACGGCGCCAGCAGCAGGGTCGCGCCCGCGCAAAGCCCGATCCCGCCGCGACTCATCATCGCCACCAGCGCGGCTGCGATCAGGTAGTACGCGGTGAGCACGTAACGCGAATCACCCACGAGCAACTCGCTGGGAGCGGTCAGCAGCAGGCTCATCGGCGGATACGGATATCCGAACAGGAGCCGGCCGTTTTTTTGCACTTCGGGCGAGTAAACCCAGGCGTCGTCTTTTCCCTCGTTCGCATAAATGTTGCGGAACGTGATCGCGTAAGGATTCTGCCCTCTCGCCAGGGCGGCCACCGCATCGTGGTGGAAGTACCACACATCGATATCGACGGGCCGCATTTTCAATAGCCGGTTGTTAACGACGAAAACACTCGCCGCCAGCAGGATGAAGATCGCGATCGCTGTTCTTTTTTGTCCACGATACGCAACCCAAAAGCTGGCGGCCGATCCGATCGCTACCAGCATGCTCGCCTTGGCGATGATCGGAATTTCCGACTCCGAGGCGTACGGGAGGATCGTGCCGATGCCGCTCCAGATCGCCATGCTCTGGAGGATGAGGATAACCGCCACGGAGGCGATGAGGATGCGGAAGTCGATCAGCCTGCGCCCGACCGGAATCCAGGCGACGGCCAGCACGGCCAGTACAATTGGGATCATCCGCATCAGCGTGGTTTGGTCGTACAGGCCGCTGCATTGGGCGAGCAGGATGAAATAGAGGATGCTCGAAAGCAGCAGAGTGGCGCAAATCGCCAGAACGCCTCGGGGCAGGCGCATCACCTTGCGGCGTTCGGGATCAGGCATTTTGACGATTGTGCAAAATCGACGCCGCAATACAACGAGGTGACACTTTCTGGAGGGCGGCTGTCCCCAGCCGCCGCGTTATTGCTAGATCCGCGGCGGGTGAGGACACCCGCCCTCCAGAAGAGCAGAGCATTACTTCAGCTCGACCGTCCAGTACGCGTTGTCTAGGAACTGCTTCCAGCTCTGGTAACGCTCGTCGGCCAGCCGGATGTTGATCACCGGGCTGCGCTTCGGCTTCACCGGCTTGGTGATCAGGTGCATGTGCGCCTGATCGGGCGTGCGGCCGCCTTTCTTGACGTTGCATTTGACGCAACAGCAGACAATGTTGTCCCATGTCGCCCGGCCGCCCTGGCTTTTGGGGACGACGTGGTCAAGGCTCAGCTCGGTGGTACTGAACTTCTTGCCACAGTACTGGCACTTGTTCGAGTCGCGGGCGTAGATGTTCCGGCGGTTGAACTTCACGTCCTGCCTTGGGAGCTTGTCGTACCCCAGCAGGCGGATGATCCGCGGAACGGCGATCTGGAACCGCACGGTGTGGATCCAGTCGAACCCGGACGGCTGAAACTCTTTCTTCAGCGCGCTCAGCTCCTGCCATTCGGCAAAATCCAGGTTCTGCCACTGGGCCTTGCCCGCGTCATCCGTCTCAATATGGATGACCTCGGCCAGCTCACGACAAAGCAGCGAAAACGCCCGCTTGACGTTAATGACCCGGATGGCCTGGTAAAATTTGTTGAGAACAAGAACGTTCGCCGAGAGGGAAATGGATCCTCCGGCGTTACCGGCAGATAGAGCTACAGATCGATCGAGGTTCATAAGCAATCCTGAACCTGACATTGAGTTCTAGGCGGCCCGAATTGGCTGCCCTTGTGCCCTTGGCTTGAAAGATCATCGGACCCTCCAACGCACCAGACACAGTGATTCTAATCCACGTCCGATACAAAGGCTAGTATTTTACCTAACGCTAACCTGTCACTGACAGAGGTCTTGGGGATGAAGCTGTCTTTCCGCCTGTCGGGCAAATCTCGCCTATTTTCACTTGACGCATTCTACCGATACAAAGGCGAGCCTGCTGTTGAGTGATGATCGAATCGAGCGTTTTGCGGCGCTGGATGTAAATCGACCGGAGCCTACACCCGTGCCCATTCGTCGTACGTTGAATCGTGGCAAGTCGTTCCGATCCGGGATTGTCATCGAGGAGATCGAGCCTCGCGTCTTTCTGTCTGCGGCATCGGCTGCCGCGTCGTCATCGAGCGTTCAAGCAGCGGCCGCTGCGGTTTTGGCGCCGCCGGCTTCGCCCATCAATCTGGTCGCGACCGTGGCCAGTTCAAGTCAGATCAATCTGTCGTGGTCAACCGCTGATTCGCTGGCGAGCAGTTACGTCGTCGAGCGATCCACCGCCGGCGGGGCGTTTGCCGTTGTCGCGACCGTTTCCAAGAAAAGCTTCAACAACACCGGCTTGGCGGCGAACACGACGTACAGCTATCGCGTGTCTGCGAAGAGTTCTTCAGGCACATCGGCACCCAGTGCGACGGTAACCGCCACGACCAAGACCAAAACGCCCGCCGTCCCCACCGGACTGACCGCGTCGGCCGTCAGTTCCAGCCAGATCAACCTGGCGTGGTCGACCAGTGATTCGCTGGCGACGGCGTATTACGTCGATCGGTCGCCGAACGGCAACAGTAGCTGGACGCGCCTCGCCACTGTCACCACGAAGAGCTATGGCAACACCGGTTTGGCGGCCAACACGACCTACTACTACCGCGTGAGCGCCACCAACTCCGCCGGTACGTCGTCGTCATCGACCAAGGTGTCGGCCAAAACCCCCGCTGCCACGCCAGCCGCGCCGACGAACGTGGCCGCTACCGCCGTGAGCATCAGTCAGATCAACCTCACCTGGACCGCCGGCGATGCACTTGCCACCGGCTATCTGATCGAGCGATCCACCGGCGGCGGGGCGTTTACGCAGGTGGGCAGCGTGACGACCACCAGCTTCAGCAACACCGACTTGGCAGAGGGAACGACGTATTCCTATCGCGTGATTGCGACCAACGCATCGGGCACCTCGCCGGCCGGCCTCATCGCGACGGCCAGTACGCTGCAACGCCCGGCGATGCCGACCACACTCATCGCCACGCCGGTGAGCATCAGCCGGATCGACCTGTCGTGGAATTCGGGCGATGCGCTGGCGACTGGTTTTGTTGTCGAACGATCGAGTGACGGCGAGGGCTTCCAGCAGATTGCCGACGTGGCGACGCCCGGGCTGACGGATTCGGGCCTGGTCGAAGGCGCGACGTACACATATCGCATCACCGCGTACAACGCCGCCGGTTTTTCGCCGATCAGCGAGCCTGCGTCGGCCGCCACACTGCAGCGCCCGGCGCAGCCGGCGGGGCTAAGCGGCTCGCCGGTCAGCAACAGCCAGATCAACCTCGCATGGACTTCTGGCGATGTGCTGGCGACCGGTTTCATCGTCGAACGCTCGACCGACGGCGTGACGTTCACGCAGATCGCCGATCAGGCAGCGACCACCTTCAACGACACCGGCCTTTCCGCGGGCGCAACTTACACCTACCGCGTGACCGCTTACAACGCCGCCGGCCTTTCACCCGCCAGCGATATCGCCGTGATCACCACGCTGGTACCGCCTGCCACGCCGACCGGGCTGGTGGCCACGCCGATCAGCACGACCCAGGTCGATATCGCCTGGGGACCCGGCGATGCGACGGCGGCCGGCTATCGCATCGAGCGAGCGACCAATTATGGCGTGTACGTCCAGATCGCTGACATCTCTGATACGTCGTTCTCGGACACCACGCTGTCGGAGAACACGATTTACCAATACCGCGTCAGCGCCTATGGTGTCAGCGGGGTTTCGCAGGCGAGCACGGCGGTGAGGGCGGTCACCAAGCTAGGCCCGCTCCCCGCGCCGCCGGCCGAGCGACCGAGTGCGCTCAACACCGGCGTCGATCCGGCCGTCACGCTTACCACGGTGGGGGCGTTCAAGCCCAAGAGCGACACCACTTACACCAATCTGTACATCACCGCCCAGATGACACTGACGAACCTGATGAACGTCACGTTCATCAACTGCGTGATGGATATCAATTTCGCCCAGCTCTACAACGTGCGGTGCGACGGCGCGACGAACATCGTCATCGATCACTGCGAACTCAAAGGTGCCTCCAGCACGTCGGTTTACGGCGACGGGTTTACCGTCACCAGCAGCTACATCCACCAGAGCAAGGGCGACGGCTTCAAGGCCGGCAACAATTGCTTCATCTGGGGCAATTACGTGGCCGAGCTGGGCTACCAGAACCTCGCCGCCCACGCCGACGGCGTGCAGATCGACAGCAAGTCGCACATCCGCATCATCGGCAACTACTTTAAAATGCCGATCGATACCGACGGCAACGAATCGAACAGCAACCTGTTCGTGCAAGGCCCTGCCAGAGACATCGTCTACGACCACAACTGGTCGCTCGGCGGCAATTTCAGCATCCACGCCTACGCCGACGGCGGCGGCGGCCCGACGGTGTACATCACCAACAACACGTTCTACACGGGCACGGTGCGGTACGGCTTCGGGTCGATCGGAACGGGCGTGAATTGGGAGAACAACTGGACGGACACTGGCTTCATCGCGCTGCCGGGGAGCTTGTAAAGTGCGGGATGGTTTGCGCCAGCCGATCAAACGCGACGGCGACGTCACTTTTCGCCGGCGCTTATTTACGATTGACCAAGCGATTGGTTTCCACTTGGGAGATCAAAGGGGTAGGAATCGAGTAAACAATGAAGCACTTGTCCTTTGACCGATTGCAAATCGTTGTCCGATTGCCATCCTTGTTGTTTATGGCGACCACGTTTCTCACGGCGAGCACGCTTCTTGCGGGAGATGGCCGTCGCCCGGTGAATCCGCTACTACCGTATGACGGCCCGAGCGTGCGTGGGGTGGATACCAGCACGCTCACCGGCAAAGTGATGGCCGGCTATCAGGGCTGGTTCAACTGCGACGGCGACGGGGCGAATCTCGGATGGACACACTGGGCTCGAGACAAGTCCAAACCACCCTCCTCGGACAACATCACAGTCGATATTTGGCCGGATATATCCGAGCTCGGCGCAAACGAGCGGTTCGCCACGGATTTCAGGTTTGCCGATGGATCGAAGGGGGAGTTGTACAGTTCGTACAACAAGGACACCGCCCTGCGACATTTTCGTTGGATGCGCGAATACGGCCTCGATGGTGTGTTTGTCCAAAGGTTCGCCAACGGCGTGACGAGGGACGTCCTTCGGCATCACAAGGACGTGGTGCTCGCGAATTGCCGTGAGGGTGCCAATCGTGAGGGGCGGGCCTATGCAGTCATGTACGACCTGAGCGGGTTGCCGGCCGGCGGTGTGGCGCGGGTCAAAGAAGATTGGACGTTGCTTCGGAAACAGATGCAAATCGGCAAAGATCCCGCCTACCTGCGGCACCGGGGCAAGCCGCTGGTTGCGGTCTGGGGCGTGGGGTTTTCTGGTGAAAATAGGAATTACACCTTGGCCGAATGCCGGGCTTTGGTGGAGTTCCTGAACGCCGATGACTGCTCAGTCATGCTCGGCGTACCGACGGGTTGGCGCGAACTCAATCGCGACGCCGTGCCCGATCCGGCATTACATGAAGTGCTGAAGCTTGCCGATGTGATCAGTCCGTGGACTCCGGGGCGTTACCAAAACCCCAGGGGAGTTGTCCTTCATGGCGAGAATAGTTGGCAGCCCGATGGGGTGTGGTGTCGTCAACAGTCCATCGACTATCTGCCGGTTGTTTTCCCGGGATTCAGTTGGCACAACTTGAAACCGGGTGCGAAGCTCAACGGGATTCCGCGCCTAAAGGGCGAGTTCCTCTGGTCGCAATTCGTCGCCGCCAAGCGAGCCGGCGCTGAGATGATCTATGTGGCGATGTTCGACGAGGTAGACGAAGGAACCGCCATCTTTAAATGCTCCAACCAGCCACCGGCCGGTAACGCGCCGTTTGTGACGTTTGAAGGTTTGCCCACCGACCATTATCTCTGGCTCACCGGCGAAGGGGCGCGCCTGCTGCGTGGCGAACGCCCCGTTTCTGCGGACTTACCGGTTCGAGATTCCGGATCGGAAAAAGGGGCATCGCCTAGTCCACCAAAGCAAGTTCAACAAAATCCATGACATCCTCGGCCAAAGCGAGTGGATGTGACAATGAATGTGGTTGAAGCCTGACCAATCCCCGCTGGCGGGTTCAAAACGGGATGTCTTCATCGCCCGTCGGCGGGTCGTCGCCGGTGGGGAGGATTTTTTCTATCTCTCCGCGTTCCTTGGCTGTGTCGAACCAGTGTTGGCGGATTTCGGCGATGCGGCGGTCGATTTCGCCGGATTGCTTTAGGAAAAGAAAAGGGGTCACTACTGATTCCACAAAAGTAGACGATCAAATCGGTGGGCCGATCAGGCTAGACAAAGCAGTCGCGTGTTCGTATAATGTTCAGTATCGTTCTTTGACAATCCGCGACCTGAGTCGTGTTGCAATATCGAGTGGCGCCTAACCGGGCCAGCGGGCGAGTCCCTTGGGCGCTCGATTCGGTACCTGCTGCGTACCTTGGAGTACCTTGGAGTACCTTTTGTTTTTCGTAAATGCCGTAGAAATAGAGAGTTGTGATTTTCGGTGTGAAAAATATCAAATCGGTTCGGCAATCGGGCGGTCGTCCAGATTGGTGTTGGGTCAAAAGGGGATGTCTTCGTCTTTGAACGGCTTATCGTCCCAGTCGTCGAGCGGGTTGGCGGTGGTTTCGCGGTCTTTGGCGCCGTCGATCCAGTGTTGGCGGATTTCGGCGATGCGGCGGTCGATTTCGCCGGACTGCTTTAGGCGGTCGTAATCCTCCTGCGTGAAACGCTGCGAAGCATCATATTGATCGTCGTCAAAATCAAACTCCTCGTCATCCTCGCGGTCGGATTCGGGAGTCCAATCTTTCGGCGGATCGAACGACTCCGAGGGCATCAAATCGGTGTTCGCCGACTCGGATTCGGTCTCGAAATCGGGCGGATCATCGAAAGGCGTCGGTTCGCCGGGTTCGCCATGGACTTCGAAATCCGCATTGCCATCGCTGTCGTCGTCTTCGAATTCATCGTCCTCGATCCATTGTCCGTTGACGCTGTCTTCGTCGCTGACGGGGAAGATATCAAACTCCCAGCCCATGGCGGTGCAGCCCTCGGCGGGGCAGCAGTAGTGGAGTTCGCCTTCGATGTCGATGGGGATCATCAGGTCGGTCGTGTACACGTGCCCGCAATGCAGGCAGAAGCATTCGACCGGGACGTCGGGCGGGGGGAAAACACGATGATCGCCAGGGGCTTGGCTCATGGCTAGCCGAATCCTGACATGACGGACGGGATTTTCAACATAAATTCTTGAAATTCTCGCAACGGGTGGACTGCTGGGGCGTTACAGAAGAGAGACCTATGAATAACCCGATCTGCCGGACGAGGGAAGGAAACAAAGATTACGCAGATTACGCAGATTCTGGATTCGCAGCATAAAATCTGTGAAATCTGCGAAATCTTTGTTCCTATACTGGACGCAAAGGCAGATTCAACCGGATGTTCAGAGGTTTCAAGAGTGATCCTGCGGTGTCGGAGGAGATTCATGCGTTTGCTTTCGATCGCAATACTGGCTGGGTGGATCTGTTGCTCGGCGGCGCTGGCGGAGGAGAAGAAGCATCCGGTGAAGGCGGAACTGCTCGCGGATGCCTCGGCGATAAAGCCCGGCGAGACCTTTCATATTGGCGTGAACCTGGTGATGGACGACGGGTGGCACGTTTACTGGCTGAACCCCGGAGATTCAGGGTTGCCGACGACGGTGGCGTGGAAGGTTCCGGAGGGATTTAAGGTGGTGGCGATGGAGTATCCCGCACCGGTGCAGTTCGATCAGGCCGGCGGCGTGGTGGGGTACGGATACCGCGATTCGGTTCTGCTGATCGCCAAAGTCACCGCACCGGCCGACCTCAAGCCGGGGACGAAGATTCAGATCAGCGCCACTGCATCGTGGTTGGTGTGCAAGGATCTTTGCCTGCCCGGGAAGGCAAAACTGTCGCTGGAATTACCCGCCGAAGCGGCTTCCAAGCACGATCATGGCGATCTTTTCGCCGGTTGGCTGGAGCAGATTCCTGCAATGGCGAGCGAGCAGGCGGACGTTAAAGCCTCCAACGACGCCACCGGCCGGGTCATTACGCTCATGTGGCATGGGCCGGTGAAGAACGTGCAAGTCTTTACCGTTCCGGGAGATGCGTATGTGGTGAACGACCTCAAGGCCGACACCACCGGCCGGGTATCGACGATCCGATATACGACCAGAAAACTCGATCAATCCGCCGGGCCCGTCGAAATGACGGTGCTGGTGGCCTATGATGATGCCTCGGGCAAGCGGCGAAGCATCAAGCTGATCGAGCCGCTCGGGCAAAAATAATCACCGATGGGTTGGACGATCCATTCCCACATGAATGTGTGCCAGACGATCTTTGGACTTTGAGGAGGACTCGATATGCGTAAGTTGGCTTATTCCGTTGCATTGCTGGTATTGGCGGCCATGGTGTTCACCCAGATCGCCGCGAAAGCAAAACTCCCGGACCTGGCGATCGGCAAAGCCGTTCCCGATTTCACGCTGGAAGATCAGAACGGGAAAACCGTTCATCTGGCTGATCTGAAAAACAAGATCGTGGTGCTCGAGTGGTTCAACGAAAGTTGCCCGTTCGTGAAAAAGCATTACATCAAAGGCGACATGAATGCAGTGGCCGGCAAATACGTCGGTGATGACGTGGTGTGGCTGGCAATTAACTCGACCAAAACCGCCACGAACGAAAGCAACGCCAAAGCCGCCAAGGCTTGGAGCATGGATCGGCCGATCCTGAACGACGCGACCGGTGCGACGGGCAAGGCGTACGGCGCGAAGAACACGCCGCAGATGTACATCATCAACAAGGATCAGACCTTGGCCTACCGCGGCGCGATCGACAGCAAGTCGTCGGCCGATGCCGGCGACATCGCCGGAGCGACGAACTACGTTGCCAAGGCGCTGGACGAACTCAAAGCGGGCAAGCCCGTCAGCGAACCGGAAACCAAGCCATACGGCTGCAGCGTGAAGTATGCGGACTAACGTTCGCAGGTGATTGATGAGTGGTGATTGACTGAGGCGTATCAATCTCCACTCGTCAATCACCACTTTTCACTTGGTGCCTTCGGGCGGTTTTTCCCCTAGATACTTCTTGTGAATCGCCGACGCCAAGTCCACATCGTTGATGTTGGCCAGCGTACACAACCAGGCCAGTACATCCGCGAATTCTTCCTCGAGATTCTCTCGATTGTCGCGCGCCAGTGCTCGGGCCAGTTCGCCGACTTCCTCGCTGAACCACATCCACGTCTTGGGCGTGCCTCGCGCGCGGTCGGCGGCTTCGTAGCGGTCGGAGATGTGTTTCTGGAAGCCGGCCAGCGTTAATTCGTTAGGATTCATAGTTGGAAACTCTTATTTCGGCGGCGCGGGCTGATCGAGCTTGCGGGCGGCCTCTTTGCGGTCACGCAGGATTTTGGCGACCTCGGACTCGCGGTTGGCCTTGTCGGTCTGGCCGGCCTTTGCATAGAGTTCTTGCAGCAGGTCGTGGGCCGATGGGTCGTACGGGTCGATGATGACGGCGGTTTCGCCGGAGGCGATCGCCTGCTCGATCTTGCCGGCGTCGCGGTAAATTCCGGCGATTCGCTTGGCGAAGCGGTTGTCCTTCAACTCCAGCGGAATCAGCCATTCCAAGTGCGGCAACGCCTGGTCGTACTTCTTTTCCTTCAGCGCCACGCCCGCCAGCCGGCGGTGCGGTTGGGGGTTCAGCGGCTGAAGTTTCGAGGCCTCTCGATACTCCGCCATCGCTTCATCGTATTTCCCCTGCTGTACCAGCGTTTCGCCGCGATCGTAATGTTTCTTGTACTTTTCGGCCGTTGCGGTGTCGTAGCCCCACGATTTGACCTGGTCGGCGGCCCAGGTGCTGAAGGCGGACTCAATGGCCGACAAAGGCTGGCCGGTCGCGCGGACGAAGGCGTCGTTGTCAGACAGCCCGTCGCGATAGGCGATCAGCAGTTTGTCGATCGAATCCGCACCGTATGTGGCGATGAGGTAACGCGAAATCCAGAAGCCGGTCATGTACGCCAACTCGCCGTCCTGCCCGGCGCTGGGACGCGCGAACACCTCGTTCAACTTGTCGATCTTGAACATCTTGTGTTCCGTCGCCCGCTTGTAGAGCACAGGAGGAACCCACTCAAAGCGGTAATCCACTTTCTCGCTCAGCACGGCCAGCCCTTCGGTGAGCCATCGCGGAACCCGGCCTTCGGTCTTGTTGATGTGCAGCACATGCGCCACTTCGTGCTTCAACACGCGGCCCCAGTTGAACGCGCCGATGTTTTCGCCCGCCCGTGGAGAGGACGCGACGATCAATCGCCCGAATGTGACGGCGAAAGTCTCCAAGCCGGGCATGCCCGAAACGCGGACGGAAAACCGCTGGCTGTCGGGATAGATCTGGATGATGGTCTTCTCGGCCGGTTCGCATTTGAATTCTTCGCACAAGCCCTTGTAGGCTGCCTCCATGTAGGGAGCGAAATATTGCGGCACGACGATGTCGTCTTCCTGGGCGTAGAGGAAGATGAAATGCTCGGTCTCCGTGCGAAGGAATTTGGCCGTCTCGTCGAGCAGGCGCAGGTAATTGACGGTGGCGACGTTGTATGGATCCAGCGCGTAGGCCGCCTCGAGAGTGGCGCGGGCCTGATCGTCCTCGCCGCTGTGCAGGTAAAGCACGCCCAGCAGCGTGCGGGCTTGCGTGGACCACGGCGCACGCTTGATGGCCGTGGCCAGAAGTTCGATGGCGGGTTTGTTCTGGTGGTACGAGTACAACAGCTTCGCCGCCTCCTCGAGCGCGGTGGGGTTGTCGGGCGCGATGGACTCGGCCTTTTTCAGCAGTTCATCGGCCTCGGCGTTACGGACGCGCGACATACGGTAGCCGGCCAGCATGCCTATCACGTCAAGTCGTCGCGGGCGCAGCTTCAATACCCGCTCGAGGCGATCGGCCCCGGATTCGCGCTTGCCGGTCTGCAGTTCCAGTTGTGCCTGTAGAATTTCAGCATCGATCGAGTCAGAGTTGGCCTGGCGAAGGCCGGCGATGATCTGTTCGGCTTCGTTGTACTTGCGATACTGCAGCATGAGCTCGCCCATCATCCGATCGATGTGCCTCGATTGCGGGTTGGACGCATTGGCCGCCTCCAGTTCCTTCATCGCCTTGTCGGGGTTGTCGCGCGACAGATAGAACTCCGCCGCCGCCACACGGGCCGGCCAGTATCCGCGGTCGATGACGTCGTACGCTTTGACGAACATGTTCAGAATCGCGTTGTTCAGGGCGAGGTTGTCTTTGTACTTGGAATCAAGAACCGCTGCCCGATCGAGAGCGCGGGCAATGAGCACCAATTCCTCTGCGTTTTCAAACGCGCGCTCGGACTGGGCATTCCACAAATCCAGAAACGCATGCGGCGGCGTGGAGAACCAGGCGTATTGCTCCCGCGCCTGCCGGTAATCGCCGAGGTCTTCACTGATTTTTCCGAGGTAATAATGCCCGGCGATCGAATCGGGATGCGCCTGCAACAGGTTTTTCAGCAGCTTGGCCGCTTCGTCCTGTCGATCCAGGTCGGCCAGGATCTGTGCGTGCAACACTTGCACGCGCGGGTCGGCCGCAGCCGCGGGATCAGAGACGGCCGCCAAAGCAGTGTCGTCTCGCCCGAGCGACCAGCTGGCTTTGCCTTTGACCAGCGCGATACGGATCGGATCGCCGGTCTTGGCTTTGGCGATCGTGATCAGCGACAGCTTGTAACGCCCGGCGAACACCTGCGCCTCGGCCAGGTCGATCGCGCTATTGTTGATGTATTCCGGCAAACTCATCGCCGGCAGCTTTTCGGGTAGGTACTTTTGAAACCACTTGTCCGGCAGGGCATCGGTAAGGATCGGATCATCCGCACCAGCGACCGGCGATGCGGTGCTGAAAGAAATCAGGAGGGAAAGCGAAGCAACTGTGACAGCATATTTACGCATGGATGATCCTCTGGCCATGACTCGGTATTATACGCCCCAGTCTTGATTGCTGTATCGACTGGAGGGCGGCTGTCCTCAGCCGCCGGGAGTCGCTCAGGAATGCGGCGGGTGAGGACACCCGCCCTCCAGCAAAAGCAACTCACGACAGGTCAGTATTGTACGCCCCGGACACGATACGAACTATGCCCGATCTTTTTGACTATGTTGGCAACCTCGATCATTTCCCGGTTCTCAAGCACTGGGACTTCTTCAACCACGCCGGCGTTTGCCCGATCCCGCACTTGGCATCGCGCGCCATCCGCCGCTACGCCCACGAAGCCGAAGCCGGCGCCTATCTGGCCGGGCCGTGGTATCTCGAGATCGAGAAACTCCGAATCGCGTCAGCCAAACTGCTCAACGCCCACCGCGACGAGATCGCCTTCGTCAAAAACACGTCCGAGGGCATCAGCATCGTCGCCAGCGGGATCGACTGGCAGTGGGGCGATCGCATCGTCACTACCGCCGTGGAGTATCCGTCCAACGTCTACCCGTGGATGGAAGTCCAGCGGGCCCACGGCACGAAGCTGGTGATGGTCGATGAAGTCACAGACGCTGCCGGCCGGCGACAAGTTCCCGCGGAAAAGATTTTAGAAGCCGCCGCCGACCCGCGCACCCGCCTGGTCAGCCTCAGCCACGTCGAGTACGCCAGCGGCCAGCGGCACGATCTCGAACGCATCGGCAGGTTCTGCCGCGAGAAGAAGATCCTCTTCTGCGTCGATGCGATCCAGTCGCTTGGGGTTTGGCCGGTGGACGTGAAGGCGATGAACATCGACTACCTCAGCGCCGACGGCCACAAGTGGCTGCTCGGCCCCGAGGGCGCGGGCATCTTCTATTGCCGCCGCGAGCTGATCGAGCGCACCCGGCCGTTGATGATCGGCTGGATGAACGTCGTCGACGCCCAGAACTACGGCAACTACGACTACAGCCTCAAACCCGACGCCGGCCGCTTCGAGTGCGGCACGTGGAACATCCCCGGCCTGCTTGGCCTCAAGGCGTCGGTCGACCTCCTGCAGGAGTGCGGCATCGACAACGTCGGCCGGCGCATCCAGCAGCTGACCGATTTCCTCATCGCCGGCCTGGTAAAAAAGGGCTACAAAATCATCAGCCCCCGCAACCCCGGCCAAAGCAGCGGCATCGTCAGCTTCATCAGCCCCAGCCACCCGCACGAGCCGATCTTCAAGATGCTGCGAAAAGAGCACAAAACCGAAATCGCTGTCCGCGAGGGACGGCTCCGCGTGTCGCCGCATTTTTATAACACCGAGCAACAGATCGAACGGTTGGTGGAGCATCTGCCGGGGCATTGAAGCGGTGTTTGAACCACGGAGGCACGGAGACACGGAGGCGCGCTCGATGCTTTACTCCACGCGGCGGGTGATGGAGTGTGGCTCCCTCGCCCGGTACGCCGGGAGAGGATTGGGGTGAGGGTTCTGTCGGCCTGCCGAAGGATCCACGGATGATACGAATCTTTAAGAAAACGGGTCTTCGATTCGGGGCGATTCATGTGATTCGTGGACGTTCCGTCTGATCGCGGAAGAACCCTCACCCTGCCCTCTCCCGGCGTAACGGGCGAGGGGAAGAACGCGCCTCCGTGTCTCCGTGCCTCCGTGGTTCATCTCTCTGCCAGAACGAAATCCGCCGAAGCAGGTAGGGTGCCATTCATGGCACCGCATCGAACGGGGATGGTGCCATGAATGGCACCCTACGATTGCGCGAGGACGACATCGGCTGACGGTTCCGCGGCGAAGAACAGGTCGCTTTCGGGGTCGAGGTATTCGGTCAGGACGTCGCCATCGAGATGCAGCTCGGCGGTTTTCACGAACCGCGCGGGGATCCTCGCGGCGGCGGGGGCGGTGGGGTCGTTTACGGTGGTGGGCGACTGGATCACCCACAGGCGGTCGGCGGCACCGGCTTCGAAGAAGCTTTTGGCCAGTCGCGGGCCGGGCTCGACGAGGAGGTTTGTGACGTCGGCCAGGTGCTTGCTCTGGATCAGCGCGGGGATCGCGATGCGGCCGGTGAGGTCGGCGGGGGATTCGCGCAGCGTCACGCCGGCGGCCATCAGCTGCTTGATCCGCTCGGGGCCGGCTTGGACGAAGCCGTCGCGCGTGAAGTAGAGATCGACGGGGAGGGCGTCGGTGGTCGTTGCGAGCTGGCCGGTCGTCGGCAGCTGCAATTTCGAATCGAGCACGATGCGGGTGTGTAGGCGCGATTCGCCCGACACGCGGGCGGTGAGAAGGGGATCGTCGGCGATCGCGGTCCCGATGCCGATCAGGATCGCGTCGGAGCGGGAGCGGAGCGTTTGCACGAGGGCGGACGAGCGGGGGTTGCTGATCTGCAATCGAGCGCCGCCGGGGCCGGCGATTTTGCCGTCGGCGGTTTGGGCCCATTTCAGCGTGACATAGGGTCGATTGTGCGAGGTGCGGGCGGTGAACGATGCGAGCAGTTGTCGAGCGGGGCCTTCCAGCACGGGGCCGTCAACGGTGATGCCGGCGGCGCGGAGCATCGCCAAGCCTTTGCCATTGACGTCGGGGTTCGGGTCGAGACAGCCGTAGACGACGCGGGCGATTTTCGCGTCGATCAGCTTCGGCGCGCACGGCGGCGTTTTTTTGTTCAGGTGGCAGCAGGGTTCGAGCGTGACGTACGCCGTCGCGCCGGCGGGGGATTCGGTGCAGCTGGCCAGCGCGGTCGGCTCGGCGTGCGGGCCGCCGAAGTAGCCGTGGCAGCCTTGTCCGATAACTCGCCCGTCCTTCACCAGCACGCAGCCGACCATGGGATTGGGCTCGACGCGTCCCCGTGCGGTCATCGCCAAGTGGATCGCCTGCTGTAGAAATTGCTCGTCATTTGTTGCCATGAATGTTACGGTGGACGATCATAGCTCACGCCGCGCACCGACGATACGCCCGAGCACCCATGACCGATCATCTGCGGAATACCTGCCTCGCCGTGCTGCTGTTGTCGATCACGATCGGACACGCCCGGGCGCAAAGCCGGCTCGTTGCACCTGCGTCCAGCAAGCCGGTCGCCACCCAGCCGGTGACGCTCGATCTGCCGTCGGCGGCGAAGCAGTTGACGGATTTTGCCAACTGGTGCGTCGCCAATAAAGCTCGGTCGGCCGGTGAGGCGGCGCTGGTGCTGGCCAGGCGGATCGTCGATGTTCCCGAAGGCGCTGAAGCGATCCGGTTCGCACTCAAATCCACGCCCGACGATGCCAGCTACACACCCGCCGCCGCAGCAGCGCGTCAGGTGGCGGTGGATAAGGCGGCCGAGATTCTCGAGGCGATGGCGATGCTGCCTCACGACGCGGCGGAGGACGGGTTGCACGACAGCTACCTGCTCAAAGCGGTTCAGATTTCGTCAAAGGTAAGCGTCTCCAAGGCACAAGCCGCAGTCGGCCGGGCGATCAACGCCACCAAGCCCGACGCACTGCTGGATTGGTACGCCATCCTGCTCCAACGCGATGCCAAGTGGGCGGCCTTGCTGGAATCGAACTCGATCGCCAAGTCCGTTCTACCGGAGGCGGCCAGGAAAGCGGTGATCGAGTTTCTTGCATCTGATCGCGGGTACGACGCGCTGGCCTATCTGCAGCGGCTGACGAAGGTGGATCCCAAGGGCTTTGCCGCCGGCGCGTATCAGACTTGCACGGATGTGCTGGCGACGAAAGTGTTCCTGGTCCGTTCGCCGGACCATCCGATGGCGGCGTATGTTTCGATTCCATGGAAGTGGAACCCGAGCAAGACCTCGCCGGTTATTTTCTGTTTCGCTGGTGCGGGGAAAGAGTATCGGGGCGTCTGCGACGACTTCCATGCCGCCACCGGCGACGGGCCATTTGTCACGATCTCGCCTGTGACATTGACCAATACCAATTCTGTGAGTGTCGAGGCGTACCGGGCGTGGTACGCCGATGACAACATCAAGCCCTACGTCAGCGGGCAGTTGAGCGGGCCGGTCATCAATAAGCGGTTGGAATTTGATCTGCCGGGCATCACGGCGTTGTACAAGTCAATGCGATCCGCGGCGAATCTCGAGAGCAGAATGTACATCACCGGTTTTTCCGGCGGGGGCATCCCGTGTTACGCCATGTTGATCCGGCATCCCGACTTGATCGCCGCCGCGGCACCGGCGTGCGCGAATTACTACCTCGCGCTGTCAGCCAACGGCACCGCACGTGGAACGCCCGTGCAGCAGTTCTTCGGCGAAAAAGACGGCTACAACGCAGCGATTGGCAATGGCCCGGGACTATTCCAGCAAGGCCGTGAGGCCACCGGCGTGCTTTTGGGCATGGGCTATGATGTGGCCGAGCCGACGATGGTGCGCGACACAGGGCACAGCGACATGTCGACCCATGTGGTGCGATTTTTCAATGGGGCCAGAACCCGGGTGCGGAAAAATATAGGTCCGTAACGACTACTGCGGAGCAGATTCGGCGGGGATTTTTGAAGTATCGGTCTCGACAGGTTTTTGAAATAATCCGAGCACCAGCGTCAGCCCCACGCCCGTGCAGAGCATGATGTCGGCCACGTTAAAGATCCACGGGAAGACGTATTGCCAACTCGGGAACACCCCGCGTAGCGGATTCAACCACCCGGGAAGGGCGTGGATCATATCGCGTACGTAGCTGAAGCAGATGCGGTCGTACATGTTCCCAAGCACGCCGGCCAGCAGCATCCCCAGCACGATCTGCGGCAGCCATTTCTTGCTGCCCGTGGCGAAGAGGTATGTCAGTAATCCGATCGCGAAGCATGACACCACCACAAACAACAGCCACTGCCCCTGGCCGATTCCGAAAACCGCGCCGTGGTTCTCGGTGTACTCAAAATGAAGCCATCCGGGGATGAATTCGATGGTGTCGTGAGAATCCTTCAGTCGCTCGACGGCGGCGTGCTTGGTCCAGAGATCAACGGCAAGACCGATGGCGCAAGTAATCACGAAGCGGGCGAGGGCTTTGGCGTTCTTGAGGTTGTCTAGTGGAAATGCCATGAACCAGAAACTCTGAACTCTGAACGCTGAACGCTGAACGCGAAATCTTCGTTCAGCGTTCAGCGTTTAGTGTTCAGAGTTCTAAACTCATCGCATCATGCGTTTTTCAAGCATGCGCGCGTACTCGATGGAGTACTTGGCCCAGGGCTGAACTTCGAGCCGGGCCTTGCTGATCGGTTTGCCTGTGCCTTCGCAAATGCCGAACGTGCCGGTTTGAATCTTGGCCAGTGCCTGGTTGATCTCGCGGAGAACGACGCGGTCCTTTTCAACCAGGCCGAGCGTGAATTCCTGCTCGTAGTTGTCGGTGCCCATGTCGGCCATGTGAATCGGGAGATTTGACAGGTTGCTGCCGCTGCTGGAGCGGAGCGCCTCGGCTTCCATCGAACCCATGTCGCCGACGAGTTCGCGGCGCTTGGCGAGCAGCAGGTCGCGGTAAAAGTCGAGTTCCTTGCTGCCGAAACCGGCCTGATTTTTCTTGGGCTTGCCATCCGTGGTGACAGCGACCGGGACCGGGCGGTTGACCAACGCCGGTGCAGGCTTGGGTGCCTTGACGACCGGCATCGGGCGATAGGTCGGTCGCGCGGCCATCATCGCCTGGGCCGAGTGCTTCCCATGGTGTTTTCCATTTTTCTGCTGGGCGAGCAAACCGTGCTTCAGGATCGATCCCTGAACCAGTTGAGGTTTACCCGGAACCGCAGGTTTCACCGGAGCCGCCGCCGGCGATGATTTGCCTGCCTTGCCAGAAACCTTGGCAACGGGCGCGGATTTAGACTTCGCGTTGACTGCGTGAGCGGGCTTGGTTGGTACTGCTTTGCTTGCCTTGGAAGGTTTGGCTTTTACGGGCTGCTTGGCAGACTTCACGGTTGGCGGGGTCGATTTCTTGACCGGCGCTGGCTTTTTGCTGGACTTCTTGGCCACGATACCCCGAGCTCCTTTCACAGACAATTCCGCTCTTTGAGCCCTCAAAATGAGAGACCCGCTACTATAAACTGGCACAGGGGTTGCTGTCAACCTGGGCGGGAACCCAATTTCTTTCCAAAGTTACAGTGTCCGGTCTTAGGGTTACGTTGGCATGACGAACACAGGAATCGGTATGATTGGTGGGGGAAGGTCGGGTTATGAGGAAACAAGTACATGAACAACATCAAAATCCGAATGTACTCCGCTTTTGTCACCGCTCTACTGCTCGCAATAACACCTTCGCTGCATGGTGCGGATCCGGTGCCAGCCGCTGGCTATTACACCGAACCGCCTCTTTTCAGTTTGCGCCCCGATCCCCAGAGTGAAAGCAAGTTCGGGAGCGTTGGTGTGACCGGTTTGATACTGCGCGTACATCCAGGCGTCGTGCTGAAGGTCGTGGAAACCACGCCGGGAGCTCCTGCGGAGGGGAAGTTTAAGAAGGGTGAGATCATTTCCGGGGTCAATGGCGTCGAGCTGAAAGGCCATAATCCCTTTGTGGTCATGGGTGCTGCGCTGACCAAGGCTGAGGCCACCGATGGGAAGTTGGTGTTTGACGTGCTTTCCACCGACGTCAAGGAGAAGAAGAAAGTAACCGTAGAAATACCGGTCTTAGGTGCCTACAGCCCGACATGGCCTTTGAACTGCAAGAAGTCGCAGGCCGTCACCAAAGCTGCCGCTGAATATTACGCAAAGAACCCAACGGGCGGGGTCGAGGGCGCCTTGCGCTGCCTGTTCCTGCTATCAACCGGAGACGACCAGTACCTACCCGCGGTGAAAGCCTACTTCGACAAGATGGCCCTGAATGTGAAAGGGATTGGAGATGGCACATGGACAAATGGTTACAACGGCATTGCCTGCGCAGAATATTACCTGCGCACTGGTGACCGCTCGGTCCTACCCGTTCTCCAATATTTCTGCGACGACGCCAGGGACGGACAGGCCTACGGGATCGCGTGGGCGCACGGGAGTCACAGGTGCAATCCTGGCTATATGGGAGGAGTGATTAACGGCGCTTCAGTCCAGGTTCTTACGACGCTTCTGCTGTCCAAGGAATGTGGTATCAATGTAGACGAAAACACGCTGGTTGGTTCGCTCAAGTTTTACTATCGCTTTGCTGGGCACGGTGCCGTCGCCTACGGCGACCATCGCGCCGAGGGCCTTGGATCTAACGGCAAAGACGGCATGGCTGCGGCTGCCATGCAGATCGCCAGCGAAGCGAACGGTGACGTTTCCATCTATCAAAAGGCCCGGAACGCTTTCGCCATGCCCATGCTCGACAGCTATGCCGACATGATTCGAGGTCATGCCGATGACGGACGCGGCGACGCGATCTGGCGAGGCATCACTACCACCTATTTGAAGGATATCCTGTCTCCGGCCTATCAGTCCCACATGGATCGCATTCAGTGGTGGTTTGATCTGAGCCGTCGTCCATCGGGCGCATTTGGCCTGTCGAGCTGCCAATCTTTTGATGACGAAGCTTCCGGCGCGGCCGCGGCGCTCGCATACACCGCGCCGCTCAAGACTTTGCGCATCACCGGGGCACCTCGCTCGAAGTACGCGAAGGACTTTACATTGCCGGTGCATCTCTGGGGACGGAAAGCCGATCTCGACTTCCTTTCCATCAAGAACGGCGAGCCATACTCCAAGTATGGTGCTGACGAACCGGTCCATGTAGCGCTTTTCAAATTGAGTGACGACGCCCGCAAGTCTGCGGCAGAGTTTGCGAAGATCCCGCGCGAGGAGATGCTCAAGAATGTTTACCACCGCAGTTATTTCATCCGCGCCCAGGCGGCCAAGGCGCTTTTCAGCGCCGGGGCACTCGGCGACCTGGAGCGGCTTCTCCAGGACCCCGATCCCCGCGTCCGTCGTGCGGCTCTGGACGGGCTGATCGACTGGAACTATTTCTTTGCAATGGGGCGAAACAAGATCCATCCGGATCAGGTCACGCCTGGAATGCTGGCAAGTTTCCGGAAGATGCTATCCGATCCAGAAGAAGCCATTTATGTGGTAGACGGCGCGCTGATGGCGCTGAGCTGTTCGCGCCCGGCCGAGATCGACAACAGCCTTTCCTTGATTCAGGCGTGGACCACTTATGACGATTGGTGGGTCCGTCAAAGCGCGTTCACCGCACTTGCGGCAGCAGCCGAAGATGCGTCGCTTGCTCCGAAGATGCTGCCTATTCTGCGGGAGATGCTCTGGCGCGAGGATCGCTCGGCAGCCCGCGAAACCATGAACGGGAGAATGGCACAGCTGGCAAAGAAGTACAAGCCGGACAGCGCAGAAGGGAAACTGATAGCCGAATGCTTTAGAAAGGCAGTTGAGAATACCCGGATCGAAGTCGGGTTCCGTGGTGGCGCAGGCGGGTTCTATGTGAAAAACGCCTTCCAGTCACTGTTGGAAACTGATCCCCGGTCTTGCCTGGATCTGGCGAAATCCCTCGGGAAGCGATTAGCTGAGATCAGGACCGACTATCTTGTGGACCTGACTAGCAAATTGTTGGATTCCCAAGTGAAACTGGCTGATCCCGACAAACAGGAGCTCGTTGAGGTTCTATACAGAGATTACCGCCAGGAATTCATTCGGCGTGCGAATGCGGGAGAAGATGTTCCGCTAGATATCCTTGCGAATTTGGCGCAGCTTAAGGACAAGAATGCCGGCTGGCACCTGTTGGGAATCGAATCGCGTGCCGATCGAGAATGGCGGTACGAGACCTTCAATCCGCTGCCGAAGGACGCACTGGATGTCAATGAGGCCAGGCGGTTGCGAGGCGTGGCGCTGCCTGAAGAACTGAAGAACTGGTATGCGCCTGACTTCGACGACAAGGCATGGAAGAAAGGCAAGGCGCCCATAGGTGTCGGCAAATGGACAGGCGCCCTCGATGCCTATGGTCCTGGTGATCCAAACAATACCTTTGCGAACCGCTCTGACTGGGGTGATGGCGAATTCCTGCTCATGCGCACCGAGTTCACCGTCGATTCACTGGACTACGATCTGATCCGCTTACGCATTCTGGCGAAACAGGGGTGTGAGATCTATTTGAACGGCCATGCGATTTCGACATTTGGCGGGGGCGGCAACACCCCGGGCTACAAGCCGAAACTTCTGGAACCAAACGAGAGGAAGCATCTAAAGAAAGGTAAGAACTCGCTGGCTATTTACACCGTCGTTCAATACTTCGAAGGGCTTCCCCCGATGCGCCGCCGTCAACTCGTCAACACACCGAGACTGGGTCAGATGGACCTTTATCTGGAAGGACTTAATAAGGCGGACCTGTTCGGAGATGTGAAAAACAAATAGACCATTGACCTTTCCCCTCAAAGCAATCGGCCCGAAGACTATCACTTCGGGCCGATCGCTTTAGGGGGAAAGGCGGCTATCTTCATTATCGAGCTCCCAGAAAAAGTTGATCCTTGCACGCGAAACGAGGGCGAATTAACACTCCATTCGCAACAGCGCACGCATGACTTACGTGTCGGCAACCCTTTCACACCCATGATCGACTCCACCGCCAGCATGACCGCCGACCGCCTGAATTCCGGTGCAAAAACTCTGCGTTCCATGATGAATCTCTCCTTTGAACGGGTAGTATCCCGTCTGTTCGGAGCGTCCACCACTCGTGGCCAAACTCACTTTCAACGACAGCACTACCCGCGTTCCAAGTGACCGGTTCGCAGCCCAACGCGGAAGTCAATTTTTTCGTGGGGGCTAACAACGTGCCCATCAACGTAAGCTGGGGCGACCGTGGATCGGATTTCAACTTCGGGGTGAACATTGATGCCAAACTAACCGCGGGCATCAACGTAAATTTCGGGAGCTACGGGGGAGCGGCCTGTCATCGGCAACACCGATGAAGCCCGCTCGTTCGACGAATCGCAAGTGCATGAATTCATCGCCCGTTACCGTACGGCCGTCGTGTCCCGTCTCGTCCTGTCGCTGCTTGACTTGCTCGGCAGCCCCAACGTCGATACCGTTGAAAAAACAGGCCCGCGTAGCTCAGTTGGACAAGGGGAATCAACCGAATCACTAGGAAATCAGGAATATTGTGCCGCCGTTGGACAACGGTTGGACAAAACACCTTTGATCACCACACTTCCCGGCGGTGTAGACGCTGACCTCCGGGCCATCATCATGGTGTGGCAGACTCTTCCCGCCGCTCTCCGCTCTGGCATCATGGCGATGGTTACCGCCGCGAAACTGTGACCATGATCGTGCGGCGGGGGCAAAGACTTCTTTCAAGTAGCCTCTGTCCCGCAAACCATATGGGCCAGATGCAGCATGCAATAGCCACTAGGCAGTCCCTCCGTTCGTTGGCGGCGAAAAACTGAGGGTGGTACTTTGCCATAGCAGGTCCCTCTGAACGCATGCTCATCGTTTCTCGGGGGGTGCGGCCCAAACAACTTTTCCGTCCGCATCGATATTCGCTATGACAGGCCGACCATCGGTGTGGACGCCGACGCGAACACGGTGGTTGCCTTTTTGATCCATTACAACCATGCCGGGAAGTTGATCGGGTTCAGCGATCCCCACAAAGACACTCCCCTTATGTTGAGACAAAGTAGTCATAAGCCCCGTCCAAGCCTTCGCCGCAATCAGGGAGACAGTACCGCACTTCTCTGCGTTTAGCTGAAGCACGGGCCATCCTTCTTTAGGCAAAGTGGCCGCAAATCGCGCCTGCTCCGTTGCGTCATACAGCTTCAATTCAGTTTCACCGTTGGGATCCGCGGACATCCCCAAGCGAACCCGTCCCTTGTCGTCTTCTAAGGCAAAGACAGGTACGCCATCCTTCCCCACTTCCATGTGCATGCGGGCCTTCATCTTGTCGTCGTAAAGGTTGAAACCGGCATCCCCGGATGCGTTGGCAACCATTTGGGCGCGGGGCCGACCCGCCTCATCTTCCAGGACAAACTGACATGACCCATCGCTTAGCAATGTTAGAATTGCCCGCTTCTTACCCTTGTCGTCGTAGACCGCGATGCCGGGGCTACCTTGTACACACGACAGACCGATGCGTTCGCGGCCTTCACTATCTACTACTACAAAACGCTGGGCGCGGACTTCCTTCGCGACATTTTCAGGGCTATCTGCCCGGACGGGCTGAGGGCTGGCGACGAACCACGTTGCCGTCATGCCGCCACAGAATGCGGCAACGAGCAAGCTGAGACTTTGAATCGGCCAATTTTTCATGTAGTTGTTCATGCCTTCCCCCACACGTAGATGAGACAGACCAACCATCCGACGACTAGCAGACCAGCAACGTAGCGGTTTGCTTTGCTCCACCGCTTCACTTGGCCGTTGCTGTCGAGGGCGTACACGTACACGTCGCCCATCAGGACGATTGCCGATGCCAGAATCAGCGGTAGGCCGAGAAGTGCCTTTAACCCGATGGTGGCAACGTCAATTTTGGCGTGGCCTCCCATAACGACGTAGATCGCATCCCAACTCACGGGAAGCCCGCAGATGACACCCAGCCATACCAAAAGTGATACAAAGCCGTTGCGGCGGTGAAAGGGCGTCCGAGCGTATTGGTCCTTGAGCTGCGACAGTGTTGTGGAGGCGGTGGCACTGGATGGTAATTTGCCTTGGCGTGCGGCCATACTTGCCACCGGCGAGTCGGGAAGCGGATCAAAGATGATCTCGGCTTCTGAAGAACCAGTAACGGGCGAGGAAAAGTTGGTATTCGTCGCGAGTTTGCCTGGTACATTAACTTTGCCACTACACTTGCGGCACTTCCCAGAACGGCCAGCGGCACCATTTGGAAGTATTGCAACATTCGCACAGCTTGGACAAGTCACAATGATCGACATGAAACCTCCCTTTGAAACTTATGACCGGCAGTTTATGCACTTTCTGCATATACACAATTAGTGTCTAGCGTGACGCCCTGTCACGTATGGGCCGAAACACACTTGGGTCGCGATACCAGACGTTCTGCCGCTTGCTCGTTCAGGCTCGGGCCAACGCTGGCTTCAGCCAAACCGATCTTGCAAAGAAACTGGGGCGTCCGCAGAGTTTCGTATCCCGCTACGAAACGGGTGAGCGACGATTGGATGTATTGGAGTTCCTTGACGTTGCCAAGGCCCTCCGAGCAGATCCACATGAACTGCTTCGTCGCTTACAGTGACAGGTCGAGCCCGCCTACATCAACAAGGCTACCACACACGTCAACCCCCCGATAAAAGGTGGTCAAGACGCAAGAATTACGCTGTTTTTGAAATGTTGGGATTTAGGCCCGATTTGAGTCCGATTGAACGCTCGTAACCTGCACGGAACTTGATATTTGTCAAGCACTAAGCTATGACAACTGCTCGCTGAAAAAGCGGCCCATTCCCCGACCGTGTAATGCTTCTGAAAACGTGATGTTGGCCGGTTTTCCGGCGGTGGTGGATTCAAACGTGACGCAATCACTGCCCGTTGTTTACTTCGTCCGCGAAGAGCCCTCCGCCGTGGGGCGGCTGGCGCGGCTGAGAACGTGTCTGCAGCGTCACCGCCTTCTGTTCCTTTGGTACGCGACAGCCCATCCCGCTACACCCGGCGATGCCGGGCGAGCACTTACGACAAAACTTCGCCGGGCGAAGGTAGACGCAACTGCCTCCTGTCCGACTGGCACTCATGATGCCAATGCGTTGTTTGACATTGAGCAAAGTATTGAGTCGTGGCACGGGCGGGCCGTTGCGTTGCTTGGGTCTGGTAGAGGGACTCAGTATAGCAACGGATGGGACAAGGCGTATCCGTATTGGACGATCCCCAATTCGTGTCAACAGCACCTGCACGCCAGTTACCAAAATGTCACCCGTTGCGTTGGGCGTGCATTAGTGGAACCGTTGCCCGCATGGATGACCTCCAGCATGGCGGAAGGCGTCGCGGCATGTAGAACGCTCGCACTAGTGCCAAGTCCGCCTCGTCGTCGCTCAGAGGGTGAGCCTACCGATGAACCGGTGACGTGGGACAACTTTCCAGCGGTCGCTTGGGACTACCCCGTACGGCTGGCAAACAAGATTCGTTGGCTCATGGACTTGGAACCGCTGGACGTCCCAAGCACGACGAACGAAGCCCCGGACGTTTACCACTCGCCGGACTTTCGAAACGTGCGGTGGTATGGGAAGCGATTCACATTTACCAAGACACAGGCAAAGTGCATCGCAATCCTTTGGAAGGCGTGGGACACAGGATTTACTGTTCACCGTGACGAGATCATGCAGGCAGTGGATTCGGTGGCCGTTGACTTTCACGTTTCGCACATCTTTCGCGACAGACACGGCAATTACAATCGAGCATGGAAGGACATGATCCAACCCGAAGGCAGCGGAAAGTTCCGCCTTCACCCGCCGAATCCCCGACACACCGAGAAATAGCCCGATTTGCCCGGAAGAATCCCGTTTCGTGACACAGAAGTCGCCCGAAAGACATGGCAGACTTCCGGCCATGCAAAACGATTCACGCAAACAACCGCCGGATAATGAATCCGCGATGCTCACCCTCAGTCACATCGCTTCCCTGTTGAGCATCGGGAAACGCACCGTCCAAAATCTGCGGGCACAAGGGGCGTTGCCACCGCCCGACTTCAAGCATGGCAAGGTGCTCCGCTGGTGGCCGCAGACTATTCGGAGTTGGATGGACATTCGGGCGCGGGGGCAAAAATGACCACGACTGTCTCTAATAGGGGTGCAACCTTTACAGAACACGGTGCGGGCAAGACAGGCCAGACGACACCGGTGTTCATGTTCCATTGGTCTGCCATCACACTAGTGCCGCGTACGGCGGGGGCACCACCCACCGAACTGGCGGAAACAGTAATGACCGTTTGCACGCGAGCAATCTACGGCAGTGGCGTGGCCGTGCGTGACGTTTGGAGTCTGCGTCGTCACTGGGGTGAGTACCGGCGAGCATGGATCGGGCCGCATGGCATCATACTTGCCGCTAATTCTCACAGTCTGACCACGGATGGCAAACAGCACCTGCACCTGCGGATGGAAGGCCATGCCCATGAGCAAATGACGGTGGGCACGTTCCGTGGGATCGTCGGACAGTTGAACAACGTGTTCGAGTTACGTTGCACGCGGTTGGATTTCTGTTTTCTGCCGTGCCCGTTCACAGTGGAGCAAGTAAAACGGGCGTGCAGGCGGGGCAACCTCAAGACTTGGTCAAAGTCCCGCACTGGGGGACACCGGTACAAAATTGTTCGCTCCGAAGGCGATGAACCGGGCGAGACTGTGTACATCGGCAGCACCCGCTCGCTTCGATTCTCGCGGGTGTACGACCGCAGCGGACCAACCAAGATTGAACTTGTGTCGAAGGGGAACAAAGCCCGCCGGGCGTTTGAACATCTATTGCTGGGCGCGTTGGCAGACGATGCGATTCCCGACGATGCGAAAGGTATCCTGCTGTCCTACGTCAATTTCATCCGGCGGCACGACGACCGTTGTGTGACGCGATGCCGTCGCCTGCGATGGTGGCAGCGGTTCATTGGTTCGGCTGTCGCCGTGCCGTTGGTGATACGCCGTAAGGCCACGAGTGAAGCGGCGGCGCGGCGTCATATCGACCGAAACGCCGCGATGCTCGAAACCGTTCTACGGCTTCAGCATGACCCCGATGCCTTCCTACGCCAACTCCGCGAACGTGGTTCCCATGCGATGACCGCCAAGCACCGGCGGATCATCGCGGAGTCTGTGAACGCCAACGAAAGGGAGTGCCATGCTTGACATTTATCCAGTATCTGGTACACTGCGGCTAGTGCCGCAGCGAATGAACACGCTCACTGATCAAGTCAGGCAAGCTATCGAAGACAGCGGACTTACGCGGTACGCCATTTCCCAGCAAACAGGTATAGACCAGAGTGCTCTGTCGCGTTTTATGTCGGGGAAAACGGGACTGACGTTGGCATCACTGGACCGACTCGCCGAAACTCTCAGCCTTCAGATCGTCGTCAATCGCAGTACTGCCAGCCGGAAAGGAAAGTGACCATGTCCAGTTTGTTCCGTGCAACCAAGAACGTGAACGGGAAGAAAAAGACCTACCCCGGCTATTACGGTCGCTACAAGAATGAGTTTGGCTCATGGGCGAAAACACCCAAGCTGTCCAACGACCGGGCGGCGGCGCAGCAGATGCTGAATGAAATCCAGCGTGACGCTGACAAGCGGCGGGCCGGTATCGTGACGCCACTCATGGATCAGGCGGCGCGGCCCGTTGCTGAACACGTCAAAGACTACATGGATGACCTGAAACGGCAGCACTTGGACGCGATGCACCTGCGGATCACCGAGAATACCATGACGCGGCTGGCGGAACTCGGACAGTGGCGGAGGTTGTCGGACATCACCGCCGACAACGTCGCCACGATCTTGGCGCGGCTGTCCGAGAAAGGCCTATCCGTTGCCACCGTCAACCGGTTCCTCATGCGGGCTAAAGCGTTTGTTCACTGGCTACTGGATCGTCACCGCATCGCCACCGACACGTTGCACAAGCTCAAGAAAACGGATGAACGGGGCAAGCGTAAGCGGGCACGGCGGGCACTCACGGACGACGAAGTGGCGCGGCTTCTTAAACTCACGCCAGCACACCGTGCCGACGTGTACCGGTTTGCATTGCTTACGGGCTTGCGGCGGAAGGAACTACACGGACTTCGTTGGGACGACCTGCACATTGATGGTGACGAACCCTATGTACAGTTGCGAGAAGAGCAGACAAAGAACGGCGAGGCCGACGCCTTACCGCTCCACCCCGACCTTGTCGTCATGCTCAAGGGCTTTCACCGGGGTATGGCGGGGGCGAGAGTATTTTGGGCCGTGCCCGAAGTCCGAACGCTACAGCGTGACTTGAAGCGGGCGAGCATCCCGTTCGTCGACGCCGTTGGGCGGCGGGCCGACTTCCACGCCTTGCGTCACACCTACTGCACGATGCTTGCCCGCCAAGTCCCGAACATGAAAAGCGCTCAGGAGTTGATGAGACATTCCGACCCGCGATTGACCGCTAACGTCTACTCGCACCTAGGGCGGCGTGACATCGCCAAGGCGCTGGCGAGCCTGAAACTTCCCACCGACGATTCCGAAGCGAACGCGGTGAAGGCGACCGGCACGGACGGCAAGTCTGCCGAAAACGGTCGGACACATGTTGGACAAACGTGCAGCGCCAACCTGCGTCTGACCGCATCATCCGGCGCTGATAACCAACCACGCCATGCACCAGACGCGGGCGCGGCAGCGATCATCTTAGCCCTGCAAAGTCAGGCATCTGGCGTTGTCCGGCGCGATGGTGCATCGCTTTGCTTGCTCACCCCGGAGACCGTCGATAGTCTTACTCAAACAGGCCCGCGTAGCTCAGTTGGATAGAGCACTGGTTTCCTAAACTGGAGGTCGCTGGTTCGATCCCAGCCGCGGGTATTTCAGCGAATCGCTAAATCGAATTCTCAAGACTTTTAACCATTTCCGCTGCACAATAAGAGGATGGAATTCGGGCACCACGTTTTGATGGCACTTTACCTTGTCACGCCTCTTGTGACGGCGGTTTGGGCGCTATCGCGGTGGAAGCGGGCCCGCCGCCGGGCGAAGGCGTCGCTGGCGGGGGCGGCAATTTTGGGGTTGGCGCTCGGGTTGGGATTGAACATCGCCTATGCGTTTCTCGCCGGCGGGCGCGTGCGCGTGCCGCAGGTGTTGCTGAGCAGCTACTTACTGTTGTCGGTCATCCTCATCCTTCGGGCATTGAATAAAACAATGGAAATCGGTTTGCGGACGCTGTTCAACGTCGGCCGGCGATCTTTGCCGACGACGTGGTACGCGTTTCGCGCCGGTAGTGCCGTGGTGCTGCGGAATGCCATCCTGGTGATGCTCGGCCTCCCGTTCGTCATGGCGTCGGTGATGGTATTCCGGCCGAAAGTGGGGTTGACGGACGATCCGCAGACGCAACTGGGTTATCCCTTCCAAAAAGCCGAGTTTGTCACCACCGACGACGTTCCGATTCGCGGCTGGTTCATCCCCAGTGGCGATAAGCCGTCGAAAGACACCGTCATCGTCTGCCATGGCCTGGGTGCGAATAAATCCAATCAACTGACGCTGGCGGCGCATTTCGTACCCCAGGGGTTCAATCTGCTGATCTTCGACTTCCGCGCCCACGGCGAGAGCGGCGGGCAGATCAGCAGCTTCGGCGACCTCGAACGCAACGACGTGCTGGCCGCCGTCCACTGGTTGCGGGAGAACCACCCGAACCAAAGCCGTCGAATCTACGGCGTTGGCGCGAGCATGGGCGCTGCTGCTCTATTGGCCGCCGCCGGTGAAGATACCGATGATGCCCGCTCGATCGATGCGATCGCGGTGTACGGCACGTACGATTCGCTTTACAGCCTGGCCAATGATGTGGTGACGGCGCATTTTCTCCCGCCGATGGATTGGCTGTGCATGCGCATCGCGCTCCCACTGGCCAGCCTGCACGCGGGCACCCGGCTGTCACACTTTGCCCCCGAACGATCACTGGACCACATCGCCCCCCGCCCGATCCTCTTCATCCACGGCCAGCCCGACCCGAAAGACCCCAACCCGACAGGCGATCAAATCATCCCCTTCGCCCACGGCAAGGCCCTATACGACGCGGCCTCGCAGCCGAAGTATTTCCTGTGGGTTCCAAAGGGCGACCACAACAACATTATCAACGACGAAGGCATCGGGAAGGTCGTCCGCGAGTTCTTTAAGTCGTCGATGTCTATGCTGTGAGCACAATACGCCGGCGATCCGGCCGTTCGGACAAATTGACGTCGCCCGCCGCGGCGATCAGCGAATTGGGTGAAACAATTTTGATGGGTTTGTCGAGGCTGTTTATGGGTGCCAATTATACGAATCCCAATTACTTTCCGCGCGGGGTCTTGATCCCTCTCCCGGAGTACCGGGAGAGGAGAAAATGCGCGGAAATTATCCGGGATGCGTATTAGTCAGTAGTGACCTGAATGCCATTTGGATAACACTTAACTCCTTTTAGGGAAAATGCTTAGAGACACTTGCGCAAACCGAGGCCTCCTGCGATCATGGCGTTTCTCAAGGACACCTTTTACACAGGAGGCCAAGGATGGCCACATCGGTTTGTTCGGCACTGTCGCGGCTTCGTCACGCCGGCTTGCCGCAGAGGAATGATATAGTAGCGCAAATCAGGGAAAGCAATACCATGAACTCCGCAACTTTGCGGCGGGGAGATGACAAAGAATGAACCTACGTAGCTTATTCAAGATCGTTGGATTGTCCGCAGTCGGATTGATGTTGGGGATTGACACGGGTTTTGCTGCAGAGCCAGGATCACCCCGCAAGCCGAATATCGTTTTGATCTTTGCGGATGACCTGGGGTGGAAGGACGTCGGCTATCAGGGCAGTGATTTCATGGAGACGCCGAACATTGATCGTTTGGCGAAGGAGGGGATGGTGTTTAGCGCCGGTTACGCCGGCGCCGGCAACTGTACCCCGAGCCGGGCCTGCCTGCTTTCGGGAACCTACACGTCGCGTCATCATGTGTATGCGGTGGGAAGCACGGACCGCGGACCAAAGGCCTCGCAACGGCTCGAGCCGGTTCCCGGCAAGAGCGGGCTGGCGAAGAAGAACATCACCTTTGCCGATGCGCTCAAGTCCGCAGGCTATGCGACGGGAATTTTCGGTAAATGGCATCTGTCCGGCCCCGACGGCACCGAGCCCGGCGAGCAGGGGTTTGATGTGGTGTTTCAGTCGTCTGCCGGTCATTCGAAAAATGAGCCGGGTAATCCGAAGGCGATCTATTCGCTGACCAAGGCGGCGGGCGAGTTCATGGAAAAGAACAAGGACCGACCGTTCCTAGTTTATCTTCCGCATTATGCCATCCATGTCCAACAGGAAGCTCGCAAGTCCTCGCTGGCGCATTTCCAAGCCAAAGCGCCGGGCAAGGAGCAACATGACGCGCTGTACGCGGCTTGTACATACGACCTGGATGACGGTGTCGGCATCCTGCTGAAGAAGATCAAGGAATTGGGCCTGGAAGAAAACACATTGGTGGTCTTCACCAGCGACAACGGCGGCACTGGGCGAACTTCGCTGGAACCGTTGCGTGGCAGTAAGGGTTGCTACTACGAAGGCGGGATTCGCGAGCCGTTCATCGTCCGCTGGCCGGGAGTCACGAAACCGGCGAGTAAATGCGACGTGCCGGTGATCAATGTGGATTTGTTCCCGACGTTCCTTGCCGCCGCCGGCATCGATGTCCCGGCCGGCAAGGTGCTCGACGGCGAGAGCCTGCTGCCCTTGCTCAAGGGGAATGACGCGTTGAGTCGACCGGCGATCTTCTGGCATTTTCCCGGATACCTTGACGGCCCCGTCAACCGCGGACGTGAACTCGATCACCGCACGGGATTCCGGACTCGCCCGGTGAGTGTAATTCACAAGGGAAACTGGAAGCTTCATCTTTATCATGAGGAATGGCAGCTCGACGGCGGCCGGGAGAAGCTCGCGACCAATCACGCCGTCGAGCTTTACAATCTGGCCGAGGACATCGGCGAACGGAACAATCTGGCCGACACCAATCCCACTAAGCGAGATGAATTACTGGATGACTTGCTCGCGTGGCTAAAAGCGACCAATGCAATAGTGCCGACGAAACCGAATCCAGCTTACGATCCCGCTGCTGTAGCAAAAGAAGGCAAGGCTTCCGGGAAGAAGAAACACAAAACAGCGGCAGATGAATGAACATACGTGGTTTTATCTTCGCTGCACTTCTGGCCCCGCGATGGCGCTGAAGGGTGCGGGTGCGCCCGCCGCAGACCAACCCGTAGATGTGGAATGGATTGAAAGTGTTCAGAACGAGAACTCGTCACTGGATTTTTAAAGCGAACTAGCCCATGAAACATCTGCTCAACTCCGCCGCAGAGGGCAAGCCCAACGTCGTCATCATTCTCGCCGACGATCTCAGCTACGGCGACCTCGGCTACACTGGGCAGAAGCTCATCGCCACGCCGAACATCGACCGCCTCGCGGCAGGCGGCATACGGTTCACGCAGGCTTACGCGGGAGCGCCGGAATGCGCGCCCTCACGCGC
>JANMES010000094.1:0-18713 GCA_031377185.1 Phycisphaerae bacterium
GCCGCCTCTCGGTCGATATTTCCCCGGTCCGCTCCGTTGCCCGGGTGGTAACGGCCGGCACGCCCGACTACAAGGAGCTGATCGATGTCGGCGGTGCCGCCTTCGAGTGGCTCGGTGAATCCGATACCCGCAACGTCACGGCGACCCCCTCGCTCTTCGAGGTCGCGCCGACCTTCGGCATGGGCTCGGCCAAGCCGCAGGCCTCGGATGAATCGCTTGATGACATCTTCTTCAATGTCGACATCAAGGAAAAAGGCGCGGCTCCGGTTGAGATTTCCATCGCACCGTTTGCCGATGAGGTTACGGCGGAGAACAACCGGATCAAACGCAGCGTCCGGATTGTGAACGAAAAGATCAATGTGTTGTGCGTCGAGGGCAGTCCGCGCTGGGAGTATCGGTATTTGATGGCGATGCTGAAACGCGATCCGCGCATCAACGTCACGTTCATTGCAACTCATGCCCAGCCGGAGATGGCGCAAAACTCGTCTGAATACATCTCACGCTTTCCAGAGTCCCGCGAAGAGGCTTACAAGTACGACCTGGTCATCCTCGGCGACGTGGATTCGTCCTTCTTCAGCGCTGACGCTTTTCAGCGACTGGAGGAATTGGTCAAGGATCGCGGCGGGTCATTGTTGATGTTGGCCGGCTCGCGGTTTGCGCCTACCAGCTATGCAGGAACTCCGGTGGAGAAGATGCTTCCTGTCCGGTTTGAATCAGGAGGCTCGTGGCAGGACGTGGATGACAACGTGTATCCGGTACTGACGGCTGAAGGGAAGAGCAGCCTGGTCATGACGCTGGAGCCGGATTCAGAGAAGAATGACCTGACGTGGAGCCGCGTGGCGCCACTGAATCAACTTCCGCCCCTTCTGGCCACGCGGCCGGGCGCGACGGTGTTGGTTGAACTCTCCGACACTCGGTCCCGGGTCGACCGTTTTCCGTTGGTTTCCTGGCAGCGATACGGAACCGGCAAATGCATGCTCATCGGGACGGATCGGCTGTGGCTGCTGCGATTCAAGACGGGGGACAAATATCACTGGCGAGTCTGGTCGCAGTCCATCCAATTTCTAACGTTGTCGCGATTGATGGGTGAGCACAAGCGAATCCGCCTGGAAACCGACCGAGCCACCTACCCGGTCGGCGGGCAGGTGCTTCTCTACGCTCATGTACTCGACGATCGGTTTGATCCGGTCGCCCAGTCGGGTTTTGATGTCACCGTCACCCCGGTGGATGAGCCCGGCGCCAGCCCACAACGGGTCACCCTTCGTCCCGGCGCGGGAACTCCCGGAATGTACGAGGGTTACTACTCACCCCCGCTTGCGGGTCGCTACCGGATGGAGGCGAACGCCTCTGATCGTTCCCTGGCCAACTCAACGGAGTTTCAGGTGACGGACATCAAACCGGAAATGGCCAACACGGACATGCAACTCGAACGCTTGCAGCGGATTGCCGACCTCTCCGGCGGAAAATGCCTCAGCGTCCTGCAGCTACAAGAACTGCCCTCCCTGATTAACCGAAGTCCTGAAATCATCTCCGTGCGTACGGAGGTTCCCCTGTTGAGCAACAAGTGGGTGGTCATCCTGCTTGTCACATTGGTGGGTCTGGAATGGATCGTTCGACGGAGGTACGACCTGCCATGACCGAGAAATCCCAAAACAACCTTCTTGTGCGACTGAAGGCCGTGTGGCGGCGCGAGCAGATGATGCACGCAACCGCCGGTGTGCTGGCGTTTTGCCGGTGGGGAATCCCGCTGTTTCTCGCCAGTATGGCGATCGACTGGCTGACGGACCTGCCTTCGCTCGGGCGCGTCGCGATTCTCGTCACGGTATTGGCTGTCTCGATATTCAAGGCCTGGCGCAGCGGGTGGCGGCAGGTGGGTGCTTTCAGTGCCACACACACCGCATTGCAGGTTGAGAAGCGAGTTGGCGGGCTTGAGAGCCTGCTGGTTACCGCTGTTCAATTCGGGGATGCTGGATCGCTCGGTCGTATATCTGAATCGTTGCGCGATATGACGCTCCAACGCGCCGACGCCGCCGCCGGCCGCCTGCGTGCCAGGGAGATCGTTGGTTTCCATGGCCTCCGTCGGCCGGCGCTCGCCGTGCTTATCTCGGTGCTGATCATCGGCGTCCTCGCGTTGGTGAGTGGGCCAATATTGATCGCCGGTGCGACCCGTATTTTTGCGCCTTGGTTGTCCGTTCGGTATCCCACCCGTACCCAGATCGAAATAGCAAAAGGCGATTTGGTGGTGAAGGAAGGTGACCGGGCCCAGATCCAGGCGCGTGTGTCAGGTGTCATTCCGCGCAAGGCGAAGTTGGCGTTGCGTACCGGTACGGGCGCGTCCCGCCTGCACGAACTGGCCATCGCCAATGGCGGTTGCGAGTATGCCATGGAATCCGTCTTCCGCGGATTCGAGTACCAAGTCATCGCCGGCGATGCACGGAGCCGCTGGTACACGGTGCAAGTGATTCCTCCGCCTCGTATCGAGCACGCCGAGGTACGCCTGGAATTTCCGGCGTATACCGAACGTCCCGCCGAATCCGGCGAAGCGCTGACGGTCGTCGTCCCAGAGAACACGGGGATCGAGTGGCGTCTCACTCTTGATCGGGCAGTGAGCAAAGCCCAGTTCATGATCGGTGACGATGAAACGCAGCCTCTGGACATCAGCTCCGACGGACGCGTGGTAACGATGCGGCGCGTCGCCACGGAATCGCGCTCTTACAGTTTCTCCTGGGTGGAACGCGACCACGGTTTCTCGTTCACGAGCCCTCGGTACTACGTTCAGGTATCGCCAGACCAGAGGCCGAATGTCGAGCTTACTTCGCCGCGGGCCGATCTGTATGCGACCCAGGGTCGCAAGATCGACCTGGCGTTTCGCGGTCGGGACGATTACGGATTCGGTGAGTCGGTGATTTCGTATCGCGTCAACAAGACCGGTGAGGTGAAGATTCCCTTCCCGGTCCCGGCGATTCACGATGGCAGTGAGCAGAAGATCGATTGGGATTACCGTACCGTTCTGCCCGAACTCGCCGTCGGAGACAGCGTTTCGTTCGCGGTGGAACTAGCCGACCGTTATCCGGGGCCGAACGGCGCGCATCGGGCGCGCTCGGATGCGCGACGGATTACGTTTCTGTCCAGGGAACAATACCTCGAGCAAATCGCAAAGCAGAAGCAGCGATTGCTTTCACAACTTCAAAACATCTATCGCGAAGAGCGCGCCGTTCATGAACTTGTGCGGCGACTTGACCCTCTTGACGATGCGTTCGTTCAGACATGCCAGCTTGAGGCCGTTCGTCAAGACTTGATGCGAGAACGTCTGGGGATGCTATCTAAAGAAATGTACGCCTTGATCGAGGATCTGACCGCGAATGACATTAAGGATGAAGCGAATACTGCCGTCCTGGATCGGCTAGCCAAGGCGATTCAATCCATTTCGGACGAGCAGTTCGGCGTTGCGGCGGCCGACTTGAGATCGCTGGCTTCGGTCTCCGGTGTTGGTGCGGCCGGGACTGTTCCGGATCCGGCACCGGCGGTGCGGAAGGTCGACTCTGCCGCGCGCGAACTCGGATTGCTCGTGCTGGAACTGGGATACAAAGATGCCGCCGACGTCATCGCCCGCGAATTGCACGCGACCGCGCAGACCCAGGCGACCTTGCGGCTGAAAACCATCCTGCCGGGATCGGCGGCGAGCGACGCGAAAGAGGCCGTGGCTGAGGCTCAGGAGCAACTGGCACAATGGCAGACCCGCCTGCTGTCTGCAGCGCCGCGGGAGCAAGAGAGCACCGTTCAAGATGCGCTGATAGCGTTCAACCTCTCACGCCTCGCCAAGCAGTTGCATAGCGCGGGCGTCGAGACCAAGATGCGCGACGCCGTCGCCTCGATTCGCAGTGGCGGGCCCGCCGATGCGGCCCGATTGCAGGCTGAGGTGATCCAGGCATTACTCCGCGCCGAGTTTCGACTTCGGTTCGGATCGGAATACGAGACCTTGTACAAGGCCCGCGAGATGTTCATTTCGCAGGCGGAGCGACAGAAATCGATTCGGGTTGAGATCGCTGCATTGTCACCCGAGGAATTCAAGAAACGCCAGTCCGGCATCGCTCGAACGCAGTCGTCGCTGCAGCGGAACCTCCAGTTGCTGTTGATGCCCGCCGTCCCAGCGCCACGCCCGCGTTTGTTTGACACCAAGCTGCCCTCGCCACCGCCGGTCAATGAATTGATGGCTGCTGCCGCGAGCGCCATGAAGAAATCCGCCGCCCACATCGAGTCGTTAGATCGTGACGCCGCCGTTATCGATCTGCAGCAGGCGGAAAAATCGCTCGAAGCCCTGGCGGAGATTGCGAAGGAGCGTATCGAGGTGATGTCGCAACTCGAACGCATGGCGAGTTTGCTCGATCTTTACGCCACCAGTGCCGTCAAGCTTGGACAGCTCACGGAACGACAGCTCAGCCTGATCGAAAAGACGGATGACGCCGCCACAGATCGCACGGACTCGGTTTACCTGGCCGATTTGCAGCAGAGATTGCAGGAAGACTTTGAGAGTTTCCGATCGGAAGTCATTAAAAAGACCCAAGAATCAGTCCCGCAGCAAGATGCAGTGCTAATACTGCAAGATTCGCTCGACATGGTCCTTCGCGCGATGACCGACGCCGTCCCGGCCCTGAAGGGAAACCAGCCGGCTCGGGCGAGCGGATCCCAGAAGGCGGCGCTCGCGGCACTGAAAGAGACGGGAAGCCTTCTTGCGGATGATACAAAGAGGGCAGCGGCGCTGGTGAAAGTCGCCGCGGATGCACAGAACGCGCTGGCTCCCGTCCCGTATGTGGCTGAGATCGAAGCCGAGCAGTTGGATCTGATCGTCGCCACCCGAAAGGCCCAGCCGGCTGATTTCCCGGCCTTGGTCATGCCGCAGAAGAACCTGATCCATGCGGTGAATGCGGTGCTGATGGCCTTGGATCCGCTGGCCCATAAGGTGGATTCCGGAACGGAGATGCTCTTCGCCAAGACCGACATGGACTCGGCCGCGGCCTCGCTGGAGCAAAAGGACGTCAAGGAAGCCATCGACGCGCAGACGGCTGTAGCAGACTCGGTGCGTGATCTTCAAGTCAGACTTCAGGCGGCCACGCCGCAGTATGGATACATCCTCGAAATCACCGAGTTCGTCCACGACATCCTGCCTGAAGCAGCCAGCCTGCGATCGGCGCAAAGCAAGTTGCGTGAGAAAACGACAACAGCGCCGGACGATGCGGCCGCTCGCAAACTGGTCGATGACCAACGCGCGCTGGAATTGAGAGCTAGGCGTTTTGGTGATCTCTTGTACAAGGCGACCGGACAGGAACGCTTCCGGGGCACTGCGAAACTAATGGCCGAAGCCGCCGACCGGCTCGGCACCGGCGACAAGACCAACGCCGCTGCGTCGATGCAGAAGGCGGAAGATGCACTCCTTGCCGACACCACCGAACTGTTTCTGTTGATGAAGCATTTGGCCGTCGTTCTCAGCCCGATTCCACCGGGCCCGATACCGAAGCCCGAAGTCACGCTGTTGCTTGAAGTGTTGCCCGTGGTTGCACAACAGAAAGAGCTGTGCGTGCAATTGCGAACGGCCTCTCCAGAGCAGACGAAAACTCTGGCACCCAAGCAACGGGCATCCGAAAAGCAATTCGAGGATTTCATCGAACGTTCCCAGTCCCACCCGAAACTGTTGGAGGCACAAAAGCACCTGTCTGCCGCTGTCGCGAAGATGGAAGCGGGGGCCTCGGCCGAGGCAGTGGCCAGCCATCAGCAGGCTGGGGAAGCGCTGCGACATTTTGTCATTGAATACATTACCAAGTATGTGGAGCCGCCAGGCCCAGGCGGCCCGCAACCGCCCGCGCCGAGCGATGAACCGGGCGAAGAAGGCGATGTTTCCATCTTCATGCCCGGTGCGGTCAGCGGCAAACCGCCGAGGAATGGTCGTCTCGAATGGGAAGTCCTGGGCCACCGCGAGCGCGCAGCGTTGAATGAAAATTTTGCGAGAGAGCTGCCCTTGGAATACCGGGCTATCCTTAAGGACTATTACGAGAGGCTGACACAATGAGCATCATCGGAACAGCACCGCGCAGGAAGGGCCTTGGCGTTTTAGTTGTCCTCATGGTGACGATTGTGCTGACCTCGCCCTTTCTGGCGGCCGGTCAAGAGCTCCGCGCCCCTGCCGAAGATGGCGCACCGGAGTTGACGCCCAAAGCGTCTCAGGCCATCGAGAAAGGATTGAAGTATCTGCTTTCTGTTCAGAAACCGGACGGCTCCTGGGACGAAGGCGGCGAAGGACGACATGAAATTGCGATCACGTCGCTATCGCTGATGGCGTTCATGTCGCAGGCGCATTTCCCCGGCTTCGGCCCGTATGGCAAACAGCTCGATCGTGCCAAAGAGTTTCTCCTCAAGAAAGCGAGAGAAGGCCCTGACGGATACATCGGTTCGGTGATGTACGAACACGGGCTTGCCACGCTTGCCCTCTCAGAGATGTGGGGAATGACCAGAGACAAAAAGGACGACGAGGCTATTCAGAGAGCGCTCGAGGCCGCAGTGAAAGTGATCCTGCGTTCGCAAAATGAGGGTGGCGGGTGGCGATATCAGCCGCAAGTGGATGCGGGTCAGGATACGTCAATCACGGCCATGGTGTTTGTCTCGCTGGCCTCGGCGCGTCAAGCCGGTGTCGTGGTTCCCAATGAAACGATCAAGAAGGTCGTGACTTATCTGGAATCCGCGTGGAATTCGGACACGGGTGCGTTCGGTTACGTCCCTGGTGGGCAGAGTTCCAAGAGCAAAGGCACGATTCCCTGCACCGCCGGCGGGACCTACGCCGCACAATTGGCCGGGCAGCGGGATTCCGAAATGGTCGCCGGGGCGCTGCGCAATCTTGAGAAGCAGGCACCCGGTATTTTTGGTAATGTCGGTTACTTTTATTACGCACACTACTACGCCATTCAAGCGATGGTGCAGGCCGGAGATGAGCAATATGCCTCGTGGTATCCGAAGATTCGCGATTCGCTGATCAGCAAACAGCAGCCTGAAGGCTCCTGGGCAAAGGGCAAGAGTGGCGGAACAGGCTCTTACGAGACCCCGATGGCGATTATCATCCTTGCGACGCCGCACCGGTATATACCGATCTACCAACGGTGATTCGACACGATCTTGAGAATGGGTTTGAGCCTAATGAAGTTGAAGCAATTCAAGAATCTCCTTTGCAGCTTGGCCGGGCTGGCCATTTTGTTGTCGATCGCCGCCTCGCCGGTGCCCGACAACGAGATGGCCACATTGGAGTCGGAACTCAGCGCGGTCGGGAACGGGAAATCTGCGGTCGAGTCGCGGATGGCTTGTAAGTCATTGGTACGGAAGGGCAAAGCGCTACTCGCGGCGAATCCTGAAGCTCCTAACCGATTCCGCGTGCTGGGGATCGTGTTTCAGGCTCAGAAACGCTTGTTTGGATTGGAGAATTCCGACCGGAATCGCAGTGAGCTTTTTGAGACCAGCCAGCAACTCGCCACAGCGCCTGACGAATACGCCGAGCTGCGGTTAGAGGCCGACTTACTCCTTTCCGACCGCGACCTGTCGGCCAAGGATGCCGCGCTGCCGGAACGAGTTGCGGCGCTGACCGCCTTGATCGAGCGGTACCGCGGCACTCCGGCCGAAGCCAAGAGCCTGATGATGGCTGCCCTGATCGCCCCGAAACTGGAGGCGGATGATTTGCAGGAAGAAATAATCGAGACCCTGAGCGAGCGGTTTTCGGACAACCCCAGCGTCATCGAGTTTATCCAGAAAAATCTCGGCATCCGTCGCCTGGACGTGCTGCTTAACGGGACTTTTACGCGGGTCGATGGAACGGAAATTCGCTTTCCATTCGACCGCATGGGGCACCTTACCCTCATGGTCTTCTGGTCGCGTGAATCGCCCGGCTTTGAGAAATATCTGAAGCAGGTGAAGGAGCAGCAGGCATTGTATGCCGACCGGCTTGCCATCTATAGTTTCAATCTGGATTCATTACCCGATGCCGGAGAAGCAATTCTGCGGGGTCTTGAGTTGAACTGGACGGCCATGCGGCTGCCCGGCGGGAAGAAGAACCAAGCCTACCAGACATATGCGCAAAAAGACCCCATCGTTATTCTGGTGAATGCTTTCGGACACGCCATCTTGAATCCGACGGTGGTGCGACAGGAGGTGTTTAAGATTGACGATGTGCGAATTTCACACGATCAGTATCTCGCGCAACTCCAGTCTCTCTTCATCGGCGATTTTCTGGTCACGGATTCGACAAGCTCCTTTGACCCCTCGCGGCCCCCTGAATTGAAGATGATTTCCCTGCGGCCCGATGCGCAGTCGATATCCGGGCTGAGTCGTACCGCCAAGTCGGTTCCCGAAGACACGTTACGCGCCATTCAAGCGTGTTTCGTCCCGCCACCATTTCGTTACCGGCTGAAACCGGCCGACGCATTGGCCAACTACACCAAGGCAGAGAAACTGTGCAGCGATGCAATTGCGCAACACTCTGACGCGCCGGATCTGTGGATCGTGCGCAACCGCAGGATCGTATCGTTGATGGGCATGTGGAGCCTGGCCGGCGAGCCCAAATATCTCGAACAGGCGGCAAAAGAATCGCGAGCCTCCCTCACCGCCGACCTGCCTACGGCGGCTGGGGTTGTTCCACGATTCTGCCTCGCCAAGCAATCTCTGCGGGAGGGCACTACCAAACCCGAGACGGTGTTACCGGCGATGATTCAGGAGTCCGGAGCGGATGCCGCGCCGGCATCGGCGCTTGCTGCCGCTGCTATCCTTGCGCTCGATGCCCAGTCGAAGGAGTTGCACGATCGCTATCGCAACAAGTTCATGGAAGCACCGTATGATGGCAATCCCGTGTTGTGGTCGTTCATTTCGTTTCTCCGTGACCGCTATCACCGGTACCAGCTCTTCAGAGGCAACTTCATTCGGTCCGAGGACCGCGGGGTGCGTTCTTACGTTGTGAATCACGGTTTGACGCCGATGACGGATCGGTTGCCGGATATTGAACTCAAGACGCTCGAAGGCAAGACGCTGAATCTTCCGAAAGACACAAACGGTCAGTTGACTTTGCTCGTCTTTATTGAACCGCCCGATGTCATCAAGAAGGAAGTCGAGCTAGACGCCAAGGGCAAGCCCAGGAAAAGGTCTCGAGATTCCGCCGTAGATTATGCACTCCGTTTGGCGGAGCAACATGTTAACAAGGAATTGAAGGTGGTCCCGGCGTTCCTTTGCGATGATCCCAGCAAGATCAAAGCGATGATGGAAGCCAATGAATGGAATTGCGATGCGGTTATGGTTCCTGGCGGACTCACCAATTCCATGGTGCAGCGGCTGGGAATTCTTTCCTCTGATCGCCTCTCCAATATCTTCTTGCTTCGGCGTGACGGAACCATCGCTTGGCAGTCGTCGGGTTTCTTGTTCAAATCCGAATTCGGTGGAGAATTCTCGAGATTTCTGGGCATGAAGGTTCACACCGAGGTCTGCGAAGCGCAAACCGGCTACGAGGCCTTACGGCAGGGCGACTTTAAGAGAGCGGCGATCGTTTTGTCAGGGCCATTTCCGCCGGATGGGCAGGAAAGATTCCAATGGGCTGGCCCGCGGTTTCATGGGAGGGCGCTGGCGAACATCGGCCTGAAGAATTGGGACGCGGCGTTGGCCGATATCGACGCGGCAATCAAGGCGCACCACGGTGGTGATGCAAAATCAGGCCCCTGCGAGATCATGGCGGATATGCATCTGGTCCGCGGAATCGTCCTTGACCAGCTCGGTCGAAAAGAAGAGGCAGAGGCAGAGCGAAAACTGGCGGCGGCCCCAACCGTTACGCATCCCAAATCGATTTACGATGTGTTTCAGAGCAAGCTAACTGCATTGAGGCGAGATCAGCGATAGGAATTGGAGATCAAGTCATGAATAAACGAATGATACGTGTTGCTTATTTGCTGGTGTTGACGGTACTGATGGCCGTCCGTGTGTCGCATGCCAGGGAGAAGCAAAAGGATGAGGCTCCGCTAACACCCCAAGGCGAAAAGCTTCTGGCGAAATATAGTGGCATGTTGGAGACGCTCAAGGCGGAGATTGCGTTGGCCGCTCCGGCGATCGACGAACAGAAGAAGGCGACATTCCTAAAAGCGCATTCCGACGTTGCCGCCGTGCCTGCCCTGCCGACACCGGCGGGCGCAAAATCCGCTCCGCCGCGATACGCGCCCAGTTACAAGTTGTACGCTACGGCTCAGTCGAATGCATTGGTTGTTGCACGAACCATTCTTGCCGATGTGAACCCATTCCTGGCGAGCAACAAGTTGGATGCGAAGCTGGCGAAGTGCGCGCTTCTCGCACGGGCCACTCCCCGTGGGCTTGCGATGTTCGCTGAGCAGAGCAACGAGCGTCAGGCTCTGATTGATAATCTGTTGAATGATGAAGCATTGATTCAACAAATCATGGCGATGGGCGGTGCCTACGAGAACAAATACGGTGAGGCCATGGAGATCTACGCCGCCATCCAGAAGGCCAGCGCGCGCGCCAAGGAAGGTTTCTATCAACGCTGGGCATTGGCGGTTTCCCTGGAAAATACAGACCGAAAGGGGGCCGAGAAGGCAGCAGACGAGGGGTTGACAGCTACCGAACTCGGAGTTCTCCCCGACGCCAAAGAGGCAAAAGCACCACTCACGGCCGTCGAGCTATTGGTCGAGATGTATTTGAACTATGAGAAAGCCTATCTCGATGGCCAACTCGATCCTGCTTTCGATTCCCTCTCCGACTTCAACTTCCGGTTCGTCTTCTCCGAACGTTCAGTGGAGGACGTCACCTGGATGCGCGAGATGATGCGCAACTACCGTCCAGACCACATCGCCAATCCGAATGAAAAGTGGCGTTATTGCAGAATTGTTAGGACCGATGTTCCCTACACGAGCAGCGTCAGTAGACCAGTCCGGCCGGACTTGGGATTGACGCAGATGCAGGATTTCTTCCTCAAAGGCGGCATCTGCGGCCCGCGTGCCTTCACCGGCAAACTGTCAACCTCGGCCTTCGGCATTCCGACCCGCGGTGCAAGACAGACCGGCCACGCCGCCATGTGCCGCTGGACGCCACAGGGATGGACGACGGTATTCGGCGCCGGCTGGGCGTACAATAGTTGGAAAGGGCGCTGCGGCCTGGACTTCGTCCTGGAAACGCAGGCGCGCGAGAAACCTGAAGAATTCATGAAAGCATTGCGAGCTCAGTGGCTTGGCGATGCGTTTGCCGAGGCGAAAGTCCATCCCATGAACTACGGCATCGGCGGGGGCTTGTGGAACGCATTGGGCTTCTACAAACAGTTGGCTGTCGTCGAAGATTCCAAGATCGTTGAGGTTGCACCCACCGGCGCGGAACTTGCCGAATCCAACGTCGCAACCGAGCCGGAGAAGATTCCTGAACTCGATATTCCCGAAGCAGACAGAAAGATTACCGTCGGCGACAACGGGGCGATGATTATTCCCGCGGCGGCTTGCGTTTCGCCGACCAACAGCACGGACAAAATCATCTTCATGAAGAGCTTCAGCGGCGGCTACCAACTGCACTACAGCCTGGGTGGCGGACGGCCGGAATTAATGAGGTACCAAATCGAAGTACCCGCCGCCGGCAAGTATGTGCTTTCCGCACAAGTGGTAACCGTGACCTTGGACCAGAGTCTTCTGCTCAGGCTAAACCGTAGGACGATGGTCGATGTTGCAGTGCCCTACACATGTGGCATGTGGAAGGATACCGCACCGGTCACCATTGAATTGAATGAGGGGAAGAACACTTTGGAATTTACAGCCAAGCCCGGGAATCGAGGCATGACGATCAAGGCGTTCTCCCTGACTCCGGTGAACAAGTAGTATGCGTGGGCTGCGACCACTCCTCGGCTCGGGAAACCCGGTAAAACGGGATGAATTCACGAAGAGGGTGCGTAGATTCACTTTTGCGCACGTATTTGTCGTGTATTGTATTGTTGGACAAGCCAGAGTGGCCTCCGGTCAGACAGCGGGCGGAAAATTGCTGGACCGGTACACGGGATTAATGAATCAGCTCCGAACGGAACTGACCGCCAAGATACCCAAACCTGAGGACGAGAAGCAGGTGAACGGGCTTCTGGCTATTGCGGCGCTGGACGCAAAATTGTCAACGTACGCGGTTCTTCACGAAGGGACACCGGAAGGCTTGGCGGAGTTCGCCCAGCAGGGCAAGGAGCAGGAAAGGCTGATCGATCAACTGCTGGCTGACCCGGAACTGATGAATCAGATGCTAGTGGCGGATGGGGCGGCGGGCGGCAAGTACGGCCCGGCAATGACGATCTACACCGATATTCAGAAGGCGAGCGCGAAAGCCAAAGACGGCATACTGCCACGTCTGGCGCTGGCGATCGCCCTTGAGTACGCGGTGCCGAGGCTGAGCCACGACCCGGTGAAGCGTTACCAGCACTTTGAAAAAGCGTACCTGGAAGGTGAACTGGATCCCGATTTCCCGACTCTCGATACGTGGAGTCTGCGCTTTGTCGTGGACGGAAACGAGCCGGATTGGATGCTGGCCTGGGGGCGCGAGATGCTCCGGAACTATCGGCCCGATCATGTCTATACCGGTAAAAATGGCTGGCGATATTCGGCCATCGTTAAGAGCAACGTCCTTTACGGATCGAACCGGGTTGGGCAAGACCGGCCCGAGTTGCATAACTATCAGAACATCCTCATGAACGGCGGCATTTGTGGCCGTCGCGCGTTTTTCGGGCAGTACATCACGCGTTGCTTCGGCATCCCATCCATCAAGCGTCCCAGTCATGCCCATGGCGCCATGGCGCGCTGGACACCTAATGGATGGGTCGTCAACCTCGGCCCGGGCTGGGGCTCCGGTGGGACCGATACGATCTATAAGAAGGATGGTGCCTTTCTTGCCAGCAGCCAGGCGCGCCGGATCCCGGAGGCTTACCTGCAGGTCAAGCGGGCTATGTGGATCGGCGATGTGCTGGGCGAACCGCGTCAGTATGGGGGAGAGGCAAAACCCGGCACCTGGAGCGGCGTGTCGCTGCTCGTACAGCAGAGGATTATCAAGGAGTCCAAGGCTGTTACGCTCGCCCCGCTGGGTGAAGAATTAGGCGAGGCTGATGAACCGACTATGGCCGAGCAGGTAATCGCCTCGCCGGCCACAGAGAAGGACAAGCAGATCATCAGCCATGGCGACGGCTCGATCGAGATCCCGGCCGCCGCCTTCAGCACGCCGCAGAAAGAACTCAAAGGCGTGGCCGTGATGAAAAGTTTCGCAGGCGGGATGCAGATGTACCTTCCGAATTTTGAACGGGGAGGCGGCAGGCCCGTGTATCGGGGCGGCTCATGGAAAGGCGGCCCGAACGAATGTTCATCCGAAATACGCCTCCGTGAAGCCGGTCTTGGGGGCTACCCCAACTGGGGTTTCCGGGTGGCGATGACCCCGGCGAGCGGCGAAACCAAGCCAGAACTGACGCTCGACCTCGGCAACGGAGTGACCATGGAATTGATCTACATCAAGCCTGGTACGTTTACCATGGGTGGTGAAAACACGGAAGAGAAGAGCCATTACGATTGCGTCAATACACCGAAACATGAGGTGACGCTTACGAAGGGCTACTACCTCGGCAAATACGAGGTGACACTGGCGCAGTATGCCGCGGCGTTCGGCTCGGGTGACGGCAAGCCGGTAAAAAATGCCAACTATCCGAAGGGTAGCATGCGCGCTGACGATGCCATCCGGTTCTGCAAGATGGTTTCCGGGAAGATCGGGCGGGCGGTGCGGCTTCCGACCGAGGCGGAGTGGGAATATGCGGCCCGCGCTGGCAGTGATGGGCGGTGGTTCTTCGGCAATGATCCGGCGAAGCTCGGCGACTATGCATGGTTCGCCGACAATTCAGGAAAGAATGCGAATCCGGTCGGTCAGAAGAAGCCGAATCCGTGGGGGTTTTACGACATGTATGGCAATGTCGGGGAGATGGTTGCCGACGGATACGACAAGAATTACTTCGCGAACAGCCCGAAACAGGATCCGACTGGCCCGGGTCAGCGGAAACCACAATCATGTGTCGAGTACACGATCAACGTCCCGCGGGCGGGCCAGTATTCCCTGTCGGCCCGGGTAGTGACAATGAATTACGAGCAAATGCTGAACGTCGCGGCGAACGACGATACTGTGGGCACGAAGATCGGGCTGCCCTTCACGCTTGGAATCTGGAAGGACTCCGAGCCGATCACCCTCAATTTGAAGCAGGGAGAGAACAGACTGAAATTCTCACGCATGGACGGGCCGCAGTACGGGATCGCGGTGAAGTCGTTTACGTTGAAACCTACCAATTAGTGGTACCCCATGTGGCACGAAATGGAAAAATGAAAGCTGATTATGAGAACAATCCGCAGATCGATAGCATTCTGTTGCGCGCTCCTTTTGCCAATCTGCTCGGTTGACGCGGAGCCGGCCCCGGCCTTAAGCCTTAGCGCGCCTCTTGAACGCCAGGTCTGCCAGCGGAACGATAAAAACCAGGCTGACGTTGTAGTTGCTGGCACGGTGAATGGAGTCGCAGACGTCATCGAGGCTAAGGCCGATCTGGCCTCCGGCATCGAGAACGGCGGGGCTGTGGGCTGGACAACTATCGCCAATTGCAAGGATATCGTTAACAGGAAGTTCTCTGGCCGGATATCTCTCAAGGCAGGCGGGTGGTATGCAATTGCCGTCCGAGCTCGGCTCGGCGACGCGGTTGTGGCTGAAGCAGCGATCGCTCGGGTTGGTGTCGGAGAAGTTTTTATCACTGCCGGACAATCCAATTCCGCGAACTTCGGCAAGCCGCGTCAGATCGCAAGAGACGATCGTGTTGTCTATTTCAATGGAAAGACTTTTGTTCCGGCAAGGGATCCCATCCCCGGTGGTTGCGGCCGGGATGGCAGCGTCTGGTCGATTCTTGGAGATCTGATAGCCAAGTCGCAGCAAGTCCCGGTGTGTTTTCGGTCCGCGTCCCCCACCTGGACCCAGGTCAAGAACTGGATGCCGGGCGTGCAGTTCAAGTCTTGGACGCTTTACAACACCCTACTCGGGCGTGTTCGCCAGTTTCCCAAAGGTGGGGTTCGAGCGATTCTCTGGCACCAGGGCGAATCCGACTCGACTGCCAAAACCGCTGCCGAGGCATACTGCAACAGTCTGAAGACCATCATCGATTCCTTAAACAACGATGTCGGCTATGAACTTCCATGGTTTGTGGCTCAGGCCTCATATCGTACCAAAGGGGAAGTGGCGGATCAGGCGGAAGTCGCCAAGGGTCAACAACTCTTATGGGAAAAAGGCTTTGCCAAGCGCGGACCGAACACGGATGTGCTTGGGCCAGAGTATCGAGTTGGCGGAGTCCACTTCAACCAGCGGGGCCTCACAGCCCACGCCGACAAATGGTTCGAGGCGTTGGCTGCAGAGTATAAGTGGAAACGTTAGTGTATTCGTGTTCTGCGGGTAGAAAAGGAAAGTACAAATATGAGAAAGAGACTACTACTTACGATGGTCTCGTGCGCGGTGCTATTGGTATGCGCTTTCGAGCCCTCCTTGGTGCGAGCGGGTGGTGCCACGGGCGTTGTGCGGTACGAGGATTTCGGTGCCAAAGGTGACGGCAAGACCGACGATCACCCCGCGATTGTCCGGGCCCATGCGTATGCGAACGAACACGGCCTGCCGGTAACGGCGAAAAATGAGGCGACCTACTACATTGGCGGCACAAGCAACTCAACGGCGGTGATTCAGACGGATACCGATTTCGGCACCGCCAAGTTCATCATCGACGACACGCAGGTGGCCGACAGGTCAAAGAACATTTTCGAAGTCGGCTCGACGCTCAAGCCGATCAAACTCGAGAAGATCTCGTCTCTCAAACAAAACCAGAAACGGATCGATATCAAGCTGCCGCAACCGTGCCTGGTGGTCGTCGAAAACGAAAACGTCAGGCACTACATTCGGAGCGGGGCAAACCAGCACAGCGGTGTGCCGCAGCGGGATCTTTTTCTTGTCGATGCGAATGGCAACGTCGATCCCGAGACGGCGATTGTCTGGGACTTTGATGCGATCACGGAGATCACGGCGTATCCGATTCCTCAGGTGCCGCTGAAGATCACCGGCGGACACTTCACCACGATTGCCAACCAGGCACCATCGAAGTACGACTACTACGGGCGCGCTTTCAGGATCGGGCGATCCAACACACTCGTCGACGGCCTTGAACATTACGTCACCGGCGAAGGGAACCAAGGCGCGCCCTACAGCGGGTTCATGAACATTGGGCATTGTGCCAACGTGACCATCCGCAATGGGATCTTCACCGCGCACAAGACCTATCGGGTCAAACTGGGAAACTTCAAGAAAACGATGGGCACCTATGATATTTCGGCGGCCAGGGCGCTGAATGTATTGTTCGTCAACTGTCGGCAGAGCAACGACATCCTCGACGATAAATACTGGGGCATCATGGTCTGCAACGGCAGCAAGAACTTGGTCTATGACGGGTGCACCTTGAACCGGTTCGACGCCCACCAAGGCGTCGCCAACGCGACGATTCGCAACTCGACGATCGGGCACGCCGGCGTCGAGGTAATCGGGATGGGCACACTGCTGGTGGAGAAAACCACGGTGCAAGGCGATGGCTTCGTCAGCCTGCGGGCGGACTATGGCAGTGCCTGGCGGGGCGAGCTCATCATCCGCAACTGCGTTTTCAAGCCCACCCGCGCCAACTTCGTACCAGCCGTGTTAACCGGCAAGAACAATGGGCAATACGACCATGGCCATCCCTGCCACATGCCCGAACGGATCACAATCGACAAGCTGCGCATCGAAGACGCCAACCCGCCCGCTGACTACGAAGGCCCCGTCGTCCTGGGGAACTTCAATCCGGCATACAAGGACGCGTCCTACGTCGAGAAGTTTCCGTATATCAAGACCCGCGAGGTGATCCTCAAGGATGTGACCACCGCCAGCGGCAAGCCCCTGCGACTCAGCGACAATTCCGTGATGTTCAGGGACGTGGTCGTGCGGACCCTCAAGGGCGATTGATGGCTGTAGTGCCACCCAAAGGTCAACCGACAATCGAACAGATGATTTCAGATGGACAAGTGTGCCCGTACAGGGATATGCCGAAATATCTACAGACATGGGACGACTGATGCGAAAGAGAGTATTGATGACGATGATTCTTGCCGGTTGCTGTTGGGCAAGCTCGGTCGCCCATGCTGACTGGGCATCCGGCATCGCAATTACGAATGAAGCCGCCTTTTTCGAAGCGATTGACCTGACACGTAAAGAGCTTGCCACTGTGCGCGAGGCTGTGGCGAAGGAGGACTGGAACTCCGCCAAGATCGCCTGGGGCAAGTATCTCGAGGAGTATATCCTGCCACGCTGGACATGGTCCTACCGTGATCTTGACAAGATCGAAGCGTACTTGAAAAAGCGCGGGGAGTGGGACGGCAAGTTGGATGCAGCCGAAAAGGCGCTGCACCGTGAGTTCGATCCGAGTTTTATACAACATCAGACCTATCTCGGCGAACTAGCGAAGGCATGGATGGTCACAAAAGACCCGAAATATGCCGATGATTGGGCCTTATTGCTGCGCGAGTGGATCGCTAACAGTCCCGTTTCTTCGAATGATAGCCAGGGGCCCTGGCACCGATTGCCGACACCGATCCGGGCCCGCATCTGGTTCGCAACCATGAATCAGATGGTGGGTTCGCCGGCGTTCGATACAGAACTCCGGTATCAGATGTCCCGTTCGCTGCTCGAACATGCGCGCGTCCTGTCCCGTAACCCGAGACTCCAGCACCTCACTCTCAACAATATTCACTCGGGTATGGCAAACGGCTTGGCCGTGCTTGCCATTATGCTGCCGGAGGCCAAGGAATCTGGTGACTGGTGGAAGTTGGCCCGCGCCAAAGTCGGCCAACACATGCAGCAAGGGGTCTATCCCGATGGTGCGTACAAGGAAGTGACGCCGCTCTATCATTACTGGGTTACCGATCAGTTTCTGACTGTCATGCTGCTGTGTAGAAAGAACAGGATTGAGGCGCCGGAACTTTTTGAGCGGCACGAGAAGATGTACGAGTTCATGATGCATATCAGCAAGCCGGACCGCGGCTGGCAGCCGATCGGCGATGCAGATGATGGTAAGTTGAAGATCCCCATCGCCATGACGACTGCAGCGCTGCTATACGGCAGGCAAGATATGCGCTATCTCGGACCGGACGACGTGCCCCTCGGCCGATACTCTGAATTGGCCTGGCAGTTTCCTCCCGAGAAACTTGAGTCGTATCCCACGATGCCGGCCGTGAAGCCCTCGTTCCTGTCGCATATGATGCCGCATGCGCAGTATGGCGTAATGCGGACGGGTTGGGAGAAAAAGGACCGCTGGCTGCTCTTCGACTGTGCCCCTGATGGCGGCCCCCACACCCACTGCGATCAACTTCAGGTACTGCTCTACTCCGCCGGACGTGATCTGCTTTTGGATCTGGGTCCCGGCCCCGGATACAAGGAGCCGGACAGACCTTACTACATTTCCCGCGAAGCCCACAATGTTCTGCTTGTCAACGGCGATGGCATCGATCGAAGGGCCAACCCCGAAGTCGTCACCTGGTCGGTCAAGGATAGTGCGGAGTTCACTGCCGGAAAGGTAAAGAACAGCGGGTTCATGCAGCAGC
>JANMES010000082.1:0-5074 GCA_031377185.1 Phycisphaerae bacterium
ATCCGCAGCAGGGTTGACTTGCCCGATCCCGACCCGCCAAGGATGACGAGCGTTTCGCCCTGGCGAACGTCGAGACGGATTTTGTCCAGGATCGTACGTTTGCCGTAGATCTTGGAGACGTCTTGAACTTCGATGGCGTTATTAGTCATTTGTCATTGGTCATTGGTGATTAGTCATTGGTCCATTCTTCACAAATGACCAATGACTAATGACCAATGACTCTTTCCTACCATCCCAAATAATAAAACACGCCCGTAAACAGCAGATCGACCGTGATCAGTGCCACAATCGTCAGCACCACGGTTCGGGTTGTAGCAACGCCGACGCCCTGTGCGCCGCCGGTGACACCCAAGCCGAGGAAGCAGGCCAAGCCGCTCACCAGCATGCCGAAGACACCGGCTTTCACCAGGCCGGTGATAAAATCGCGGATCAGGATTGCGCCGAAGGTGTGGTTGACGTATTGGCTGAAACCCAATCCGAGGAAGAACTTACCGACCACCAGTCCGCCGAGGATGCCCATCAAGTCGCCAACGACGGCGACGCAGATCATCATGATGGTGGTGGCGATGACGCGGGGCACGACGAGGAATCGGATCGGGGGGATGGCCTGTGCTTCAAGGGCTTCGATTTCTTCGGAGACGACCATCGTCCCCATCTCGGCCGCGATGCTCGCGCCGGCGAAGCCGGTCAGCACGATCGCCGCCACCAGCGGGCCGAGTTCGCGGAAGATCGCCTTGGAGATGATGTCGGCCACGCGGTCGAGCACGCCGTAGGTTTTGAGGATCGGCGCCATCTGCAGCGCCAGAATCGAGCCGATGCAGAAGAGCACCAGGCTGACGATCGGGATGCTCATCACGCCCACGCGCACCATCTGCGCCCACAGGTTCTGCCACGCCAGTTTTGCGGCCCGCTTAGCGAACAGCGCCTTGCGCGCCGCGACAAACGTATCGAGCAGCAGGTAGCCAAGTCCGCCGATAAATTCGACGATGTCGATGGCCCATTGGCCGAGCACGGTGATGGGGCGTGTGATTAAATTCATAGGGTTCGGGGTTCGGGGTTCGGGGTCTTTCCTGAACCCCGAACCCTGAACCCTCCTGTTACTTCGCCATCGCCTCCGCCTCAGTGCCGGTCACTCCGAAAATGGAATCCAGCCGGGCGATTTCCAGCAGCCCTTTCACGCGGGGCTGGAGGTTGGTCAAGACAATCTTGCCCTGCACCTTGCGGATTTTCTGTAGCGCTTCTACCAGCACGGCGATGGCGCTGCTGTCCATATAGGGCACATCCGCCAGGTTCAGAATGAGTTTCTTGGGTTTCGTTTTCGCCAGGAAATCCAGCAGATCGGTGCGCAGTCCGGCGCTGTTGTGCAGGTCAATCTCGCCGCGGATGGCAACCACGACGGTGGTGTCTTCCTGCCGGGCGGTACGGACAACGTCGCTGGTGGGTTTTAGTTCTGGCATGGCATTTTCTCGCTTACGCACTCTTGTTACGGACCATTGTCAGCGTCATACCGTCCACCTCGGGATGGAACGACACTTCGGACATGAACTGCTTCAGGCAAACCAATCCCAGCCCGCCGGGGATTTCCGGATCGTGCTGGCGTTTGGGCTGCGGTGCCCGGCCGTTGCCCCAGTCGCGGATCCTGATTTTCAACGCTCTGCCGGTGTCTTCCGCAGTCAGATCGATCGGCCGATCGGTCGCGCCGTCGTACGCATGACGCATCACGTTCGCCAGCGCTTCGTTGACGACGAGGATGATCTGCCCCCGATCGTCGGCGTTAAAGCCGGCCTTTTCGGTGAAATCTTCAAACTCTTTCCGCACCGGCGCAAGCGTGGCCGGATGTGAGAGCATCTTCATCCACAGCACCGTCGGTGAAGGGCGGGAGACGGAGATCGAAGATGGATCGTTCTGGCTCACGGTTGTTTGGATTTGCAATTTGCGATTTGCAATTTGCAATCGACAGACGCGGAACTTCTTCTCGATTGCAAATCGCAAATTGCAAATTGCAGATTCTGAAAATTCATTGCTTCTCCAGCCATTCCTGCCAGCGTTTGATTGCGGGCAGGCGGGCGAGTTCGTCGTCGTAATAGTTGTAGCCGAATGTCTGGTCGGTCAATCGCCAAAGGCCCTGGATGGCGTAGAACCGGACGGCTGCGTCGTCGCTGTCCAAATCCTTGACTAACTGCTTTGCCGCACCAAGGTCTTTTCGCTGCACAGCCGTCGCGATAGCAGGGATTTTCACCGACGGATCGTCGTCTGTCACCACGCTGGGCGGTTTCGGCGCGGTGCAGCCAGCCGTCGCGGCGATCAGCAGGAAGATGCAAGTGATTCCGCAAACACGCATGAGGGTCCACCGACTTACACGTTACGGAAAGATCGTCGCCCGGTCATCAATTTCAACAGAATTGCATGTGCAAAAGATTATGGGGCGATCATTTCACGCCTAAGCACGCTTCCAACTAGCGTTCCAGTTTGAATTTAGCCACTTCGATGTCGGCTTGGCGCGTCGGCTCGGGAATGCGGTAGCGCGTCACGCATCCCAACGCCAATTCCCGGGCGCTGGTCAGGTCCACGCGATGGCCGACGCTGAGGAAGATCGGCTTGACGGCGGTTCGGGTCCGCAGCACCCAGCCGATGGTCTGGTCCTTGTCGATCAAGGGCTTGGCGTTTCCTTCCAGCCCGCCGGGCTCGATGTACTCGCCGCAAAGGACGCTCTTGGCCATCCCGATCGTCGGCAGATCGAGCTCGACACCGATAAACGTCGCGATCCCGCACCGCCTGGGGTGGGCGATGCCCTGGCCGTCGAAGCAGATCACGCCGAACGGGTGCTTGAGCCGGCTGATCGCCTGCTTGATGGCCGGCCCTTCGCGGAAGGCGAGGTAGCCGGGTACGTACGGGATATCGACCGGTTCCTGGTGGCGGACGATCTCGATCACCTTTCGATCGACGCGGTCAAACACCAGCGCGACGCAGTAGATGGTCTTCCCGTCGTCGGAAAAAGCGCAATCCGCCCCGGCCACAAACCGCGGAATCGGCGACAGCGGCTCGACAATCACCTTGGCGGCCCGGCGGAGTTGCTCGGCTTTCCACGCTTCGATCAAGGGCGATACGCTTGGCATCTGGTCATCTTAGGGCAATCGGGTGGGAAAATACGAATGCGACACAGAGTCACAGAGCAAAACACAGAGGAGACCTCTGAACACCCGGTTGAATCTACCCGGGCGTTCAGAAGAGGAACAAAGATTACGCAGATTACGCAGATCTCATGCAGCGAATCCAGAATCTGCGTAATCTGCGAAATCTTTGTTTCTTTTCCCGTCCGGCAGATCGGGTTATTCAGAGGCCTCAGAGAGGAATTTGAACTCGTCATTGAAGCGCCAAGACCACCAAGAAAAACACGAAAAATGGCCTTGTCTATTCTTAGAACTTCTTGGCGGTCTTGGCGCTTCAATTTGATTTCTCTGTGTTTAACTCTGTGTCTCTGTGCCTCTGTGTCGCATGGCTTACGGATCGGGAACTCAATCCTTCTTCCAAGGCATGCTGGCCGGCGGTTTGATGGCGGCGTCTTTGGCGACGCGGTTTTGGGCGCCTACTGCTTTGAGCGTGATGTCGTCAAACATCACCACACCCGGGCTGAGGTAGGTGTACAGATCGACCCGCAGGATCTCGACCGGAAAGGCCGAATGCTGCGGGTTCATCTCGTCGATGATCGTGACCCATTCTCCATCGGTCTTCCCCGTCGGCGGAACCTGCCGGCGGTAGCATTCGCGCTCGACGGTTTCGCCCTTAATGTTCTTGCCCGTGGTGTAACCTTTCACAAACACGTGCAGCTTTGGCCCGTCGGATTTGTACCGAAAACTCAGGCGATACCGCGTTTTCGGCTCGATTTTGATCGCATCGCCCAGGCACGCCAGCCCGTAACTCTCGGCCGTGCCTTTGGACAGGTTCATCGCCAGCACATTGTTCGGGTGCTCGCCGGCGGCGGGCATGCGGTAGATGACGACCTTGTCCTTGTTCGGTAACGCATCGCTGAACTTGACCGTGTACTTGTCCGGCCCAAGCAGCCCGGCCCAGTTCGCGTCAGCGTCGAACGTGCCGTTGGTGACCAGGTTCGGGTTGGTCGCCCAGAGCTTCTCAGCCACCGCGTCGTTCTGGACGGCGATCTCGTTTGGGTGCTCGAACGCCTTGATGCCTTCAAGCGTCTGGAGAATTTCCTCCACGACAAACCGCATGTCCGTCGGCAGGCGGATCGCTTTTTCAAACGCATGGGGCAACGGATCGAGCTGGCGGTGGTCGAAGACCCGCACGCGCAGAGCCATACCTTGATTGGTCTTGTTGAGCTCGCCCCAAATGATGACGTCGGCTTTTTCGTCTTTTGAAAGCTTGTCGGGCACGTCGAGCTTGGTATCGAATGTAAACGCCTGCTCGCCGGCCAGGTCGGTCATCGTCGGGCCGTCGATGACCTCGTAAGTTCCTTCGCGATCGAGCTTGGCGCGGAGGGAAAACCCGACCTTCTCCCGCTGCTCAGGCGTGGCGGACCCGCCGAGCGGGAAGATGGCGACCTTGGGTTTGGGGTCATCCGCCAAGGCAGTTCGACCACAGATGAACACAGATAAACACAGATAAAGAAGAATAAATAGATTCTTTTTCTGCCATCTGTGTGCATCTGTGTCGATCTGTGGTCGATTCCGCATGGCTCTTTCCTTCCCCAAACAGTTCCCGTACCATCGCCCGGCTGCCTACACTGTTCAGTCTAACTCGGATCATCTAAGTATGAACGGAAAATCCATCAGCGTTCGCGGGGCCCGCGAGCATAATTTGAAGAACGTCTCGGTAGACATACCACGCGATCAGCTGGTCGTTGTCACCGGGTTGTCGGGCAGCGGCAAAAGCACGCTGGCGTTTGATACCGTATACGCCGAGGGGCAGCGAAAATACATGGAATCGCTGTCGGCCTACGCGCGGCAGTTTCTGGATCAGCTGCAGAAGCCGGATATCGACGAAATCGTGGGTTTGCCGCCCACCATCGCGATCGAACAGCGCGGCAGCAGCCACAACCCGCGGTCGACCGTGGCCA
>JANMES010000020.1:0-60838 GCA_031377185.1 Phycisphaerae bacterium
GAGAAACGCCAGACCTTGAGCGGCTTTGTAGAGCGTGATCGCCCCGCGGGTGCTGACGCCGAGTTCGAGTTCATCGTGATTCCGCGTGGCGTGCACGATATCGAGCATGTACTCGTTGATCGCATCATCGACCCGCACTTCCCGTACCGCGGCTTGCAGAGTCTGTAACTGTTCGAGCGAGATCACCGGTTGCAGCTTGTCGACCGGCTGACCATCGCGGTGATGCTTCAGCACGTCCTTTTCAACGGACCGATCGGGATAGCCGACTTCGATGCAGAGCATGAAGCGGTCGAGCTGATTCTCGGGGAGCGGGTACGTCCCTTCAAACTCAAACGGGTTCTGTGTCGCCACGACCATGAACGGCCGTTGCAGGGGCATGGTCACGTTTTCGACGCTGATCTGCTCCTCGCTCATCGCTTCCAGCAGTGCCGATTGCGTGCGCGGCGTCGTACGGTTGATTTCGTCGGCCAGCACGATATTGGCGAAGATCGGACCGGGCTTGAAATCAAACGTGTGAGTGTTCTGGTTGAAGATGGAAACGCCAAGCACGTCGCCAGGGAGCAGATCGGGCGTGAGTTGGATACGGCTGAACTTGCAGGCGATACTTTTGGCCAGCGAACGGGCGAGCACGGTTTTCCCTACGCCGGGCACATCTTCGATCAACACGTGTCCGCGAGCGACAAGGCCAATCAGGAGCAAATCAACTGCTCTGTCGGGGCCATGGAAAACGGTCTTGATGTTGGTTCGTAGTCGATCCAGAGGTTGCTGAAGCACGCGTCACCTTCTACGTCTTCCATCGGTCGTTCGGTTCATCCAACGAACCGCATTCTAGCAGCGATGAGAGGGAAGTACACCGTTTATTATTCTCGCTGGAATAAGGTGTTATCTTTGGGTCCGAACCAGCCCAGATGCATCGATTGATTGTCGGCCCCGTAGACGTTGGGGCCCGGGTAAGTCCATTCGAATTTCTCGGCCGTCACATGTCCGTCGGCCCAGGCGATGTTGGCGCGGTCGCGGTGGCGGAATTGGATCGACGGGGAATTTTGCCCCCAGACGGTGACCGGCGGTTCGGCGAAGGAGTACTCGATCAGCCCGGGAGCGCCCATGGCGGTATCTGCGAAAGCGATCTTCTCGCTCGGCCGCCGGATTTGAGTCAGCTTCGCCGCGATATTACCGATCCGCAGATCCCACTGTAGTGGTCCGAGCGTGCTGGCCAGTGCCTGCAGGCTGGGCTCGTCCGATCCGCTCCCGATATAGTGATTGTTGTACCCATATCCGCCGCAGGCGGATTCAAACCCTGCCGGGCTGAAATCGAAACTCGGACAGCGTTTGACTTCAACAGTCTGAAGATACTTCAGCAACGGCGACCCTGCGAAATTAAACGGTTGACTGCCATTGCTCCGCGTCCCGTGCCAGCGGTGATTGTTTTGCGTGTAATAAAACAAATGCGCCGGCGGCCAAAAGTTGTGGTTGTCCTGCGCGTACTGCATCGCTGAAATCGCCAACTGCCGAATGTTGCTGGCGCACGCAGTCGATTGCGACTGCTGCCTCGCCGCATTCAGCGCCGGCAACAGGATGCCGATCAGAATCGCCATAATGCCGATGACCACCAGCAGTTCCACCAAGGTGAAGGCTTTGGATTTGTTCATGGCTGAATCCATTCTTAATCACGAAGGCCTGGAGGCACGGAGAAGACAAAACTGAACTCTTTTCTTCTCCGTGACTCCGCGTCTCTGCGGTTCATTTCCGCTTTCGCCTGCCCAGCGCACATCCGATTCCAGCAAACACGACGGCCGACACTCCCGGTTCCGGCACGACGCTCACGCCGTGGATTACGGCGACCGAGTCGATGTCCGATCCGCCGGAACCGGAACCGGTAGGGTCGTAAATCCGGTTGCCGAGACTATCCAGCAACGATCCATTGCCCAGCACATCGATCAGGCGGATGTAGCGGATGTCGTTGAGATTGACCTGTCCGGTGAGCACGAGCGCGTTGGTTCCAAGCGTGGAAAGATCAAACGCATCACCACCGGCTACCGCCGGATCGAACGGATCGATGCTGTTGGTGTCGATGTTCGCCAGCACCTGGTGAACGCCGGCGAAACCGGTCACGTTGGCGGGGTTGATTGTGCCGAACCCGATGACCGTACTGGGCGTGAGCGAGAGCGTGGGGAATCGCGCAAAATCCGTCCCGTTGGACGATACTTCGACGAAAACCAGTTCCGCGAACGACTTGGTCTGATCGCCGTTGGCGTAAAATGCGTTCTCGAACACGATGAAGTCCGCCCCATTGCCGTTCGTGATCGTGCGAACCGCATCGGCGGTGTTAAAGCCCAGCGTGATCTGCCCACCGACGCCGAGGTTGAGCACATGCGTGCTGCCGCCCGGATCGCCGCTGGGACCGCCGAGGATGTCGTTGGTGTCCTGGAAGCCGGTTTGCAGTGACGTGCCCGGCGTGTGGGAAATAATCTGCGACGCATAAAACTGATCCGCGTGTGCGGCCGGCGGCAGCAGGGCGACAAGCCCTGCCGCCGCCAGGATCGCTGCACCACGCCCCATCGGGCGCGATCGCCATAGGGTTGCGATCGCGTTCATGTGGTTTTCCTCCGCCGGAGGAGCAACATCGCGCCGATGCCGATGATGGCCTGCGTGGTCGGCTCGGGGAGCGATTGGATGGCAAACAGCCCGCCTTCGCTGGTGAATCCGCCGTTCACAATCAACGCGCCAGTGAGGTAACTGTTGCCGGGACCGAAGCTTCCGCCGGTGTAAGCGATGCCGGTGGGGAAGGGGAATGCGCCCGCCCCTTCGGAGAAGACGCCGAAGGTGTCCACGACCGGCGAGCCATCAAGTCCGGTCAGGATTTTGACTTCAGCTCCGGTCGTGACGTAGGCAACGCCGTTGGCTCCCACGGCGATCCCGTAAGCGCCGCTGGCCTGTCCACCGACGAGGCTGGCGACAACCGGGCTGGACGGGTTGAGGTCACTGTAAATATACGCGCTACCGGTGAAGAAGTCGGCCCCGTTTTGGACAAGCACCGCGTTGCCGCCTGCGGTAAACGCAGCCCCGCCGACGTAGCCGTCGCCGATATTGCCCTGGATCGCCGAGGCGAGCGTCGAGATCGTGCTGTTGGTGATCACGCCCGCATTGACGACGTTGCTGGATAGATCAAGCGTCCGCAGGTAGTAATCGCCGGAACCGAACGAATTATTGTCGGTCCCGCTGACGAGAACTTTGTTCCCCTGCACGGCGATGCTCTGGATGCCGTTAAACGTGTGGTCCGCGAACTTACTGACCGTCCCGACGTTGCCGGCGAAGTCCACCTTGTACAGCGTCCCGGTCGTTCCGTTTTCGCCGATGAGCAGCGAGTTATCGCTGGTAAAGGTGATGTCGCTCGCGGCGACGAACCCGCCGGCGTTGATGGCGGCGGTGCCGATCAACGTTCGGCCGGTCTTCCAGGTGTCGTACAGGTTGATCGTAGCGGTCGTGCCGCTGTAGCTGACCGTCGCCAGCCGGCCACTACTGCTGACACCGAAGGCCGGCGCATCAATGCCGAGGTTCACCACCTCATAGCCGGCCGGCGGGATAAAACTCGCACTCGCCGTAGATGCCAAGGCGGTGAGGAACAAAAACACACTTCGAGACAATACAAACCGACGCATAAAAACCCCTTCCAGCACCAGGTCGCGTGGCGCGGAGAAAGATTGCGTCCTTCGAGAGTCAGATGGAATGAGGTCGGGAAAAACCGGCGGAAGAAAACGACGCGGTCTCGATCGGAACAAAACGTCCGACGAACCACGCAGCGATCCAGAGCCAGTCAGCCCGGCCGTCCCATTACGCGAGGACGCATCCGATTCGCCCCGGCACACGTTGTGCCAGGGTCGTTTGTCGAGCGGTAAAGCTCGACGGCTGCAGGCCGGTCTTCTGGCTCGGGATTTCTCTCGCCGGCCTTCCCGAGGATTGCTCCTCAGTGGCCACATCAGGCGGGAGATACAACAGTCCCTTACAGCGGCGCGTCCGCGTCGGAATGGGAGGGGTTAAGCTCCTTCACCGACTTCCCTACGTGACAGGCAGGCTTCGAAAGCTCGAATCCCGCCGCCACGGTCAGGCCCGAATCATTCGGGCTTGGCTGACGCCTGTAGCGCCAATCACGGTATCAAAGGATTTGAAAGATTCAAGACGGCCGATATGAAAAACAAAAAGGCTCGCGAAAAATTCGCGAGCCGATGGAGTCGAGGGGGCTCGAACCCCTAACCCCCGCGTTGCAAACGCGGTGCTCTCCCAATTGAGCTACGACCCCGGGAGGGGGCATAGGATACGCGCCGGTCACGAATTGCACAATGCTTCGAAGAGTCGACCACAGATGAACACAGATAAACACAGACAGGGCAGGCAATTGCATTGGTTTTCTGCTTCTTATCTGAGTTCATCTGTGTTTATCTGTGGTCGATTTTCAACGCTGGAAGCCCGGGGTACTTTACGCTACCATCTCCCGACCTATGGCCAAAGCACGCGCGATTGTGAAACGCCGCAAGGCGGTTCGGAACATCAAAAAAATCACCAAGACGATGCAGATGATCGCCACGGCGAAATTCCAGAAGTCGCTGAAGCGCGCCGTCGGCACGAAGCCTTACACCATGAAGGTCCGCGAACTGGTGAAGGAACTGGCCGCCAGCGTCGGGAACGTCGAGCATCCGTTGCTCCGCAAGCCGACCGCTGAAACCCGTACGAACAAAATCGCGCTGGTCGTTCTGACCAGTAATCGCGGATTGGCCGGAGCTTACAACGGCAGCGTGCTCCGGGCCGCCACCGCCTTCCTCAAGCAGCAGGATTCCGCCGGCAAGACCATCGAACTGTACGTGGCAGGCAAGAAGGGCATCGCGTACTTCAACTTCGCCAAGCGGGCGATCACCCAGCGGCTGGACGCGCAGGACACGCCGCGATTCGATGACGTCGAAAAGGTCACCGAGCACTTCATGAAGGAGTTCACCGCCGGCAAGATCGACTCACTGCATGTGGCCTACATGAATTTCATCAGCGCCGGCCAGCAGAAGCCCGACATCACCACCATCCTGCCGCTGGCGGGGGTGGAGGAAGTTGTCGCTCATCTGGCTCAGCAGCACCACGAGACCGACAGCCAAGCCAAGGCCGGCGCTCTCGACACCAAGCACGCGCCGACGCAAGCCGCCCCCGGTACATTGGTATCGGAAACCACCTACGATTTCTCGCCCGAACCCAAGGCATTGCTCGACGAACTTCTGCCGCTGACCGTGAAGAGCGCGATGTTCCAGGCCTATCTCGACGCGACCACCAGCGAGCACGTCGCCCGCATGATCGCAATGAAGAGCGCCACAGACAACGCCGACAAGATGCAGAAAGCGCTCAGCATGCAGTACAACCGCGCCCGCCAGAGCCAGATTACGACCGAACTGTCGGAAATCATGGGCGGCGTGGAAGCGATGAAGAAGTAGCTCAAGGCAGATCACTAGAACCGCAAACAACGGCGTCGCTTGCGACGCCGTTTTGCGTTGGCCGCATACTGGTTTCCCCGCGTCGGGAGGGTTTTGGTGGTCGTGAAGGTTCCGCTTGGGTATAACTCTGATGTGATCAGAATCCACACACTTGTCGTTTCCCTCGTTCTCGTCGCCTGCATTTGCTCTCCGTCACGGGCGTGGTCAAGCAAGGAGCACATTCAGCTCACCCGGCTTGCAATGGCACGCATCCTGGCGGATCCGGGAACGCCGCAGTCGTTGAAGGATTGGATCAAGAAGGTCATGCCTCGCGTGCTCGACGCCACGCAGGAGCAGGCGTATTTCGTCTCCGCCAAGGTGGGCAATACCGACGGCAAGGAACTTTCAGGCATTGAGTATTGGGTGGTCGCGCCCGATCTGCACGCGCAGAAAGACCCGAAGGGTACTTTGATCCAGCCGTTCGGCGTCGCCGAGTTGCCGATGCACTTTATCGATGTGGAACTGTTCGTCACCGGCGATAAACCCCGCAAGTACAAGCATGATCTTTCATCCAAGCCGAACCTGGACGACATCCCGAATGACATGAAAGACCCGCGGTTCCTGCAGGCTGGCATGCTGCCGTTCAGCATCGAGTGGAGTTACAAAAATCTTGTTTCCGCCGTGAAGGCCGGAAAGTTGTTGCCGGCCGATCCGAAATCGACCGACCTGGGCGACGATAACGCCCTGCGATGGGCCGGATATCTGCTTCACTACGTCGAAGACAATACTCAGCCGCATCACGCGACCGAGGACTACAAAAGCGAATCGTACTTCGCCGAAAAATTTCGAGGCCGGAACGTTCACGCGGAGATGGAATACCGAATGGTCGACGACGAGAAGGACGATTATCCCGTTCTGCGGGCGGTGTATTACCCACTGTTCTCCAAAAATATCGACGAGATCAAAGACATCGGCGAAACCAAGAATCTCTTCAGAGGCACGCTGCAAACCTCGCTGGACGCATACGACGCACTACCACTGATCGGCCTGGCGGCGATGCACGCCTCCGGGCAGGCCGGTACGCCTGAAAAGCCGACCGGCAAAGCGAAGAACATCGACACGGTCAAATTCTTCCAATTCCGCGGTACGGTTCGCGGCAAGGAGATGAGTGTGTTGGAAATGAAAGCGCATCAGACCGCACTTGCTGTCCGCCGGGCCGAGGCGATTCTGCGGCAGGCGTGGGATGAAGCGTCGAAATAAGTTGTTGGTTTTTAGTTGCTAGTGCGGATTGATTCACTAGCAACTAACAACTAACAACTAACAACCTATTTCACTTCGACAATGATCATCGTCAGATCGTCCTTGGGCATCAGGCTGCCATTGGAAGCGTCCAGTCGATCGGCGAAATCGATCAATAGTTGTTCGCTCGACATCTCCCGGCGGTTGAGCAACTCCTGCCGCCAGCGGTCGGGGTCGATCGTCTGGTCTTCGCTGAACGCCACTTCCACGCCGTCGGAATAGACGAATAAGCGGTCGCCCTGCGTGAGTTGGACCGCTTTCTGCTCGAACACTTCTCCAGCGAACACGCCCAGCAGGCCGCCATCTGATTCCAGGCTCTGGATCGATCCGTCGGCCCGCATCAGCATCGGGTGCGGATGCCCGCCGCGGGAGAAATTGACGGTGAGGCTTTGCACGTCGATCGTGCCATAAATGGCCGTCGCGAACGTGGCGGCCGAAAGGTTCTGTTCGATCATCGATTCGTTCAGCCGGCTCATTGTTTCGCTCGGGCTAAGCAGGCGATAGCCGCCTTCGGTGATCTGCTTGGTTACCAGTGCGTTTTTGATGAACATCGTGAGCAGCGCCGCCGGCATGCCATGTCCCACCGCATCGGCCATGTAAAAGCCGACGTTTTTCTCGTCCAGCCGCATGACGTCATACAAATCCCCGCTGACGTACCCCGCCGGGCGGAACAGCGTGTGGAAATGTACGTTCCCCACCTGCGGCAGGGTCTTGGGCAGAAAATCCTGTTGCAACCGAGCTGCCAGGCGCAGTTCTTCGTCAAACCGCTGGATGCTGAAATTCAGCGTCTCATCTCGCCGGCGCAGCACGTTCACTTCCTGCGTCAGTTCGGTGAGTTGGCGCTGGAGCTGATCGACTTGCTGTAGCAGGTCGGCAGGCGAAAATGTTGGGATTTCATTGATAACTGATGTGCTCATTTTCGCTCGCGACTCCGCTTTAATCTTCGGCGGACGAACGAATGGCCTTTATCGACTTTGGCGTGCTTAACGGGCGTAGCGCGGAATGTTCCGTTCAAAGCGCCGGAATAAACGGATCAGACGGAATGACGGGAGGGGATTGACGGATATGTCGCATGGGCTACCAGCCCATGCTCTGGTGCGCAAATCTTGGGCATGGGCTGGTAGCCCATGCGACAGCACACGTCCGATAAGCTACTTGATCGATGGTTCTCGTGCGTCCGTGGGAATGTCCAGTATCTGCCCGGGCTTGATGCCGGCTTTTGCTGCCATCCCCGCATTGAGCTCGATCGCGTATTTCGCGGGTCCGTCGCTGGGTACATTTGACAGGTCGTACGGGCGCATCGATTTAGTCGAGACGACTGCCCCGTTTTTCGCGACATAGATTATGTCCAGCGGAATCCGTGTGTTCTTCATCCAGAATGCACGATCTTCCTCGCCGTCGAAAACAAAGATCATGCCATGATCTTCGGGCATGCTGTCACGTTGCATCAGCCCGCGCTCGCGGGACGGAAACGTGTCGGCCACTTCGAGAGAAAACTGCATGCTGCCAATCCGCATCGACACCGTGCGCAAATCACTCTGAGGCGAGGCGTTGCTGCCGCAGCCGGTGAGCACCATGGTGAGGAACAGGCTGAACAGCCAGGCGGTACGGCGAATCAATGTTCTTCTCGCTTGCGGCGTTGCCGCAGTTGGTTGGTCAGCCGGAGATCGACCAGTGCAAGCATCGTAACCGCACCGACTAAAACCATCACGCCGATCCATACGACAGCGAACCAGACGGTCGGTGGTTCCCAACTGATCACGTTTGAGCCGACGTAAAGCAGCATCGCCAACAGGATAAGCAATGTTCCGCCGAAGCGACGCAGCATGATCCGGCGGGTGTTGATGGCCGTGTCTTCAATCCGGGCCAGCTTGTGGGCTGCCTTGGAATAAAGCAGGTAATACCACCCAGCGGCGGAGATCATCAGCGAGAACAGACCGGTCAGTAGGGGCATGGCGTTTTATGGGGCAGAAACCGGCTTTACGCCCATGGCGGCGAGCATGGGGATCGCCAGCTCCATCGGCAGACCGACGATATTGGTGAGGCTGCCGCCCATGTTGGTAACGAACGGGTCGTGGTCCTGAATACCGTACCCGCCGGCCTTGCCGCGCCAATCGCCGGAGGCGACGTACAGGTCGATCTCCCGTGGCGAAAGCGGCCTCATGGATACGGTGGAGACCATGTGTTTGACGTCCGATCGGCCCGACGACTTTTGCATCACACATACCCCGGACGCCACTGTGTGCTGCGAGCCGGCCAGTTGCCCGAGCATCCAGCGGGCGTGCTCGGCGTCTTCGGGTTTGCCCAGCAACGTATCGCCGAGCGCAACGATGGTATCAGCGCCCAAAACCACCGCATCGGGGTGTGCCTCGGCGATCCGCTCGGCCTTACAGCAGGCAAGATACTCTGCGACTCCCATGGGGGCGAGCGTGTCGGCGTAGGCGTCTTCGTCGATGTCGGCTGGAACCGGGTCAAACACAAAGCCCGCTTCCGCCAATAACTCCACGCGACGCGGGGATCGGCTGGCGAGAATGAGTTGAGGAATGGACATTTCCTGCATTTTAGCGCGCGAACACGCCACCGACCACACGATCTAGGGATGCATGCACATTCGGGGAAATCACATCGCGATCGCAAAGTTACTTGAATCGAATCGCGAGATCACCCACGACCGGAGCGCGGCTGCCTTCGGCTGGCGCCTCGTACTTCACATGGATGGAATCGGGCAGTACGCGGACGATTTTGCCCGTTGTCAGGATTTTTTCGGTACCGTCCATGAAGGTGACGATATCGCCCTCTTTCAGATCTTCCGTAACGATGCTGCCGACGGCGGCGCGGTTGTCGTCGGGGGTGACTTCGGACACCTGGCCGATGCGTGCGGTCGGGTCCAAGCGCTGCAAGTTGTCACGCACTCGCGCGAAAGTATCCGCGTCGGCCGTGATGACTGGAACCTCGGGCGGCTTGTTCGTGCAACCTGCGATGAGTCCCAGCAACAAAACGCCGCCTGCAATTACATTCAAACGCATTGAGATCTCCTTGGAACACACCAGCATAACGTAAGTGACAGTAAACCGGGAAGGGGCATCACTTTGCAATAGTTGCCCCGGGATCAGACAGCCGGTGCGTCCGATCACTTGTTCGCCTGCTTATCGGGCGTCGGCGACGATGCGTCGTTCAGCCGATGGCTCAAATCCCGCAGTCTGTCCTGGAATTTCTGCCGCACCAGCAGTTCAGCCGACTGGTACAACTGATAGGCTTCGCTGGGCTCGATGCTGAAATACGTCGCGATGCGGTTCACGCTCGCCCAGAAGCTGGTAAACGGCAGATTGTTGAGCTCGGCCACACGCGATAACGCCAGATGCACCACCGCCACCTTGTGGTTGAAGCGGTCGTTGAGCTCGAGATAGCCGGTCTGGCTCATTGATTTGATCAGCCCCCGCACCTCGCCGGCCGTCACGTTGTCGGTGATGTTGTCGATGATGATGTCCGACAGCGTGGCGGCGCTGGCGCGTTCGATCAGCACGCTGCTGGTCAGCCCTGCGCCGGCCCGCAGGCTTTCGACGATGCCGATATCGCTTTTCTCGCTGATTTTGGAGTCGAACTTCGTTCGAGCGTCGATCACGAGGAAGATCGCCCCGTTCGGATACGGATCAGGCTTGTGCGCCACCCTGGCGGCCCAGATGTGGTGGCGGTAGATATCGACCAGCGTGCGTACACCCAAGTTGTCGGTGATCCCGCCGTCGATGAGATGGCGATACTGAGGGAACGTCGTCGAGTAATCCCGCAACGTCACCGGATGCAACACCACCGGCACTGATGAACTGGCCGCCACCGCGTAGGCGATGGGGTATCTTTTCAGATCCGAATTGAGCTCGTCGAATGTTTCGTTGCAGAATACAAAACGGTCGCCGGATTGAAGATCGGTCGAGTTGATCAGCAATCGCGGGCGGTCGGGCAGCAGATCGTCGAAGGTCATTGACTTGCCGTCGCGGGTGAACAGGTTGTATTCGATCGTGCGGGCGAGCAGGTCGGTGCGATCGACGTCGCTGAAGATCATTGCCCAGAAATTCCACGGCAAAAACAGTTGCCACCACGCGTCGGCGGCGAAATTGTGCGTGAGCTGCTTTTGCGCGGTTTCCGGGTTCCATTCCTCTCGGCGTGTGCAGTAATACGCTGCCGTCAGCGACCCGCCGGAGACGGAGGAGATGTAATCCACTTTTTGCAGCAACCCGACGCGCTGCAATTCAAACAGCATGGCAGCCGAGAAGTTGGCCGACCGTGATCCGCCGCCGCTGATCGCGACCCCGACGAACGTACCGTCGGCGTCTGGCGATTCAGAACTCGGGCGGGTGACAGCGCGGGTGGCGTTGAGCTTGCGCGTCTCGAGCGGCACTTTTCCGCCGTTGAGTGCTTCGTTCTGAACGCTTTTGCACCCGGCGACAGCGATCAACGTCAGCAGGCCAATGAATGTAATCGATTGCAGTTCCGTCAGAGATTGTTTTCCCATGTGAGTGTTAAATTACGCCAACTGAGATTGATATTAAAGTGCGCGATGCGGTTTAATTTGATTTCGGCGATGCACAAGACTGTGAGCTTCGGTTAGAATTCCTTTGTAACTTTATCAAGGAGGTTTCATGACCGCTGCCGCTTCAAAAGTTCCAACAACGTTCGATTTGTCCAACACTATTTCGCCGATCCGCAACCGATATGTTCGTGAGTGGGTCGAACAATGCGTCACACTACTCAAACCCGACAAAATCCATTACTGCAACGGAAGTAAGCAAGAGCGAGAGTCGCTCTACGCCCAAGGTGTATCCGACGGGACGTTCATCAAGTTGAATCAGCAGAAATGGCCCGGCTGTTACTACCACCGCAGCAACAGCAACGACGTCGCCCGCACTGAGCATCTGACCTTCATCTGCACCGCTGCCCGCGATACGGCCGGTCCGACCAACAACTGGATGAAGGACAAAGAGGCTTACGCCAAGCTCCGGGAGATGTTAAACGGTGTCATGAAGGGTCGCACGCTCTATGTCGTGCCATTTGTTATGGGGCCCATCGGCTCGCCGTTGGCGAAGGTGGGCGTGCAGCTTACAGATTCGCTGTACGTTGCCGTTTCGATGGGATTGATGACCCGCATGGGTGATATCGCATGGAAACAGCTCGGCGACAGCGAAGAGTTCACCAAGTGTCTGCACAGCCTGGCCGACGTGAACCCAAACCGCCGGTATGTTTGCCATTTCCCTGTCGATAACACGATTTGGAGTATCGGCTCGGGCTATGGCGGGAACGCACTATTGGGCAAAAAATGCCTGGCGCTTCGTATCGCCAGCTACCTCGGGCGTCAGCAGGAGTGGATGGCCGAGCACATGCTGCTGATGGGTGTCAAAGACCCGCAAGGCGAGAAAACGTACGTCGCGGCGGCGTTTCCGTCGGCCTGCGGGAAGACGAATTTTGCGATGCTCGTTCCGCCGAAGAAGTTCAAGGACGAGGGATGGCAGGTCACCACGGTCGGCGACGACATTGTCTGGATGTGGGTCGATCAGGAAAGCGGCAAGCTCCGGGCGATCAACCCCGAAGCCGGCTATTTCGGCGTCGTGCCCGGCACGAACGCCAAGAGTAACCCCAACGCGCTGGCGGCGATGAGCAAGGACGCGATTTTCACCAACGTCGCACTGGTTCCACTCGCCGACGGTACGTACGACATCTGGTGGGAAGACAGCGATTGGCCGGCACCGGCCAGCGCGATCGACTGGCAAGGCCAGCCTTGGACGCCGTCACTCGGCACGAAAGCGGCTCACCCCAACAGTCGCTTCACTGCGATGATGAATAACAATCCGGTCCTTGATGAACGAGCGGACGATCCCAAAGGCGTTCCGGTCAGCGCGCTGGTTTTCGGTGGACGACGATCGAAGACGATCCCGCTGGTCTTCCAGGCGTTTAACTGGATGCACGGGGTTTACGTCGGCGCGACGGTCGGTTCAGAAACCACCGCCGCCGCCACCGGTCAGGTGGGCGTGGTGCGTCGCGATCCGATGGCGATGCTGCCGTTCATTGGCTACAACATCCGCGACTACCTGGTGCACTGGTTCCAGATGCGCAAGAAGATGTCCGACTGCCCGCGCATTTTCCACGTCAACTGGTTCCGCAAGAACGACGCCGGCCAATTCATCTGGCCCGGGTTCGGCGAGAACATGCGCGTGCTGAAATGGATCATCGATCGCTGCAAGGGCCGAGCCTACGCCCGCGAAACGCCCATTGGCTGGATGCCGCGGATCGAGGATATCGATCTTGAAGGGCTGAAGGTGACGGCTGACGATCTGAAGATGCTGGAGACTGTCGATATCGATGCGTTCAAAGCGGAGATCATAAGTCAGGAAGAACTGTTCCTGAAGCTCGCGGGTGATTTGCCAAAGGAAATGATCTTCCAGCGGGAGTTGCTGATCAGCCGACTTTAGGGCGATGCGGTCAGTCCCCCGTCATTCTGAGCGGTACTCCGCGAAGAATCTCGGACTTCTTGCAAACGGCACCCTCCAGTACGAGATCTTTCGCGGAGTACCGCTCAGGATGGCGGTTACTGCGCGCGGAATCGCTGTCCGCGGGCAGTAAGTTAGGGCTCCGTTCGTAGATATCCTATTGTCTCGCAACGGTTAACAGTCGCCGCAATAATGGGGCGAATCAGGCGTTATGGATATGAAGGTCGGACCCAACTCGATGCGATTGCAGATCGCCCCACATAAGGCGGAACCACCGCCGGTGACTGATGAGCAGTTGGTCGACCGACTTAAAGACGGCGATACATCGGCAGGTCGTGAATTGGTCGATCGTCATTGTCAGGCGCTGCTGAGATACCTTCACCGGTTGACCGGAAGCGAGCACTTAGCCGAGGAATTGCACCAGCAGACCTGGGTGAGTGTGCTGGAACATATTGAGAAGTTTTCGTCGTCAACGGCCGGCGGGGGCTTTAAGAGTTGGCTCTTCCGTATCGCCACCAATAAAGCCAACGACACGTGGCGATCGCGATCCCGCGAGAAGGCGGCCAAGGAAGGGCTGAAGCTGGTGACCGACGAAGAGCTTCCCGCAGCCGATCATCAGTTGGAGAGCTCGGAAAACCAGGCCAAGCTCAAGCGGGCGATCGAGCAGTTGCCGGAAAACCAGAAGCAGGTCGTGATGCTTCGGTACTACAGCAACCTCAAGTTTGTGGAAATCGCCGACATGCTTGGTTGTCCGTTGAATACCGCCTTGGGCAGGATGCACAAGGCGATGCAGAAGTTGAAACAGTTGATGGAATCGGATTTGCGGAGTAGCCCATGAAATCGCTACTACATACCTTGACGGATAACGAAGCGGTGCTGCTGATGTACCTCTTCGACGAACTGCCGGCCGACGATCGCGCCGAGGTCGAGGAGATGCTGTTGACCGACTCGGCCCTTCGGGCGGAGTTCGAGCAGTTGAAACACACGCACGCGGCTGTCGATGATGCGATGAAGCGATCGGATGAGACTCTCACCTCTTGGCGATCCGAAGCATCGGTGCGACGAAGCACTTACGGCTTGTTTGAGCAATGGAACACCCGCCGGCTGCTGAAACAGGCGGCTGCCGTTGAACGGTCGCCGAGTAAACTCCGGTGGGTAGTCTATGCCGGAACGGCAGCGGTGGCGGCGCTGGTGGCGGTTACGTACGTCTGGGTTCTAAATAATGACGGTCAGTTTCATAGCCTGCCGGGCGACCCTCTGATTGCGATGGTATCTCCTTCAGATGGAGATTCCCTTGCCAGTTCATTTGAGGACAAAGAATCCTTCGAAATCGGCGATGGTCTATCCGATGCCCGGGCGATTGATTCCTCCGATCTGCTCCGCAAGTCGTTCGATACCAGCGAAGAAGTGCTGAATGACTCGCTGGTCCATGTTGACCTGGCCGCCGCGGAGCGGGAACTTCACGCCATCGCCGTTTTGAGTGACTCCAGGACGGTTAACGGCGATATCGATGACCAGAATCAGATTCAGTAAGCGAGACCTATCATGATGCATTCATTGACCAAGCGAGTAGCGGCCATCACGCTGGCAGCCATGTGCGCCTTGCCGATCGCGGCGATGTCGCGGGCCGCGCTGGCGGAGGGGCCATCGACACGCCCGGCGCGTCCCCCAGGTGGCGAGCATTCAAATCGGCCGTTCCGCAAGGATTTTCCGCAGCGGCCTCCGATTACGAACGATCAATGGCAGGAAGTGATCACATTCATGCGTGAGCATTCGTTCCGCCGCACGGATGATCTGGAAAAACTGCTTACCACCAGCGAAGAGAAGCGGGCTGCGTTCATGAAACAGTTGATCGCGGCGCAGTATGAGTATGTGATGAGCCTGAAAAACGAGGACTCAGAGCTCTACGACCTCCAAGTCCGCAAGATCGAAACACAGGACGCGATTTACGGCGTGCTTCGGGATGCCCGGAACGGGATGAATGCGTCGCAAAAGAAGGAATTCCGCGAACTGGTTATTCAGCTTGTCGATGTCAACCTTCATGAACGCCAGAGACGTATCGAGCGGGCTCGTGATTCACTCACGCGCGCTCAAACGGCGTTGGACGAAGACATGAAGCACAAGGACGCGCTGGTGGATGACCGCATGGATCAGTTGCTTCGCGAGGGGCCGCGTCCGCTGAAGATGGACGCAAGGCCCGATGGTCCAAACGACGCCGGTGCGGCCGGTAAAAAGCCAGGCAGCGAGACCTTTGGCGATGTCCTGCCGGCCGACGGGCGGCACCGTGAGGGCGGCGGCAAGTAGGAGAATGCTTTCGTACCGCAATTCGAGAGAATTGGCTCCGCAAATCCGAGCGTCCACAGAAAACACGAATTCACGCGAATGGATGAAAAACCATTCGTGAAGATTCGTGTTATTCGTGGACGATTTTCTTTTCCAACCCACGATCCGCGCATGAAAAAGGGTCGTCCCCTCCGAGACGACCCCTTTCGCATCCTTGCGAATACTGAATTGATTTTCTGGCTAGTACACAACCGCCATCGCGTCTTCGATCGCTTCGATGACCTGGCGGACATGGAACGGCTTGCGAAGGAACCCATCGAACGGACCTGAGAGCAGGCCTTTGCCTTCTTCCTCGGTCATCTTGCCGCTCATCGCGATGAGCTTCGTCAGTTGCAGATCGGAGTTGGCTTTGACTTGCTTGGCCACTTCGCTGCCATCGACGTCGGACAGGTGCATGTCGAGCAGGATGACATGCGGGCGGAACTTCTCAGCGGTAATGCCGGCGGCGAAACCGCTCTTGGCAACTTCCACTTCGTATTTGGCTTCGTCTTCAAGGATCTTTTCAAGCACTTCCACGATGTCGGCTTCGTCGTCGACGATCAGGATGCGGCTGCAGCCCGACATCAGGCCGTTCAGCGGCATGCCGTGCTGTTTCATGAAGCGGATGAGTTGATTGAGCGGAATGCGGCGGTCCTTGCTGCCGGGGATGCGATACCCGTGCAGCGCGCCGGTATCAAACCACTTGCTTACTGTTCGCGGCGCGACGTTGCAGATTTTGGCGACTTCGCCGGTGGTCAGAACGTCTTTGACTTTGCTGGTGCTGGTGCTCATATTGCATTTCTCCCGTCGGCCCGTAATCCACAGGCCTGATGTTTTCTCCCTGGCCACCTGCAACCGAATGCGGATGACACTCTCTATATCGACGTGTCAGCCGATTGCTTTAGGAGATGTGCGCAGTTTTTGCCGAAGTTGTCCGAAAGACTGAAAACTCCGTTGTTATCAGACAGGGCTAATAAACGTTCGGCTTTATCATGTGGGGCAATTTCTCGAAAGTTGGCGTTTGTGTCTGCTCCAAGCCGTCTACAAGACCCGCAGGCCGCCCGGGCGATAGTTGACGACATGTCATGATTTTGCCGTATTTGATGCTTGCAGGCGTCGAATAACTTGCGACCATTCTGTAATGGCGCAACCGGAGATTGATCCCGCACTTACACCGAGTTCCGCGCCACGAGAACCCGACTCATCATCCTCGCCAAGTCGATTGCGGTTGCCTCGCCTGCAGGAGGCGGGGCTTGTCGTGGTGATTGTCGCGATCTGTCTTTTACTCACCTTCGTCGGCGGAAACATCACCATTCGCGGGCACGTCGTAAATAATTTTTTCAGGCCCGATAATCTGCTTCCCAATGTCCTCACGCCGATGAGCTGGATGGCGATCATGGCCGTCGGTGTGACGTGCGTGGTGGTGGCCGGGGGAATTGATATCAGCGTCGGGTCGATCTTCGGACTCTCAGCACTGTCGTGTGCCGCCGTTTTGCAGACCATGGGGGAAAACGCCTCGGCGTGGAAAGTGTTGCCCGTGGCAATCCTCGTGCCGTGCGGCGTCGGGCTGATTTGCGGTCTGATCAATGGCGGGCTGGTGGTCGGGTTGCGCATGCACCCGTTCATCGTGACACTCGCGACGATGAGCATCTTTCGCGGTGTTGCGCTGAACAGCGTGAAGTCCGGATCGCTGCCCACCTCCGGCAATGTGCTTCCGATCGCTTTTACTGACAATCTGCTGATGTACACGATGAAATACGCCCCGCCCGGCAAATTGCCCGTGAACCTGCAACCCGTGCCGATGCTGGCGATGCTGATCGTGGCCATCGTGGGGGCTGTTTACCTGGGCCTGACCATCATGGGGCGCGAGAACTATGCGGTCGGCGGGAATGAAGAGGCGGCGAGGTTTAGCGGCATTCCGATCGGCTGGGTGAAACTTCGCGTGTACGCGATCAGCGGGCTGTGTGCGGGCATCGCGGGCATGATCAATTGCGGTTACTACGGATCGGCCGCCACCAACACCGGCGAAGGGTATGAGCTGATGGTGATCGCCGCCGTCGCGGTCGGCGGGGCCAGCTTATCAGGCGGGCGCGGGACGGCACTGGGCGCGGTTTTGGGTGCGTTGATCATTCAACTGATCGAGAACGGCATTTTTGTTCTCAAGCAGATCAATCTCGGCCTTTTTCAGATCCAGCTCAGCAAGGAATACAGCAAAATCATTGTCGGAATCGCGATTTTGCTCGCGGTGACGGTCGATCAACTCAGCGAACATTTCCGCCGCCGGCGAGCGCGCGGGCGGGGAACGGGATAACCATCTTTTTTTCGGAGGACTGCGATGCGTCGATCAATCATTGGTCTGTTGTCGTATGCGGGTTTGGTGGCGGGGCTGATGTTCACGCCGATCGCCAAGGCCGAGGCACCAAGGAAGATTACGATTGGCATGGTCGCCAAGAGCCAGAGTAATCCGGTGTTCCAAGCCGCCTATCAGGGCGCCAAAGACGCCGCCAAGGAACTGGGGCCCAAGTACGGCGTGGAAGTCACCATCGATTGGCAAACCCCGCCCGGCGAAGACGCCCAGAAACAGGCGCAAGCCATCGAGCAGCTAACCAGCAGCGGGGCGGCCGCCATTGCGGTCTCCTGCTCTGATGCCAATACGCTCACTCCCGCGATCAACAAAGCGGTCGCGGCGGGTGTGGAGGTCGTCTGCTTCGATTCCGACGCGCCAAAATCCAAACGGTTTGCGTTCTACGGGACCGACGATCTCGATTGCGGAAAGCAGATCATGGCGCAACTGGCCAAGGCCATGGGCGACAAGGGCGTGGTTGCCATCATCGCGGGTAATCAGGCGGCTCCCAATCTGCAGGCCCGGGTGAAAGGCGTGAAAGACGAACTGGCCAATCATCCGAAAATGAGCCTGCTGCCTGACGGCGTATTCTTCCACGTCGAAACCCCCGAAGAAGCGGCCAAAGCGCTCAATGCCGCCCAGACCACCAATCCGCAGATCGAAGGCTGGGCCTTCATCGGCGGTTGGCCGTTGTTCACGAAAAATGCGCTCAAGTGGAACCCCGGCGAAATCAAAGTGGTTTCCTGCGATGCGCTTCCCGCGCAGTTACAGTACCTCAAGAGTGGGCATGTTCAGATGCTGCTCGCCCAGGACTGCTACGGCTGGGGCGTTCAGGCGGTGGAGCTTTCGCTGAAGAAGGTCCTCAAGGGCGAAGCCCCCAGGGAACCTCGCGTGATCGCTCCCCTCACGCCCGTGACAACGGAGAATCTCGAAGAATTCTCCAAGCAGTGGGACAAGTGGCTTAGCGCCGAGAAGTGATTCGTCTTGCTCCTTCTCCCGGTACGCCGGGAGAAGGCTGGGATGAGGGTTCTGTTTCCACGAGGAGAAAGTCCACGAATAGCACGAATCGTCACGAATGGAGAATGGGATTCATGCAGATTCGTGCTCTTCGTGGACGTTTCTGAAGGCCGACACAGAACCCTCACTCTGCCCTCTCCCGGAGTACCGGGCGAGGGTTCCCAATCATGCCCGACGACGACTACATCCAATATCGCAACATCACCAAGACCTTCGCAGGAGTGACTGCGCTCGATGGCGTATCGCTGTCGATCCGTCGCGGCGAGTGTCATGCGCTAATGGGCGAGAATGGCGCTGGCAAAAGCACGCTCGGGAAGGTGCTGGCGGGCATTTATCGCCCGGATTCCGGCGAGTTGGTTGTCGGCGGCGTTGCCCGCCGGTTCCGCTCCCCAGCCGACGCGCAGGCGGCCAGGATTGGGATGGTTCATCAGGAATTGGCGTTCTGCCCCGAGCTTAGCGTGGCGGAAAACCTCTGCCTCGGTCGCTACGCCAGGCGATTCGGGCTGTTCCTCAGCCGATCGAAGATGAACGAGACCGCCCGGGCACTTCTATCGCGCATCGGCGTGACGAGCATGGATGTCGCCCGCCCGATGCGCGAATTGTCGACCGCTCAAGAGCAACGGGTGCAAATCGCCGCCGCCGTGGGAACAGGGGCTGACGTGCTGGTGTTTGATGAGCCGACGAGCAGCTTGTCCGAGCCTGAGGCGCAGCAGTTGTTCAAGCTGATCGAGCAACTCAAATCGCAAGGCGTGACGATGATCTACGTCAGCCATCGCATGCCCGAGGTGTTCCGTCTCTGCGATCGGCTGAGCGTGCTGCGCGATGGGAGATATGTGGGCACGCTCGATCGTGCGGAGGCGACAGAGGATTCGGTGGTTCAAATGATGGTCGGCCGGGCGGTATCGGCGCATCAGCCCGGGCACACGCAAGCCAAGGTCGGCGAGGTTCTCCTGAGCGTAAAAGGCCTTTCATCGCCGGGTCGATTTCAGGATATCAGTATTGACCTGCGCGCCGGCGAAATCGTCGGGCTGGCCGGGTTGGTGGGCGCCGGTCGCAGCGAGGTTGCGACGGCGATTTTCGGACTCGATTCCGCCGCCCGAGGGACGATTTTGATTGCTGGCCAGCCGCTCAAACTCGGGCGGGTCCGCCGATCCATGCGTCAAGGGGTCGGCCTGCTGCCGGAAGATCGAAAGCGTCAGGGCTTGGTGCTGATGATGGGCGGGCGACAAAACTACTCACTGGCCAATCTCAACCGGCTGACGCGGTTCGGCTTCCTCAACCGCCGGCGAGAGAAACAGGAGGCATCCGAGCAGTTTTCACGCCTGCGTGTGAAAACCCACTCACTGGACGCCCCGGTGGTCGGACTGAGTGGTGGGAATCAGCAGAAGGTGGCGCTTGCAAAATGGCTGGGGCGCGAGGCGAAAATCCTTATCGTGGACGAGCCTACGCGCGGCGTGGACGTCGGAGCGAAAGCGGCGATCCACGAAATTCTCGATCATCTCGCCGCCCAGGGAACGGCTATCCTACTGATCAGCTCTGAACTCCCCGAGGTGGTCGGCCTATCGACGCGCATCTTGGTACTCCGCGAAGGCAGGCTTGCCGGGCAACTCCTGCGCGAAGAGGCCACACAGGAATCCGTCTTGCGCATGATGGCAGGCCTTTAATCCAGTCCAGATAAGGGTTTATGGTCGCCAGCGGGTGGTTAAATGCGGTTGATGACGCTTGCTCGGAAATCGAACTAGAACGCCCTTCGATGCGTGAGTAAGCTTACCAAGGGCACTCGCCCCGGCCGGCATGCGGCCCGCCATGAGCGAGCCTGTACTCGGCCGATTCGAATGGAGCGACGGGGAATCGAACCCCGATTTGCTGAATGCGATTCAGCCGTCATCCCGTTAGACCATCGCCCCGGCTCAGAACAGGGCCGATTATTCTAATAGGATCATTCGGGCGGTCAAGGGTACAAGGGGAAAGTGCCGTTGCGGCGAATGTGGTCATTGATTGAGAGCGGAAAATCGCTTTAGTCTTTGACGTTTTAATGGGTTCGCTCCTATAGTGGTTTGCGAACCGGCCAAGGGGATGGAGAGAGTATTGTCATATGTCGAGCTTAATCGTAGAAAATTCCCAAGCGGATCTGGAGCAACTGACGTCACTGTTTCGGTTGCTTTCTGATAAGACACGGCTCACCATGTTGATGTTGCTCTCCCAGGGAGAACGCAATGTCACCAGCCTGTGTCAGGAATTGCAGCTTCCCCAGCCAACAGTCAGCCACCACTTGGCGCTTCTGCGAACAAACCACATCGTCAGTTGCAGGCGCGACGGTAAACAGGTTTTCTATGTGTTGAATGGCAAGGAAAATAAATCCGCCGGCGGGGCGGCTTTACCGCTCCAGTTCTCGGCCTCTCGGTTTAATGTGATCGTACACGAGCCGGCGGTTTGACGTCCGTCTCGGGCAAATCCAAGCCGTGGCCGGTAAGTTTGACGAATACGTCCTGCAACGTCGGCCGGCCCATTGTGATCGATTCGACTTTTCCGGGTAGCACTTCGATCACTTTTGGGATCAGCAGATGCCCGTCAGGTGCTTCCACGCGCACGGTGCGGTCGATCACCTGTCCGCCCAGCCCCAGTTGATCCTTCAGCACACCGGCGGCTTCGTTTGGGTTGGCGGTGGTGATGGTGATGACGTCGCCGCCGATGGTGGATTTCAGGGCGGACGGCGTATCGCACGCCAACAGCCTGCCTTTTTCCATCACCGCCAGCCGATCGCATTGGTCGGCTTCTTCCATCAGATGGGTGGTCATCAGCACGGTTACACCGTCAGCGGTGCGCACATCGTGCAGCAGTTGCCATAGGTCGATGCGGGCACCGGGATCAAGCCCGGTGCTGGGTTCATCCAGTAGCAGCAGGCTGGGGCCGTGCAGCAAGCCCTTTGCCAATTCCACGCGACGCCGCATCCCACCGCTGAACTTGCCGACGTACTCGTGCTGGCGATCGCTCAACCGCACGCGGGCCAGCAACAGGTCGATCCGCTTGGAGAGTGTCGAACCGCTCATCCCGTAGAGATGCCCCTGGTGGGTGAGATTCTCGCGGGCGGTGAGTTGCTTATCGAGGCTGGGCGACTGAAACACCACGCCGATCTTCCGGCGGATGTCATCCCGGCCGCGTTGCAGATCGATCCCAAAGATCTTGACTCTATCCACCGGTGCGGCCACCAGCGTGGAAAGCACCCGGAATAAAGTTGTCTTACCGCTGCCGTTGGGACCGAGGAAGCCGAAAATTTCCCCCATGTTGACCGTCAGCGAAAGATCATCGACGGCGGTACGGTCGCCGTAGGAATAGGTCAGATGTTCGATCTGTACAACGGGTTCTGGCATGAACTTCCGGGTATGAAAAAGGGTGGCAACTTGTGGTCGCCACCCCGTATACATGCAATTGCATCGGGCACTTACTCGTGTGGCGTTACGCCGATCGATTTATGGAATGTGCCCACGACGTCGTTAAACACTTTCAATGAATTGCTGTCCTTCATTGAGGGCAGCGTCATCATCACATCAGGGATCAGCGACACCACCACCAGCACGCACAGCAGGCATGGGATGATCGTGATTACATAAATCAGCTTGCCCTCAAACTTCAGGTGCATGAAGTAAGTGAGAACGAACCACGCCTTGATCGATGCGATGAACAGGGCGATCAATACCTTGGCCGCTTCACTTTGGATGTGTACGAATGCCACTGCGACGGTCACAACCGTCAAACCGAGCAGAGCAAAAAAGATTCCCCAATAGTTGACCTTATGCTCGACATGTGGGCGGGTCACATCGTGCGGTTCCTCGGGGATTCGGGTTGTTGCGCTCATGAACGAGTCTCCAGTCTATTATCGTAAGGATCAGGGCCGAAGGATAAAGGACGATAATGAAAATCTTCGATTCATTTTAGTCCTTCAGCCGTCATCCCGGGTTCAGTTTAGACCAAGTACAGCAGCGGGAACAGGAAGATCCAGATCAAGTCGACCAGGTGCCAGTACAACCCGGTGTATTCCACCGCCGGCCCTAAAATGCGGCCGCGGGCGGCTTGGACCATGAGGATGAAGATCGGGATCATCCCGCAAACAATGTGCAGCCCGTGTACGCCGGTCAGCGTCCAGTAACTGGCGAAGAAGTTGTTTTTCCACGGGCCGTACCACATCGACTGGCTGATTTTTGATTTCTCGATGGTGTAGTGTTCCTTGGGCGCATCTTCCTTGCCGCCACCGGCCATGAGCTTCATCTCGTGCTCGCTGATGAGATGGATGTTGAAGCTCGGGCCGGTGATTTCCATCCGGTAACCTTCGAGCTTCATTTCCTTATCGTCCTGTTCGTGGACATGTCCGTCGTAGGCAAAGGCCTTGTCGCCTTCAAACGCCACCACGGTGTAGTGGTGGTACTTGTCGAGATACTCAACCGCCTTCACGCACATGAACCCGCCGGCGCACAACAGGGTGATGAGCAGGCAGACGACGGTTCTGGATTGCTTCCTCTTGTGAGCCGCATCGACCGCCAGCGCCATCGTCACCGAGCTGAAGATGAGGAGAACGGTATTCAGGCCTGCCAGCGGCTTGCTGAGCACTTCATGGTGATCGGCGAACAGCTTGGGCTGCCCGGACCGCAGGATGATGTACGACCCCAGCAGGCCGATGAAAAACATGATTTCGCTGGCAAGGAACATCCAGATCGCGATCTTGCCCGGCGGGGTGGGATCGCCGTGGCTGTTCATCGGATCGGGCGCGTGTTCTTCGGGGATGTAACCGTGGTCTACGATGGTCGACACAAATCGCTCCTTCTTGGGATACTGGTTGCTTGTTACTTGGCTCGGCCGTCAAACCGCGTCAATCCGGGCAAATCAAGCCGAGTAACAAGGAACCAGTAACAAATCACACTTACCTGGGAGGGTCGTAAGCGAAATTCGCTTGCGCCGGCCCTTCCTTCACTTCAATCGTCTGCTTCAACTCTCCGAACCGTTCATGCCATGCCTTCAGTTCATACGAACCGGCGGGCAGACCTTTGATCTCAAAACTTCCGTCTGCGGCCGTGACGGCGACGTAATCGCTCTCGAACACGCCGATGTAGCCCGTCATCCACGGATGCACATCGCAGCGCACGCGGATCACTTCCGGGCGATCGAGCGTCAACTCCTTTGTGCTGCCCTGTACCGCCAGCGCCACGTTGAACGCCGGGTTGTCGGTTGGCGTGGCGTGTACGTTGTGCATGTCCACGTCGCTGTTCTTGATCGTCAGCGGCTGGCCGGCCCGCACCGCAATCACGTGCGGAATGAACCGGCAGTCCTTCTGATCAAATACCGGCTTCGGCTTGGACACATTCGCAGGCGTCCGAACGCCTTCGACTGACACCAGCACGTTCGCCAAACCGCCGTCCGGGCTTACTACAACCGTCTCATCGACGATCGGCTCGGCATGCTTGCAGATCGAATTATCGATCTTCGCAGGTTCCGGAGCCTTTCCGCCGAACGTCACCTTGCCAATCACCGAACCTGGCCCGGGCGTTTCGATCAACCGGCCGGCTTGCACAGCAGGCGGCTTTGGATCATCGCACCCGATTACCGCCAGCACCATCACCAGATTGCAAATCGCAAATCGCAAATTGCCTATCCCTACAACCGGTCGAACATCATCGCCGCCAGCAGCAGCGGCAGGTAGATGATCGACGCGAAAAACAGCTTTCTGGCATCCAGCCGCGACCGCGATGCTGCCAGCGATACGCCGTAGCTCAGATACGCAATCCCCAGCATGAGCGCGATCGTAAAGTAGATCGACCCGCAAAGCCCGACCATCGACGGCACGACACTGACCGGAATCATCGTCAGGCCATACATGATGATCTGGCGGACTGTCATGCTGAGGTTTTCGTCGTCTTCGTTCGGCAGCATGACAAACCCGCCGGCGGCGTAGTCATTCTTGTACAAGATCGCGATCGCCAGGAAGTGCGGCATTTGCCAGATGAACAAAATGGCGAAGAGGGCGATCGCCTCAACCGACAGCACGCCGGTGCCGGCCGTCCAGCCCATCATCGGGGGGATCGCGCCGGGGATCGCGCCGATCACCGTGTTGAGCGACGACACCCGCTTCATCGGCGTGTAGACGAACAGGTACGTCAGCAGCGTGATCGCACCCAGGATCGCGGTCAGTGGGTTGACGAAGAACGTCAGCACCGCCACGCCAGTGATGCCCAGGGCGACGCCGTAGGCCAGTGCCTCGATCGGCTGAAGCCGACCGGCCGGCAGGGGGCGGTTGCGAGTGCGGGGCATTTTCTTGTCGTGCTCGCGCTCGATGTACTGATTCAGCACGCTCGCCCCGGCGGCGGTCAGGGCGGTACCGATAACGGCACTGAGCAGCAACGGCCAATCGTGGCGGTCGCGGCCGGCCATGTAGTAGCCGACCATCGTCGTGATCACCACAAGGAAGTTCATCCGCGGCTTGGTCAGTTCGTAAAAGTCGACCAACCGTGAAGGGGTCGCGACTGCTTCGATCTCGGCGCGCCGGCCCGTCGCGGTGATGGGCGCGTCGGTGAAGTCTGATAGGTCGGTCGAAGGTTTCATCGCTTTTTCACGACACCAAAAACTGTGAACTGCCGATCGAACGTACTTCCACGCGAACCGGCTCGCTTTGGACCCGGAACGATCGGCTGTATAGACGCATCGCCCGGATCATCAACGTAAAACACGTCAAAAGCAGCAACGCCCCGGTCGCCACATGCAGCGAGGCGATGTCGGCCGGCTTGCGTTGAAGGACGGTCAAAATTCCCAGCGTGACCTGCGTCACCAGCAACCCGCAAAGTGCAACCGCCGGCCAGAGCAACTTCATCTGCCCGGAATGATGACGGAAGACCCGCACGGCTGCCCAGATAGTGGCGATCGAGACGATGATCGCTCCGATTCGATGAGCAAAGTGCAGCCAGATTTGTGTCAGCGTCACCGGGTCCAAATTCAGATTGAATGCTCGATGGCTGTTCGCCGCCTGCAACGACTCCTGCGACATCGGTGGCAACACATGCCCGTAAGACAGCGGCACATCCGGAATCGCCAACCCGGCCTGCTGATGTCGCATGATCGCGCCGACCACCAATTGCAAAAACACCACCGAAGTGGCGATGACGGTCAGTCTGATCAACTTCCGCCCGGCGGTGTAGTCTTCCGACCAGGCTAGATTCGGCGCACCGTTCCACCACTTGGATGTGGTGATCGTCGCCAGAGCGGCTACGCAGAAGAATGTCTGAGCGGTGATGCCATGAACGATCGCCAGATTCAGCTTCACCATCACCACGCGAAGCCCGCCGAGCACGCCTTGGAAGATGACAAAGCCCAGCACCAAATACGCCAGCCGGCGAACCCAAGTGCGGCGCTCCATCCGCCATGCCGCGACGGCGAGGACGATCGAGCAAAGCCCGACCACCGTCCCCATCAGCCGATGCGAATGCTCGTAAAAGATCCCACCCTGGTTCCACCACAGGCTCGGCGGGAACAGCCACATGTTGTACCCGTAGCTGTTCGGCCAATCCGGCACGCTCATGCCCGCGCCGTGGCTGGTGACGAGCCCGCCCATGAAGATGAGCGGGAACGTCGCAAGCGCCGTCAGCAGGGCGATGCGGTGGAGGAGAGGGTTGTAACGGTTGAGAATCATGGGGTTATTCGGGTTCCGGGTTCCGGGTTCCGGGAAAAGACATATTGCCTCTTCCCCGGGACCCGGAACCCGGAACCTGATTCGTTCAGTGTTTCACCACCAGCTTATCCGCACCTTCCACATAGCGCGTTTGCGCCAGCCAGTCTTCCTCGACCAGCGGCGAACTGTACTCGTACGGGCCGTGATGGACGACGGGCACGGTTTCAAAGTTGCCGTGCGGCGGGGGGCTGGCGGTTTCCCATTCCAGCGTTGTGGCCAGCCACGGGTTACGCGGAGCCTTCGGGCCCCACATCCAGCTGCCGATGAAGTTGATGATGAACGGAATCTGTGCCAGACCCAGCGCGAACGCGCTCATGCTGATGAAGATGTTCATCGGCTGAAAGTGCGCGAATGTGCTGTACTCCAGGTAACCAGCAATACGACGCGGCATTCCGCCGATGCCCAGAATGTGCATCGCGAAGAACGTGCAGTTGAACGCGATGAAGCTCAGCCAGAAGTGAATCTTGCCGAGGGTTTCATTCATCATCCGCCCGAACATCTTGGGGTACCAGAAGTAGATGCTGCCGAAGATGCCGAACGTCGTCCCGCCGAACAGCACATAGTGGATGTGGGCCACGATGAAGTAGGTATCGTGGATGTGGACGTCCACCGCGGTGCTGGCCATGAAGATGCCCGACAACCCGCCGATCACGAACATGCTGACGAACGCGATGGCGTTGAGCATTGGCGTGGTGAAGCGGATATTGCCGCCCCAGAGCGTGCCGAGCCAGTTGAAGGTTTTGATCGCAGACGGCACGGCGATGAACATCGTGCTGATGGCGAATGTGGTGCCCAGCGTCGGGTTCATACCGCTCTGGAACATGTGGTGCGCCCACACGATGAATCCCAGGAACGCGATACCCGCCATCGCGTAAACCATCGGGCGGTAGCCGAAGATCGGCTTACGGGAGAAGACCGCCAGGATATCCGAAACCATGCCCATGGCGGGCAGGATCATGATGTACACGGCGGGATGCGAGTAGAACCAGAACAAGTGCTGGTGCATGATCGGGAACCCGCCGCCGGCGTTGCCCTGGATTTGGTTCGAAAGCGTCCAGTTGTACGGGGTGAAGAAGCTGGCCATACGATACACCCCGCCGCTGGCGAGCGTAATCGTCTGGTGTTCGATCAGGTTCATCAGCACTGCCGACGCCAGCACGGGCGTAGCGAGCAGCACCAGCACCGAAGTGATGAACAGTGACCACACGCTCAGCGGCATGCGGAACATCGTCATGCCCGGGCAGCGGAGCTTGATCATCGTGGTGAGATAGTTGACCGCACCCATGATGCTGGAAAAACCAAGGACGAAGACAGAGGCAAACCAGCAACTTTGCCCATCAAAGGCGAAGTTCTGCACGAAGTAAGTGAACCCGTAAGCCGCGATCGCCGAGAGCACCACCGTGGTGATGACATTGGCGACGGTGTTCTTGAACCGGATGAACCAAGTCCCGATGAATGCAAAAAGCATGAACCATGAGAAGAAGTTGATCAGCAGCGAAACCGTCGGATAGCCGCTTTGCACATGCTTCTCGCCGATGTGGCCGCTGACGCGGAAAAACGCACCGACATGATCGAGCAGTGTCTCGGGTTTGACAAAAGACAGCCACTTGGTGCTTTGCTGAATTGCGCTCAGGGGAGGATAGCTGGTCCACCCGGCGGCGGCGGCGTTGCCGGGGAGGAAGAAGCCGGTCATCATGATCGACCCGGCCGGGATCGCCGACCAGAACGCCAGACCGTTCAGGAACGGGAAGGCCATATCGCCAGCACCGATTTTCAACGGAACAAGGTAATTACCGAACGTGCCCACCAGCAGCGGGATGATCACGAAGAAGATCATGACCGTTGCGTGCATCGAGAAGACCATGGTGTAGAAGTCTGCCGGCATGACGCCGTTGCTCCAACCCATGAACTTGCCGAGGATCGGCACCGGATGGTTCGGATCATTCGGCCAGGCCAACTGCCAGCGAATGAGCATCGCCAAGAGCCCGCCAACGACGAAGAACATCAGCCCCATGAAGAGGAACTGGATGCCGATGATCTTGTGGTCGATCGAGAAGATGTACTTCTTGATGAACCCGAGCGGGGCATGAGCATGGCCGTGATCGTCATGATCGTGGCCGTGGTCGTGGGTGTCGTTTGCGTGTGCGGTGTGGGACATAGTTTTAGTTCTCGCCTGATGAATCGTTTTTGCGTCCTGCGACTTATCGTGATGGATCGTTACTTGATCGCCCCGAGCACCACGCTCGGCTGAGTGGTCGGCTTTTCAGCCGTCGCAGCGGTGGGCTTGGAAAGGGGCTTGTCGTAGCCGAGCGCGTCGTACTCTTCGCTGGTCACGAAGCGGAGCTGGCCACGCATTTTGTAGTGGCCTTGGCCGCACAGTTCTTCGCAAACCAGTTCCCAATACCCCGGCTTGTACATCGTGACGGAGTTGATTCCGTTGGCTTTGAGCTTGTCGATCGCCACTTTATTGATGCTGGAACCTGCACGGATGATCGTACTCTTCTTCGCATCGGCATACCGCCACTGCTTTTTAGCGGCATCGAAGACGGCGTTTGGGCTCTTCTCGTCGACATCAACGGACATGGCTTTGACTTCCTTGTCCTCCAGCAGGTTCGCCAGTTCATCGACCGAGTAGGTTTTGCGATTTTCCGGTTCGAGTTCGAGCGATCGGCTGGTGGTGGTTCCTTGGAAGTGAATAACGCCGCGCATCCCGGGGACGGCATCGAGTTTTACGCGGAAATTGGGGAGGGCAAAGTCGTGGATGACGTCCTTGCTCGACAACTGGACTTCGATCGGCCGATTGGCCGGCAGGACGATTTCGCGGGCCAGCGCGCCTTGGAAGATGTCATCCTTGCCGTCGGGATCGCTGAAATCTTTACCCTGCGGATTGATTTCGTTGTAGTTGTTGATGGCTTTAACGGCCGCCTCATAGGGCAGGAAAGCCGGTCCGGGAACGCCTCCCTTGCCTTCGGGGAACAGGTACGGGCCTTTCTGTTGGGCTGCAGGACGTGGGTCAGGCCACTTCGTGTCGGTCGGCTTGGGGTACACCAGGTATCGGCCGAGCTTGCCGTCCGGGCCGGGGTAGATCGTATTCCATTGGAACTGCTGCCCGATGACCAGGATCGTCACCTTGTCCGGGCTGTTGGCGAAGTCGGAATAGCGGTAATTGTTCCACACGCGGATACTGGCGATCGACAGGCAAAGCAGGATGATCGCCGGCGCGATCGTCCATGCCATTTCAAGCTTTTGATTGCCGTGGGTGAAGACGGCTTTTTTCTTGTTCGGGTTGTAGCGGTACTTGACAAGGAAGACGATCAGCACTGCGAACACGAGGATCATGACGATCGTGGTGATCCAGAAAATCCAGACGAACAGCGAGTCCATCGCCGGAGCGTGGGTCGAGTAGGTCTTGGGCAGCCACCAGCTTTCCCAACCGTTGGCTGCTTGCGCCACGGAAGGGAGCAGCAGCATTGAAAGGGCGAGCGGGATCGATCGCAGTAAGGTCTTTTTCATCACGGGGGCGTCACTCCATCGAACTGGTTTTGCTCCCTCGCCCATGTACTCATGGGAGAGGGTTGGGGTGAGGGTTCTGCTCGCCCGGCGACATAATTGCCGTTGCAGAAGAACCCTCACCCGACGGAGGCTTCGCCTCCGCTTTCCCTCTCCCGGAGTACCGGTAGAGGGTTCAAATTTCAAAAGGGCTACGCCCACTTATTCAGCGGGCGAGCCTCGCGATCGTCGAGCGATCAAATTACCGGGCGCTGGCTTGCGGGCCTGTCGCCTTGTCGGTCTTCTCAACCTTGGCGGCCGGCTTGTCGCAGCTCGAGCACGCGGGTTTGTCGGACTTGACCAGGATTTCCTTCACCGGCGCGGCGGGGGCGGCGGCGTCGGCGGACTTGAAGGTGAAGTTCAGCTCGGCCTTGCCGTCCTTGACGGTGGCTTTCTGCTCAGATTCGCCAAACTTCTCATGCCATGCGACGAACGTGTATTCGCCGTCGGGCATCTTCGGGATCGAGTACGTACCGTCTTCCTTGCTGGTGGCGAAGTACGGGTGATCGAACACTTTCACCCACGCCAGCATCCACGGGTGAACGTCGCACTTGACCTTAAACGTCTCAGCAGCCTTGAACGAGTCGATCTTTTTCCCCTCGTCCTTGTTCGGCTGGCCGAAGTTGAACGGCGTGTTGATGGTCGACAAGGCGTGTACGTTGTGCAGGAAGGGATCGTCGTTCTTGACGACGATGTCCTGGCCGACCATGGCGGTCAGCACGTGGGGGGTGTACATGCACCCCTTCTGATCGAGGACGGCCGGTTCTTTTGAAGCATCGCCAGCAATGTCGGCGCCTTCTTCCTTTTTGAGCGAGACCACGACATTGGCCAGTTCGCCCTTGTCGCTAACCACGACCGTGTCTTCCTTCACCGGATCGGGGTGCTGATCGTTGCACTCCTTGACGGCCGCCATGTTGATTTCTTTCATCTCCGGGGCTTTGCCTTCGAGCTTGACCTTGCCGGTCACTTGCGCTATAGCGCCGCTGCAAAGACCTGCGGATACCGTTAAAGCTGCGATCCAGATTTTCAGGTTCATAACATCATCTCCTTCAAACTGATTCATAGGACTCATCTCGCGAAGAACATCTTCGCAAGAGGTGAATACAATAAAGGTTAACCACCTGTGATTTTATGACAAGGTGTCCTTCCACTTACGGAGCGTAAGTCAGGGTCGCATCAGCGGTCTTGCCCGCGGTCACGGTGATTTCTTTTTCTTGTGTACCCAACTTTTCATGCCAGAACGTCAGCGTATAAGTGCCCGCCGGCAAAGGCGGCAACGTGTAGCTGCCGTCTTCGCCGGTGACGGCGAAATACGGGTGATCAAACACCTGGACATTCATGCCCATCCATGGATGCACGTCGCACTTCACGCGGAAGCTTTCGGGTGTTTTGAACGGTGCCATGTCCTTGCCCGCATCCTTTGACTGGCCGAAGTTGAACGGCGTGTTGCTGCTGGACAACGAGTGAACGTTGTGCAGGAAGTCGTCGGAATTCCTGATCACCAATTTCTGCCCGACCATCACGCCTAAAACGTGCGGAAAGTACTGGCAGCCCTTCTGATCGATGACCGCCGGCGTGGTGGGAACATCGAACGGACCGCTCAGACCCGATGACACGGAAACCAGCACGTTCTTCAACTCATTCTTGGGCGAGACAACAACAGATTCTTTAAACAAGCCATTCGGATGGTGTGCGTCGCACTCCTGCACGGAAGCGATATCCACTTTTTCCGGTGGGGGCACTTCACCCTTGAACATCACCTTTCCACTGACCGTTCCGGTTTCGACCTTGGGCTTGACCACCGGCGGCAGAGTCGGGCCGGCAGGCTTGTCCGTCACCACCGGCTTCACCACTTTGGGTTTGGGCGGAGGGAGCGGGATGACCTTGATTTCGCCGTTCTTTTCCATCGTCTCCGATGGAGGCGGCGTGCCGGCGGGGCGCGGCACGACATTGTATCCGCGTGCGCTGGCGGCGTAGACGAAATCCAGAAGCAGGCTGATCTGCTCGTCCGGGGTGTTTCCGTAGGCGGCGTTGGTGCGGGCGATCACGTTGTCAGCAAAGCCCTGCGCGCGTCCCCAAGTCTGCCCGATCGGATCGCTGATCTTCTCGCCGCTGAAGAACTGCAACATCGGCGAATTCTTGTGCATCACGTCCGGATGTCGAACCCATTGCTCAGCCCATCCACGACGAATGCGGCTGAAGGTCAAGTGCAGGTTCGGCGCCACCGGCGCGGTACCCGGAGCGGCAGGGCCCATCGTATGGCACTTGAGGCAGTCGAGTTCGATGAACATCGCCTCGCCGCGTTTGAAGCGTTCCGGCGAGATATTGGTATCCGGCGTTTCCACGAACGGATAGGGCGCTGCAAACGCCTTCGTGGTCAGACGGGCGCGGTAGAGGACGCTGTTGTAACCTTCCGCCATATCGGCCACGTTCCCGAACAGCGGAACGCGGTTTTCACTGACGTGTTTGTACTTCACGCCCCACGACCGCAGGCGGGAGGTGCTGGCCACCAGTTCAGGAGCGACGAACCAGTTGTCCGCCGCATCGGTTTCATCCGCGGGCAGACCGCTGGCAGCGATCTTGGCATCTCTCCACTTCAGGATCGGATCGATGTCTTTCTTCAAGTCCTTGCTTTCCTTGTTACCGATTTCGTTGAAGTACGCGATGATGGCCGACCACTCTTCGTTGGTGGCGGTGAAGCTGGGCATGCGTACGCCGTTCACCAGCGTCGGGCGGATCGGGACGACGTTGTGGAAGAAGTTGTAAAGCCACGCAGGCATCACGCGGCTGCCTTGGCTGCGGAGTTGTGGCGGGGCGAACTGCGGGATCTTCGAGTCGTCGGTCCAATACTGCTGGATTTGCGGCTTGTTCCCTTCAATCAGGTGGCAACTGGTGCAGTTGAACTTCTCGGCCACCAGGTAACGCCCGTGGGCGATCTTCTGCGCCGACGGGCTGGTTGCGGCGGTCGTCATGCGATCGCTGATTAGGCGAGCTCGATTGCTGATGACGAACGTCACGATGGCGTTGATCTCACGATCCGACAGGTAGAACGTCGGCATCTTCACCTTGTCGTACGGCTTGCCCGAGTCCTTGATCATCGGGTAGCCAGCGGCGTCGGTCATCATCTTGCCGTTTTCATACAAGCGAACCGGATCGAGCAACGCCTTGCCACGATCCCAGATGCGGGTGTTGCGGAGTTTCTGCGTCAGCCAGCTTTCGCGGGTGTGATGCACTTCCGGCCAGGCAACGGTGACGGGCTTGGCCATCGGGGTGGCCCATTCGTCACCCTTCATCGGCTTGGTCATCGAGCCTGCGTGGGCGCTCATGCCGTTGACCATCATCAGATTCTGCTCGGGGAGGCCTTCAGCCTTGTGCGGATCGACGTAGCCGAAGTCCAGCTTGCTGACGAGCTTCTGGCCCCAGTCGGACAGGTTTGCACACGGACTAGCGGCGGTTTCCATGCCATTGATGGCGTGGCACTGCATGCAGCCGTAGTTGCTGATCAGCTTCTTACCGAGGAACACCTGTCGCAGCGTGTCCTTGCCGTTGGGTTGGGCTTCGATCGCGGCGACCTTCGCCTTGGCGGCGTCGGCACTGATGGCGGTGGTGGTCAGGGCGTCGGTCGCCAGGCCGCGGAGCTCGGTGATGTCGTCGGCCCGTTCAGTGGCAACTTTGGGGCTGTATCGGCTGCGGAGGAACAGGCTGGTCAGCTCGATCAACTTACCGGAGTCGGTTTCCGTCAGCGACTCCTTCCACTTGTCATCCGGGCTGTTGTTGGTGCGCTTCTGATCCAGCAGATACGCCGCCAAATCCGCCGCCTGCTGGTCGCTCAGACGCAGCGAGGGCATCACGGTGTAATCGCTGTAGTGGCGCGGCTCCTTCAGCCAGTCGTACAGCCATGCGGTCGCCTGCGAGGTGTTACGATCGGCCAGCAGCTTCGTGCCGATGCCCGACAATTCCGGGCCGTGGTGCATGAAGACGGGCTTGACGGTTTTCTTCGCGTCGTCGTAGGTGTCGGCACCGGTCTCGTTGCGATCGGCGTCGAGGTGTTCAAGCACATACAACTGGCGCTCGTTGTAGCTCATGCCGTCGTACAGCTTGGTCGCCTCGGCCGACAGTTCGGCGGAGGTGGGCGCTTTGCCGGTTTCGGCGGTCAGTTTCTTTGCCAATTCGCCGCCGAGAACCAGGTCCTGCACGATCCACGCTTCGCCGCGGGTGATCAGCTTGCCGTCGCGCTTGGCTTCCCCGGCGGGGTCGTTGAGGTTCTGGTGGCAGGCGAGACAGCCGAGGGTGTTGAACGCCTTGCGGCCGTCCTCCACCTTGCCGACGATGCCCGAGGGCACGCTGTGCTTTGGCGGAAGCGGCTCGGCGGTCTGCATCAGGTACTCGGTCATCGCCCGCGCTTCCTGGCGCGTGCGGCGGATTTCCTCGTCGCTGGAGTTGTTCTCGAGCATGAAGAAGTGCGGCATCTTCGTCGTCGGACGGAACGCCTTCGGCGCCCAGATCCATGTGTTCACCATCGCCGGCGAGAGCTTGGCGCCGATGTGACGCAGATCCGTTCCCACGCGACGCTGCTCGGCGGCGGGGATGGAGTCCATCTGGTGGCAGTTCACGCAGCCGAGATTGCTAAACAGATGACGGCCTTCGTAAACAATGGGAGCGACTTCTTTGATGTCGTTGACACCGGTGTGGCATCGCACGCAACTGGCTTGCAGGTACTCGGGTGTGTGCATCGGCCAATCCCACTCGTGGTGGGTTCGCTCGTAGGTTTGGCCTGACTCGCTTTCGTATTTGTCCTTCCAGTGAACCAACTGTGAGACGGCTTTGCCTTTCTTGCCGGTGATTGGATCGATGTAATCGACCGGATCAGGATACAGCGGTGCTTCTTCGGGCACTGCGACGATCTCGGCCGGACGGGTCGAAGGTTTCTCCGCTTTTTCGCCCATCGACAAGTGCATGTCATCCATGTCCGTCGGAATCAGGGATTCTTCCGGGAAGACGGTGTTGAGCATGCTGCTCATCGTGGGCTTCTCGGCTTCCATCGGCTTGGCGGGCTTGATCTGCTGGGCGAGCACCGGAGCGCCGGTGGATTTGTCGACCCAGATCGGTCTGGCCGTGTGGGCAGCGAGGATGAAGCGGGTTTCCTGGCCGGAACCGTCGTGGCAACTGGTGCAGCCGATCTTTTCCATCGGGTGCTTGCTGTCGATATCCGCGTACAGGTCAAGCCTTGGATGGGCCAGCATGACCGGGGACGGGTCGAGCTGGCTCATTCCGCCGGCTTTGCGCGAGACGTTTACTTCCGCGATCATCGCACGGCGATAGCGATCGAGGACGGTGCGGAGTTTTTCCGGCGACAGTGCCGCCGACAGCGAGTTCTTCAGATCCTCCGCCACCAGCAACGCGGCCTTGCGAGGAACGGCGACTGCTTTTTCATCAACGTCCTTCTTGATTGTCACCGAGACATTGCCCACCGTGCTGACGGCGTCGTTGTTCTTCGAGTAGCGAACCCACGCATCAAGGACTGCGGCGGCGACGTTGTCGGATTCTTCCTTTTTGGCTGCGTCAGCACCAAGCGTATAAGCCGCAACCGGCTTGCCGTCGATCGTTAGTGACGACGCCTTGCCGATCGTGCCCGCCAGTGTTTTAAGGCGGTTGGCGATCGCGGGCTTCTTCATCACATCGGGAGCAGTCAAAACGGCGTACTTCAGCCAGAACTCAGGCATCGCCGCCGCGCCGGGACGGCTTGCGGAGGCGGTAGGATCGCCGGGCTTGCCCGTGGGAGCCGCAAAATCTAGCTTTCGCGAGGTGGAAAGCTGTTCTTCGAGGTACGCGAGCACTTTGTCCTCGGCAAAATCCCGCTTGTCGATGTTGACGTGACAGGTCACGCAGCGGTCGATCGCCGGAACGGTTTTGAACCCGCCGAGGTCGGTCAGAACGTCGGGGATGACCTGCTGCTTCACGGCTTCGGACGGGTTGACGAACTGCAGCAACGGAATATCGCCGCGGGCGATCGCGCTGACTTTGCCGATCAGAGTTTGCGGTGCGAGCGAGTTCAGTTTCTTTTTCAGAGCGTCGCGGTCTTCGGTCTTTTTGGTGCGTTCCTTACGCAACTTGTCCAGATCGAAGGTGACCTTGGAGAGCTGTTTTTTTCTTTCGAACAGCAATGCCTTGAGGGCCGCCTGCTTCTCGATGAAGTCAGCCAGTTCGGCTTGGGGTTTATCGAGCTTGGCGTTCAGTTCTTTTTCACGTTTTTTATTGCCGTTGGTCTTGGCTTCCTCGAGGAATTTCAGTTGTTCCCCGACGACGGCTTTGAGGGTATTGGTGCGGAAATCGAGGTTGGCGAGTTCGGCGGTGGCTTTGGCGATTTCGCCGGTGATCTTCTTGTAGTCTTCGTTTTTCTGGGTGACCTCAACGGACTTGGCGTCGATCTGCTTGTCGAGCTCGGCGGCCTGTGCTTCGACCTGGTCGCGGTCGATCAGCTTTTCGGAAACCAGCGCAGCTTCCCACGCTTTTCCAGATTTTTGCGGCGCGCGCCACTGCTTGTCAAAATCCTGCATGGTCGCCCAGCCCATCACTCCGAGGAGAATAATGGCCGACAGCGCAAAGACTTTGTTCAGACGGGAAATGTTCCAAAATGTATCGGTTGGGACCGGCATACCAGCTCGCCCGAGAAAAAACGACTCCGCCCGGAGCGAGAATCAATCGCTCCGGCGGCACACTCCATTGCCGCAGCCACTTGTGTATTCGCGAGTTCCGCACGGGCGTAGATTTGAAGCCGAAATCGCTCTCCATCTAACGCACCGCAAGTGGTTTACACTTTATAAGGGATGGTCTTTGTGGGGACAAGCATTCGGTCTTTCAAAACAGGCAGCAGGTTTGTTATCGGCGGTGGACGGTTGCCCGGTGTGAGTTGGTACGGCGCAGCAAGTCAGAGCGGGTGGTTAGCCGATAGACCCGGTATGAAGAAATGCACCGTGTTGATCCTCGCGGGTTTGTTGTTGTCCGGCTGTGCAAACGATCCGCAGGCCAATGGTCCGAGCGCGATTCCCTCCGATGCGAAGTTTGTCGACGCCAAAGACCCCGCCATCAACGCCAACACCCGCTACGCCGCCGGTCAGCTTTCAGAATCGTCTGAAAAACCAGAAAACGCGATCGCGCAATACGAAGAAGCGATCAAAATCGACCCGACGCATGAAGCGTCGCTCTATCGACTCGGCGTGGTGTACGCACAGACTAAGAATTTCCCCAAAGCCATCGAATCCTGGCAGCGATACATCAAAGTGACCCGTGAATCGGCCGGGGGGTATGCGAATCTCGGATTCTGCCTTGAATTAAGCGGAAATTGGCAGCAGGCGGAGATGTCGTACAAGAAGGGGATCGAACGGGAGCCCAAGAATGAAGCCTGCCGGGTCAACTACGGACTGATGCTCGCCCGCTTGGGTCGTACCAACGAGGCCTTCACCCAGTTCGGCACGGTCCTTCCACCCGCCGCAGCACATTACAATGTCGGGAGCGTTTACGAGCAGCAGAGGAAGTTCGCCCAGGCGAAAATGGAATACACCCGGGCATTGGAGTGCGATCCCACCTTCTTCGACGCCCAACAGCGACTTGCTGTACTGGAATAAGTATTACAAATTACCTAAATTAACATTTCCGCAACGTGGCGGGTCGTAGTGACACCACGGACATGGCTTCTGTACCGTTAGAGTCTTTTCAGACAATTTGTTCAGTTTAGCCGGCGCACTTGTGCGGCATGTCCGCCCCGCAAGCGGGGCGGCTAACCAAGGCAAGACACCCAATCTCAAAATGCTCGGCTTCCCGGTCGCTGCTTCACTGCACACCAACATAGATCGCTCCTTGGTTTTTCCTTGTGATGGCCTTTTCTCCGTGCTATATCGGCTTCCGGAGCACGGAGCATGTCGATCAGTCGTTCCTCAACCATGAGATGGAGCAGAGCAGGCTTTTGCCTGGCAGCGGCTGTGTTCTGCTGCGCCAGTCCTGCCAATGCGTACGACACGGCGGCCGTTGGGTACAACCAGTTGTTGGCGGAACTTGGGATCGCCACGCCGAACGGTGCAGGCGTGACCGTCAGCCAGATCGAAGCGCCGTTCGGACCAGCCTATGCGCCCAACACCAGCCTGTTCCCCGGGAAATCTTTCACGTTGATGAGCCCCGGATCGGGCGTCAGCGGGCACGCTACTACTGTGGCAGGCAATTTTTACGGCAGCGGCATCGGTGCAGGAATCACCAGCGTGCATCTTTGGGACGCGAACCATTTCCTGCAAGAAGGGCTGCTCGATGTCGCCAACACCGGCGTCGCGCCTTTGAATGAAACCGCCAAAGTGGAAAACCACAGCTATATGGGTTCGTTCGGCTCGACCGCGCTCGATTCCGACGCGCTACGCCGGCTAGATTACATGGTGAACACCGACGACGTGATCGTCGTCGTTGCGCAGAACAACGGCGTGAGTACGACCATCCCGGCGCTTCTGGATACCGCGTACAACACCATCAGCGTCGGGTTGACCAACGGCGTACACAGCGCGGGGTTCACCACTTTCGATGTGGCCGGGCGGATCAAGCCCGACATTGTCGCACCCGAATCCGCCACCAGCTACGCCACGCCCATCGTCGCGGCGGCGGCGGCGCAGATGGTTCAGGTGGCGAACAGCCACAGTTGGACCAACGGCGCTCACAACCAAACCGTCAAAGCCGTGCTGCTGGCCGGCGCAACCAAAAGCGAATTTGCCTCCTGGTCCCGTACCAGCACCCGGCCGCTCGATCTGCGGTATGGTGCCGGTGAACTCAACGTCTACCGCAGCTACCACATCCTGGCCGCCGGCGAGCATGAAGCCGGCACTATCGCCACCGTACCCAATATCGGCTGGGATTTTTCGACCACGACTGCGGGTACTAAGAAGTATTTCTTCGACCTGACCACGCCCGTGCGGGAGTTGACCGCCTCACTGATCTGGAACCGCCTGGTGGATGATCCAAGCGTCGTCGGCTTCGATACGGCTGCGTTCGTGGCGAATCTCGATCTGAAGCTTTCCACTGCGTCGGGTTTCACCGTCGGCACGATGATCGACCAGAGCGTGAGCACGGTCGACAATGTAGAGCTGATCTACCTGACCAACCTCCTCCCGGGAAGGTATGTGTGGGAAGTCAGCTCACCGACCACCGGCATGAACTACGCCCTGGCGTGGTACACCGAAGTCCCCGAGCCCGGCGGGCTTACTGCGTTGATTGGATTGGTGCTGGTCCTCCGCCGCCGCTCCCGTCTAGCATCGGTCTAAAACCGATTGATCTGGTCTGGAGGGCCGCTGTCCCCAGCCGCCGCGTCTGCCGTCAACCGCGGCGGGTGAGGACACCCGCCCTCCAGTTCAAGCCCAAGCTTTCAACACTCCCGGGCGGTTATTGTTTTCTCCCCGATGCTCCCTTATCGTCACACGACCAAAGCAGAGATCTCACTATGCCGAAGCGCGTTGCCCTGTTCATTACGTGTTTGACCGACCAGTTCTATCCCCAAGTCGGCGTGGCCGTCACGAAGATACTCGAGCACTTCGGCTGTACCGTCGAATTCCCCCAGGCCCAAACCTGCTGCGGCCAGCCGTTCTTCAACAACGGCTTCCACCCCGAAGCCAAGGAATTGGCCAAGCGGTACATCGAAATTTTCGAGCCGTACGACTACATCGTCAGCCCCAGCGGATCGTGTACGGCCATGGTCCGCGAGCAGTACGAGCAACTGCTCGGGCGCGACCATGCGTGGGAACACTCCATGCACGCCGTCACCCACAAGACGTACGAGTTTGTTGAGTTCCTGACCAAGGTGCTGAACGTCAACCTGTCCGACCTGAAACTGCCGGATAACCGCAGCATCAGCTACCACTACACCTGCCACCTCCGCGGCATCGGCGTAAAGGACGAAGGCGTGCGGCTTTTAAAGCAAATCGGCAACGTCGATTTTAAGCCCCTTGAAAAAACCGACCAGTGCTGCGGCTTCGGCGGCACGTTCGCGATGAAATACCCCGCCATCAGCGGCGCGATCGTCGAAGACAAGGTCAAGTGCATCGCCGACACCCAGGCCAGCACGCTGGTCTGCAATGACGCCGGCTGCACCATGAATATTTCTGGCATGTGCCACCGCGAGGGGATGCAGACGCAGGTGAAGCATCTGTCGGAACTGATCGCCGAGGCCCTGGGGTTGGATTTGACGAAGTGGTAGGGGCGGGGCACACGACGATGGGGCGGAATGAGGAATCTGATCAACGATCGGCACAGCCGAACCTACGATATTAACCACGGAAAATTTTCGCCCCAATCGACTTGCGGAACATATTCTAGAAACTTTGCCCTATCCTGTTCACTGGAGAAACAGAACTCTCCAAATCCGTGATCGTAATCGGTTTTCCCAAACCAATTCGTCGTCCAAGAGCCTACGTGGTGATGGGCGTCCACGTTCAAATAGCGTTTGATTTCATATTCCTTACCACGAACCACCATTTTTTCAGTGTGCTCTGTCTTTAGAATGATCGGGCAAGTGGCGTATTCGAGCTGGCTCCAGCACTCCCCATCGCGTGGGCCGAAATTATTCCAGCACCAACGGATCGCTACATTCCATTCAGGGAGATCACATTCGACGACGACGTGGTGTGGAAATAGTGTATGACTTTCTTCCACGTCCACGTCATCCGACGGTTCAATTTGCAAATACTCGGCCCTGGTACTGATTCGCATTGTTATCTCGAACGCGGTTCAGTTCTGTAGGGTGGGGTTCATCCCCACCATGACGGTCGGGGATACGTGGTGGGGATGAACCCCACCCTACACGGCCTACATCAAATGCGGTTTCCCCAGCGCCCGGCGGGTGACTTGGAACTGGCCGAGGTGCATGCACGGGTGCGACGCCAACAACGTCGCCACGCTGCCGACGGTCGGGGCGAAGTTCTTCAGGAAGTCGGGCGTGGGCTTGGCTAGGTCGGCGTCGGTGAGCCTTGCCGCCCACCCAGCCGCGATGTCCATCGCCTGATCCCAGCGGCTCAGCAACTCCGCCTTGGTCGGGAACTTCGACGCGTCGTCGAACGAGGCCTTGCTCTTGCCGAACCGCGCATCGTCCTCGAACGGGAACTTCACGCTCGCGTCACAGGCGGTGACCATGCCCCGCGTCGAGTTGGCCAGATGCCCCATCTGCCAGATCGCATGATTCGCCCCCTTGGCCGGCCGAACCATCATGTCCGCCTCCGAAAAATCCGCCAGCGTCATATTGATCATGGCCTTGGTCTGCAGGATGTTCTTCGACAACAGGTCGGCGACGGACATGGGGTGCCTCCGTGAGGGTTTGAGGATGTAATTGGACTGGTGGGAATTGTCTGTGGCTTTCCGAGCGGATGCAAGCATCGTTTAGAAGCCGATCGCTCGCGATTCCGGCGATCGTAGCCGGCCGGGAGCGAAGCGGGAAAAAAGGAGAAATACCGGTCGAATCCGGCGTTTTCTCGGGATTTTCATCGCCTGCTTCGCTGGCGACGCGCCTTTGGCGCGACACGGCCTGTTGTGGTGGAGAGATGCGTCAGCGGTTTTGTGCGGTAAGATGAGGACGGGTTTGGCCGCTCGGCCTGGATTGCTGAGGTTGCGGCTTGGTCAATTCAGTCGATTGAACCCAGCGGCGAGGTCGCTTGCTGGGCGGACGATGTTTTGAATGGATGGGTCATTCGCCGGACGGTTTGGGACTCCTACGGAGCAAATGACATGAAGATCGCCGCGTTGCTCGTTAGTGCATTTCTAGTGGTCGGATCGGTGATAAAGGCCCAAGCCCAGGCGCAGCCGGATGCGCCACGATCGAAGCCGAATATCGTTCTCATCATGGCCGATGATCTGGGATACGGGGCGGTCGGTTCGTATGGGGGTAAGCAGGTTCGCACGCCCAACATTGATCGACTCGCCGCTCGCGGGGTTCGGCTGACGGATTTTCACAGTAACGGCCCGATGTGTTCGCCGACGCGTGCCGCGCTGATCACCGGAAGATATCCCCAGCGTTGCCTCTGGGTCGACGATCAGGAACTCTCGCCGGTGTATCAGCAGCAGCGCAAAGCGAATCCGGCCCAGCGATGGGCGTGGGGAATCTCGCCTAAAGAGTTGACCGTCGGCAGCGTGCTTCAGCAGGCGGGTTATCGAACTGCGATCATCGGCAAATGGCATCTTGGGTATGACCTGAAATTTCATCCGATGAACTATGGTTTCGATGAATTCCGCGGATTCGTCGGCGGAGCGGTGAATTACCACACCCACGTCGCAACCCACGGACAGCGTGAACTGGACTGGTGGAAGGACAGGAAGATCGAGAACGAAGAAGGCTACACCACCGACCTGCTCACGCGCTACGCGACGGAATTCATCGAGCGAAACAAGGACAAGCCCTTCTTCCTTTATTTCGCCCAGGCCGCCCCGCACGATCCGTGGCAGGGTCGGTCTGCGGATTCAAAAAAAAGCCCGGAGGAGACGTACAAGGAAATGATCGAGATTCTCGACGAATCCGTTGGTGTCGTTTCCGATACGTTGCGGAAAAACAACCTCGAGCGGAATACACTGTTGATCTTCTGCTCCGATAACGGGCCTCAAGCCCCGCGCGGTTTTCCGTCGGATTCTCCTCTGCAAGGTCGCAAAGGGAGCATGCTGGAAGGCGGCCATCGCGTGCCATTCATCGCCTCCTGGCCGGGCGTGATTCCCGAAGGCGCAACGCGAGCGCAGACGGTGATGACGATGGACCTTTTTCCGACCTTCGCATCGCTGGCGGGGGCGAAGATCCCGGCCGATCGCCTGATCGACGGAACCGACATCATGCCCGCACTGACGCGAGACGCGGCGATTCCGGCACGCAACCTCCACTGGCGATTCGGCCAGGAGTGGGCGGTTCGCAAAGGCGAGTGGAAGCTGACCGGAAAAGCAGAAACGATCACTGGGCTGTTTAAACTCGACCAAGACCTCGCTGAGCAAAAGAACATCGCCAAAGATCAGGCGGAGCTTTCTGCGGAACTACTGGAACTCCATCGCCAATGGACAGCCGAAGCGGGGGATCGATGAAGGCTTCGAAACTCCAGCGGTTTCTTATTGAAGTACCCGGCAACATTGAGGGTGAAGCAAGCTCCCGCGACAGTTCGTAAGAATTAGCTATAATCTGCGAATATGACCGTTTCGTTACCACAGCTATCGCCGTCGGCAGAGCCGTTTGATTTTGAAACGGCCTCGGTCGCTGCGGCCAACAACGAGCAGCTCAAGCGGACGCTCAACACCGCCGTCATGCGGCAGTACACCGGGCGGCAGCAGCGGATGACCGATCTGCCCGACGCCGACGGCCTGCGGGAACTGGCGGGGCAGATCAAGCAGCACACGCTGGATTACCTCGACTACTACCTCGATCAGCTCGTCACCAACGTCGAACGCAACGGCGGGCATGTGTACTTCGCGGCCGACGCGACGGCGGCGAGGCAGATCATTCTCGATATCGCCGCTAAGTCGCGGGCGACGCGGGTGATCAAGAGCAAGTCGATGGTCAGCGAAGAAGTGGAGCTGGCCCACGCGATGGAGCTGGCGGGCATGGACGTGGTGGAGACCGATCTGGGCGAGTTCATCGTGCAGATCAGCCACGATAAACCGTCGCATTTAGTCGCGCCGATCGTGCATCTGAACAAGGGGCAAGTTGCCAAGATGTTCAGCGATTACTTCGGCACACCCTACAACGACGACCCGAAGGCCCTGACCATGCAGGCCCGCGAGTATCTGCGCGACAAGTTCCGCAAGGCCGACTTCGGCATCACCGGCGGGAACTTCCTGGTGGCCGACAGGGGCTTGGTCGCGTGCGTGGAGAACGAAGGCAATCAGCGGCAATCGGTTACCACGCCGCGCGTGCTGGTGAGCCTGGTGGGGATCGAAAAAGTCATTCCGCGGATGGCGGATTTGGCGGTGATGATCAAGCTGCTGAGCCGCAGTGCGACGGGGCAGCCGATCACGATCTACAACAACATCTTCGGCGGGCCTCGCAGCGCCGGGGAGAAGGACGGGCCGGAGGAGTTTCATCTGGTCCTGATCGACAACGGGCGGACGGAGATCCTGCAGAGCGAGGAATACCGCGAAACGCTGCGCTGCATCCGTTGCGGTGCGTGTTTGAACGCGTGCCCGATCTACCGCAAGATCGGCGGGCATGCGTACGGCAGCGTGTATCCTGGGCCGATCGGCGCGCTGATCACGCCGTTGTTCCAGGGGCTGGGGAATTACAAGGATCTACCGCAGGCCAGCAGCCTGTGCGGCGCGTGTTACGAAGCGTGCCCAGTGAAGATCAACATCCCCAAGCACCTGATCAACCTGCGGCGGGATATTGTTGACACGCATCTGAACGGGCCGTTCGAACGAGTGATTTACCGCTTCTGGGCATGGTCGATGACATCGCGGTTTATGTACGGCTTGCTGACGCAGATGCAGAAGCTCGACCTGCGTCGTCGCGCGGTACACAGTGGCTGGGTGCGGAAGCTGCCGTTGTTCGGATCGGGCTGGACGCAAGTCCGCGACATGCCCGCGCCGGCGCGGCGGACGTTTCATCAGCAATGGCGGAGTAAGAAATGATTGCTCCCTCTCCCGGCGTACCGGGCGAGGGAACCAGAGGACAACATGCACGATCCATCGAATGTAATGTTAAAGGTTCGCCAATCGCTCAATCGCGATCAGCCGATGAGTACCGCGCCCACGCCGCCGGTGATCAGTGAGCCGATTGCCCGGCTGGTGTCGAGCGACATCGGGTTGCCGGAATTGTTCGCCGATCGCGCGTCGGAACTGAAGATGCTGGTGGAAACGGTCAGGATTGATGACTTGGGCGAGCAACTGGTGGCGTTTCTGCAAAGCCAGAAGATCAAGCGCGTCATGCTGACCGACACGCCGGTGATCAAGAGCCTGGGTTTGACCGAACAACTGAACGTCCGTGGGATCGAAGCGAAATACTGGTCGCAGATCACGCTGGATGAGTCCTATGACTTCGACGCCGGCGTGACGGAAGTCGACTACGCGGTGGCCGAGAGCGGCACGCTGGTGGTGAAGCATCGGCCGGAACACGGGCGGGCGATCTCACTCGTGCCGTTTGTACATGTGGCGATTGTTCAGCCCAAGAATTTCGTGCCTGATCTGATCGACCTGATGGAAAAACTCGACAAGGAAGGCACGGGGAGTGGAGTCACGATGATCTCGGGACCCAGTAAAACCGCGGACATCGAACTGAACGTGGTGACGGGCGTTCACGGGCCGAACATCGTGAAGGCGTTCATTTTAAGTTGACGCTCGGTGTGTCTCCTCGGCGTGTCACGCTGAAGCGGGACACGCCATCCAAGAAATCACTTCGGTTTCTTCATTTCAAACGTCCCAAGTTTTTTTGCGTTCTTGGCGAATTCTCCGTCATCCAAAAACGCCGCCTGCGCTTTGTCTGCTTTGAGATACTTATCGAGAAACGCCGTTGACCCGCGTTGGATCAGATCGATCCACGCCGCATCGTTCGGATGAAGTCTCCCGTTCTCGCGGGCCCGCCCGCCAAAGATGCCGTGGTCCCCGTCGGTCAGAACCACCAGGTATTGATCGCTTGTACTGATCGCATCAAACGGCTCGCGGCGTTGATCGGGCGTCACCGGTGAGATGGCGGAATTCACCTGATCCTTCGTACCTGTCCAATGAAACAGCGGGATACTGATCTTCGAGAACGCTTTGGCGGTATCGCCGCCACGAGGAGGCGAAGGGCTGAAGACGACGCCCACCTTGATCCGCGGATCGGCCACCGTACGTCCGCCGGGGAAGACCTGGCCGCACACCGCCTGTGTGGTGACGGCCCCGAACGAGTGGCCGGCCATCGCGATGCGGTCCAGATCGAGCTTGCCGTGCAGCGGAAACTTCGCGTCTTCGTTGAGTTCCTTGAGATGGTCGATCGCAAAGTGCACGTCGTTCACGCGGTTCATGAACTGCTCGGCCGTCTCGGCAGCCTTCATGGCGGGCATGATCTCGGCCATCTTCTTGCCTTTCCAGATGCTTTCGTCAGAACCGACGTGCTGGATGTGGATCGAAACGTACCCGTGGGCCGCCCAGTATTCGCCGATGTAGGCCAGACCCTCGCGCGACCCGCCCAGCCCATGCGAGATGATCACCACCGGCAGCGGTTTGTCGGCGGATTTCGGGAAGTCGATCTTGATCGGTAACGTGCGTTGGTGGGCGGTGTCGGTCCAGTCGACCCGCAGAATGGAAATCGCCTGGGCACGCACGGTCGGCAGCCATTGCAGGCAGAGCATCAAACCAGCGAAGAAGCTCAATCTGATCCGCATAAGTATCCTTTGAGAATCGGGCCCAATGAATATACGCCGAAAACGACGAATTGTTTCGGTTGGCGATTCGACGTGGCGTAAATCGAACATGTCATCCCGAGCGGTACACCGCGAGGGATCTCGGGCAACCCATCGCCGTACGGCATTCCCAGATTCCTCGCGGTGTACCGCTCGGAATGACGGTTTGGGAGTGGCCGTACGTTTGTCAGTGTTCTCGAGTGGCTAAAAAGTTACAGCCGTTTAGACTTTGCAGCACATGAAGTCGCGATGGCTGCTGATTGGCGTTCTCGTGCTGTCGGCCGGCGTGTTCACGCTCGGGATCGACTGGGGACTGCCGTCGAGTAGTGTCAACCGCTACCTGTTCGGCGACCGTACGCCCTGGACCGGCCAGCAGATTATCGACTTGGCCGGTGGGTGGGATACGGACAAAAACGTCGGCGCGGATGTCGATCGCAATCCGCTGGACAAGCGCGATCGGGTGATCTGGCTGAACGAGACCGACGCCCAGCGGGCGGAAATCGTCCGCCGGTACCGGCTGTTTTCGTACCAGCCGGATGAGATGATCACCCTACGGGCGCTGTCGCAGATCAAGCCCGGCTCGCTGCAGTTCGATCCGAAGCTCTACCAGTACGGCGGGCTGTGGATCTATCCGGTTGGGGCGATGCTGAAGGCGGCGTCGATCAAGTGGATCGGGCTGATTCATCTCACGCCCGATCTGGCGTACTACCTCGATCACCCCGAGGCGTTCGGCCGATTCTACGTCGTTGCTCGGCTGTATAGCGTGCTATGGGGTTTGATCGGCGTGGCGACGGTCTACTCGATCCTCAAAAAGCTCACCGCCGACGACTGGATGTCGGCCATCGGTTCGCTCGGGTTCGCGCTGCTGCCGGTGGTCGTCTGCATGAGCCACGAAGCCAAGCCGCACCTTGGTGGGGCGGTGCTGATGCTGCTGGCGATCCGGGCGGCGATGGCGTTCGTCGAATCGGGCTCAACGCGACTGGCGTTGCTGACCGGCGTGCTGTGCGGGGCGGCGCTGGGGATGGTGCCGACGTCGCTGCCGGTCTTCCTCATCCTGCCGGCGATGGTGTTGATGCGGCCGATCGGGATGGGTGAGCGCGTGAAACTGGCGCTGCTGGCCGGTGCAGCGGGCGTTGGTGTGTACGCGATCACCAACCCGTACGTCCTGATCAACCTGCTGCTGCACCGGGAACTGTTGACATCCAACGCCGGCAACACCGGGGCGATGTACGCTATCCACAATCTGCTCGGCGGGGCGATCAATGCCATCAGGCTCGTCAGCGAAGGATCGAGCATGATCGTCCTGATCGCCGGTGGAATCGGTTGGCTAACGCTGCACTTCTCACCGCCGATGTTAAGAAGGCAGTTGATCTTACTGGCGTTACCGGCGATCGCGATCACCCTGATCTGTGCCGCTGTTTCGGCCGGTAAACCCGGGGAGTTTGGTCGGTTCTTCATCCTGCCGGATGTGGCGATGCTCATCGGGGTTATGGTCGCGCTCGGCAAACTGCCACGTCAGTGGAACAAGCGATTTGTCGGCATCGTGGTGTTGTTACTGATCATTCAGGCAAGCAAGGACTATCTTCGTGCATTTCTGGAAGATTCAAGCGAGCGAGGTTCAAGAATTCAGCTAGCGAATGAATTGCATGGGCGTGGCGGGCGGCATGGCATTGCCATGTATGCCGAGCCTGCGCCTTACTGTTTGCCACCGATCAACCTATTTGCGAATCGATTCCTGTTGCAGATAGACGGATTGCACCGCGTCGAAGCTGGGACCAATACGGTCATCATCCCCGTCGATCGATTGGAGGACGTTCCACCTGACACGGCAATTCATGAAAATATGTCAGTGACAGGATCATCGACGCGAATAAGCTGGGCCAACAAACCATTCCTCGCACGCCGCTGGTCCGACATGAGTCCCACTTCGCGACAGTAGCGACCCAGGAGCTAATTCCAATCAACGGAATGGCGGTTGAATCAGACTTCAAGAAGAATTATCAACACGAAGCGGTTTTCGGTCTGTGGACGCACCTGAATAAGAAACGCCACTCAAATTTCCATTTGAATGGCGTCCAATTTTCCGAGCGATCTAAGCCCGCCGGGAACCGCTTCGTGTTCTTCGTGTTTAATTGAATTTCTTCGTTAGCCTTTATTCCAGTCGGATCTACCGCACATGTCCTTCGCCGCTGACGACCCACTTGTACGTCGTCAGATCATTCGCCCCCATCGGCCCGCGGGCGTGGAGTTTGTCGGTGCTGATGCCGATTTCGGCGCCTAGGCCGTACTCGCCGCCGTCGGCGAAACGGGTACTGGCGTTGATCATTACGCTGGCGGAGTCGACCCGCGTGACGAACTTGTCGATCGCACTGCGGCTCGTTGAGAGGATGCCGTCGGTGTGATGACTACCGTGCTCGTTGATATGGGCGATGGCTTCGTCGAGGCTGTCGACGACTTTCACGCCGACGACGAATGCGAGGTATTCGGTGTCCCAGTCCTCGGGGATGGTCGGTTTGGCAGGGGTGTAGATCGCCCGGGCGCGTTCATCGCCGCGGACTTCAACACCCTTGGCGGTCAGGTCTTCGCACACTTTGGCCAGCAACTTGGGTGCAACATCCTTGTGGAACAGCAGGTGCTCGACCGCGTTGCAGACCGCTCCGCCGGGGTAGCTGGTTTTGGCGTTGACGCAGATTTTTCGCACGTCGGCTTCCATCACTTCGGCACCGGCGTCGATATACAGGTGGCAGTTGCCGGTGAAATGTTTCAGCACGGGGATGGTGCTGTCTTTCACGACGGCGCGGATCAAGCTCTCGCCGCCGCGGGGGATGACCAAGTCGATGTATTTATCGAGTTTTAGCAGTTGGGGCACCAGTGCGCGGTCGGTTGATTCGACGAACTGAACGGCCGCCGGGTCGATTCCGCCGGATTTGAGCGCGTCGGCCACGATTGCGACGATCGCCTTGTTGGAGTGGAACGCTTCCTTCCCGCCGCGCAGGATGATCGCGTTGCCGCTCTTGATGCAGAGGGCGGCAGCGTCGGAAGTCACGTTCGGGCGGCTTTCATAGAAGAAAAGCACCACGCCGAGAGGCACACGCATCTTGGTGATCCGCAGGCCGTTCGGGCGGACGTACCCTTCGATGATCTGCCCGACCGGATCAGTCTGCCCGGCGATCTGCAGCACGCCCTCCGCCATGCCGTTGATGCGTTTATCGTTGAGCTTCAGGCGTTCGATCAGCGCTGGCGCCATCTTGGCGGCGACGGCGGCTTCGACGTCTTTGGCGTTGGCGTCGAGCAGCGGCTGGCGGTTCTCGACGATCGCCGCGGCGATCTTCTTCAGGACGGCCGTCTTCGCGCCGTCATTGAGCGCAGCCAAGTCACCGGCCGCCTTACGGGCTGATTGGCCGAGCTTCTGTACATATTGGGCGAGGTCTTCCATGAGAGTATTTTAGTCTGAATCTTCCTCGCCCGGTACTCCGGGAGAGGGCAGGGTGAGGGTTCTTTTCCGTCGGCTCAATTCGTCGACGAATAACACGAATCCACGCGAATGGAGGAATTGGATTCGTAAAGATTCGTGTTATTCGTGGATTTCTTGGCTTGGGGACAAAACCCTCACCCCAGCCCTCTCCCGGCGTACTGTACGGGGGAGCCGGAGCGATCATTCCGGCGTAACTTGCTTCACCAGCTTGAATTCGATCGTCCGCTGCTTGTCTTCGTCGCTCATCCGAATTCCCGGCGGGAGGTCGAATTCCAGGCGAGTGGTGCGTGTAACGTCGGCCGGCAAATCCTTGGTGCTGACTTCAAAACGCGCCTTTGGCTGGATGCCCGACTTGGCCATGTCTTCGATCGCCTTTCGCGAGCCGTACATCGTCACGTTGGGCAGCGAGGCGAAATAATCCGCCCGGTAGGCGAAGTTTGGCGGATAGGTGACAAAGATCGGCAAAGCGTCCCTCTTCATTTCCACCTCGGCCGGGCGGACTTCGAGATTGGCCCGGACGGTCATCGGCGACACGCTGATGTTTTTGTCCGAAACCGACACCAGCAGCGGAACATTGTCCAAGATGTGTTTGCCCGGTGTCTGCAATTCCTTGAAGTTCTTTAGATCGATGGTGGCTTTCAACTCGTTCCTAGCCGCCGCGGCGTTTAGCAAGGACTCGGGGCCTGAGATGGTCACTTTACGCGGTTCAAACGTGGGTGTGCCGACCAGCAGGTTCTGCGCGATCAACTCGTCTGGAACAAGCACGTCCAGTTCGCGGTCCACCACGCGATCGATCGTGATGTGGATGTTCTGCGGGCTTGCCTTGCTGATGGTCACGCCGGCCCGCTTGAACAGGTCGGCGTCGCTGACCAGGGATGACAGGATTTGGTACGAGCCGGGGGCATAAGCGCCGGAGATTTCGATCAACACACCCTGTTCGCTGCGGGGGATGAGTTTGAGCGCCTCGGTCACTTTATCCACGGAAACACGCGGCCCGGATAGTTCGGCGGTGATGTTCTGGTCGTCTGCGTTGACTGTCACGATCAGTTTCGGATCCGCGCTCTTGATGCTGATCGGGATGGTCTGATTCTGCACGGTGGCCAACTGCTCTCGCTCGGCGTAGATCCAGATGAGCATCGTTAGCGGCGCGACCCACGCCAAGGACTTGAGGCTGCTGATCATCTGCTCGCGATTGAATGTATCGCGTGACCAGGCTTTCAAATGGCTGTTGATCCGCGCACTAAGCGGCCTGGGCGCGGGCCGATAGCCCACCACCGGCGAGGGTGACGACGGAGACGAGGTTGGTTCCAGATCCGACATATTGTTTCAAAAAACAAGGCAACGTTCAGTTGAACGTATTGCGATCCTGGTCGTAGGGTGGGCACTGCCCACCGGTTTTGGGCTCAACAATGGTGGGCAATGCCCACCCTTTATCTAAGTTGCTTCCATCTGTGAGTCGCCACTCTTCTTTTCCGACGCCGCCGTTCCACCGCCGAGGAGTTCGGTCAGCAGGCCGCGAAGGCCTTCGGGGGTCAACTTGCGGATCAGCGTGCCGCGCTCGGCGATGCTGATGTCGCCGGTCTCTTCGGAGACGACGAGGATGACCGCGTCCGTGTCCTGGCTAAGCCCCACGGCCGCCCGGTGGCGACTGCCGAGTTCGCGTTCCAGATCGCCGGCGTCGGCCAGCGGAAACTGGACGCCCGCGTAGCTGACTCGGCCGCCACTGATGACGACGCCCAAATCGTGCAACGGACTATTGGGGAAAAAGATGGTATTCAGCAAGTCGGCGGTCAGATCGGCGTTGATGCGCGTACCGCTTTCGGCGATACCGCCCAGTCCGACGTCGCGCTCGATCGCGATCAATGCTCCGATCTTGCGTCGGGATAGGAATGTCGAGGATTCGACCAGTGCTTCGATCTCTTCGTTAAGTTGATCGTTAAACCCGCGGAACAGCCGCGTCTCGCCCAGCCGCATGACGGCCCGGCGGAGTTCGGGTTGGAACACGATCAGCACCGCCACCGTGGCAAACTGCATGAGCTGGCCGTATAGAAAATCGATTCGGTCGAGCTCAAACTTCCTGGCGACGATGCGGACGGTGACGTACATCGCCACCAGAACCAGCGAAATGCCTTTGAGCAATCGCGCGCCGCGCGTTCCCCGCAAAAATCGGACGACATAAAAGACGACCAGACCAATTACCAGTAGTTCAACGGTGACGCGCCACCACCCGTAGATTTTGAGGGCGCTGAAGAAGCTGTTGAAATTGAATAAATCGTCTTTCATGAGCCAAGCGCGTCCGCCGGGTGAGCCGGGGCGATTCGTTCTGAACTATACCCTCATTGGCTTCTATCGGCCATTACGGGGCGGGGTGATTGGCTCGATTTTCATCGCTCGAAGCATTTTGAATCGCTCGGATCATCCGCATCACCCGCGCCATCGGCTCGACATCATGGACACGCAGCATCGTCGCTCCGTTAGCGATCGCCCACGCGACGGTGGCGGCGGTCCCGAAGCGCCGGTCGGCCGGGTCAGTTTCGCCGGTGATTCGACCGATAAACCCTTTGCGGCTGGTTCCCACCAATAACGGTCGACCGATCTCCGCGAGTGTTTTCAGCTCGGCCAGAAGCGCCAGGTTGTGAGCGTCGGTCTTGCCGAAGCCGATGCCCGGATCGAGCAGGATTCGCAGCGGATCGACCCCGGCGTTTTGAGCGAATTTCAGTCGATTCAGCAAAAAGCTGCGAACCTCGTCCGTCACGTTCTGATAGGTGGGTCGAACCTGCATGGTCGCCGGTGTGCCCTGCATGTGCATGAGGGACAGCACCGCGCCGCGACGGGCAACGAGTGGAATCAACTGTTCGTCATCCCGGCCGGCGGAAACGTCGTTGACGAGCATGGCCCCGGCGTCCAATGCGGCTTCGGCGACCTTGGCTCGGGTGGTATCGATCGAGATTACCACCAGCGAGGCCTTTGCGATTGCGCGGATGACGGGAACGATGCGTCGTACCTGCTCGTCCTCTGCAACCGGCTGGCTGCCCGGGCGGGTGGACTCGCCGCCGACATCGATTACCGCAGCTCCTTCTGCGACCATCGCCAGCGCCCGATCGACGGCGATGGCAGGGTCGATCCATTGGCCACCGTCCGAGAAACTATCGGGCGTGACGTTTAATACGCCCATGATCGCCGGATTTCTTCGCGGATCTGCAAGCCATTCGTGAAGCTGGAAGTGAGCCGGATCGACCATTAGAAAAGAACCTCAGTGTCGGCCTGAAATGGCCGATGACCATCTTACCGTCTCTTATCGTAGTGTGGGTTTTCAGTTTAGCTGAACCGGATGGATGGGAGCCTCGTGATCAAGAATTTCCTACGTGAATGCCTGCTGCCGACGGCGACGCTCGTCATCGTCGCAACCGTATGGGCCATGGCCAGGCGGAGCGAACTGCGATCCATCGAAGTGAAGGCTTCCAAACCCATCGCGGGGATTCACCGGGCATTTGTGGTCGATGAATGCGACGCCGATATCGAGTGCGGGCAGCAAGCGGGCCAAATTTCCAAAGATTCCGATCCGGCCCTCACCCAGCAAATCAGACCGGCCCGGATCGCTGCCGGCGATGCCGATTAGCGCATAATGCGCGACACCAAGGAGTATGCCTCAGGGTGGTCCTTGCCCGCTACTGACCTACTCCAGCAGATTTTTCTCGAAAACAACCAGGTTGTCGGCGTGGGTGGAATCCCAGCGGATGCCCACGATGTCGTAGCCGAGTGTAATGGCGAAGTGGATGAACTCCTTCTGGTGGTTCATGCACTCGCAGCGGATGTACTCGTATCCGTGGTCCTTGGCCCAGGCCTGCTGGGCTTCCTGGAGTTGTCGCCCGATACCATGCCGCCGAACTTCGGCCGCCACCGCGCCCAGCCACAGGTAGAACATGCCCGGCTTAAGCTCAAAACCAATCCAGAAGCCGACCGGCTTGTTGTCCATCCGTGCCAGCAGCGTGAGTGCGTTGTACCGTCCCATGAAGCGTCGCTTGAAGTAGTCAACCTCACGCTTGGGGCGGAAAACGGAGTTGTAAAGCTCCACGGTCTGCGGGAGCAGCTTCTCGTCAACGATAATGATGTCGGCTTGGGCCACAGGTGTAAATTCCTTCAGATTACTGCGGCATTTTAACGCAATTCCACCGCAATGCCACGCGGTTGTGGGTGAAATATTTGCTGCTGTTTGGAAACGGTCCACTATATACTCCCAAACATGTCCAATGGAGAGACCGAGGAATTCCTTCCAGATGCTGTGCCGGTTTCGCAGGCACCACATCTTCACGCCGAGATGATTGGTACAAAGATCGGGCGCTACAAGCTATTGCAGATGATCGGAGAAGGGGGATTCGGTATCGTTTACATGGCGGAGCAGGAACACCCGATTCGCCGGCGGGTGGCGCTCAAGGTCATCAAAGCGGGGATGGATACCAAATCAGTCGTCGCTCGCTTTGAGGCCGAACGGCAGGCGCTGGCGATGATGGACCACCCCAACATCGCCCGAGTCCTCGACGGCGGAGCGACCGAGACCGGCCGCCCGTACTTCGTGATGGAGCTGGTCAACGGGATCTCCATCACTCAATACTGCGACAGCAATCGCCTGACCCCGCAAGAGCGATTGGACTTGTTCGTCCCCGTCTGCCGGGCGGTGCAGCATGCGCACACCAAGGGAATCATCCATCGCGATCTGAAGCCCGGCAACGTGCTGATCACCCTGCATGATGGCAAACCCGTGCCGAAGGTGATCGACTTCGGGATCGCCAAAGCCACCCACGGACGCCTGACTGATCACACTCTGTTCACCGAATTCCGCCAGATGATCGGCACGCCCGAGTACATGTCGCCGGAACAGGCGGAGATGAGCGGGCTGGACATCGATACCCGCAGCGACGTGTATTCGCTCGGCGTGATGATCTACGAGTTGCTTACCGGGAGCACCCCGTTCGATCCGAAGGAACTGCGATCGAAGGCGTTTGGCGAGATGCAGCGGATGATCCGCGAGATCGAGCCGCCGCGCCCAAGCACGCGTGCCGTGACCGGGCAGACTTCGCAAACCGCCGAGCAGCGCTGCCGTGTGGAACCCGCCAAGCTCGGCAGGATGCTGGCGACGGAACTCGACTGGGTGGTGATGAAGTGCCTGGAGAAGGACCGCACCCGCCGCTACGACTCGGCCGGAGCGCTGGCAGATGAAATCGAGCGATATCTCCGCGACGAAGCAGTGCTTGCGACCCCGCCCAGCAAATCGTATCGAGTGAGGCGGTTCGTCCGTCGGTACAAGCTTCAGGTGGCGGTTGCGGGGGTGGTGGCCGGTGCATTGGTGGCGGGGCTGGGAATGACCAGTTATGGACTGATTACAGCCCGGCAACAGCGCGACGTTGCGGTTCGCGCCACCCAGGCCGAGTCGGCGCAGCGGAAGCTCGCAGAAGAGGCCAGGCAATTGGCCGAAACCCAGCGACTGGCGGCGGCCCGCAGCGAGGCGGCGGCCCGCGACAGCTCGGCCCGCGCCGACCAGGCCGCCCAGCGTTCCAAGGCGGTCACGCAATTCCTCACCAACATGGTTCGCAGCGCCGGCGCTGATCGCGTGAACAACTCGGAGATGACCGTTCGACAGATGGCCGAGAAAGCCGAGAGCGAACTGGCCTCCTCCGATTTCAGCCGTGATCCGTTGCAGGAAGCGGAGCTGCGCCACGCCATCGGCGAATGCTATTTCAATCTGGGCTTAAATGACGCGGCCTTGCGGGTGGTGCAGGTGGAACTGTCCCAACGAGAATTTGCGCTGGCGCCGGATGACCCGGCATTGGGTGATACGCTCGAGTTGATCGCCCGTATTCACTGGGGCAACGAGAATTACACCCCGGCGATCAATGCGATGCGGAGAGCAACGGATATCGGCCGCAAGGCGGGTATCGCGCCGGATCAACTGGCGAATCGACTGCAGAAGATGCAGACGTTCCTTGCCAATCGTTCAGGTGATCCGCGTGAACTTCGGCAGGTGGAAAAGGAACTGTCGGAACTGCTAGAACGCATCAAAGTAGGCGTCGAAAAGAATGAATCACCTGAATACTACCTGGCCAGTGCGAGTGTCGCGGACTCACGCGGAAACTTCGAACAGGCCGAGCATCTTCGAGCCAAGGCACTGAGCCTGTACGGCACCGGCGAATCGGACAAGATGAACCGCGGCACGGCGATGGTTCTCCTTGCGGATAGTCAAGGTAGACAAAGCAAGTGGAGGCAGGCGTGCGAGAATTACGCTCAAGCGATCAATCTAATCGACGCTGCCCGAGGCGAGGGGCATTTCATCGCAGTTTCGGCTTACGACTCCCTGGCAACCGCACAGGCCAACGCCGGCGAACCGCAGGCCGCGGCGCGAACCCGGATGAAGCGCGTTGACGTTCAGATCGCACAGCTTACGCGCGAATTGTCGGTCAGCCCTGGAAATCCAAATGTGCGATCCAAACGCGTGGATCGCTATTTGGAGGCCGGCCGATTCAACGAAGCGTTGGTTGAGATTCTGGCGATGAATCCCAGCCCAAGAGACTCGGGGCAGGCATTCGAACGCGCGTCGCTCGCTGCGGTAGCGCGGGACATGGCTCGCTACAGGGCCGTCTGCGAACAATTGGTCAGGGAATATGGAGAGACGGACAGCAGTGACGACATCTACAATCTTGCGTTCTCCTGCCTGACGATTCCCGAGCAATCGCCGCTGACGCCGGCCCAGGTTGCATCGCGGGTGGCCAAAACTTCGCCGAACGCTTCCGATCCCGAAGACGTCGCCGCCTGGGTGCCGCTGCGAGCGCTGGTCCACTATCGCAATGGTCAATACAAGGAGGCCTCGGCATTCGATCCGACCAGCGCACAGAAATGGGGCTCCAGCAGCGTTGTTACCACGCAGCTGATCACGGCAATGGCAAAATTCAGGATCGGCAAGGAAGCGGAAGGGCGGCGGGATTTATTGCTAGCCGAGCGCGTCATGCGTCGGATTCCCATTGAACCGGGAGTCCAGCCCCTGCCAACGGCCGATCGATTCGGGTGGATGCTCCCGATTGTCCTGCAGCGCGAGGCCCGCCAACTCATGCCGATCAAGCCGAATGAAATGCCAAGCACTCAGCCAGGCGATCGCGTCATCGCTTCCACCGATGAAGACAGCCTGCGGACTGCAATGATCGTAGGCGATGAGGTCACCGTCGTTGGGCGTGTCACATCGGTTGCCTGGAGTCCCACCGGCAAGGTAATGAACGCAGAACTGGCGGCCGGCCCGAGCGGTTATTCGATGCTTGTGGTCGTGTTCGTCGGCTATCGCGAAGAGTTTGATCGAGTCTTCGGTGGTGACGTGGCCAGGAATTGGAACGGCAAGGAATTGCGCGTTGTTGGGACACTCGTTAGCTACGGCGGGCGCGACCGCACGCGCTATGGAACGCCGCAGATGATTCTTACAAACCCCGCGCACGCGTCCATCATGCCAGATCCTGCCACCCAGCCAATGAGCAAGTGATCCGTCGGAAGTAAATGCTCGCAAAAACATCGGGCCGGGATGCGACTAAGCATCCCGGCCCGAATAGTCTTGAAGATGACGCGCTGAGCTTAGCCCGGCTGCGGCATGGGACCGCCGCCCAGGCCCGGGCGGATGTCCGGGGTTTTGGTGTCGTCGCCGGGCTGGATGACCGTCCCGCTGCGGGCTTGCTCTTTCTCGAGCAGGTCGGACACGGTCGGGCGGGTCAGGCTGTCGCCGCGCATCAAGCGGTCGACGTCGTTCTGGTCCAGCGTCTCGTACTTCACCAGCGCCTTGGCCACTGCGTCGATCTTGTCGCGGTTGGCTTCGAGCAACTGACGGGTTTCATCGTAAAGGTGGTCGATCAGTTTTTTCACTTCCTGGTCGATGATCTTGGCGGTTTCTTCGGAATACTCCTGGCCCTGGCCAAATCCGCCGAGCATGTTCGGGCGACTGTCGTCCTCGCCGTAGAAGACGAAGCCCAGCCGATCGTTCATGCCCCATTCGGTGGTCATCTTGCGTGCAATCCCGGTGGCCTGGCGGATGTCGCCGATCACGCCGCTATCGGTGTCGCCGGTGAACATTTCCTGGGCGATGCGCCCGCCGAAGGTCATCTTGATGAACGCGATGCACCACCGCTTGGTGTAGTTGTAGCGGTCTTTCTCGGGAAGAGTCATCGTTGCGCCCAGTGCCCGACCGCGCGGGATGACGGTGACTTTGTGGATCGGATCAGCATCAGGGCGAAGCAGCCATTGCACGACGGCATGGCCGGCCTCGTGGTAGGCGGTCGAGAGTTTTTCCTTTTCGTCCATCACGCGGCTCTTATTGGCCCGGCCGAAGCGCACCTTGTCGCGGGCTTCTTCCAGGTCGTCCTGTTCGATGAATTCCTTGCCCGCCAGCGTCGCGCCCAGTGCGGCTTCGTTGATAATGGCAGCCAAATCCGCACCGCTGAAGCCCGGCGTTGCCCGTCCAAGGCGGAGCAGATCGACATTCGGCCCCAGTTTCACCTTGCGGCTGTGGACCTTTAGGATTTCCAATCGCCCCTTCACGTCCGGAAGCGGTACATACACCTGTCGATCGAATCTTCCCGGGCGAGTGAGGGCAGGATCCAACACGTCCACGCGGTTGGTGCTGGCAACCACGATCACCTGATCGTTGGTTTCAAACCCGTCCATTTCCACGAGGATTGCGTTGAGCGTCTGCTCGCGTTCGTCGTGACCACCCGACGAGAAGCCGGACCCGCGGCGTCGGCCGACGGCGTCGATTTCGTCCAGGAAGATGATGCACGGGCTGTTGTCCTTGGCTTGCTTAAACAGATCGCGCACGCGGCTTGCACCGACGCCAACGAACATTTCCACGAAGTCCGAACCGCTGATGCTGAAGAACGGCACATCGGCTTCTCCGGCGATGGCTTTTGCCAGCAGCGTTTTACCGGTTCCGGGTTCACCCACCAGTAGCACGCCGCGGGGGATGCGCCCGCCGAGACGCTGGAACTTTTTGGGGTTCTTGAGGAACTCAACGATTTCCATCACCTCGTCTTTGGCTTCATCCACGCCGGCCACGTCATCGAAGGTGATGTTGGTGTGTTCTTTGCTGGTGATCTTGTGTTTGCTGCGACCGAAGTTGCCCAGCATCCCGCCCGCGCCGCTGCTGTTGCGCAACTGGCGGAAGACGAAGAACCAGATGAATCCGAAGATTAGAATCCACGGGATCAACGGAACGAGCAGGTTGATGACGAGGTTGTTGTTCTGCTTGAACTCGATTCGGGTCACCGTGTTGTTGGCCTTATCAAGAATGCGGTTGGTCATCTCCGGCGAGACCATCGTGTCTGTCGTCAGTTGAACGCGATATTGCTTGACTTGGACTGACTGCCCGTTGGCGGTCACCGTGAGCGGCTTGCTGAATGTACCGGTGGCTTCCGGTCCGTCGATCTCGACGTCCTGGACTTCATTCGCGACCAGCTTCTTCTCGAAATCCGAATAAGGTACTTTCGTGTAGCTGCCTTGGCCTTGACGCATGAGCATGAAGAACATGATCGCCAAGCCGACAAACAGCATCCACCCAAACAACCCACGGCCGAACTTCAGGCCGCCGTTGTTGGGGTTTGCGCGACCGTTCTTCCGTGAATTCTTGTCCTGTTTCGGATCTGCCATAACACCAGCCTCAAAAAGCGGATCGAATCGATCCGCTGAAACATACATGATAAGGGCACGGCGGGGGGGATTTCCACCATGCGGACCCTGGTTTACGAAATCGATTCACTTCCCTGCGAACCGGCGATTCACCCCCAATTTTCGTACCGGAATCGAGAATTTGCAGGTCGAAGCACATTGGGAGGCTGTGTCGCGCGAAAGTTCCACGCTTTTTATAACGGATAGAACAAGCCCATTTACCACGGCCGGGCAAGAGCGGAGGGGCGGCGTTACGGTAAGATTTTCAACATGATCAGCAATCCTATCGATCCCCAAGTGAGAATCGGACATGTACACCTTAAAGTCGCCAATCTACAGCGGTCGCTCGACTTTTATTGCGGCGTACTGGGGTTCGAGCTCATGCAGATTTTCGGTAAGAGTGCCGCATTCATCTCCGCAGGCGGGTATCACCATAATCTAGGGTTGAATACATGGGAAAGCCTCGGCGGCTCTCCGCCGCCGGCGGGGACGACGGGCTTGTATCACACCGCCATTCTGTACCCCACGCGGGCGGCTTTGGGCGACGCGCTTCGGCGATTGACCGCTGCCAACATCGCCATCGATGGGGCTGCCGACCATGGCGTTAGCGAGGCGATTTACCTGCACGACCCGGATCACAACGGCGTTGAACTTTATCGCGATCGCCCACGGGCAGAATGGCCGATGTCATCCGACGGGAAGCTGGCGATGTACACGCGCTCGCTCGATCTGGAAGAGCTTTTAAAGGCCAAGTGATGGCAAAACGCCAGAGGGATCTAAAGTGCCGCCGCAGATTCAACGCACGGCCGTCGCCAGTGCGACGGCGAGAATGGTCACTCTGCCGCGTAGCGCAGGCATATCCCCAAAGTCGCTCGATGCCTAGACCGGTTGCCCGGCATTCGCGAAATTATTCGATTTTCCAGGGGTTTTTAATGGGTTCATCCGGTATTTCCGGGAAAGGCTGATCGGATCTTCAGGAAGAAGTAGTCGTCGTCACGGAATCCATAGGCCAGCAGATGGGTCTGGGCGTCGAACATCGGCAGATCCCGTACCCAGCGTTCGACGGTGTCATGGACTGCGTCCGCCACGGCTCCACAACCGGAGCAGATCAGCACCCGGTCGGGATCGGGGAGCAACTCGATCCAGACCA
>JANMES010000134.1:0-60882 GCA_031377185.1 Phycisphaerae bacterium
AGGCCGAGCAAATTCTGGCGGGCGCTTACCAGTTCATGGACAGCGAGTTCTTCCATAAAAAGAACGCTGAGATCCAGTTGTTCGCCGAAGGATCCGAGCCCGAGCTCCCGCTCACCAGTTGGTACCAACCGACCCGTGAAGAAATGCTCGACAGCGGCATCACCGGCGCGCCCAAGCTGATGAGCACGGCCGAGGAACGCCTGATGTTCCTCCGGTTCAACTTCGCCAAGCTTCGGCTTGGTCAAATCCAAAAGCAGGTCGAAAAGACCGGCCTGACCAAAGACCTCGCCGAGCAGGCGGTCGAATGGCATCGAAAATTTGAACACTTCCGCGAATACCTGGTTCGCACGAACCTGGCGCTGGTGCTGGCGATGGCCAAGCGCACGCGTCTGGGCGATGTGGACTTCGCCGAAGTGGTGTCCGAAGGAAATATGGCCTTGCTGCGGGCAATGGAGAAATTCAGCATCGACCGCGGGTTTAAGTTCAGCACTTACGCCTGCCGCGCGATCCTCAAAGCCTTCAGCCGTGCCGCACTCAAGGCCAACAAGCATCGCACGCGATTCCCGGTCGACTTCGACCCGGAGCTGGAAAAGAGCGACTGGGCCGACCGTCGCCGGGACGAAGTGGAAGATGATTGCATTGATGAACTCAAGGCGATCGTCGACCGCAACCTGGCCGATCTGACCAACGTCGAGCAGACGGTCATCCGCCAGCGCTTCAACTGGGAACAAGCTCAGGACAGCCCGCTGACCCTGGAAGAAGTCGGCCGAATCATCGGCGTGACCAAGGAACGCGTCCGCCAGATCCAGAACAAGGCGCTTCTCAAAATCCGCCACGTGATGGAAGATGGCGTGCTGCGGTCACACCAGAAGACCGAGATTGAGCCGACCGACGAATAATGTGTTACGTGACACACTCTCCAAAGAAGGAACGCCCGGTTAGACCAACCGGGCGTTCTTTCTTTTTGTCGTACCACGGTCCTCCGGACCGTGCCTTCGATGCGAGGACTCGAGAATCGCCGTATTCAAAATGACTAAGAGGTTTGCACGGGCGGGAGGCCCGTGGTACGGGTGGCGTTTTACGCAGCCTGTTGATGGAACGCATACAGTTCCTGAGGCAGAATGGTCAGGCCCCGTCGCACCGCCTTCTCGACCGCGTACTGCATCGACTGCTGATAGCGCCGCAGCGTGCGGGCGTCGGGCTCCACGCCCAGTTGCCGCATGAGCTGGATCGCCCATCGCCATGCGTGCAGCTCTTCCTCGCAGCTGAGTTCGTACCGATCAAACCCGATCACGTGATGCCCGACTTCGTGCAGGAAGATCGCCAGGCTCAACGGCGATTTCACCCTTGGGCACTCGATCCAGTTGATGAACCGCCCGTCGCTGAACTGCACCCGCCATGCGCAGCCGGTCATGTTCGTGCGGTACCGGCGGACGCGGATGTCGTAGCAGGTTTTGACGCGCTCGAAGATGTTATCGTAGTCGATCATCAGGCCGCTTTTCATCGGAGAAAACTGCAGTGGCAATGAATCCGCTCGGCAAGCACGCCCACTGAATCAACACGCTGTCGTCACAAGAGTTATTACGCTCCTTTTTACAGGACGTTCAGCAGGCTGATGTTTTCAACGTCGCATGAGCAACCTGCCCATGCAGCGTGTACTCACGCGGATGAGCAGTACTCCGCTCATGAAGCAACCGCGTCAGCGATTCCGCCCATGTGCGACAAAGAAGATCGCTGCGCTCTTGTGTATTCGGTCGAGTACGACCGATCGTCGCGGCATACCGCGTCGCATGGGCAAGTTGCCCATGCGACGAGTACAATCCCCGCCATGCCGCCGTTCTCATGGATGATCTTTCTCACCATGTCCGCGATCTTTCTCGCCTCGACGGCGGTGTTCTTTGTGCTCGTCCGCCGATGGACCACCGAACGCCGCTGGACGGCCATGAGCGTCTGGGCCCGCGAGCGTGGGTATCGATACCTTCGTCCGAGCAATCCCCTGCCGCAGCCGTTGGACGAAACAGATCTGCTGCCGCAGCTGGTAATTTCATCGGGCACGGTCACGCTGCTGGACATGTCCCCGCCGATGAGTGCAGAACCGATCCACGTATTGCACCGCAAGCTGGATTGGCCGATCGCGCCCGGCGGGCTTCGGCCGGTGGCGCGGACCCTCAGCCTGCTCGACCGCTTTAAGCTTCAATCGTTTCCGCTGATCACCGGCGGCGAGCGATTCCTCGCCATCGGCGTCGATAGCGCCGCCGCCCGCAGAATCGCGGACGCGCTCCGCACGCTCTTTCCCGCTGACCTGGGTGTGCTGGTCTATAACCGATCGATGCTGATCGATTTCTCCTCACGTCAATTCGATACGATCGAATTCGACCGGGTGATCGCTCTCAGCGAGCAACTCTTGAAACACCTTCCGCCGCCGAGTGGTTTGTAGAAGGTTTCACCACGAAGTTCGCCAACACGCGAACGCCGCGAAGAGATACAAAGTATCAATGCAAGTCCATGCATTCGGTGATGGGTCTGCCTGAAACGGTCATCCGTACCACGGGCCTCCGGCCCGTGCCATTGATGGATTGCTTGCAAGCACTTCAATTGACTCAAATTCATGCTTTCGGCACTAGCGGGAGGCCCGTGGCACGGGTGACTTTTTCCACAACTTTTCAAATCGACCTGCCACCAAACATCCTTTCCTCATTTGCCTTTGTTCGCGCCCTTCCCGCCTTAGCGGAATTCGCGGTCGAAAAAGCCGCATTTACGATTTTTTTGATTCTCACACATCCACTCCGCCATCCAGCCCGTAATGCTTCGTGTCCGCCCAGCGAGGGCGGTTGAATGAAACATTAAGCCGGCTCAGCCGGAAGGAGTCTCAATGAAGACTGTTACAAAGACCGTGTTTGCTGGATTGCTCGTTGCTTCGATCGGCGCTGGAGTGGCCATCGCCAACGGTGGTAGTTGCAAGGCCTCGGCTTGCAATACAAAAGCTGATTCCAAACCCGTCATGCTGATGGACGAGGGAATGGCCAAGAAGGGCGACATTATCGACACCGCCACCGGCCAAGGCATGGCGGAAGTGACCACCGTCGTCGCTGCCATCAAGGCCGCCGACCTGGTCGAGACTCTCAAAGGCAAGGGCCCGTTCACTGTTTTCGCCCCGACCAACGCGGCGTTCGAGAAGCTCCCCAAGGGCACGGTGGAAGACCTTCTCAAGCCCGAGAACAAGGAAAAGCTCAAAGCCATCCTGCTCTACCATGTGCATGTAGGCGGGGCGATCATGGCCAAGGACGTTAAGACCATGTCCCTCACCACCGCCAACGGCAAGGACCTGAAAGTTACCGTTAAGGACGGCGCGGTCATGATCAACGACGCCAACGTGATCAAGACCGATGTGGTTTGCACCAACGGAGTGATCCACTGGATCGATACGGTCGTGCTCCCGTAAGACGGTTCGGCAACACCAAATTCCCTTGTTGTGAGGACGGCGGCTCGAAAGGGCCGCTGTTCCCTTTTTGGTACGGTGATGGCTGATTTCCCTCCCGCTCGGTTCGTGGCTAAGATAGGCAGGACGTTCCACAGGAGTTTGGATTGGCTGATCAGCGATCGCCGGTGTCGGCGAAAGATGACCTCTCGCTCATGGCGGCTATGGCCTCTGGTGATGCGACGGCGTTGTCGGTCTTTTATGACCGCCACAGCCCGCTCGTCTACGCCACCTGTGTGCGCGTATTGAACGACCGCGCGACGGCTGACGAACTGCTGGTCGATATCTTCCACGAATTCTGGACCCGGGCCGGTCAGTACGATGTGACACGGGGGAACCCGGTGACGTATCTGCTGACTCTGACGCGCAGCCGGGCGATTGACCGTCGGCGGTCGATGGGCAAGCGGTCGAACCTGAAGCTGGCGAGCGAAGATGCGGCGTCCGATAAGCCCGACCCGCGTCCCACCGCTGCCGAGTCCGCCGTCACCAGCGAAACCGCCAGTATCGTTCGTAAAGCCTTGGAAACACTCGATCCGGTCCAGCGCCAAGCGATCGAATGTGCCTACTACGACGGGCTCAGCCACACGGAAATCGCGGATCGGCTGAACAAGCCCCTGGGAACGATCAAGACCTATATCCGCCAAGGGCTCATCCGCTTAAGAGGTTGTTTGCGTAATGATAGTGAAGGTGGCCGAGCTATGGCGCGGCCGTCGTGAAGACATGGAGTGACGCTTGACCGATCAGGAACGCCTGGAAATCGCCTTGGAGTACGCTGCGGGAGCACTGGAAGCACCGCAAGCGGACGAGGTGCGCCGGTCGCTGTTGTCCGGCGACCTGGCGTGGTCGGCCGCGCTGGCCGAGGCGGAAGCGACCCTGTCCGCCTACGCCGCCTCCCTCCCGCCGATCGCCCCGCCGAGCTCAGCCAAATCGGCCCTGATGCAGCGTGTGGCGCGTCAGCAGTCCACTGCCCGGGCCGCCGACGCTGCACCCGCCGACGGGTTCCGAACTTTCCGCCTGTTCGCCCAAGGGTTCGCCGCGATCGCCGCGATCGTGCTAGTCGCGGTGCTGGTCAATGTGTGGACGACGCGAAAGATCGACCAGGTCCGAACCGAAGTGGCTGCGGAAATGACCAAGGAGCTGCGCGATCGCGACGCCCGCATCCTGATCCTGCAGACCGAGATGGAACGGCAGATCAAGGACAAGGACCAGCAGCTCATCGCCTACAAAGCCGCCGCCGAGCATGACGCCCGCGTGCTGGCCGCGCTGCATAGCCCCAAACTCAGGGTTTTCTCCCTCGGCAGCGACAAGACCAAAGCCACCGGCCGGCTGTTGGTGGACGATGAACACCAGACGTGGCACATCTTCGCGACGTCGATGGAGCGATTGCCCGCGGGCAAGGAATACGAACTTTGGTTCATCACGCCCGACAAACAAGCCATCGCCGGCGGGACATTCAACGTCGATGACAAAGGCAACGCCGTCTACACCGTGAGCCTGCCCAAGGGCATCGGCGCCGTCGCCGCTGCCGCCATCACCGACGAAGAAGCCGGAGGCGTGGCGGTGGCGAAGGGGCAGATTCGGCTGATCGGGAATCTGAACTGAACACGGTAGACTTTAGGCCACTGTCATCCCGATCTACTCCGAGGGAACTCGGGAACTTAATGGCCTGTCGTAAGCCCGAGATCCCTCGGAGTACCTCGGGATGACGATCAGAGTTTCTGACCATCATTTGTTGATCGCGCAAGCCTCCACCAGCGGTATCCCGTCCACACCACAAGCACGATGATCACCACATGAAAAAACAGCGGGCGGTAGAACAGCGCGCCACGGAAGATGATTCCGAACACCGAGATCACGCTGAACAGGTACATCCCGATCGCCGCCAGCGCCACCAAGCCGTCGAGCGTCGGCTTGCGGCGGGCGAGCAGAATCAGACCCTCAAACAACATCCCTGCCGCCCCGACGTACGTCGCCCAGCCGCTGAGCAGCGCCTGGAGCAGGCCGATCCATTTATCGCTTTCCGGACCGCCCAAGCTCGGGCCGACGTATTGGAGGAAGATCACCGGCAGGCCGAACACCATCGCCTGGGCGAAGCGGTATTGGAACTCGCGGATGCGTTGCTCGGGGGGACGAACCAGAAGCGTTTCAAGCTCGGATGGGCGGGCAGGATCACTCACTCCGACACTCGCACTCCGCCGTCGGATGGGCCGGGTTGTCCAAAGCGCTGCGAGGAACTCAGCGCCTGGTAGCCGGCTTGATTGACCGACGCCATCATTTGTTCCACGGTGACCGCACCATTCTTGTAGAGGACCGACGCTTGGCCGGACAGAAAATCCACTTCCACCTCATGCACGCCTTTGTGGGCGAGGAGGGCTTTCTGGATCGCCTGCTCACACTTGTTGCTGTGCATCCCGCTGATGCGGATGACGGCGAGTTGATCTTGGCCGACGTCGTGGGGCATGTCGATTCTCCAACCCATCGTAGGGTAGGGAAAAGCATTGAATCTATCAACAAAATTCGATCGGCCAGGCCGCGTCTGCTACTTCCCGATCAATATGTGGTTGAAGGAATTGTTGAAATAATGGAGAGTGACGTGATCAATCCCCAGGCCGGTCAGTACATTATTGCTCATCACATAAATCCGAGAAATAAGATAATCCGACCGCCACAACAACATGAACAGGATGATCGTGCTGATCATCTGCACCTGGGGCGCATAAAATTTCATCCGGGTTTCCGCGGGCATAAAGGCCGAGATCGCCTGAAAACCGTCGAGCGGCGGGATCGGGATCAGATTGAGGAAAAACGCGATCAACTGCAACTGCCCCAGCGTTGCGAGCACCGCCGGCGCGCCGTCGAACGGCTGACCGATCGTCGGATGAATCCACCCGTACTTGGGGTGCATGGGCATGATGCAGGCGAGCATGATCAGAAAATTCATCGCCGGCCCGGCTAGGGAGCAGGCGGCGTCCCAGAAGTGGTTGCGGAGCAGGTCCCGCCGGATGTAAGTCACGCCGCCCGGTAGCGGAATGCCACCCATCGCCAAAAAAAGGAGCGGGAGGAGGATGCTAAAGACCGGATCGACATACTGCAGCGGATTCAGCGTCAGCCCGCCGCGCTCGCGGATGGTGTAATCGCCGCCCCAGAATGCGACGATCCCGTGTGCAAACTCGTGCAAAACGACACTGAGAATCCAGCCGATGAGCACCGACCAGAAGAGCGGGGAGGCGAAGCGATCTTCCATGGGGAGAAGCATAAGGGGCAAGTATTCAGGGGCAAGGGGCAAGTAAAATGCCCGCACTTGCCCCTTGCCCCTTGCCCCTAGATACTCTCTAGCATGCTCGTCCTGATCGATAACTACGACAGCTTCACCTACAACCTCGTGCAAAAGCTCGGGGAAGTCGCGCCGAAGATGAAGATCGAGGTCTTCCGCAACGACAAAGTCACTGTCGAGCAGGTGGAAGCGCTCAAACCCAGCCACATCGTCATCAGCCCCGGCCCGTGTACGCCCAAGGAAGGCGGCGTTAGCAACGACCTGATCAAACACTTCGGCCCTCGCTTGCCGCTGCTCGGTGTGTGCCTCGGCCACCAATGCATCGGCTACATGGCCGGCGCGATCGTCGAACGAGCCGAGCGTCTCATGCACGGCAAGACCGACCAAATCCACCACGACGGGAAGACGTTGTATGCCGGCATGCCCAACCCGTTCACCGCCACCCGCTACCACAGCCTGATCATCCGCCAAGGCACCCTCCCGCCGGAGTATGAGATCAGCAGCTGGACGGACCACAACGAGATCATGGGCGTGCGACACAAGACCTGGCCGCTGGAGGGCGTGCAGTATCATCCGGAGAGCTTTTTGACGGAGATGGGCGAGAAGCTACTTGCGAACTTCCTAAAGAAATAATGCTGCGATGCCAGACCAACAGCCAAGAAATGTTCTTCACTACGCGGAACGCGAATCGGTTCCGCGTGCTCGCTCGTGGAACAGTGTTTATATCGGCGTTGCCTCCCTAATCGCTGCGACCACGACTTCCTGGATGGTGGCCGTCGCAACAGGACGCGGCCAGGCATTCGGGTTGCTTTCCGTGATCGCAGGCCTGATTACTTTTTGTATGTGCATAACCGGTATTGGCTCGGCAATTCGAAGCTTTCAGGAAGGCCGAGCGCTGCACATCGCCTGGATTGGACTCGCGATGAATGTCGTGCCACTCATCGCTTACGCAATCCTTATCGCGTCAAGATAGGAATTCTTCATGAAAACCCGCACCGGCAATTTCCCCATCGGCTTTCGTCTCGGCTGGACCGAGTGGTACAAGAATCTCCCCGCCTGCGTCAGCTGGGCGAAAGAGCACGGGTTCGAGCACATCGACATCAACCGCTACACGCCGGAAAACTCGAACGTGTTGCAGGCGGCCGGTCTCAAGATCGGGACGGTGGATCTGCTGAACTTCGGCAAGCTGTCGTCGCCGGATGACGGGGTTCGCAAGGAGTTGATCGCCAAAAACATCGAGTACATCAAGACCACCGCCGCAGCCGGGGCGAAGAAGTTTTTTACGATCATCCCCGGCGAGCCGGGCACGCCGCGGGCGGAGAATTACGCGCGGGCGGTGGAGACCTTCGCCCCGCTGGCCGAGGCTGCTGACAACGCCGGCGCGATGATCGTCCTCGAAGGCTACCCCGGCGGGCCGCCTCATTACGCGGTGCTCTGCTGCACACCCGAAAGCTGCCGCTCGATCCTCCGCGACTGCGGGCCGGGCATGGGGCTGAACTTTGATCCCTCGCACCTGATCCGGCTGGGCGTCGATCCGATCCGCTTCCTGAACGAGTTCGTGCCGTACATCCATCACGTCCACGGTAAAGACACCGAGCTGTTCGCCGAAGCGCAATACGAGTTCGGCATCTACCAGGACTCAGTCTTCCAGAAGCCGCACGGCTTCGGGCAGAACATCTGGCGATACACGATCCCGGGCGCCGGGCAGTTCGGCTGGTCAACCGCGCTCAAGATCCTGCAAGACGCCGAGTTCGACGGCGTGGTCAGTGTCGAGCTCGAAGACGAACACTACAACGGCACCGAGGCCGGCGAAAAAGCGGGATTACTGGCGAGCTTGAGCTATCTCTCCAACGCGTAAGCGTGGCTCCCTTTTCCTAGCGGGGAGAAAGAGAACGACTGTCGCAACCTGGTGCGTTTCTGCAACTTAAGATGTGGCTTGACGTCAAAGAATTCATGCGTCATGCCATCGTTCTAATCATTACCCTGTATGTCGCTGGTTGCGGCCATCTTCAGCCATCGCCGACTGTTCAACGAACTACCAACGCCCAGCAAGCTTGGCACGCTCGTTTCCTGCGCGATCACGTTGCGCTGACGACCATTGGTTCGACGACCCAATTCAGCAGCGACCGGCTGACGATCGGTTCGACCGCCAAACTGTCGGGCAACCTAAACATCGGCGATAAATTGATCGTTCAAGATCACCATTATGAAACCACTTACACGCTGCGAAACACCGACACGAACGCGGCAACGTTTGAATACGAGTGCACCTTCGATCATCGTTCATTCGGCAAGAACCTGGTGTCGATCGACATGGGCAGCGTTACTGCCGCTCTTAGCAAGTGACTTAAGTCAACTTCCGATTCACCACCGATTTCCCGAACTTTCGGTTGATCGCGTCTATGGTTTTGTTGATTTTCTTCTGCTTGTCCTGCGATTGATCGGGAAAAAGATCGAACTGCTCTACTGACGCGAACCAAATGCATCCATGTCCACATGGGCAATGTGTCGGCGGTCGGGCATGAAATCATTCTATCCACGGAGGCACGGATACACGGAGACACGCTCGAAGTTCTTACGCCTGCGTGTGGGAACGATTTCTATTTTTTCCACAGATAAACACGGATCGGAGAACCAATACTTGCTTTATATATCAAGTCCGTCGGCTGACAGGCGATGGAGGATCAAGTGCGCCTCTGTGTCTCCGTGCCTCCGTGGTTCATTCCTCTTATCCGCCGGAGACGGCCTGCACGATACTGAGTGAGTCGGACTCCTTCAGCGTCGGGTTGGTATCGTCCAGCCACGCGACGCTTTGGTCATTCAGGAAGATCATGATGTGCCTGCGAAGCTGCAACTGATCGTCCCACACCAATGGCCGGAGCAGCGGGAACTGGTTCTGCAGATTGCGGATCAGTTCCGTCAGCGTCGATGCCTCGACGTAGACATGACGCGTATCGCCGACGGCGTGGGCGAGCATCGAAGGGACATTGATTTGGATTCGCATGATGTAGGGTGCCATTCATGGCACCGTTCGTTCGATGCGGTGCCATCAATGGCACCCTACGTCATCACACCGCGTACGCGCGAACGCAGTGGATTCGCGGCAGCGTACCGGGCAGGCGGTTCCAGGATTCGCCGGCATCGGGACTGGCGAACACTTCGCCGCTGGTTGTACCGAGGTAGACGCCGGGCGTTGGCAATGAGTCAACCGCCATCGAGTCGCGCAGCACGCCGGCATAGCTGGGCTCTTTCGGGAAACCGTTCCGCAGCGGCTGCCAAGTATCGCCTTGATCTTTGCTGCGGTAAACGGTCATCGTCTCATCGGCGAAGTATCGGGTGGTGTCGGCCTTCAGCGGCGCGATGAACAGCTCGCCGCGATGGGTGACGACCATTGGGAATCCGAAATTGCTCGGCAGGCCGTTTTCGATCGCCTTCCATGTCTGGCCGCTGTCGACCGAGCGTAGCACGCCGCCGTGGTATTGCATGTAAAGTTTGGCAGGGTTCTTCGGATCGACCGCGACTTTGTGTACGCAACGGGCAGTGCCTTCGTCGGGGCTGCCGGTGTCGAGTACGGGCAGTGTTTTGTTGTGGTTGGTCCAGCTTTTCCCGCCGTCGGTCGAACGGAAGAATCCGACCGCCGAGATGCCGACCCACATCTCAGAAGGGTTGTTTGGATTGACCAGCACGGTATGGCAGCACATGCCTCCCGCTCCGGGATGCCATGTTTGGCGCGTGCGGCCTCGGGTCAGACCGTCGAGTTCGGTCCAGCTTCCACCGCGATCGCGCGAGACGAACAACCCCGCCTCTTCCACGCCGGCCAGTATCGTATCGGGTTCGGTCGGATGGCTGATGATCTGCCAGATGCGTTTGAGCTCCCACCCGCTGTCCTTCGGATACGCCGGCCGGGCTTCTAACTGCTGCCAGTTCTTCCCGCCGTCGTCGGTTACGCGAAACGTCGGGCCGTAGACGAAGTGGCTCGTGCCCGCGTAGATGCGCCCGCGACGGTCGCGGTGGATGGAGTACACATCCCAACCGGCCAAATGCGGGCCGGTCATCTCCCAGTCCTTGCGGGCTTCGTCGGACTGAAAAAGAAACAAACCCTTGTTCGTGCCGACTGCGACGAGGACGCCCATTTTACCTCCGGTTTTTTGTCAGAAGAATTAAACACGAAATAACGAAGAGCACGAAGTGCATTTCTCCCAATTCATTGCTTTTATTCAGCCAGCACGTTCTTTCAACTTTTTGCGGTATTGACGTACGAGGCCTCTGAAAATCCCGATCGGCCGGATGAGGGAATGAAACAAAGATTACGCAGATTACACAGATTCTGTTTACGCTGCATGAAATCTGCGAAATCTTCGTCTTTCTTCTGGACGTCCAGGCAAATCCAACCCGTTATTCAGAGATCTCGGATTTCAATAACCGCTTCGTGTTCTTCGTTGTTTCGTGTTTACTTTTTTCAAACCCGCACCCACGACCCACTCTTAGCAGCGTCGTAGAGTGCTTCCATCACAACGCTGCGATACGCCGCTTCCTTCGCGCCGACCAGCGCGACATCCTTTTTCCCCGTCACCGCATCGAGGAACAGCTCGAACGCATGCGGCCGCCCGGCGGGCATTTCGCTTTTGCGGACCGGATGGCTGCCGTCAAAACCCGCCTTGCTGGATTGGAAGAACAGCCCGGCGTTGGTGATCGCGGCACACCCTTCCGTGCCGTTGATCTGGAAGGTGACAGGATCAGCCACGTCATCCCACGCCGCCGCCAGCGTGCCGATCGCGCCGCTCTTGAATTTAAGCATTCCTTCGCCGGTCTCGTCGCAGTCGCCGTAGCGGGCGGTGCCAGCGTTGATGCTGGCGGTGACGGTGTCGACTTCGCCGAACATCCACAGGAGGATGTCGAGCATGTGCGTGCCGAGATCGCCGAACGCGCCGCAGCCGGCGACTTTGGGGTCGGCCATCCAGCGCCAATCGCTGGCGGGGTCAGACGGCTTGCTGTCGAACCAACCGCCGAGCGCCCCGCTGTGGCAGTTGCTGCCGCGCACGCGGGTGATTTTACCGAAGCTGCCGGCCTCGACGTGCTTTTTGAGGAACTGCATCGCCGGATCGCCGCGACGGAAATAGCCGGTTTGGAAGATCAACCCGGCCTTCTCGATTGCCGCTGCCATCGCCTGTGCGTCACCCGACTTGTAGCCCAGCGGCTTTTCGACGAATAAATGCTTCTTGGCAGCGACGGCAGGCAGCACCAGTTGCTCGTGGCGATCGGTCTCGCTGCATACCACAACGGCAGCGATTTCCGGATCGGCCAGAATCGACTTCATGTCATCGGTGAATTTCGCCTCCAGCGCCTCGGCCCGCTTGGTCCCACGGACGGCGTGATGATCCCACACGCTTTTGACCGCGACGTCGGATCGCTTTTTCAGCATGTTGATGAAGCCGGGCGTGTGAATGTGGGCGCAACCGAGAAAGGCGAGTTTGGTCATGGAGTCATCCTTAAAGTTGAAGCGATCGCGCGCACGGCTTCGGCGGTGTCGGCCGGCACGTCATAAAGATAAAGCGTTCCGCCGAGAATTTCACGAGGCGGCTTGCGGCGGAGTGATTCGTAAAACGGCTTGTATTCATTGCTGATATACAGCCCCTGCAACTGCGTGACGCTCACCGCCAACACACCGGGCTGATCGGGCATCGATGATCCCGGGTCATACGCGTACCCGGCCACGGCGCTGGTAGCCGACACGCCGTACGCATACGGCAACGCCGTGCCGAAATAGCTCAGGTACACCTTTGTCTGCGGGTGCGATTCTTGCCATTCCGCCAGCGTGGTGAGGTCTTGACCCCAATCGAGATTGGAGTCCGCAAGAATGCGCGCCCCGCCACGCGAGCCGCCCACGGCGGCGTTGAAGTAGGCGATGTAGTCGGGATAGGCGGACAGGGTTTCGATCGCCAGAAGGATCAGCAGTCCCGTCGCAAGCTTGCGGTGGCGAGAGAGGACCACGCCGATCGCGACGAACGCCAGCGGGTAGACGGGCAGCATGTGGCGCACGCCGAGGTTCAGGCTGGAGCGCATCGCCATCGCGGTGTAGACGATCGCGGGGGTGAGTAGGCAGATGGCGAGCCAACTTCTTCCGAGAAGGCGCAAGCGACCGGCGGGCGTGAGCGCTAGGACGAGCGCTATCGCGAACATGGCCAGCGTCGCCAGCGGCGTTTTCACCGCCATCGCGACGGGAAAATAGTACCACCAGCCGTTGTCCCGGATCTGTCCGAAGAGGTAGCCGACGCGGTGCTCGGCGCTCTTGAGCGTGTACGCAAGCCCAAACGTGTACGACTGCGGAAAGAGATGCGCGCGGTCGATCGTCGTGAGGATCGAATGCTCTCCCGCCTGCTGCGCGACGGAGAGCGAATACGCAGGATCCGGCGAAACGGCGTAGCGAAACCCATACACTGCCCAAATGCCGCCATACGCGAACACGCCCACGATGGCTGACACCGCGATTGCGATGAGGATCGCTTTTCCTCGCTCCGAAGGGGAGAGGGCGGGGTTGAGCAACGCACTCAACATCAACGTGAGCGGCACGATCCCTGCCAGCAGCACGCCGGAGAATTTCATCGTCAGCGTGAACGTCACCGCCATCGCCAGCAGCAACACGCCGCTGGCCGTGACACGCTGGCCGACGCGGTAAAGCATCCAGGCGGTCGCGGCGTAGCCAAGGGCAGCGGCGACGTCGTTTTTGGCGATCGCGCCGTGGCCGAGGAAGTTGGGGTCGAGCGCCAGCAGCGCCGCCGCGATCACCCCCGCCGCGGGCCCGCCGACTTGCCAGGCCCAGCCGGCGATCAGCGCGCCCAGGCCGATCGACAGCACCAGCATCGCCAGCCGCCCGCGGTCGATCATCTCGATCGCCTCCCCGGGGTCGTGGAAAAATGTCGCCTGCACGCCCCACGCCCACTGGGCGGGTGCGTCGCGGCCGGCCTCACGCCAGAACGGCGAATCCGTCGGCAGCATCCGCTCCGGCTGAGCCAGCACAAGCCATTGCTTGAACAGCGCCGGATCCTCTGAATCCACGCGGAAATCACCCAGCTGCTTGATCGCCAGCGACGACGCCACGTGCAGCGATTCGTCGTAAATCGCGCTCTTCTGCGACACCGCCGACCACGCCAGCACGGCGTACAACGCCAGCAGGCCGACGATTGCGAGGATGGGGCGGCTTAGCTTCACGGAACAAGCAGATTACCCGCGATTCCATACCGATGCGAAACGATGACTAGCCAAAGCTACGTTCAGAATGCAAATTTTCGACACGTCACGTTCGCCCGTACCACGGGCCTCCGACCCGTGCGAGCGATTGGGGATGACTAAGATCGCGCGTTGATCAAAACTTCGAGCCACCCGCACCAGCCAGAGGCCCGTGGTACGATTGAGCTTTCCCTTCGCGTCTTCGCGTCTTCGCGGTTAACATCTGTAATCGAGCGCCATGCCCCACTTTCTGTTGCAAACTTCGACGCAGAACCCCAACTCCTGGGTGATCTACGGCGTTGCGGCGCTGGGCGGGTTCTATATTCTGCTCCGCTACGTCGCGAAAAAGAAAAAGAAGGATCCGCTGACCGACTCCCCCGTGCGTTTCAGTCTCAGCCAGCACAAGGCCGTCGAGCGCGAAATGCAGAATCTGCTGGTGGAACTGTCGGACATGTCGCGGCAGATCACCGCACAACTGGATACACGGTCGGCCAAGCTCGATGCCCTGATCCGCGAGGCGGATGAAAAAATCGCGGAGTTGCGGGCGCTGAGTGAAGGCCAGCCCAACGTCGCCCCCAGCCGAGCTTACGACAGCTACCGCCTGCCGACCTCACCCATCCAGCCCGCGTCGTCGTCGCCGCTGAACAACGAAGACCCCCGCCACACCGCCGTGTACCAACTGGCCGACCAAGGCAAATCGGCACCGCAGATCGCCGCGGAGTTGGGAAGAGCTAATGGAGAAATCGAGCTGATCCTGGCGCTGAGAGGCCAAAAGCAAGGCTGAATCATTCATGAAGGAGCCACAGCTAAAGCTCGGTTACTCCTCCCCTGCACTCGAGCGCAAACGCGAAGATGAATCAGAAATTCTTCGCCGCCGAGCTCTCGAAGATTACAACGAAGCAACTTTTGGAGAACGTCGTCCGATTGCTGCTGAGTTCTTCAGGATAGCTCTTTTCCTGATGATAACCGTGCTGATTTCTGTATTTCTGCCTAGAAAGATAGCCAAACCGCTTGGACTAATTACTGCAATCCTGCTCGTGGTTTACAGGGCTCGTAAGTCATGAGCACCCTACTAATTCACACTCGGATCATCCGGAATCTGGTCCAGCGGAACCCATTTGCCAAGCGTGGCCAGCTTGGTCAGGTTCGTCCACAGTTGATCGGTTGACGAAAACACCCGGTCGATGGTGGCCGGCAAGGTCAGCCAACTGCCCTCTTCGAGTTCGGCTTCCAGTTGCCCGGCCGTCCAGCCCGAATAATTAACGAAGAACCTGGCTGTCGCGGTTGGTTCGTGGAGGAGCAGTTCGATGCGTTCCTTCTCGGTCGCAAAATGCAGGCCGGGCAAAACCAGCGTCTGGGCGGCCGGCTCGAACGTGTGGACCGCCATCAGCGGCCCGGGACAAGGCCCGCCCTGGTGCATGACGCCTTCGATCTCGCAGTCCTGCTCCAGCGCGTCCCGGCAAACATCGCGGATGGTAGCCGTCAGCGGGCGGTTCAGTACCAGCCCCAGGCTGCCGTTTTCGTCGTGCTGGACCATCAGCACCACGGTCCGAAAAAAGTTCGGATCCATCAGCCGCGGAGAAGCGATCAGAAAATGGCCGGCGAGGGACGGCATATTGCTTAACGATAGCTTTGCGGGCGTTGGTTGCAAAATGAAAACTCCCGGGAGTGAAGCCCGAATGACGAAACCCGAAATCCGAATGAATGACGAAATCGTGAAACAGGTCCTTTTCCCTCATTCGTCATTCGGGTTTCGTCATTCATTCGGATTTTGGGTTTCGTCATTCGGATTTTGAAAACCTGGATTTCGCAAAAACCCCATCGCCTTTGACGGATTCCCCCGTCTGTCTTACCCTTATCCCCCATGGACGAGTCGATCCGAAAGCAGTTGGTCTCCGGGGCGTCGGTGAAGGTCACTCAGCAGATCGCCGCGCGCGATCGCGCCTGGACGACGGTGACTACCGGCACGGTTGAGTTCTATCGCCAGAAGACCACCGGCAGTTGGTACGCTCATTCCAAGAACGACAAGCTTTGGCTCGATCGCCTGCGCATCCGTAAGGCCGATGGGGAGATCATCACGCTGAATCTGGATGATTACAGTGTGGTGGAAGTCACCCATTCCCCCGCCGGCGCGACCACCGAGCCGGAAACAGCCGCGTCTTAGTCCGCTTTTCTTACGCACCACAGGCTTACGCATCCGATGGCCGATTCCCAGCAGCACATCTCGCCTCCCGCCGCGGTCGTCGCAATTGCCGGGTGGATTCTGCCCGGTGCGGGCTACTGGCTGATGGGCCAACGCTCCCGCGCGTTGGCCACCGGGTTGACCGTCATCCTGCTGTATCTGGCTGGTTTGTTCATCGGCGGGGTTCGCGTGATCGAAGTCCCCGGGTTTGGCGATGCCGGCCAGCGGATTCAGGTCTCCACGAGTGCGGGGATGGCCTGGGTGATGGTGGCGGCACCGATGCAGGAGATTCGCGCCAAACCCTGGTCGATCGCCCAAATCCTCGCCGGGCCGATCGGGATTTTGAGCGGCGCGGCGTCGGTTTACGCCGCCCCGTCGGTCTCAATCTCTCACACTCCGGTCTACGAAGCCGGCACACTGTACACCGCCGTTGCGGGGATGCTCAATCTGCTGGTGATCATCGATTCTGCCCACCGGGCGGGGCAAAAGGAGTCGGCATGAGCGATCTGCTGGCGTTCCGCCCGTTTCTCGACCCGCTGCCGATCTGGGATTTGCCCAGGGGGCTGTGGACGCCCGTCCTGCTGATCCCGCTGACCATCGGCGTGGCGATCGTTTACAAGTCGATCAAGTGCCGCAGGATGGACATGGTCCGCAAAGAAGCTGCCGTTCTGACCCTGCAAATCCTCGGCGTGATGTTGGCAGCGGCGATTGTGCTGGCACTGCTCGTTCGCGGGCTGGAACGGTAATACTCTTCCAGATTCATCCGGGCGTTCCATCGCCATATTGAAACATTGACGATTGGGGCATTGACGATTGGGAGACAAGCTCTTTCCAATCGTCAATGACCCGATCGTCACTGATTCAATATGAACTTTGGCTCACAACGCAAACTGGATTCAAACCGCCACGGGGGTATCCGATTCGTCTTCCGAATCCTTGGTGGCCGGGTCGATGGATTCCACTTTTGGACGATTCATCGCTGGCGATGGTGTGTGATGGAACCCGCCCAGCAGGATCAGGAACGTGAAGAGCCCGACCACCGCCATGGTGCAGACCAACGCGTATTTCCAACGCGGATCGTGATACGCCGCGATGATCACCGCGTCTTCCGCGGGCGGCTCGGGGAGGATGCTGGCGGTGCCTTGCAAACGCTGGGCGTCGAGTTTTTTCTGCGCTTCGTTGATCCTGCCTTCAAGTACCTGCTGCTGGCGATGATACTCTTCCAACGCCTGATCATCGGCACGGGCGGCATTGAGTTTGGCGCGCAGGCCGCTCAACTCTGTCTGCTTGGCCAGCCATGTGGTGCGGGCATCGGTTTCCGACTTTTCAGCAATCGCCAGTTGCGATTGTGCTTCCTCGTACTTGCGGACTCGGGCGGCGCGATCCAGATCATTCTGGTTGCGCTGGTTGGTGTCAGCGTCTTTCAGCTCCGCCACACGTTGATTAATACGCTGGGACAGGAGTTGCGTGTCGGCTTCCAGTTTGCGCACGTCGTCATTCGCCTGCGGTGCGGTGGCGTTGGCCATCGCCATGTATGTACGGCGGGCATCCCACAGGTCGGCTGTGCGCTTGGATAGTTCTTCGGCCAGCTTCTTTTGTTCAGGGGCCAATTTACTGAGTCCCGGTGCGGCAGCATTAAGCGCGGCAGTCACTTCTGACATCTGCACCTGGAACAATTGCTGATCGGTCAGGATCGACTTGGTGTTGTCGTCGATCAGTTTCTGGATTTCAGCGGTGGTGCCTTCGAGGGCAACGTCCTTGCCTAATTCGGTCTTGCGGGCGTCAGCAGAAGAGGTGAGCTTGTCGATTTCGATTTGATACCGCAACGCTTCGGCCTCGAGGCCTTCCGCGATCGCCACGTTGTGGGCCCGACGTGCGAATGACAGCTTGTCGTCCAGTTCTTTCAGCGTCGCGTCGCCGGCGTAAAGCGCATCCCGACGGGATTTGATCTGGTCGTCGAGACGACGTTTCATGTCCTGCAGTTTCTCGTTCTGCGCTCGCTGGCGATCGATCAGGTCGCTGTTCAACTGCTTGGCCAGCGTCTGCAGTTTCCGTGCAGCGGAAATGAAACTAGCCAGTTCGGCGCTGTTGCCCGCGCCGTTTTGGGTGAGAGTCAGTTGCTCCTGGAAGCGATCCAGCGCATCGTCGAGCGCTTTGCGGGCCTTGCCGAGCGCTTCGGCGTCCTGCGGCCTGGCGGCAAGGATCTTGTCCTGCAGCGATTTCAGTTCCTCGCGCATCTGCAGGACGATCGCGTCCTTCTCCGGATCAACCCCGGCCGCCGGGGCGGGATGAGCCGCCTCGGACTCTGACGGCTTGAGCCGAGCCAACTGGTCCTTAAGATCGTTCACGGTTTTGACGGCGTTGACCCAGACATCCGACAACAAGCCGGCCTGTTTTTCGGTATCAGCGATCAGCGACGCGCTGGGGCGTTCGTCGGAATTGTTCAGCACGCGAATCTTGGCCAACAGCGTATTTTTCTGCGCGATCAGTTCATCGGTGAATTGCTGAGCCAGCTCAAATTCCTTCTTCCTCTGAGCCGCCAGTTCCGTCAGCGACTTGTTTTCGCTGTAGATCGCCGCCAGCAACGCCGACAATCGTCTCTGGTCATTATTGGAATCGACGCTATTCAACTCAATGATGACGTTATTGGATTTTTCGGGCCAATCCAGCTTGCGCGTCATGCGCTCAAACGCCAATGCGTCGGACAGGATACCCGGGTCGGTCTGCGGAGAAGTTTGCTTGAACAGTTCCACCGCATGGGTACGGACGACGGGATTGTTGATCACCGCTTCCTGCTCGCTCTGGAACTTCACGCGATCGAACATCGACCGCTGCGACAGGTTCGTGAATGTGGCCTTGGCGCGCAGCGTACTGGTAACTGGCGTGAGCAGCCAGCCGCCGGCACCGGCGAGGACCATAAACACCACCATCGCCACCAGCATGACCTTGATCCCAATGCGGCGCTGGCCATGCCCGCTGCCGGTGTAGCGGAAATCGGGGGCGGCGATCGGGCTGGAAGACGAGCGGAGCTTGGCCGACATGCCGAACGGATCGGACGAGCGCGCCGCCAGCGGAATGTCGGGAAAAGCGTCGCTCGTCAGGTTGGTGTCGCCAAAATCAAGCGGGACATTGGGCTTGGAACCCGGCGGGACGTGCCCGTGTGCCACGGTTCGGGACGCGGCCTCTTCCATCGCCGGATCCTTCTCCTCGAAGAACGGATCGTTCGCCCGCGGAGTTTCTGACAGGAAACCCGATTCGTTCCCCGTACCGGCCGAGAATACATCCGCTTCGCGAACCGGTGAGGAGATCGCCAGACCGTCGAAGCCCGACGGCGCGACTTGCTGACGCGGCTTGGTTTCTGCAGGCTTGCTGCGAAGCATTTCCTGGAGCGCGGCGTCCTCGGCAACGTCGGCGAATCGCTTTTCGTAATCCGCCAGCCGATTGCGGCGCGGCCGGGGCGGCGTGGGACGCAGGTTTTCGATCTTGGGCGCGGGCAAATCCACACCCGTCAACACCTTGCCGGGCGCAGCGGGCGTTTGCGCCACCGGCGACTCAGGCTCCGGTGCAAGCGCCGGCAACGGCTCGGGCGATTCGGTATCGGGAAACTCCAACGTCGGCGTGGCCGCCACCAGACCGTCATCTTCCGACGGCAACCCATCGGCCGGCTGAGATTCGGCAGATTCAGACGGCGATTCATCTTCATCGTCGCCGATGATCAGAGGCGGCGGAGGCGGCGCGGCGTGCGAGACCGTCCGGCTGGTGTCGTTGAACCGCACCGCAACCCGCCCGAACGTCGGCGGAGGAGGTGCCAGTTCCGGCAACGTCAGCGGCATCCCGCCGATGAACGCCTCGGCGTCCCGCGAGATTCCAAAAAAGCCCTGCGGCGCAATCGGCGATGGGGGCGGCACGACCCCGATCGGCTGCGCCGAAGGTTGCTCATCTGGCTCATCCAGCGTCAACTCCGAAGGCAGGCTCAGCTCCGGCGATGCTGGCGCGGTCGGAATCACCTGCTCCATTGGCTCGGTGGTCAAATCCAGCGGCTCTACATCCGCCTCGGCAAGCGTGTCTTCACCTTCGACGGCCGGTTCCAGCAGCAGCGATTCGATCGCCGGCTCGGACGCCGCAGCCGCGGCTTCGGGTGTCACCAGCTCGTCGTCGGGGGCGATGTTCGAGGTCGCTTCGATTTCGTCCATCGCCGGCAGCGAGTCGATTGTTTCGGTGGCGGTGGCAGATACTTCGCCAAGCGTGATCGTGCCCGCCAGACTCTGTGTCGGTTCGTCGAAAACCAGCGGCGCGACGGAATCTTCCGACAATTCCTCAGCGACTGGCAGTTCGGCTTCGAGGGACAACTCCGCCGGCTCGACAGCGCCCGGCTCGGGAGCCGGTTCTTCCGGCGCGTCCATCATCGGCGGATCGATGCTGATCTGCAGCGGCTCTTCCTCGGCAACGGGTTCTGGTTCCGGCTCGATGGAGTCTTCAGCAACGGGCTCCGTAGTGTCGGCGGATTCTGGTTCGGGCTCGGTAACTTGCGGTACTTCTTGCGCTTCTTCTGCCGCGATCTCATCGGCGATCATCGCGTCAAACGCGTCGTCGTTTGCCGTGTCTGCGGTCGGCGTTTCGTGCGCGACGAAGCTGGATGCCTCGGACACGATCTGCTCGAACGGCGACATCGCACGCGGTTCAGGCTCGACCAAATCGCCCAGCGACGGGCCGGCCATTTCTTCCACCGCTCGACCGAAGACCGAATCCGACAGTTTTTCGGTCGGCGCGGTATCGGCGGCGGGCGTTTCTTCGATGGGTACAACCGAGTCGAGATTCAACGCCGATTCGGGCGTCGGCTCCGTCGGCTCGATCACTTCAGCCGGTTGATCCAACGACGCCCCGGCGACCGGCGAGACCACGGAAGGCGTTGATTCAGCAACCGTCGGAGATTCCTTGCCGCGCCGCCCCTTGGCAGGGAGCTTGCCTCGACGGCCTTTGGAGGGCTTTAACTGGTCCGGCGTCAGGTCAATCACCGGCGGCAGTGGCGCGACGGGCTCTTCAACGGCGGCTTTCTTTTTCCGGCCGCGGCCGGTGGCAGGTTTGGTCTTTTTAGATGACGGCGCGGGCGCAGCGGGCTCTTCGTCCTTAAAAACCTGCTCAGGCTCGGGCAGCGGTAGCGGCGCGATGTCTTCGGGCCTGGGTGCCTCGGGAATTTCCTCCGGCGTAGCGGACGGTTCTGGCAGCGGAAGTTCATCCACCGGCAATGGCTCGTCAGAGGTGGCCGACACCTCGGTGGACATCGGCTCGTCGATCGGCACGGACAAATCCAGCGGCAGCTCGGCCGGTGCGGATACGTCACTCGTCGCGGAAACCGCCGGAGCCGGTTCGTCGGCCAGCGGCGACAGATCGAGCGGCGTGGCGACATCGGCTTCGGTCAGCGGTGCCGGGGCCGGAGGCGGGGATTCGTGCTGATCGTCTACTTCCGCCAGCGCATCGACCGCAAGTTCTTCGATATTCACTCCGGCGAACGCATCTTCTTCGGCAGCGTTTTCGGGTTCTGACAACGCAACGTCGGCAGACTCAAGATCGATCTCGCCAGACCCGGCCTGGACGTCGGACAATTCCAATTCGCCGGCGGTGACTTCATCCTGCACTGCCGCCTCAGGCAGCGACACGACTGGATCATCCGACGCACCCGCCAACGGCGCGACCTCGTCGGGCGACCCTGCAGATTCTGCAACAGTCTCGGCGGGCGAGTCATCGGTGGGAGCGAGGTCGAGTACGTCCACAACGTCGTGGGAAATGGTGTCGGGTTTGTTCGCTTCGGGCGGGATCGAAACCGGTTCGCTAGGGGCAGTTTCCACCGGGGCGGTTGGTGGCAAAGTCGGCAGCACCGGGGACGGTTCCGCGAACGACGCTCGCCAGCCGCGACGCACACTCACGGGCGCTTCGATCACCGGCTCGGCGGCCGGCGTAGCGGGTTCGGCTTCGGGTTCGGCGACATGATCGACGTGGAACGCCGTGTCTTCCGGATCAGCCGGGTGCGATTCTTCAGCGTGCTCGTTGAGATCGAGCAGATCGTCCGCGCCGGGCAGCTTGATGTCAGACGTCATACCCGCAGGAGCTTCAACGACGGCGGAGGAGGATTGCGGGGCTTCGTCATCGAGAACCGGCTCATCGGCCGGCTCAGACAGGATGTCGAGATCCAACGGCAACGGCTCAAGATCGATCGCGTCGGCGGCCGACGGTTCGGCCTCAACGGTGGGTTCGCCCGGCGCGGGCACTTCATCGGTGTGTGATACCGGAACGGATTCTTCTTCCTCTACCGCTAACAGCTCGGGCTCAGCAATCGGCGTGGCGGTGGCGGATACTTCCGGCTCATCGAGCGACGGCGCCACGGAGATCAGCTCATCCGTTTCCATCGCCAGCGGGGCGTCAGAATCGCTCGCCTCCGCCTCGGCCGGTGCGGCGGATTCTTCAGCTACAGCGGGCGCCGCTTCGTAGGTGAATTCCGTGTCGCCGATCTTGATCACGTCGCCGTAGTTCAGCTCTTCCTGGTGAATCTTTTGGCCGTTCAGAAACGTGCCCGTGCGCGATCCCAAGTCGCGGACGTGGTGCTCGCCACCGATATCGAAGATCAATGCGTGGGTCTGTGAGACCGATTCCTGGTCCAAAGGCACATCGCAATTGGGCTTTCGGCCGATCAGCATGGCTTTGCTGGTGAGCGACAGGTGCATCGTCTCACCGGCGATACGAAGAATCGCCGGAGGGGCTTCGGGGACGGAATCGCCCTTTTTGGCAGCCGGATCTTTGAAGAAGAACTTAAACGTCCCGATCTGAAACTTATCGCCATCCTGCAGCACCGCCTCGGCAACAGCGTGTTTATTGACGTAGGTATGCGTTCGACTGGCAAGGTCTTTCACGAACAGCCCGTGCCCGGTGTTCACAATAACGCAATGGGCCTGGCTGATCTGCGAACTGATGAGGTGAAGATGGCACCCTTTGCGTGAACCAATGACCCAGACCGGGCGGCTCAGTGCAATGGAAGGCTTGCCTTCGTTGGCACCGCGCGGGACCAACGAAGGATACGACTTTGAAGTTGAACTGGAGGAACTGGCCATACTACTTAGACAACCTCTCCACGCGCGACAGACCCGAATCGCCCGCCGCGCTGACTATCCCCGCAACTCTACCACCAGAACGCGCTCCGCGATTGTAACAAAGCATCGACCGGGGCACGATAAAAAATGATGAATTCTCGTCGTAATTCGTTATCGGACGCAGGGTTATCCCAACTCTTACGCAGCGCTCACCCTCCATGGATCAAGACCGAGCATCCCTGTCGTGTAGGAAACATTACGCAACATCGTAAGGGCGGGTTCACCGGAGAATCAAAACGAGTTTCTATGGCAACCCGAGTAATCCCGGGTGCGCTATAGCATTTTCACTCCGAGCGTAGCGACTCTTTAGCCGCCCCGAATGTGGGGCGTGCCCGCGGCACAGGTGCGGCGGCTAACCAAGGCAATACAACTAAACTGAAATTGCTCTAACGAGTGATGAACGGTACGTCATATCTCTGAGGTTAATGTCGGAAATGACGCTGCCCGGTCAGCACCAGCGCCGCGCCGCGGGCATCGCACAGGGCAAGCGTTTCGTTGTCGCGAACGCTGCCGCCCGGGTGGATAATGGCCGTAACCCCTGCATTGAGCAGGATTTCCGGACCATCGGGGAAAGGGAAGAACGCATCGCTGGCAGCGACGGCGTTTTTAGCGCGGTCGGTGGCTTTGGCGGCGGCGACTCGGGCGGCGTTGACGCGGTCGACCTGACCTCCGCCGATCCCCACCGCAGCGCCCTCGCGGGCGATCACGATCGCGTTGCTCTTCACATGCTTGCACGCCAGCCACGCGAGTTTGAGGTCGGCGATCTCGGCCGAGGTCGGCTCGCGCTTGGAGACGATCTGCCAGGTCGATTGATCGACGCCGGCCAGGTCGCGCTCTTGCACGAGGAACCCGCCGACGATCTTGTGCATCATCAGTTCGGATTGGTCGGCGTGGTCGGCGTTAGCGATCGGGCCGACGTCCAGGATCCGCACGTTCTTCCAGCGGCTCTTGAGCAGTTCCAGCGCATCGTCGTCATACCCCGCGGCGACGATGACCTCGGCGAACCACTTGCCGTCTCCCGCGGAGGTCATCGACTTTGCAGTACGAAAATCCACTTTGCCGCCCAAAGCCAGTACGCCCCCGAACGCCGCCAGCGGATCACCCGCATACGCCCGCTCGAAGGCGGTCGCAAGGTTCGAGCCTGCGCCGTAACCGCATGGCGTCGCGTGTTTTACGATGCAAGCGCAGTTCGGAGCCAGCTCTTTAACCGCCGACAACGCCGCGTCGGCATCCAGGAGATTGATGTAACTTAACTCCTTACCATGATGCTGCTTAGAGAATGCAACACTCGCTTCCTTCGGCTGCTCTGTCGCATAGAGCGCTGCCGGCTGATGTGGATTTTCGCCGTACCGCAGGACCTGCTTCTTGGTCGCTTTGATCGACAAAGTGCTCGGCAGCGTCTCGGATTTCTCTTCCGTGAACGCCACGCCGTGCAGGTACTTGGCGATCATCGTGTCGTACTCCGCCGTCTGCGCAAACGCCCGTTGAGCCTGGCGCAAGCGGTGCTTGCCACAGGAACTGCCACCGTGTTCGCGGAGATCGCCTAGGACTTTTTCGTAGCGGTCGGGGCTGGTGACGACGAGGACGAAATGGTGGTTCTTCGCCGCCGATCGGATCATGCTCGGGCCGCCGATGTCGATGTTTTCGATGGCTTCCTCGAACGTCACACCGGGCTTTTCAATGGTCGCTTTGAACGGGTAGAGGTTGATGCAGACCAAGTCGATCGGCTGGATGCCATGATCAGTCATCGCTTTGACGTGCTCAGCGTTATCCCGCAGTGCCAGCAGCCCGCCGTGGATCTTGGGGTGCAGGGTCTTCACGCGGCCGTCCATCATCTCGGGGAATCCTGTGACGTCGGACACGTCTTTCACCGCTAAACCCAAGCTGCGCAGGAACTTAGCCGTTCCGCCGGTGCTCAGGAGTTCGACATTGAACTCCTTCACCAACGCGGTGGCAAACTCGGCCAGCCCGGTTTTGTCGGACACGGAAATCAGCGCACGGCGAATGGGGACGAGGTCTTGCATATCGGTTGCAAGATATAGGGTGGGAACGGGGTTGTCACTGGCAGAAGGTAGTTGGAATGGGGATTTGGCGTTAGGCGTTAGGGCTCGTCAATTCTCGCGACCCTGATACCTAACGCCTAATAACCCGCTTCAGCGGCCCGCGATTTCCAGCGGGCGGACGTCCAACACCAGTTCGCCGACAATACCCTGCTTCACGACAGGCTTCACCTGAAGGAGATTGCCTGCGTTGTCGGTCGCGTAAACCAAGCCGTCCTTGGTGTTCACGCCGAACTGCGTCAAGTCATTGCGGGTGGAGAGGAATTTCTGTTCTCCGGTCGCCTTGTCCAGCGCTGCCACCTGGCCGCTGCTGAGCAGAACGTAGGTGTACTTGTCGTCATCGGCCAGGAACTTTTCGGCATTGGGTTTGGACCAACGCGGCTTGCGATTGTATTCGCCGGTCAGCTTATTGATGGCCGTCAATCCCTGATCTTTGACGTGGATGTAAACAGTATCGTTGGTGCTCGTCGGGCCGGATTCCAAAGCCACGCCTGCGAAGTACTGCCAGATGATTTTCCCGCTGCTGCGATTGAGCGCCACCAGCTTGGTATCGCGTGAAGGGACATAGACCGCCGTTTCATCGACGCGGATGTCGCCCAGAATGTCGTTGGCCGTGCGAAACGCGCCCACGAAGGTGTCGTCTCTGGCCCACACAGCGCCGCGCTCTTCGGTGATCGCGTAAACCTTGCCGTCTTCAGCCGCCATGTAGATGATTCCGCCGTACAGAATCGGTGCCGAACGGATCGACGCGACGGTCATGACTTCCCAGCGATTGAGCGACGTCTTGCGAGTCAGATCGATCGCCACCAGGCGCCCGCCGTTGGGGAAATGCGCACCGACGTAGTAATTCGGGCCATTCCCCGTCCCGCCCGTGCGCATGGCGAAGGGATAGTTGACCTCATTCAGCAGGGCACCGGTCCTGACGGAGTAAACCTTAAGCGTCGAACTGGCCGGGTAGACAATGCGATCCTGAATCACGCTGGGGGCGTGCAAATCGCCGGCATCTTTGGGGAGTGGGTGGATGTACTTGAGTTCGCCCGACTGACGATTGACCACGTGTGCGGTATTGTCGTCGGCGTAGACGATGATCAGGTTGTCGAAGACGTAGATGTTGGTCGGCTTTGCACCTTCGGCCATCCCAAGGTTCACGGTCCAGGTCTTGGCAAAATTATTGACGGCGACGGGGCGGAATTCGATTGAAGGCGGTGGGGCTTTCTTGTTCACACACCCATTGGCCAGCGTTGCGAGGGAGAGTAGACCGATCCAAAGATGTTGCTTCACGGGTGCTCCTGAAAGAAAACCCGGCCGCCTTGGTCGCCGGCAGACACGGGTTGCGTGAGCCGTGCAGTGTATCCGTTTTTGATCGGAAGCGTCAAACAGAACAGGGGTTATGGACAGCAGCGGACGGGCTTGGTCTGATAAACCCGAGACCGATCGACAATAACCGCGCCCGCCGGGCGTTTTTCTGAGGTAGAGTAGGCTCGGATCGTCGGAGGGAATGGCATGAGATACGGATCGTCGCTGCGAATCGCGATTTTCAGTCTGGTGTTGTGCGCCGGTTTGGGCGTCGCTGGCGCTGAAGTGACGCCCAAGCCCGCCGGTGATCCGCCTGTCGATGCGTCGCGCCACAAGCCGGGGATGATGCTTGGAGCGATTCAGGAACACCTCGCCAAGCTCGATCTGACCGACGTACAGAAGGACCAGGTCAAGCGGCTGCTGGACGAAACCCGTCAAAAACTTAACGAACTCCGCGAGCTGGTCGCCAAAGACGACAAAGTCGATCCGCGGGAAAAGCTTCGCACGATCATGGGCGAAACCCGATCCAAAATGCAGGAGATTCTCACGCCCGAACAGCAGGTCAAGCTGCGCGATCTGATGCAGGCCGGCACGCCCGAAACCAAGCCCGAGCCGCCAAAAAACCCCGACGAACCCAAGCCTGTCGATAAGAATCGTGTCGAACCCAAGCCTGCTGAAATCCCGCCGGTGATGAAAGAGCCCGCCGAGCGCGCAGACCAGAAACCCGCCCTCGCGCCGGCCGCCCTTCCTGCGTCGTCTCAAATCGAGGTCGGCCAACCCGCGCCGGAATTCTCGCTGAAGACGACCAAGGACAAGACCCTCTCACTCGCGGCGTACAAGGGAAACGTGTTGGTTCTGGTCTTCGGCAGCTACAGCACCCCGAGCTTCAGGCAGCGGATCAGTTCGCTGGAGAAACTTGCCAAAGACTACAGCACACGGGCGACCATCCTGATCGTCTACACCCGCGAAGCCCACGCCGTCGGCGAGTGGGAAGTCGAGCGGAACCGGGACGACGAGATCGCCGTCGAGCAGCACAAGACCGAAGCCGACCGAAAAGCCCAGGCCAAGCAGGCGGCGAGCGCACTGAACATCACCCTGCCGGTGATGCTGGATACGATGGACAACTCGATGGCCAAAACCTACGGCCTGACCCCGAACGGCGCCGTCATCATCGGCCGAGACGGAATCGTCTCCGCCCGCCAGCGGTGGTTCGAACCGGTCGGGCTTCGTCAACAAATCGACGCCGCCGTCGCGGTAAAAAACGTCAAAAAATAAAGCTGAGCCTGCTTGCGGGTTAGCGAGTGCAGAAGTCTTCTATTCGCGAACCCGTAAGCGGTGAATTTCCCTATATTTTGCGAAAATTGATGATTTGCACAATTCTTTTGCACAACCTATCGCGAACCTCATGAAACTCTGCTAAACTCCTCCCCGCCGTTGAACCAACCGCGACGGGGAAGCCAAAGACCTATGCCTGCAACGCTCGCTGACATCGCCAAAGAAAGTAAGACGTCCATCAGTACCGCCAGCCGGGTTTTGGCCGGAGGCGCGATGGCGCGTCGCATCAGCGCCGCCACCCGCCAACGTGTGCATGAAGCCGCCACCAAACTCGGGTATCGCCCGAACCTGCTCGCCCGATCGCTGCGAACCCGCAAGAGTAACACCGTCGCGATGATCGTCAGCGACATCGCCAACCCATTCTTCGGGAAGATCGCTTCGCTGATCGAACACTCGCTGCACCGACACGGCTACTCGCTGGTGCTGTGCAACTCGGCCGAAGACCCCGAGCGCGAAATCGAATACCTCCGCCTGCTGCCACAAAAAGGTATCGACGGGATGATCCTCGCGCCGTTGATGAAGAATCGCAAAACCCTGCAGGAGCAAATCCCCGACAGCCTGCCGCTGACGCTGCTCGATCGACCGATCGCCGGCGTGGCCAGCAGCGTGACGACCGACCCGGATCAGCTCAGCAACCTGCTCTGCGAGACCCTCGGCCGGGTACTCGTCCGCAAAGTCGCTCTGATCCACGGCCCGAGCCACATCTCCACGCACAAACGCCGCGCGGAAATCGTCGAGCAGAGCTTCCAGATCATCCACAAGTTCGAAGGCCCCGCCCAACCCGAGACCGGCCGGCAAGCGTTCATCAAACTGCTCGGCGAACACCCCGACGCGATCGTCTGCACCAATCAACTCATCGCGCAAGGCGTGCTCGATGCGATCCTCGAGATCGAAAAGCCGCCGATCATCGCCTGCTTCGATGAAGTGCCCATGATGCACCTGATGCCGATCCCCATCGTCGCCAGTTGCCAGGACATCGTCGCGCTGGCCGAATCATGCGTCAGCCAGTTGCTGCCGCAGCTCAATGGCGATCTGACGAAGAACCAGAACGTAATGCTGCACGCGAGAGCGATCACGAACCGCGCTTTCCAGAAGCAGCAGTTCCCGCCGAAGACTGCCTAGCGCCACATGAAGACGCCACCCGTACCACGGGCCTCCGGCCCGTGCGAAACACTCAACTATTGCAAAAAACGCAGTTCCCGAAATCCGGAAGTCGCGCGCACGGTCCGGAGGACCGTGATACGTCTCAGCGCTTTTGTTCGATCAGATTACATCGCGTGTTCCCACCCCTGCGGCTTGAGCGGTTCGCGTGACGAATCCTTCTGCAACCATACGCCCGGCTCGGCCAGGATCGTGCCGATGCGCGTCGCGCCGGGGATTGGCGCATCGCCTGTTGCGGTGAAGAGCAGCTCGTAGTCTTCGCCGTCGTTCAGCGCCAAGTTCAGCGGCTGGCGATCCGTCTGCTCCGCGAGGTATTTCGCATCCGCGTGGACCGGCACCTTCGCAGCGTCGATGACCGCGCCGACGCCGCTGGCCGTCGTGATCCGCGGCAGGTCCTGCGAGAGGCCGTCGGAGAGATCGAGCATCGCGGTGACCCGGCCCGTCGCTGCGAGCTGCCGGCCGAGCTCGACGCGGGGTTTGAAGTTCAGGTGGCGGTCCTTCACCATGCTCCCGCCGAGCGGGCCGGTGACGTAAACGCCGTCGCCGGATTTAGCGCCGTGGCGGGTGATCGGCTGGATTCCCGCGCTGCGGCCGATGATCGTGACCGACACCACCAGCTTTCCCGCCCACGAGCCGGTGTCCCCGCCGATGATGGGGCAGCCGTACACGTCGGCAGCGTCGCGCAGGCCGTGATGGAGTTTCTTCGCGTAGTCCTCACCCGCGCCACGCGGCAGCGCCACCGACACCACCGCCGCCGCCGGCAAGCACGCCATCGCGGCGCAGTCCGACAGATTGCGGTTCATCGCCTTGCGGCCGATCTGGTGCGGCTCGTGCAGGCCCGAATCAAAATGCACGCCGTCGAGCACCTGATCGACACCGACCAGCAGCAAATCGTCCGCCGCCCATTTCATCGAGGCTAAGTCGTCGCCAATGCCGACGACGATCCGCGGATCGCGCGGCGATTGTTGCTTAAGCCAGGAGATGAAACTGGATTCGGACATTTGCAAACAGTAGCACGGGCGTCTCGCCCGTGCCAAGGTGCGCGCGATTCTCAATCAATGAAAGCTTGATCCATGATTGCTTTGTGAACGCGTGAGGGCAAGGTGATAGCGCCTCGCACCTCCACGCCGCCTGACACGGGCGGGACGCCCGTGCTACTTTTTGAGTCGCTCCCGTATCGTCTCCCACGCCGCCGGCGTGGAATCGCCTTCGGGTTGGTATAGCGCATTGTGGTCGGCGGCGACGGTGACGACGTCGCTCACGCCGTCGAGCTTCGTGCTTTCCTGCGAGACGGGGCCGTCGCTATCGCTGCGGTGGTTTTGCAGTTTGTTGGCCAGCGAGTCGAGTTTGGTCCACCCGGCGACTTTCGGGCCGACGGCGCTGGCGGCGCTGGCCGTCCATGAGCCGGCAGTTTTCCAGATCGGGTGGACGTTGCCGTTGATGATCGTGTACTTCACGCCGTCGCGGCGCGGGCGGTCATTGAGCGTCTTGATGAATTTCGAGTCAGGCATCAGATCATGCCCGGCCTCGCCAAGTCCGTCGGTGATCATCCAGCTCGGGCTCCACTCCTTGTCGTGTCGCCACAGATTCCACTGCTCGCGCATCTCCAGCACGAACCGCGCCCGCCCCCAGCCGCTGCCGTGGTTGGGCGGGGCGAGCAGGATCAGGTGGTTCACGCCACCGGGATACTCGGCGCCTTCGATGGTCGACCGCGCGACGAGCCCGCCCATCGAGAACGCGACGACATCGACTTTTGAATTCGGGAACTTGTCGTGGAACGCCTTCAACTGCTCGGTAAAGAGCTTGGCTGAATCCGCGATCGGCTGATCGTCGGGATAGCCGAAGTAGCCGACCTGGTGCCCGTCAGCTTCGATCAGCTTCGCCAGCGGCTGCACGCAATCGCGCGTGCAGTCGACGCCGTGCAGCAGGATGACGATCGGCTGATCCTCCTTCATCGCCGGCGGGAGTAGCAACCCGTACTTCCGCTGCTGGGCAGCGGTCGCATCAGGGGCGGCCGTCGCGGTGAAGGTGCGGGCGGCGAGATTGGCTTCCTTCATGCTGTGCGGGAGCTTGGCCGGATCGTAGCGGAGCAGGACGGCGTCGCGTTCCACCATCAGCTGGCAACCCTCGCCGAGTGCTTTGTTTATCCCCGCGACGAAGAGCGATGAGCCCATGCCCTGCACGTCGATCGTGGCCGACCCGTACTCCACCGCCGGCAGGCCGAGCTTGGTGGAGAGCGCGGCGCTCAGTTCCGGCATCGACAGTTTGCCGTCGCGCAGAGGCACGCGGACTTCGTTCAACTCCGCGTGCGCCGTCGGCAGGAACGACGCAAAGCTCAGACAGGCGATCGCGAGGGATTTACGCATGGTGGATATTTGTACCGGCTAACTTGGGGAATGTAAGAAGAAAATCCCGCCGATTTTAGAATCAGCCATGGCCGCCTCGTCCAAAGGTGCTTGCTTCACATTGTAGGCGGCCATGGCGGATCGGAGAACTACGGCGTATGGATCAGCAGGACCGAGTCCGTCGCCGCACGTGGATCGGGGTTGCCGTCGAGCGACGAGTCGCCGTTGGTCGTCGCCGCACCGGCCGCGGCGGTGTAGATATTGTCGTTGTTCGGCCCGCATAGCGGCGTCTGCTGGAATTCGGCGTGGCCGTCGGCGTACAGCACGCATTGCCCGTCGCCGTCGTGATTGGGCGAATTGCCTTTGATGACCGTCGCTCTCGCAACGCCGACTTTGATCTCCTTCCACACCGGGCTGTCGATCGGCAGCGGGCTGATGTCGGCGGCGGTGGCAAAGTCCCACGAGAACGCGGTGATGTACGTTTTGTAGCCGAGCTTGATCGCCGTACTGGTGGGATAAACATTCGCGAAGCTGTACGACACGTGCTTGGTCACGTCGCCGCCTTCAATTCCCGTGCCGGTAAAGTTGGAGCGACTGGTGGCCGGCAGGTTGCTCATGGTGTCTGCCTCGGCGGTTCCCATTGGGCAAACGAATACGGAGGGCGTCAAATCTTCTTGTCGAATCAGCAAGAACATTGCCTGCGGGATGTTGTTGATCTTCCGCCCGGCTGGCTCGACTTTGAACGGGTCGAGATCCGCAAAGCCGTCGTTGGTGATCTGCACCGGTGCGCCGTCGACTGCATGAGTGCGCGGGAACAATCCCTTGTTCTCATTCGCGTACAGAATCAGCCCGTTGCCGATCTGCTTCAGATTTGCCGCACACTTCACCCGGTTTGCAGATTCACCATGTGTTCGGTGAACCGTCGGAATTAAAAACGCCACCGCCACCAGGATCAGTGCTATGACGACCAGCAACTGAACCATCGTAAACCCCGCATGGCCGGTTCTTTGCTGGCCGGTATTGAAACGCCGCATACGCTCACTCCTTTCACATGCCGCCCCGGGGAGACGAAAGCGATCGGCAAAACAATGGATGAATAATGGCGTTATCGACCCGAGCGCGCCATCCCTACCGGCAGCAGCGACCGTGTTTGCCCCGGCGAACACCGCCGGAGACTCATTTGGTTTTTTAGCGTGAAGAGCAAACTTAAGCCGCTAATGCGCCGACAGGAAAAACCGATGACGCACCCGGCCGCTGCGTTGCGCAGCTTTATGTCACGATGGTTGCCTTGGCGGGCTTAGATTGCAATTAGAATCCAGGGTTTTTGAACAATCCCATGGAATTCCATTCAGATTGAACATAAAGCAGCGAGGGCCATCTGCGGCGGCGCGACTCGGCGGCCCAAAAAATTCTGTGTTCGCAACGCGAAGATCGTGATCCCCAACAATCATGCGTTCCAATTCGATCTAACTGACTATCGGCACTGATATTATGAATTTGCGCCATTTTCGAAGCACCTTCAAAAACCTCGCAGATCAACTGTACAGCTCGCTTCAACCTGGCATTTATTCATCAACAGACGACCGATTGAGAGGTAAAGCGAAGTGGTCCAACTATCCCGGGGGGATGTTAGGTGCATCGATATATCGTATATTCTCCATACGTTCTAACACGGGGTGCGCAACAATGAGTACTGAAAATACCGAATCACTTTCATACAAATTTCAACGACTTCGCGAGCGCCTTCGGGAGGCGATTGTAAATGGGGAACTCTCGGGCAAGCTGCCCGGCGAGCGGGCTCTGGCGGCGCAATTTCGAGTTAATGCTAAAACGCTGAGCAAAGCACTGACCGACCTGGCCGCTGAGGGGATTCTGGATCGCTCCATCGGTCGCGGTACGTATGTCAAAGGGCAGGCTCCAACGCCCGTGACGGTTTCGCGTTGGCTGGTGCTGGCCGACCCGCAAACGCCTGCCGAGCTGATCGAGTCGTTTCGCCAGCATGGTGAGTCGATTCAGGTCTTGACCGACCCGATCGAGAAAATCCGGCCGAGCTTCCTCAACCAATTCACGGGAGTCATTGATCTGGCGAGCGATACGCCCGAATCGTTCCTGCGTGATCTGGTGGTGCGAAATATCTGCGTCGTCGTCGTCGGGCGGGAGTCGCGAGGATATTCGATGAACGCGGTTATGGTCGATCTGCAACTGGGTGCTGCGCGGGTCGCGAGGAGTTTGGTGTTGTCCGGGCATCGACAGATCGCGATGGTGTCCGATTCGGCCCAGGGCGACCTCGTGCTTGCCGCCCGTTCAGCCGCCAGCCGGATCGACGAGTCGACTGTGATCGACTCCGTCCGGGTGAGGGACGTCCCGCTTGCCGTTCGGTCAGGCGTAACTGCGGTGTTGTGCGCATCGCCGGCAATCGCGAAAGATGTCGCGGCCGCCCTGAAAACCGCCAACCTGTCCAGCGAGGTTATGGCGATCGGACTCGGCGGGGATGACGTGAATTGCAGCGGGTACTACGTAAATCCCGCGCAAATCGCCTCCGCCGTGACTGAACTGCTCACGAATCCACAGCCCTGCCGACCAGCCACGTTGTGGCTGGCGGGCGACTATAAGCAGCGCTCCGCAGCCGCCTTGCCGTTGCGCTCGCAGTTTGCTTAGTCGATGTCAATTGGTTCGACGCAGACGCGAATCAGAACACTCTACGCCCGTCATCCAGGATGACGGGCGTTTTTTTCGTCTAAATTCCTGCGGCGCTTGCACCGTGCGTGGGTTTCCGATCCACGATAAGATCCCCGCCATGCCGGTCTCAAACTCCGTCCAAGCCACCGAAGCACTCGCCGGCGAACTCGCACGCACGCTGGTCGGCGGCGAGTGCATTGCACTGGAGGGCGAATTAGGTGCCGGGAAAACCCAGTTCGTCCGCGGCCTGCTGGCCGGGCTGGGAGGCGATCCGCGGACGGTTTCCAGCCCCACTTACGTGCTGCTCAACGTCTACGAAACCGGCCGGCTGACGCTTTATCACCTGGATGCCTACCGCGTCGGCGGGAGCGATGATTTTGAGTCGATCGGGTTTTCCGAATTACTCGACCAAGGCGGGATCGTGGTGGTGGAATGGGCCAGCCGGGTAAAAGAGCTGCTGCCTCAGCAGTCGATCCACATATCGATCGAACACACCGCGCCCGATTCGCGGCGGATCAACATCAATCGCACAAACCAGTGAAAGCCGGGATCAGGCCGCTTTGGCCGACGTTGAATAAGACGCTAGCGTGGATTGCATGACGCGGTTGAGCCCGTCGGTTGCCGCGACCTTGTAGCACTCTGCCAGAGTGGGGTAGTTAAAGACGCTTTCGACGAAGTAGTCGATCGTCATCCCCGCCGCCATAATGGCTTGGCCGATGTGGATCAGCTCGGTAGCGCCCGTGCCGATCGCATGCACGCCCAGCAGCCGACGGCTTTGTGGGTGGAACAGCAGCTTGAGGCTGCCTTGCGGATCGCTCATCAATTGTCCGCGGGCGATATCTCGATACCGCGCCAGGCCGACTTCGTAAGGCACACAGTCTTTGGTCAACTGCTGCTCGGTCGCGCCGACCATGCTGATCTCAGGAATCGTGTAAATCCCGTACGGAAAGATCGTCGACGGCGCTTCGGACAGCACGTGACACAAATGACACGCAGCAACTCGGCCCTGCTCGATGCTGGTAGCCGCCAGCGCCGGAAAGCCGATCACATCGCCGGCGGCGTAGATGTGCGGGACGTCGGTTTGGTAATACTCGTTGACCTTCAGCCGCCCGCGATTGTCGGCGGCCAGGCCGCAGTTTTTCAGCTCGAGCGCGTCGGTCGCACCCTGCCGGCCGATGGCGTACATCAGCGTTTCGGCCTTCAGAACCTTGCGACTGGCGAGCGTGGCGTGGGCCAAGCCGTCCACCATCTCGATTTTGCTGACGCTCTCGCCGAGACGAAGCCGCACGCCCATATCGCGCAGGCGGAACTGCAGGCTCTCGGCCATTTCGTCATCCACGAACTCCATCAACTTCGGTCGCGATTCGACCAGCGTTACCTCCACGCCCACCGCGGCGAGCATGCAGGTGTACTCGGTTCCGATCACGCCTCCGCCGACGACGATCATGCTCTTGGGCAGTTCCTTGAGCAGCAGCAGTTCATCGCTGTCGATGATTTTTGCAGTGGTGAACGGCACATTGTCCGGCCTAGCCGGCTTCGTGCCGACGGCGATCAGGATGTTTTTGCCCCGGAGTTGCACGACGTCATCGCCGCGCTCGACGCGCACCGTGTGCGGATCGACAAAGCTGGCCGTCCCGTACACCACGCGGACTTCGCTGCGGTGCATTTGCTCGCGAATGACGTCCACTTCGGTCTTTACCACATGCTGACAGCGGTAGAGCAGATCGGACATGGTGATATTGTGCTTGACCGCATAGCTGGCACCGTAGACGGCCCGCTCGCGAATGCCGGTCAGATGCAACACCGCTTCGCGAATGGCCTTGGATGGGATCGTGCCGGTATGAATGCACACGCCACCGATAGAATCGGAGCGATCGATGAGCACCACGCTTTTCCCGTGCTTCGCCGCGGTGATGGCCGCCTTTTGGCCGGCCGGTCCGGAGCCGATGACGATCAGATCGTATTGCGTGTGTGTTAAGGGCATAGAGTTCCGTGGTTTGTATCGGTTGGTGAAGCGGTGCGGTTTATCACACGCCAAAATCGATCGGCCGATAACCTGACACAGTAGCGACAAAAACGGGTATAAACCGCGTGTCAGAGCCACAGACCATCATCCACGAGGTAGCCATGACAGATCGCGTGTTATCGACCGAGCAGATCGAACATTTCATCCAGCACGGATACGTCATTGTTCGCGACGCATTCCCGAGGGAAACGGCCTCGAAGTGGGTCGATCTGGGATTTAAACGATTGGGGTACGATCGCCACGACAATTCCACCTGGACCGCCCCCCGCACGCACATGCCTTGCATGAATAGCGTTGCCGTGCCCGAATTTGCGCCCAAAGCATGGTCCGCAGTCTGCCAACTGCTCGGCGGCGAAGAGCGGGTGAACCCCTATCGCTGGAGCGACGGGTTCATCATGAATCTGGGCGTAGGCGCCGACAAGCCCTGGACTCCGCCTTCAGTTCAATGCACCGGCTGGCACAAGGACGGCGACTTCTTCAAGCACTTTCTTGACTCGCCCGAGCAGGGCTTGCTCACGATCGTCTGCTGGACCGACATGGTGCATCAAGGCGGCGGGACTTTTATCGCCCCCGATTCGGTCGGCGTCGTCGCGCGATTCCTGGCAGACCATCCGGGGGGCGTACTGCCCAACGCATTTCCGAATCTGATCAACGACTGCCACGAATTCATGGAACTCACCGGCCAGGCCGGCGACGTGGTACTGCATCACCCGTACATGCTGCACGCCACCAGCCAGAACGTGCTTCGCGTCGAGCGCGCCATCACCAACCCGCCGGCCGGCCTGAAAGAGCCGATGAACTTCAACCGCCCGAACCCCGCCGACTTCTCCCCCGTCGAACGAGGCGTATTACGAGGCCTGGGTGTCGACCGCTACGACTTCAAACCGACTGCGCCCCGCGAACGCATCGTGCCCGAACGCGTTAAAGCTCAAGCCAGGCAACTGGAAGTAGAAAAAGCCCGGCTGGCAAAGAACTAGCCGCCGGCCTCGGCGCAACACGACCACAGGCTACCGCGCGAAGCCAAGCCGCTTCAGCTATGCCGTAGCGGTAGACTACCGGCTAACGCGCTTCTTGGGCTTGGGATCAGGATCGTAATTGAACTGCTCCAGATACTTGCCCAGGAAATCAAAGGAGGTGTTTCCCTTCTCCTTCTTCCACCGGCCGACGGCTTCGGGGGTTACCGCGATCTTGACCAGCGGCGTGTTAAGGAATTTGCCGATCTTCTCCAGCGTGTCCTGCTGTTTCTGCACGAAATCCTCGAACCGAACCGTCAGCCAGCGCTTGGGCTTGGGCGTGGCTCGAATCAGATCAACCTGGAACTTCCAACTGATCGCACGACGGCGGCGCTCGTCGTCGGTTTTTTCGTACTGAATGCCGAAACGCGAAATGTCATCCGTGAAATGCGCGGCCAGGATCGAATCACGCGGATCGCGCACCCAGTTGATGTAGTACGCGTCGGGGAACATCCGCACGATCCACGGGAAGGCGATCGTCGTCTCCGGCAGCTTCCAGCCCTTCTTGGCGGCCGGGCTCTGCAGTACCGACGTGAGAAACTGCTTCGCGAGCTTTTCAAATTCCGGATCGATCGGCATGGTGGCAAGCTTGGAGAAATCCCACTCGTTGTTGCCTTTGTACTTGATGTGTTTGCAGATGATATTGCACGCATCATACATCGGCTGGGCAGGCAGCAAGTCGCCGCTGCCGTTGAGCGTGTTACCCATGTAAACGCCGCTCTGGCTGAGCGTATGGCTGATCGCCCGCGTGCCGCCGTGCCCTCGGCCGATGACGGTGATCAGCATGGAGTCGTCGATCGTTTCCGCGCCCGGCTTATGCTCGCCACGGGCGGCGTACTTGTTCTTCTGCTGTAGTTTGGCGGCCTGCTTGGGGTCGCCGATGTGGAACAGATCATACGCCTGTTGCGACGATGTGATCTTCTTCACTTCCTTATGGCCGTGCCAGTTGCCGGGGTTCACGATCGGGTTGGTGATGCCGGTTTCCTTCTCGCGCTTGGCGATCCAGTCGTCCATGTGCTTCTTCAGCACTTTCACGATCTCCGGATGCTGCTCGGCAAGGTTCACGTCTTCGTGCGGGTCTTTGATGAGGTTGTACAACTCCACCGGCGGGGCGAAGTGGAAATCAGGCTCGAGGGCGATGATCAGTTTCCACTCCGGCGTGCGCCAGCCGTGCTTGCGCTGCCAGGTGCATTCGGTGATGTAGAAGCCGCTGTCGAAACTCTTCACCTCGCCGCTGACCATCTTCATGACCGATTGGCCATCAAACTTGGTCTTGGTTTTGATCTCGGCCAGTTCCATCAGCGTGGGCACGAGGTCTTTGTGCTGCGCGTACCCTTTGATCCGCTTGCCGGCCGGCACTTTTTTGGGATAGCGGATGATCAGCGGCACGTGCAGAGTCACGTCGTACAGGCCGTGGTGATCGAACCAGCATTGGTGGTCGTACAGGGTTTCACCATGGTCGCCGTTGATGACGACGATGGTATTGTCGGCGATGCCGAGTTGTTCCAACTGCGTGAAGATTCGCGCGATGCACGAATCCATATACGCGATCGCGCCGTCGTACTGGGCGATGATGTAGTCCTTATCAGTGCAGCCGGGCGGGAACCACGTGGCGAAATAATCCCGGAACGGCTTGAAGTTCATCACCGGGTCGAGGCTCTTGTTCTTCGGATCACATTCGTTGCCGTGATAAAACATCCGATCGAACGGCACCGGCGGCAGGTACGGCGAATGCGGGTCCATGTGACGCAACATCATGAACCACGGCTTGCTGGTTTTTTTCGTCTCGGCCGTCAGGCGATCGATCTCGGGTTGGGTGACGTCGTTCAGATTCTGCGCCTTGGTCGCACGGCCAGCTTCCCAACTGCCCCAGCCAGAGAACTCAAGGTAGTTATCAAAACCGCGCGAGGCGGGATTCCACTTAAAGCCGACGCACGTGGTGTTGTAGTTGGCGTCTTTCAGGATTTCGGGCAGCGTCTTCACCGTTTTGGGCAGGCCGCCTTCATGACGCAGCGCAACAACCGTCGTGCCGAAGCAATCGCGACCGGTAAGCATCGACGAATACGCCGGCGTGGTGGGGATATGGGCTGAGTAGTTGTTTTCCCAGATCGTGCCCTGCTGTGCGAACTTGTCCATGTGCGGCGTGGTCAGCCGCGAATAGCCGAAGCAGCTCATGTGGTCGGCCAGCAGCGAGTCGATCGCCACCAGCAGGATGTTGGGCTTGGATTCGGTCTTTGGTGCAGATTTCTTGGCCATAAAGGTTCCTTAAGCGTTGATGGTCACTCGCCGGCCGGTCTCGGCCGACTCGTAGCATGCCAGCGTCATTGCCAGCGAGGTACGTCCCTCGGCGGCGGAGCAGATTGAAGGCCTTTTGCCTTCCATAAACTCCAGCAGCGGACCGGCCAGCGCCTTGATCCGCTCGGAGTGGTTCGACGGCGACGCGATGCCGCTGTCGGTCCAGTTATTCGTGTCGGTGGTGTACCACTTGAGCCCCACCGCGCCGGCAGCCCGTGGCGGGTTGCAACTGACCGCGTCGCCGAAGTTTTGAATCGCCACGCCCTTGGCGCCGGTCAGTTCGCACGTGTTCTCCCCCGCGACCGCGGTGAACGAGCACGAGATCTCGGCAATCGTCCCGTCGGCGTAGCGGAAGATGGCAGCGCCGTTGTCATCGGGCACGTTGGGGTTCACCAGCGTCTCGATCTCGGCCGTCACCGTCGCGGGCTTGCCGCACAGCCACAGGAGAAAGTCGATCGCGTGCGAAGCGTCATCGGCCCACATGCCGCGGTTGTACGACCGACTGGCGTGCCATGAATTTTCAAAGCCCGCCCAGACGTGCGTGCTCAATCCGTGTCGACGGCGGACGTGCAGCAACTTGCCCAGCTTGCCTTCGGACAATAACTGCTTCATCCGCAGGTTCTGCGGATCAACCCGCATCTGCCAAGCCAGCGTACACGGCACGCGGTGTTTCTCGACGGCGGTAACGATGCGGTCGGCCTCGGCGATCGTGAGCGCCATCGGCTTCTGCAGCACGATCGCCTTCCCCGCCGCCGCCGCCAGCTCGACCATGTCAGCGTGGAGTGAGGTTTCCGTACCGATGACGACGGCAGAAACGTCATCGCGCCTCACAACCGCGTCGGCCGACGTTTCGCACGCAGCGGCGAACTTGCCGCACGCGTTGGTTCCGCGTTTAGAATCGTGGTCCCACCCTGACACCACGTTCACGCGATCGCGCGACATCGCCCGCCACTGTTCGCAGTAGGTGCTGACGTGGCCGTGCGCAAATCCGAGGATGCCGATGTTTGTGGCCATGCTTATCGCGCCTTGCACGCCTGCAGGCACGCCTGCATGTGCCCGCGGGCCTCGGCCGCGATCGCCACGCAGCGAGGGATGTCGTAGGCTTTAGCGCCGATCACTTCCAGATCGACCGGCCCGGTGTAGCCGTTCTCGTGCAGCACGCGGATATAGCCGAGCAAGTCGATATCGCCGCGACCGTTGGCCTGCATCTCCGGCGTGCCGGGGTTGGATTGCCTGCCCTTGCAGTCGCGAATGTGTACGTGGCGGATGCGCTTGACCACCGCGCCGATCGCCTCGACCGGATTTTCATTCGCCCGCCAGATGTGGCTTGGGTCCATGTCGAGCCCGAAATTCGGCGATTGAATCGCGCCCAGCAGCTTGAGCGTACTGGGCGTGTTATAGACGTACTGATTGACGTGCGCCTTCACGCACAGCGTGACGCCGTATTTCTCGGCCATCTTCACCAGCTTGCCGATCGAATCGACCATCGGCTGGAACGTGCTCTCATCGTTCGACTTCCCGCCCGGTCCGCAGTTGATGATCGGAATGCCGATTTCCACCGCGGCCTGCATTGCCTGCTCCATGCGGGCCGGATCCTGCGGGGGGAATTCCATCGCCTGCACGGGGAGGTTGTACTGCTTGCTCAGTTCTTTGACCTTGGGAGCGACCTCGCGCCACTGGTCGATGACCAAGTGCTGACTCATCCCGTCAATGGCGGAGATTTCAATGCCGTCGTACCCGCACATCGCGGTGTACTTAAACGCCTCCTCCATTGGATGGCCGCCGAATAGAACGCTGTTGATTCCGAGTTTCATGACTATTTTCCTATAACTACCGATACCGAAGATTCGTCGTCCCGAGGTACTCCGAAGAACCTATCCACCTTTGCAAACCGGCAAGATCCTTCGGAGTACCTCAGGATGACGAGTGACGAGTCTTGAACTGTGAGTATCACGAAATCCTCACCACCGTTTGATTTTCTAGCGAGTCAATCGCCGCCTGCAGCACCCGCTGGGCCGCCAATCCGTCGGCACCCGAGCCGTCGATCTCATCGGGCGAAGCCCCGCCGGCCACTTGCTCAACGAACTTATGGATCCGGTTGCGGAACGTGTCCTGGAATCCGATATGCCCGCCGAACACCGGGTTGGTGTAGACGGTTTTCTCCAGATTGCCAGCCGGGTAGAGCGTCAGTTCTCGCCACATGTCTTCCAGCACAAACCGCCCGCCCGTACCGGCGACTTCGCAGCGTTCCATCGGATGGCCGCGCTGGATGTCGTACGAGCCGGTGAGTCCTCCCACGACGCCGTTTTTAAATCGAAAGCTGAAATGCGCCGTACTCCAGATATTTCGTCCGGGCGCTTTGGTGGCAAAACACTGCACGGCTTCAATGTCGCCGCAGAAGTGCCGCATGATATCCACCGTGTGCGGGTGCAACGCCTTGATGTGGAAGTACGGCGAGCTCTCGGCCGGGTTCATGATCCACATGCTCATGTTGATGAACAGCAGATGCCCGAGCTTGCCCTCGCTGACCCACTTCTTCGCCAAATACGTCGCGGGCGTGAATCGGTGATTGAGGTTAATGCCGTAACACCGCTTCAATTCCTTGGCCCGGGCCACCATTTGCTCGGCCTTGGCGATTTCGTTGCTGATCGGTTTTTCGCCCAGGACGTGGCAACCGGCGTCGAGCGCGATCATGGTGGGCTCGAAGTGATCGCTGCCGTACTCCTGCCCGCCGGTGGTGATGCTGCAGACGTCGGGCTTGAGCTGGCGGAGCATGTCGGCCGCGTCGGCAAACGCCGGCACGCCGAACTTTTTGCCGGCCGCCTCCATCCGATCGCGGCGGATGTCGCAGACGCCCACCAGTTCGCACAAAGCGTAGGCTTTGTACAACTCCGCGTGCGTGTTGCCGATCGGGCCCATGCCGATGACGCAAACTCGAAGCATCTGTACCCCTACAGCGTAACGACCGACCGCTTTTCCCACGATTCAATCGCGGCCTCGATGATTGCCTGCGCCTTGAGTGCATCTTCGCCCTTGGCGTCAACCTGATCGGGCGGCGTTTGCTTGACCAGGTCATCCACCCAAGCGTCGATTCGGCTCTGGAAAGTCTCACCGAATGATTTCATGTTTCCAAGGTAGTCAAACCGCTCGGCCTCGATCGTGCGACGCGGCTGGAATTCCAGCGTTTCGCAGGCATTGCCAATGACGATGCGGGCATCGTGACCGACGATTTCGCAGCGCTCAAGGCCCCAAGGATGCCCGGGCCCGCCGCCGTCGTAGCTGCCGGTCAGGTGACCGACCACGCCGTTCTTGAACAGCAGGTTGACCTGCACGTTGCTCCAGCCTTGGCGACCGTGGCCGCGCTTGAAAAACGCGTGAACCGCTTCCACATCGCCACCGAAGTAGCGCATCACGTCAAACGAATGCGGATGCAGCGCCCGCATATGGAAGTGTGGGCTGGTTTCATTCGGATTGTTGATCCACATCAACATATTGATGATGTTCATCTCGCCCAACCGCCCGGCCGTGATCCATTCCTTCGCCCGCTTGGCGGCCGGCGTGAAGCGGTGATTCAGGTTCACGCCGTAGCGAACATTGCCCTGTTTGGCGCACGCGACCATCTCTTTGGCTTTATCCAATTCGTTGGAGATCGGCTTTTCGCCCAGCACCGGCACGCCGGCTTTGAGCAGTTGCATGGTCGGCTCATAGTGATCGCCGCCGTTTTCTTTTCCTGCGGAGCAGACGCTCGCACCGTCCAGCTTGGGCTGCTTTTCGAGCAACTCAGCCACGCTGAGATACGAAGGCACCGAATACGCCTTGGCGGCGGCTTCAGCGCGATCCTGCCGGATGTCGCAGACGCCGACCAACTCGACGTTGGGATTTTTCTGGTAGCACTTGGCGTGGTTGTTTCCAATCCCGCCCAATCCAACGACCGCGACGCGTAACTTCTTCTGACCCGACTCGCTCATTTGACCTCCAAGGACATGTGGGACTCCAGACTTGGATTATCACGATTCCCGCAGCATTTGCACTAGCATTAGCCTGCCTGATTGTTGTACGATTTTGCGCGTGGCGAACCCTCCACCACAGGAAATCAAACCTCCGGCCGCGCAGCAATCGCCGGAGGGCCCGGCGAGTCGGCTCAGCGTCCGGCCGCTGCGGGAGCCCGGGGATGCGGGGTTTACTGTGCGACGCGCCTGGCACGGCTCGATCAAAGCCCACGACCACCTGTTCCACGAACTGGTCTACATCGAGGCCGGCACCGCCGACCATATTACCGCCACCGGCACCAGCCGTTTACGGCCGGGCGATATCATTATCATTAAGCCTCAGGTCTGGCACGCTTATGACCACACGACGAATCTCAAGCTGATCAACTGCTTGATCGACAACGCGCAGCTCCTCAAGCTCCTGCCGTTTGTCTCGCGGATCGACCGGGCGTTTGATCTGCTCTATCGCCGATACGCCGATCCGCAGCACGCCTCGCCCGTGGTGCTTCATGCGCCCCAGACCGAGCGGGCCTGGCTGGTCGAACGGCTGGAAATGATCATGACCGAGCAGCGTGTGCGCTCGCACGGCTGGCAGGATGCGACGACCGCGCTGCTTCTGGAGGTGCTCATCATCGTCGCGCGGATTCGTGCTACCGCCTCCAGCGGCGACATCCCCCATCGCACGCTGGCGGATCGGACCGAACGCGGCGTGCTGGATGCGTCCAGCTACATCGAAACGCATTTTACCGAACAGATCCTTCTCCCCACATTGGCGGCCAAGGTGCATTTAAGCCCGGGACATCTTTCCCGCAGTTTCAGCCGGCGGATGGGCGTGGGCGTGATCGACTACATGCACCGCATGCGCGCCGAAGAAGCCTGCCGGCTGCTCCGCTACACCGACGAATCCATCAGCCAAATCGCCGCCCGCGTTGGCTACGACGAGGTGGCGTACTTTTCCCGGTGTTTTCGCGCCCAGATTCACCAGTCGCCCAGCGGATATCGCAAGCACTGGCAGAAGCTGACTTTTCCTGGCTGATAAGCGTATTTAAATAATTTCCTCTCCTTTCAAGATCGCGAGCTCTTGCACAATCACCGGCAGGTTTGCACGATTCGCGGTGTGATTCAAACGCCTCCGCCAACCTATATCCCCTACCAGAGCGGCGTGCTTCATGTACTGCCTGGCCTGCACCGGCTGGGGCACGACTTTGGCAACGGCCGGGCGGATGAGGTCCTGTTCCAGGTCGATTCGGCGTTTCCGGTTCATCGCTTCGCCAAATGCCAGAGCCGCCAAAGAGGGCTGGCGATGTTCTACCAAACCCGCGACTTCGATTCGGCGACCCGGTCGGCCGTTGCGCGGCTGATCCTCGACCGCCTGCTCATCGAACACGCCGAATACTTCTCGATGCGCGATGAGACGTTGGTCTGCCACCTCACTGGCGACGTGCTGCCTCTAGATGCGAACCTCGAATTGGTCGGCCAGCCGCTGGTGTATACCGATACGCTGGACGCACTGGCGATGAATGTTTGTGAGGATCTGTGTGTAATCCGCATCAACCCGCGCCAAGACTGGCTTGCCGCCGCCCATTTGATGCAGCCCAACGGCTGGAGCCCGGCCGACAAGATCGGCAGGAGTTTTTACGAGATCCACCGCCCCATCCCCGCCATTGACAAGATCAATGCAAAAGCCCGCCAGCACTCGGAAATGATGGTCAGCGCCGCCACGGGGCTGGTCCGGTTCGTGTGGGGTTTTCGTTTCGATGATCGGCTGGACCATCTCCCTGAAGACGATGCCCGCAACCCGCCCGTGCGTGACGCGGACCACTTGTACATCCGCGTCGAACGTCAAACCATCGTAGGAATGCCCAAAGCGGAGGCATCTCTCTTCGTCATCCGAACCCTGCTCACGCCCGTGCATCATTTGAACGGCGAGCAGTGTTTGGCTTTGATATCATGCATTGATTCGATGTCACCCGAGCAGCGGGTCTACAAAGGCATCGACGGCGTGGAAGGATCGATAAAGGCGAGACTTCGAGAGCAACACCGGGATTCGACCAGCCGCGGATAAACCCCGATGCGACCCCCGCCGCCTTCAGCCAGAAATCCAGCCTCCCGCGGCCAATGTCGCCGTAAGATTTTCGAGCATCAACTGTCTAAACGGAGAGGCAGGGATTTTACTGGCAAATCTCCTCAATTTCACTGATTTACAGCTTTTTCCGACCCGTGCAGGACTTATAACACAAATGGCTTTCCCGATTCTACCCGGAACTCCTCGGTTTAACCCGTCTGTGCCCTCGGTATTCAGGGCAACTTTCAGGGCGGCGGGCTAAAGTGAACCCCCATCGGTTTTCGGGCGCTCAAAATACATACGGTCTGTCCTTTCGTTCTCTCTAAACCTATCCGTGCCTGACGAAGACAATCAAAGAGATGGACTACTTCTGGAATGGGCCAACTAAGATGGCCCGAATAGGATCAATTTGATCAGCTTGACGACGTGACCACTCGATCCATCGTCCCAGTTCGCTCTCGCTGGCGATCTTTTCCATCCGCGTTAAGACGGCCCGCTCAACGACATCTACATATTGCCGAATATTGTTTGCTCGCCGCCAAGACGCCGCGTCATCTTCCAGATTTTTGAGCAGCCGTTGTTCTTCAAGACGAAGGCGTTCCTCTTCCTGACGCTGACGTTCCAACGCTTGTCTGCGTTCCTCGGCTTCCGTACGCCGCCGCTGCAAATCGGCGACATCGACTGTTGCGGAGGATTTTGATTCGGCGTCAATGAGCGCCAGCAATTGCTGCCGCAGATCGTCGCTATTGAGCAACGTCTCTTTTACGACTTCAAGGACGGTCCTCTCAACCGTGTCAGCATGGACAAGTTTGTTGTAGCTTGAACCCTTCAAGTAACCCGTGCGTCCTCGGCGGTGTCGGTAGTAGCGAGTCTTCTTGCCGACGCGCCCGCAGAGAACCCCAACAAGCGTTCCCCCATCCTGCTTGGCGTGAAGAATGCCGCTGAGCAGATAGTCGCTCGTCTTGTGCTTGTTCTTAGGCATCTTCGGCCTGTTGGGATCGGCGACGTGCTTCCAATATCGATCCTGCCCAACGGTCGCCAACTCGCGCAACTGCTCGTCGCCGAGGAAGTCCCGCATGAGCGGCTCTTCCTTAATGACCCATTCGCTTGGCGGACGGAGTGTGATCGGAATGGTTTTGGCGTTCGCCAATACCGTAGGATCAAGATTGGTCGGAATGGGGGCCGCATGGTTCCGCTGATGATAAATGCCTGAAGTCGTGCGATTGGCGACGTTGATGCCTGTATAGACTTCGTTGTTGTAGATGACCTCGACCTGATGTTGACTCCAGTTTCTTCCGTGAGACGACATGACTCCCTTACGATTTAATCTGTCAGCGATCCGCTTACCGCCCCAGCCTTGACGGAAGTGCAATTCGAAGATTTCACGGACGTTGGCGACTTCAGCGGCGTCCCCTGGCATAATGAGAGGTTTTTCATATTTCTGTTTGCGATAGTGGCCCATCGACCCACCGCCGAGTTGACCGTAGGTTTCAATCAACTCATGGGATTGATGGTGAAGCTTTTGTTGCCGACCATCCTTAAGGTCACGAATAATGTGCAAGGGTTGTTTGTCATTGGAGCGATACAACCGCCAGCATGCATACGGCGTTCGACTGCTTGGACTGACTCGGTCCTCTTCGAGTGCTAGTTGATAACCCTGCGTGCTGCGTTGGCTGATACTGAATGCCTGATCCTGAGCGGACTGATATTTCATTGACTTGATTACCGTCGCGTATGGGCCCTGACAAATATCGTCGCCGACAATCCATAAATGGATTCCCGCTCTAGCGCATTCATGTTCAAACCAGCTTCCATGATTGGGGCCGCTTCTCGTCAGTCGATCCAATCGTTGGATAATCAGTACATCAAAATCATTACTTTCTTTCTTGCGACGGATGAGTTGTTCCATGTCGTCGCGTCTACCCGGCATGGATCCTGTGACGCCGTTGAGAATGTTCTCGCCGACGCAAACCATTTTCAGCTCCGCTGCCTTTTCATGGAGCATTGCCAACTGCGCCTGCGTCGAGGTGGTGCCGTCGGTATCATTGCTGACGCGAACCGAGGCGATGTATCGCTTACCCGTATAGTTGTATCCTTCGCTCATAATTGCCTTTCGCGGCTCAACTCCTGACGGACCAATTCCGCCAAGAAGGCATCGACTGCCGTGGAAAGTCGATGCGCTTGTTCTGCCGTCGCCGCATGGCAGCGAACGATGACTTTTTTCTCCGTCTTTGACTTTGAATCGCGGTCATGACAGTTACTTACCAACGCAATCATGGCGATTCCTTCCTGACGTAAAGATTTTTTGTTTTTCATTTAATTTCCCTGTTTTTCTGCACCATTTCGCCATTTTTGCTCGCTCGCGGATTGAACTCGAAACGATCCTTTACAGTTTTTTACTTCCCATTTGACCGAATCAGCCTTGATCGTTGCCTTCGGTTGGAGGGCCAGCAATGTCGATCCCCAACCGTCTCATCCAGTCGTAGAAACTTTTCGAGGCCCTGCGAAACGAAGTTAAGCGTAAGACGTAAATGAAGGCCCTTCGTTCCTCGTCAGTGGGTTGATCCAAAGGATGATCCTGACGGCGGCTTGGCCGAACCTGTTTCGGTGCTGGCGCTCGATTTGGCTTCTTGGTCGATTTCTTCGGCAATGCGAACAGCGTTCCAGTTGACTCTTCGGACTTGATAGCGATTACGCGCGCCAGCTCGTCGATCGCCTCCTGTATGCTCTGCCTGTCCATTCGCATGGTGAAGTGAATGTATTCGTGGCAGTGGGGGCATTTCGCGACGACAAGTCCCAATGGCATCGGAGAATATAGTTCTGCCACCGTTGGGCTTTGGAGGCCGATGACTTCGATCGCATCGATGCCGATGAGGCTTTGGCATTGAATGCATCTATTGTCGGCGAATATTTCGATCACCCAGTTCGGATACATGATTATTCCCAGCAAGAGTGAAGCGCAATTCAGAACGGCGGAAGCATGTCATCCGGCGCGGCCCTGCGCGGCATCGGCGGCATAAATTGCCAGTGCGATACGAGCTTGCACTTGGCCTCCCCGGCGAGCAGACCGTCTACCGTTACTCTGAATTCCGTATAGATGGCAGCGGCCCGTTCACGGATATCGCTCGTGATCCGCGCCGGCGGAATAATCATGCCAGTGGCGTAGACGACCATCATCCAACTGGGGACCGGCGGCCGATCGCCGGAGTACCGGCAGAAATTTACCTGGTACGCCAGGTCAGTTGTTGTCCCGCGCAGAAGAACGCACCGTTCCTCCAGCCCGACTATGGCTAAGCCCAGTCTCGCCAACATCATGCCGGCGAAAATATTTTCGAGCGGAATCTGGATTCGGCTTTCGATCAGTCCGCGCGGCAGCGGCGTGGCAGCACCATCGTCGGTCAGGGTTCGATACAGGGCAGCGAAGGGACTGTTCACCGGCAACAGCACCAAGTGCTGGTCGAACGCGCTGGGCGGCGGGATATAGTTGGCGACATATCCCTTTCGGCTTGCTAGCAACAATGCGGTGGCAACGCTTATGGGCGAAAGACGTACTGCCCCAATATGGCGGTGAACCAGTTGGCGCGGCGTGATTCGGATTCTCGTCGGATTCATCTTGGGAAGCCTCGTTGGGACCACGTTCGGCCGAGTTCCATGACTCGGCCAATCGCGGTCTGGCCGTATCTCCAGCCGCCGCAAGGACGTACGTTCGCCTTTGACGGTCAACCACAACGGCTGGTAGCAAGAAATACGCGAGGCACAAATTGCGCAGGAGGTTGTCGGGATCGGCCGTGACGGCCTGAAAACGGCGAGGTGAAAGGTCAATTGGGTGTCAGGCGCTGAGCATCGCGGCGTGGAAACTCAATTGGATGTATTCACTTTTTGGGGTGGATAAACCAATGTTTGCATGGCTTGGTGGGCGTCGGCATCGAACATCGAGTAGTAGAGGTCCAAAATGTCGCTTGAACGATGGCCCATCCATTCCAAGGCGTACTTGTAGGAAATATTCTTCCGGGCGCACATGCTGGCAAAAGTGTGGCGCAGCGAGTGCAACTTGTACTGCTTCGGATTGGCGAAGTTACACCGCTTACAGAGGCCCTTCAGTGTAAACAGCGCGCGCCGTTCGTTGACTGGTGCGCCACCGTTGGGGAACTTCCCACTGGGACGAGAGGTGAATACGCGATCGAAGTCGCGGGGCATGCCGTCCAGTATTTTTCGCAATTCCGGATGGACGGGCAATCGGCGCAGGCGCTTGCTTTTCGTCTTGCCAGACGAGCCGCCTCGGCGAACGACGATAAATCCTGGCCCACTGGTATCCATTTTGAGGTCGGACCAGAGTAACTCGCGGGCTTCCCCAAATCGCAATCCGGCATAGGCCAGCATCGCAATGAACGGCTTGAACTTGGCGTCGGCATGCTCCAGCAGTGAGGTAACTTGCTCGGGTGTAAAGCAGGGCTGCTGTGCAGAATCTGGCTTGCTAATGGCAATCCCAGAAAATGGATTGATGCCGTTAAGTTTCATTTTGACCGCGTACTTCAACATCTGTTTCACGACGACGAGGCGATCGTACGCGGTCTTCTCGCAAACTTTGACCTCTTCCATGAGATGTTTCCGTAACGACCAGAAATCCGCCTCGGTGAGAGACGAAACCCGTCGCCTACCGTCGTCGCCGCACCAGGCGAGAAGATTCCGGGAAACCAGGTCGTACTTGGTGAGCGTGGTAGGTGCGCGACCCTGCGATCGCAATAACTCCATGTACCCGTCAACAACTTCCTTGATCGTGGTGCGTTGGCGGGGCTGTTCGACCTGTCCGGATCGAATACGGGCACAGATTTCATGGGCCTTGCGAATGGCCACTGTTTTGTTGGGCGTGCCCAATGCCTCAAACCGCTGTTTGCTGTCGACGCAGTATTCGGCATACCAGGGCCCACTGGTCTTTTCGATGCCTGTAGAATCACGGTAAACCCGGTGGCCAATGTAAACCGCCGGCTCAGTTCCCTCGACATATTGTCGATCTTTGAACTTCATGCTGCGCCTAACCCTGCATAAGTTCCTGGATAAACCGGTCGCGCCAGAACAGGACCGGCTTTTTACGCTTCACGCTTGCTTTGAACCTGCCCTCCGAAAGCAAGCGTTTCAGGGTGGAACGGCGGTAGTGCGAAATCCTCGCCGCCTCGTCGAGCGACAGGATCGGCGGCAACGAGTCACACGCCCGGCGGACTTCGGCATCCGTCAGACGAATGCCGGTACGGTGCTGGCCGGCCGGTCGAGCGGGGGGTGAGTCGATATGGACCTCAAGAGACATGGGCGCAGGATAGGACTGATACGACTGGCCCTTCGTGCGATTCCCAATATCATTTGCTAAGCGCGGCATCTGAATTCCTGTAAACAAACTCAACGCGCTCAGGGCAAGCTGATACCTGCAGCCTCGCGTATCGTGACACAGTTATAAGGGTGGTTTTTCGAAACCCCGTTGCCGCGGGAAATTCCGTTAACGGCAAGCACCCTTGCCGGTCGAATTAATTCGCGCGTTGTTCTATTCGTGTATCGACAGGTAGTTGCGCGCGCTCGCAGACGTCGATAAATACGCGCTATATTCTAAACATCTTCTTGACAGCAGGTTTCGGGGAATGGGTAATTGGTAACTCATCCGCAGATGTGATTGCGTCAGTTTGTCGATCTGGGAGGGGATTCCCTTGAACGGTCTGAAGCCATCCTGTGAAAACGCGGTTTATAGCCAATGACTGCCTAGATTGAGAATTCAACTCAATGCGTACCGGCCGCTAGCACTGCCAACATGATCACTGCAGCAATCAACGGAATCCAGAAAAAACACCATAACAGGGCGATCAGGCAGCCTTTGCCTTCAGGTCGCTCTCCTGTTTCATTCTCCACGCGTTTGGCTGACGAAAGGTAAGCGAGATTAGCAACTAGCCCAGTGATTCCGAACCCGATGACATAAAGGATAAGCGTCAGAATTGCTGCATTCAAATAGCTCCGGACTGACGAAGTCGATTGCTGTCGACGACCCCTGCTCGCATAACCCATGGGTGCAGCTGGCGCAGCTTTCTTTAGCCATTCGCCGCAATGCTTACATTTCTTCGCACTCGCCTGGATTTTCTCCCCGCAGAATGGACAGCTTTTAGTCACCTTCACGTCAGCAACGTCGAAAGCGGATGTGGCAGGAGTGTTTGGAACGATTTTCCAGATGCAATCAGCACAGACTGGCTTGCCGTCGTGGTTGGATAACTCATCGTAAGGCACTTCGGTCCTGCACAAGGAGCAAGTCGCGAGCTCATTTTGGATGACTGAACCGCTCGCTTCAATTGCCGCGAGATCTTGGAAACTAAAGTCGCCATAGGAGGATGCGCCAACTGAGTAGCAATTCTTGCATATATATGCGCCGCCCTGATCCCAAACATCCTCAGCAACAAATGACTGCCGACAAACCGAACAACTATAGGTGTTGACTACGACTGCATTTGTTTCGTTCCGCCGGGCAGCTTCAATCCAACGCTTCGAACATGGCTGGCAGTAATATTTACCGTCAGGATCCTTCATCCGTTTCGCGGAAGTGATATCCGCTGCACAGACCGAACACTGTTTTCGCTTTTGGCCTGGCACATGTACAACGCTGCCGCAACTGCGGCATTTGCCTTTGCAGCCTGCTGTCTTATCGGGCACCTCTATCGTAGTTTTGCATTCGGGACATGTGACGGTGATGGACATGGGAAACTATCCGTGCCTTCAATGGCGACAGGTACCAACGGCCACTAGACGAACCTCAATGTCTGAGAGGATTTCCAAGTCAGTCCGGGTCCAAGAATCTCGCCCCGGTGCACCCCTCCCTAGACACCAAGCGAGCAGAATCTGCTTTCGCAGGGGGCTGCTTCAGCAGACTGGCGCGGCGTAAGTCTCGTTAGCCAAACGGAACCAATTCTAACTTGTTAGCGAAGAGATAACAAGCTGTATCTGGCGGGACAGTGTTGGCCATCATGGCCAAGTCGCAACACGCCCACCGCTACCGCCGTTTGCCTGCTTTTCTGAGGCAACTTCGGGAATCGGCCGGCCTGACCCAACGCGATTTGGCCAAGAAACTGGGCGTGACCCACGTTTTTATCCATAAGAGCGAAGTGGGCGACCGTCGAGTGGACGTAGCCGAGTTCATGGACTGGTGCCTGAACTGCGGAATAGACCCAGAAGAAGCATTCCGGCAACTTCGCAAAACGCGCGGGCTCTAAAACCCTTACGCCGTCCGCGACCAAACCACCATTTAGGACAGTTTTAGGACAGAAGCTCGAGCAGATAAATAAGGCTTGGCGGATCTTCTGATCCACCAAGCCTTTATGCGACGAAACAGATTTTCAACGGAGAGGCAGGGATTCGAACCCTGGTGACGGTTTAAGCCGTCAACAGCATTTCCAGTGCTGCGCCTTCAGCCGCTCGGCCACCTCTCCTGGAACTGCGCTCTTGGGCGCAGGGGCAGCAATTTAGCCGATCAGAGCGCGTTGTGCCAATCCTGCGTGCCTGCTTCCCGGTCAGTGCGTCCGTCGCCATGCGGTGGGAGGCTGGCCGAGGTGGTGTTTGAACTGGCGGGAGAAGAAGAACACGTCGGCGTAGCCGAGGGTGGTGGCGATCTGCTCGATACTCATGTTGCTCTCGGCCAACAGCGATTGGGCCCGTTGTAGTCGCACGCGGATGCAGAATTCCTTGGGGGTTTGGCCGACGATCCGGGCGAACAGGCGGGTGAAATGGTCGGCGGAGAACCCCGCCCGGTCGGCCAGCGACTCCACCGAGTAGATCTCGCCCGGATTCTCGCGGACGAACCGCGCGACGGTCCAGATGGCGTCTTCGTGCTCGCGGCGGCGCGGATTCCGCGGAGGACTCGCGGCGCAGCGCGATGCGTGCAGCAACGCCGACCGAAACAACCAGCGGGCCTCCAGTCGGGCACCAGCGGCCCCGGACTCTTGGAGAGCCACCACCCGCTTGAGCAACTGCTCCATCCAGCCGACCTCGGCGATCATCGTTCGGAACGGGGGATGATCCGCGGCAGGGAGATGAACCACCTGGCCGCGCGGGTCGATGAAGTCGAAGTGAATGTACGTCACGCCCAGCCGCTGGGCAGGATCGTGTCGTCCCTGATACACTTCGCCCGGTTTGAGACAAAAGCACGCTCCCGCCCCGGCCGGCCAGGTTTGATCGCCGCTCGCCAGCGTCCCACGACCGGCCCAGACATACCATAAGTCATAATCCGGCAAGGGCATAGAATCCCAAGCCCAGTCTCTCTCGCAGCGAACGTTGCCACAAAGGTTGATTCGAACATCCAATTCAGCCCAGAGCATCGGAACCATTTTATCAGAAAAACACAAATCCGGCCAGCAACTCGCTATGGCCAACCGGATGGAACTTGAACATCATGCCATTCTCGAAAGGAACCAAACTCATGAGCCTCACCGCCCTCGGCCCGGATCACATTGCCGCCTCTCTTTATCGTTACGACAACGTCCATCGCCCGCTGGCCAGTCCGGCGGAGTTGACCGACGCGCACGTGAAGCAGTATCACGAACAAGGATTCGTCGCGATCGAGAACGTCTTCTCGCCGGATGAAGTGGCCACTTACCAGCGCGCGATCAGCGACCTGATCGCCGAAGGCAATCCCAAAATCGTATCCTTCGAGAAAGAAGCCGTCGGCAAGCAACTTACGCCCGAGCAGCGGGAAGGTTATGTCCGCAAGTGCTGGCAGTTTGTAAACCACGAGCCGCGTCTGATGGCGATGAGCCTGCATCCGGTGCTGAATTCTGTAATCACCCGCCTGCTCGGTGAGCCGGCCAGCCTGGTTCAGGACATGGCGTTGCTCAAGCCGCCGCACATCGGGCGGGAAAAGCCGTGGCATCAGGACATGGCGTACTTTAAGTACAGCCCGCCGGAAAAGGTGATCGGGACGTGGACCGCGCTCGACCCGGCTACCGTGGAAAACGGGTGCATGCACATGATTCCTCGATCGCACCTGGCCGGTCCGAAACCTCATTATCACGACCGCGATTGCCAACTAAGTGACGAAGACGTCGCCGTGAACGACGACGTCGTCGTGCCGCTGTCACCGGGCGGAGTATTGTTCTTCAGCGGTTTGATCCACCACGGCACACCGCCGAATCGGTCGGCCAATCGTCGCCGGGCGGTGCAGTTGCATTACGCCGGGGCTTCCTGCAAGCCGATCAGCCCGGAAGAGCATCTGGGCATGTTCCACGACGCCGCCGGTTACGTCGGCTGCGCCGCGTTTTCGGCGCGTCCGATCACCGGGAAGCTCAAGGACATTTGAAGCAATGGCAATTCCGGTTGAAGGCTAGTTCAGCCGCCCCGCTTGTGGGGCGTGCCCGCCGCACAAGTGCGGCGGCTAACGGGGCGATCCATCTCTACCGCAAATCTCCTGCTTCCGAGCAGTCGGTATTTGATCTTCTTGCGTTTTAGCGTCCGCATCAGCAGAATCGAACCGGCGTTAACCCGGAGATTCCATGTCGCTGACTGTCCGCCGCGTCACGTCGGATGACGCTCCTCATTGTGCTCGAATCATCAAGGAAGCATTCGACGGCATTGCGAACGCGCACAACTTTCCGCTCGATTTCCCGTCGCCGGAGATGGCATTGGGTTTCGCCCAAAGCTTTTGCGCCCACCCGAACATTTTCGGCATCGCGGTGGAGAGCGGCGGAAAACTCGTCGGCTCGAACTTTCTCGACGAGCGCAACCTCATCCCCGCCGTCGGGCCGATCACGGTTGATCCGGGCTTCCAGGGCAAAGGCGTCGGCCGGCTGCTGATGCAGGCGGTCATCGAGCGCGGAAAGCGAGCTCCGGGAATCCGGCTCGTGCAGGATGCGTTCAACACCCGGTCGATGTCGCTTTACACGTCGCTGGGTTTTGATGTCAAAGAGCCGCTGGCAGTCATGTCCGGCAAGCCCAGCAGCGTGCTGCCGGCGGATGTCGAGGTACGGCAACTGCAAGAGAGCGACATCCCCGAATGCGCCGCGCTCTGCCATAAGATTCACGGATTCGATCGCACCGGCGAACTCCGCGACACCAGCAAGATGTTCCCCTCGCAGGTGCTGATCCGCGGATCGCGGATCGTCGCCTACATGGCCGCCCCGCCGTTGTGGTTTCTCAATCACGCGGTCGCTGAAACCGAGCAGGACCTGCACGACCTCATGTTAGGCGCGTCGGCTTGCACTGAAGCGCCGCTGTCGTTTCTGCTGCCCACCCGGCAATCCGATCTTTTCCGCTGGTGCCTGGGAGAAGGGTTTCGAGTCCTCAAACCGATGACGCTGATGTCGATGGGCGACTATCAAAAGCCCAAGGGCGCGTACTTCACTTCGGTCGGGTATTGACCGCTTCGCCACTGCCACGTCATTCTGAGCGGAGCGAAGAACCTCGCTGAGACCCTCGCGACGACAAATGGGAAAAAGACATCGACTGTTCCAATTTGTAGCGCCGGCGAAGTATTTTCACAGTCGCACAGTTCGAGGGTTCAGAGTAGGTCCTTTGCCTCGCTCAGGATGACGCGGTTGTGCCTGTGTGGCGCGCGGAGCAACCCGCCCTCACACAAACTTGATCCGCCACGCCGCGAACCACACCATCCGCAACAGCATCCAGCCGTGCTTCCATCGCTGAATGTTGGTCTCACCATACGTGCGCTCGCGGTAGCGGATGGGCAGGTCGATCATCTTCAGGTTCAGCTTGGCAGCGCCGAAGATCAGGTCGAAATCGCCGAACGGATCAAAGTCGCCGAAGTACGCGCGGTTGGCGGCGATACGTAGGTAGTCGCGCTTGTACAGCACCTTCGTGCCGCACAGCGTGTCGCGCACGGGCTGCCCGAGCAGCCAACTGAACGCCAGGCCGAAGAACTTGTTGCCCAGCATATTGAGGAACCGCATCGCCTGCTTTTCCATCGGATAGACCAGCCGCACGCCGTTGATGAACTCGCCGCGGTTGGTGACCAGCGCTTCGTAAAACCGCGGCAAATCCTCCGGCGGAACAGTGAGGTCGGCGTCGAGGATCATCAACACTTCACCCGTCGCGGCAGCGTAACCGACTCGAACCGCGTCGCCCTTGCCTTTGCCGGGCTGCTTAAGCAGCATCGCACGACGTCCCGGCCGCTTGGCGAGTTCCTGCTGGATTTTGTCGTACGTGTCATCGGTGCTGTTGCCTTCGACGAACACCAGCTCCGTGCCGCCACCCATCTCCGGCGTGCGATCGAAAATCGCGGCGATGTTGCCCGACTCGTTCCGCGCCGGCACGATGACCGACACGATCGGCGGTTTAGCCGGCAGCTCTGCTGCCGTGACGGGACGCGCCACCAGCACGTTGCACATCGCCAGCCATCGCCACGGCGCGATCTTCACCAGAAAACGGTTGAAAAATGCATCCACGCCCGGCGTGCGAAGCAGCCACACCAACTCCTGCTGCTTGCGAATCTGCTCCAGCCCCGCCAGCGTGAGCAGGTGAGACACGTCCTCGGGAGCGAGCCAATTCTGCTGCAGGTTCGGTCGCGCCAACTTGAACCGCCTGGCCGCGCGTAACGGCCATTGATACAACTGGCTGAAGAACGACATGATCACCCGCGTCGATGGATCGCAGTGCTTGCGGACGGCCATCAGCACCTGCTGCACGTCCCAGATGTCGTTGACCAGATCGGACAGAATGATCACATCAAAGGTTTCCCCAAGATCGATCTCGTGCGCGTCGGCCTGGATGAACTTGAGTTCCGGGTGTCGCGTCTTGGCCCGCGTGATCATCTCGACCGAGAAGTCGATCCCCACGCCGTACGACGGTTTGACCTTCGCCAGCAGATCGCCTTGCCCGCAACCGATCTCCAACACCCGCATGCCCGGCGGAACCAGGTGCTGATGCACCTGCGCCAGCCGCTGATGGTAATAACCGCCCAATCCCTTCCAGGAATCGGTCGCGCGAGCGACGGCGTCCCAATGATCGCGGCGCTGGGCGTTGTAGGTTTCTCGGGTGTTGGTCATGGATCGATAGTTATAGCGTGAGTGGCTCGCGGAAAAAAATCGCGTAAGAACCGTCGGTAAAACGCATAACCCTCTGTAGAAAATATTGTTACACCCAATCCGACGCATAAAAAAAGGTACGCAAAGGTACGCAAGGGTACGCCAACGGTGGAAAACGGGGATCTCAGGGAGCCGAATATGCGAATCGCAGATCGAGTGGGCTGGTAGACGCGATTCACAATTCAAACGAGTTGTGGTGGCAGGCAACATCCGTATTACCGGGCGCTGTTGCGCGCCCCGCGTCGCGCCGGCGCACCACGCGATTGAAAAACTCGCACTGCGGACGGGAATTGCGACAGGGCTCGAAACATTTCGCATAACGCGTGCGCCGTCGGCGGCGCGTCGTTCGGACTGGTTTCAAAACTACCGTCGGCTTTCGGGATCTTGATCGTCCGCGAAATACTTCGCCGAGGTGAAAACAGTTCGAGCGCAACAATCGTAAGCCGCCCCGCTTTCGGGGGTGCCCGCCGCTCAAGTGCGGCGGCTAATAATGTGATTTGACTCAACGACGAACTTACTACTTCAACCGGAACACCACGGGAACGTCGGTCAGGTGCAGGTCCATCGCCACGCCGTTTTCGTGGTAGGGAGAGACGACATAACTGCTGAACTTACGAACCGCTTCCTCGTCCAGCAGCGGAAACCCGCTGGATTGCTGGATCGTTACCTCGCGGACACGGCCATCAGCACCGACGAGAAGTTTAAGCCACACTGTTCCCTGCTGCCTTTGCCGACGGGCCATTTCGGGATAGATCGGCGGGTCATTGGCGGCGCGTTGCGAGAGGCCGACGATCGCCAGCCCATCTCCCCCGCCGCCGGAGCCGGAATCCAGCGGGGCAATGCGTGTGGCGTCTCCGATCGGTGCGTCCTGCTGTGTGGCGGTTCCCCGTGCTGATCCGCGTGAAGGCACCACGTCCGGCGACCATCCGCTGCTCCTCATGGCGATCAGGTCGTTGGGCTTGTGCATCGCCTCGACCAGCGATGAATGCGTCCCACCGCCGGCCAGTGCCGGGGAAAGCGGCTCGTCGTCAATCGGCGAGGGTTCGGTGTTCGACATCGGCAGCGGATCGTTCACCGGCCCGGCCGGCAATTGCGTCATCGCCGGGGGAGCGGCCGACGCGTCGTTGGTCGAACCGGTCCCGACCGTACCACCCACACCGGAGCGGATGGCAAAATCGGGCAGTTCGTACTGCACATGCCATTCCCACCAAACCGCCGCCAGGGACAGGTGGCAGAGCAGAGAAACCGAGATCGCAGTCACCCAGCTCGCGTCCCACCACCGCCGCCGACCCGAGCGCGCAGCCGAGACGACGGCGACGCACACGTCGTCGCCAACGTGTGCGTCGCCCTCTGAATCCGCGGCATTCGGTGCCTCGGATTCAGCGTGTTCCAGAAGTTCTTCCTGGCTAGAACTCATAGCCGATGTTCAACGTCAACTGCGCATCGGGGGAATCAGGCCCGATTCCGACCAGCGCCACGAAGTTAATCGTTACCGGCGGGAGTGGTTTGAACTGGAAGTCCGGGCCAATCAGGTACGACTCGCTGTACGTCCCGCGATTGCCCTTCACATCAGCAAAGGTGGCTTTGCCTTCCATGCCAATGGAGAATTTCGGGTCGATCACCAGGTAGCTCAAGCCACCGGTGATTTCGTACTCGTACTCGCGCTCGTCGCCAAGTTGCAGTTCAGCCACCAGATTAACGCCCCAATGCCATCGCGGCGCCAGTTCTCCGCCGAGCAGCAGCTTGGGTTCGATCTTGTCAGGCTGGTCTTCGAGGTTGATGTACTCAAAGTACAGCGTCGGGTTGCCGGGGATGACACCCCAGTCGGCCAGCGCCCAGCGGACTTCAAACTGGTGGCCCCACTCGAAAGAGCCAGTATCGCCTTCCTGATCGCTGCGGAGATACAGATCGAGCTGGAAGCGGTACGGCAAACCGATCTCCAGTTCGTACAGGGTGCGGGTTTCGGTCGTGCCGTCTTTCTTGAACGTCGGGCGGACCCAGTATTCGACTTCAACCTTGCCTTCAGGCACAACGTAGACTCGGGTATTGGGGAACCGACGAGTGGCCGTCCAGCGCGGCTGGTTGTATGTGCCGATGCGGTCCTCGGCGACGAGACCCGACGGATTCTCACCCGCCACCACTACCGGCGGAGCATCGTACGAGCGTACCCGTGGCGTCTGTGGCGCCAGCGTAAAGGAGGAGGTCTTGGTGGTCGGTTCGTCTTGGCCCGACCGGGATGCGTTGGCAGGATTGGCGATCTGCATGAGCGTCAACGGCTCAGTAAACTCGTTGGTTGATTCTTCCGCCCGGGCGATCCCTGCTGTAGTGACAATTCCCATCGCCGCCAGGACGGCGCACTGTAACCTAAACCTCATCCTCATTCGTAGCTCCATAAAAAGTCTCGATCCAATGAATTCCCCGCGGAAAACCTAACCGATCGGATCGGGCAATTGAAATCTGTGCAGGCCTTGCGCGCCAGGACCGCAGTTTAATGCCATTTCTGCGCTCCTTCGCCCCCTCGTTGGGTTTTTGGCGAAATGCGTCGAGCCCGAGAGGGCAGGGTCGGGCTTTTGCATTGATCGACCCACCAGATTTTCAAATGGCAGAACCCCCATTCACCTCGGAACTATTGAGATCGCTCGATTGTGGAGCCGACCAAGGCCCGATAAACTCCAAAATCCCGAGCACGGATGCACCCCACCAAACGCTGGAACCTCGCCCCAACTCACGAAGCCGCAGCGGATCTGGCGGCCAGGCTGAAAGTCTCGCCGCTGGTGGCTCAGATTCTCCTAAACCGAGGCATCAGCGAGCCCGACGACTGCCATCGCTTTCTTAAGCCCACGCTGAAAGAACTGCACGACCCCTCGCTGCTGGCCGGTCTGCCCAAGGCCGCCGACCGAATCGCCAAGGCGATCCGCGACCGCGAGAAGATCGTGGTCTTCGGCGATTACGACGTGGACGGCATTACGGCTGTCACGATCCTGTGGCACGCGATCAAACTCCTCGGCGGCGATGTGAACTACTACATCCCCCACCGCATCGACGAAGGGTACGGCCTGAACAGCGAGGCGATCGCACAAATCTGCAAAGACGGCGCGCAGCTGATCATCACCGTCGACTGCGGCGTGACCGCGATCGCGCCGGCGGAAGTGGCGGCGAACGCGGGCGTGGATTTGATCGTGACGGATCATCATGAATGGAAGGAAGACTCGGGTTCCGGGTTCCGGGTCCCGGGTTCCGGGGAAAGCCACGATGATCTTTC